>NZ_QICQ01000025.1 GCF_003201195.1 Nitrosomonas eutropha | reverse complement strand
TAGCGTGAGCATGAACAGCTTTTCAGTTGCAGTTATTGTGAGCAGAAAAACACGTCGATTGCGAGCATGGCCAGTTTCAAACGCAAGCTATTACAAGTAGCTGGCTGCACCAATCTCAACTATGCTTGATACTCTTGTGCACAATGTCTTATATATTGCGTTAGCGAAAGGGGGGGTGTTTACTATGTCTTTACAGGAATTCTCAAGAGATATGGTTCCATTACTACAGCTGGTCATTTCTCTGATAGGAACGGCAGGACTATATTTGGTTTGGATGCAAATCAGGCAAACTAATATTTGGAATAGAGCTAACAGTCAACATACATTGCTCGCTAGTTTGCCTGATCAAAATCATGAAAAAAGTTTTTGGAATATCGTTGAAAAATTGGGTCGAGACGAAACAAGAGCTATTACATGTAAGTTTCATGCCTGCTTCTCTTGATTTTTGCACCCATCTGGCTTTTGTTTCCGCTGGCACGCGGAGATGTACATAAGCATCATGTTCTTGCATCGACAATAGCTGCGTTGAGGTATTCGAAAACTGCCAGTGATATTTTTGATCCGTTACCTGCTTGCCATTCGATAACTTTTTTCATGATTTGCTCCATTTTTGGAATCCCGGAACCGCCGGGGCGGGGTTGAGTACATCTCAACCATGGAAGTATTCATATACTCTTAAGAGTGTATGTAAAGTAATTTATGATAATAAATTATGCTAAATTTAATCAGCTTTATATCGTCAATAAAACGATAAAAATGTTCAGCAAAAATCTTTTGTGCCCGTGTGAATGATATCCCCGCTTCGGAGCGGGGTGGTTAGTTAAAGTCCAGCGCCCTTATCCAGAGCTTCCCGGATGGAGCGAGCGGCCCATAATCCGGCATTATTTAACTGGCGAACCCAGGCACCCCGAGACGGCGACCACTTGAAGACGTGACGTTTCAACAGGCCGCGCGTAGCTTCATCTGGCTTTCCAGGAAACACAAACATCACGCGGTTTTCGTCGGCGTCCTCGCGGTAGATGTAGCCATCCCCCTCCTGCTCTACATCGGCACGCTGGCGGCGCTTTTCCAGCTCGGCGATACGGCCAGCGATACGGCGAGCGTTCGCGTTGTTATTGCTCAAGGTGTAGGACGGGAAGCCGACACGGCCCGCAAAGTCAGGCTTCAGGAGTTCTACTGCCTGGGTTTCGGTTAAGCCTTGGGCAACCAGTACGGCAATGCGTGATTCATCGGTCTTATGCGTGCGAATGGCCTTATTCGCGGCCTTCATGCGCTCCTGGGCCTGCTCGACGTTTGCCAGCTCGGCGCGTAATTTCTCGATGGCGTCCGGATCATCGCTGGAAATACCCCCAGTGCCTACGCTCGCGGCCTTCTGCTCGTAACGCCTAGCCTTATCTTGCAGGGCAAAGGCTTTGCCATAGGTGGTATGGATGCGGTCACGATACTTACGGTCGCGTGTCTCGCTGTGATGGCCGACAAGGATCGGCTGGCCGAAGGGGATCGCCTGGGCCATGTCTCTGGCGCGGTTGTAGCTGCGCTCCCCCTCCGTTTGAGCTTTATCAGCCAGTTTTTCAAAACGGATTTTGCGGGCTTCTTGTTTCTGTTCGTATGAGTTCATCTCTTATCCTTTCCCCTGATTTGTTAGTTAATTTCTGCTACTGAGCCACAAAAAAGACAGCATTTTCCGTGGGGATCTGCGTCCGGATTGCCGCAATCGTTACAAATCCATGTTGATTCTTCTGGTGCGGTTGCCACACGGCTAAATCTGCCGCTGCGCGAATATTCCAGCCATTCGCCTTGGTTGTTCCCCCATGCTCATTTTCTGTTCCCCCCTGCTTCTTGGTGAGCCTTGCTTTTGCTGTTATTGTGGTTGTGATTGGTCGTATTGATCATGTTTTCCTCCTTTGCCTGGTTAAAATCTGCTTCTTGGAGCCGCCTTGACGCATGAACAGCAAAGCGGGCAGAGTTGTGCAAGGGCGCCAAGCGGACCCGCCTGGCTGGTGCGGCCCGCAACGCAGTGAGGACACGGGGCAGGCGGGGCTTTCCCTTGAACAAAATGGCCGTGTAGCTATGCGTCGGGAAAAGGCGGCTCCAAATGCAGATCGACCGGAATTGGCAAATGATATGGAGTAATGCGAACGGCTTTCACGACTTAAAACGCGAGACAGGTAAAGCCTGCTACTTCAGCAGTTTGTGAAGCAAAAAAAAACACCCCTTTTGTGGGATGCTTTTTTATTGGCGAAAACCTTAGACTAATCCCATTTCGGCCATTGATTTGGTTGTGTTGCCTCCAACAATAATATGATCAAGTACACATACATCAATCAAGTCTAAAGCCTCTTTCAAGCGCTTTGTGATTGCTTTATCGGCTTGGCTGGGTTCTGTTTCTTTTGAGGGGTGACAATGAGCCAAAATAACGGCAGCAGCGTTGTAGCTGATAGCGGCCTTGACGACCTCCCTCGGATATACCGAGGCACACGTCAATGTTCCCTGAAACATTTCACGATACGCGATCAATCTATACTGAGAGTTCAGGAAGATGATGCTAAAAACCTCATGCTCAAAGCCATTTAATTTGTTTTTAAAGTAGTCAGCTGCAATTTCCGGTTTGGTCATCGCAGTATTTGCCGGGTATTTTCTTTCAATAGCCGCGCGAGTCGCTGTAAAAATCATTTCATCGCTGGCAACGGTATACCGCCCTTCAAGATCTTTAACGTATAGGGTGGTATCGACGTGAGCAGCTTCAAAAGATAAGATTTGTTGTGACATGCTATTTCTCCTTTCAAGTTCCGGGCGGGATTGCCGGTTTGAAGACGAAACAGCACGGCGCAGCGCAGGACTCAGGGGTGAAACGGCCTTGGCCGCAAGCGCGATGCGCGTAGCCCTTGAATCCGAGAACGACGTGGTACTATGTTGAGTACAGGCAATGCAGACACAGTTTATTTCCCGAAGCTGTGCGTTATGTCTTTATTGCATATTTTCGCAGCTTCTTTGCCGTAGGCCAATTGATACAGGCTGACCAGTTTGTCAGCCTCTGATTGGCATCGCCTACGCAATTCGTCCAGAATGATTTGTGTAGGCTGCTCTTTCGCTGCTTGCATCAGGTTTTCAAGGTTGATGCTTTTCACTCCGTACAGGGTGTTTATCGCGATCGGATCACTCATTATATTTTCCATTCACTGATTAGTTACATTGCCCGCGTAACAGGACGGTTTTACCGGCCACAAATCCCATCGCTTGATATTGGCCCGAGGCCAATTCTAGCGCCATATTAGCGGCCTGTTTCGACTCGTGTAGAGTGTCTGTATTTGGTTCCATGTCCTCGATCTGGAAAAGATTTCCGCTGCTGTCAAAAAATCCAACTTGCAGTGGCATCCAGGTGTCACGCATCCAAAAAACACGCATAGCCGCTTGCGGCCAGATAAACAGCATACCCCGGCTAACATCGTGTGTTTTGGATAGGCCGCGCTCTTGTTCCATTTGAGTCTCCGCAACGGGTACGTTGGTAAGAATCTGGCCGGTAGAAAAATGCAGTGTGCATTTCGTGGTTTGCTCGTCTGTGGCTACGCCGGTCGAGCAAGCCACAGTAAGCATTAATAGGCATGTGTAGCGTGCGACTTTCATTATCATTTAAAATGATAAATAAAACTGTTAAGCATCGTAGTTCACAATCTTATCAATCCGCGGGTTATAACAATCGGGCGACACGGCAAACATCCACAACCATGCTGGCCAGCGCCGTGAGAAAAAACAAGCAGAATACATAGACAGTCATTGGAAACACCATACCCAACGCCAAAAATGGAACCACCAATACCAGAAGGGCAAACCAGTCGGGCAGACCACGGGTCATTTTGACCACCCGCAAAAGAGGGTTTACCAATGTCACACAAAGCTTGATGTAATTCGTATAAATATTCATATTTTATTCCTTGAAAAGTATGTTCTAAAGCATTTAGGCGCTATCGCTGCCGCCTTTGCTTTTTTTGAGTGGTTGCGTGCTGATTCCCACTGCTTTGGCCGCATTCTCATAATCTTCCAGCCAATCGACAAGTGTTTTAATACTGTCGCGCTGCTCGGGAGTTTGCCTTTCGATCACTTCGAGCATTTCCGGATAGAAATTTGCTCGATCTAGTTTTAACATGCGCCCTTGCCCGCCAATCAAACCAGCAGCCAAGCGCAGGCGCAACTTTGCACGTTCGGTAAACTTCTGATCCTTTTTTCCAGTACTGTTCTCAAGCAATCGTTTCATTTAAAAAAATAGCTGTATAGCGCTGATAGAACAAAAGCCCAAAACAGCAGACCAGAAGCAAAACTGCCTTCTCCCTTTTTTTCTTCCTTGCGCAGCCGGTCGGTTGCTTCCTGCATTTGTGCTTGATTCATGATTTTCTCTTTTCGTTTGTGTTAGCGTTGAATATCGCGATTAATGTCGCAGCTCAGGTGGATCTGTTTTTCGCCTGTCCGTGCCAGGCTGATTTGTTGTTCATTCCAGCGTGATTTTATAGATTGAGCGATAGCCCCAGCCTTGTTCACGCTCTCAATGCGCAAATCATGTGCTTGCGCCCGCAACGATTGCGCTTGTGCCTGGTCTTGTGCGGATATATCCAGCGTATTATCTGCACCAGGTTCTTGTCCGTTGCGGATTCGCCATGCTTCTATTTCAAGATTCACGGCTTGCTGGTAGTCCTGTGCAATTTCATTAATATGCTGGGTGTACTCGCCGCCATATCCCGGCAAACGGTTCACCCAGCGCCATTCTTTCTGAATCTCAACCTCTGCTGCATTGGTGTAAACCTCGGTTTGGGCTTCTTGTTGCTCGTATTCGTATTCGCTCATAATGTTGGATATATCCTGAAATGGCAGATAATCACTTTAATTAGATTAAAGTGATTATCTCAAGAGTCAACACGAGAGTACACTTTATTATAAAGCACTTTGTGTGCAACCACGCTATGTTTTTATTTAAATACATTCTACTTTAGGCGTACCAAGAAACGGCTTTCGGTTTTCCGTCCCATTTCTGCAAACTGCCGATGGTCAGATTTCCGCCGTTCAAACAGTGAAGCCCGGCAGCGCGTCGGGTGGATTCTTTTGCTGTGGCGACGAATGCGCCCGGCTTCGGAGTTACCAGGCCAGACATGCGGCTTGGTGCACTCGTTGTGTCTTTTTCGATCTGGCGAACAACTGCTGACCGGCCAGACGGCACGCGGATAACTTCGTAAAAATCGACGTTGGTTTGCTCGTAGCCCCATGATGAATAAACGATGTCGCCCACGTCCAAGCCATGGCCTTTTTCACGCCGGGAACGCTTCCAGTCTTCGATCTCGATTTCAGTCTTCACCAGTTCGGCTAAATAGCTATCGCGGCGCTCGTCATCAGTAAATGCAATAAAACGACACGGCTTACTTTGGCGACCTTTGTATGCAACTAACGCCGGGCCCTTCTTGCTCTGGTAGCAATAGGCAACGATTGCGGCAGTGGGAAATTCGCGTGCTTCGGCATTCTCTGGAATAAAGCGGGTCATAGTGGTATCTCCTTGGGTTTTGGCAGATAAGGTGCCCCTTCGGGGCACTTGGCTGGTTTAGTCTTCGTCAGGTTGCATAATGGTGATAACCGGGGACAAGTCATCGCCTGGGCCGATGTGCATCGCCAACGCCACACGGCGCGGGTGATGGCGACGGGCACCATAAAGCCGGCCTCGCGTGCCGTCTCACTCACGTCAATCAGGTCGCCGTCCTCGATGAGCTGCGCGCGGGTGTGCGTGTGGATCACGTCGGACGCCTGGAAAAATTCGTTCATATTATGTGCTCCTGTTCGTGTTGTTAGGCGGTTTGGCGGGTGTTGCAGGCGATGTTCTAGCGCTCGGCGAGGCGGGCTTGGCGGTATTCGGTGCCGGTCATAGTGTTTGGCTCTCCAGTGCAAAACAAAATCAGCGTGCGCGGCGCTTGATGAATTCCTGACGCTCTGCCAACTCGGCAACGCAAATACTCGAAGCAGTTACAAGGCCGCCGCCGTATTTAGCCCAACTCATAACCGTCAAAGTGCCATCGGGCAAACAGCCTCTATAGTCCTTGTGTGTACCGCGCCAAACGTTCTTGAAAGCCGCTTCACGCTCGTTTTCCCGCTTTTCAACCCCTGCTTTGCTAGATGCACTGCCGGTTTTTTTTTGAATTTTCGTTTGGTGATTCATGACAATATTCTCCTTTTGTTGTGTAAATCTGCTTCGCTGAGTGCCTTTCGCCGTGATTGCCCGTAGGTGGGCCGGACAGGACAGTGCGGAAAGGGAGAAACCGGAAGCTGCAGCGCAAGCGAGCGCAGCGAGTGCGAACAGATGAGGATTTCAGGGCTTGCCCGGCCCTTGGAGCGATGGCTTGGCTGGTCTACCGTTTAGGGCAGGCGAAAGGGAATCAGCAAAGCTACACAACGCGCCAAAGGCGACTTGGACATGATCCACTTAAATTCAGCGGAAACCGCTATGGCAGGTGAGCAGCGCCTGCCTTGGATTTAGAGCGTACCCGGTAAGAATCTCGAATGAGACTGCTGATACTTCATGCAACACGGCGATTTATCGCGATGTACCTGACAAATTTTGTTTTGTAGAGATACGACCTGGGCGCGCCTCGCGCGTTTATCATGTTCGCCAGGCGAACATCTGGCGTTAGCTGTAGTAGGTTTGTCTTTCGATCAGTGCGAAGGAAGCTGAATAAGAAAATTTCCCGGTTCAGGGTTTTGTTATTCTGCGTCTTCTGTTTTTGAGTGGATTTTCAGCTTCATAGCGGATCTGAGCTTCTTCAAAACGTTTGATGATGTTGTATGTATTTTGTTTTGTGATTTCATGTTTTTTCGCAATCACTGTCAAAGTGTCTTGAATCACAAAATGATCGTAGCAGATTTGGATGGATTTCTCTCCCGCTCTGCTATACCGAAGAATTTTATCGAATTCGACCTCCCGCTCTTTAATGGCGTCTTTGTTCGCATGTAGCTGGTAATGTTTGATCGTGCATCGTGCGATCTTTAAAACATCTTCAATTGTTGAATTTGCTTGTTGAGCAATTTCATCCAGACTTTTTGACGTAAAAAAAAACTCACGCGCTGTATTGTATTGCTTCTTGGGAATGTTCAGCCTGTTGAATACACGCCTGATTTTAATGATGGTTTCCTGGGCTGTTTGCGCATCTTCGATCAGTCTAGCAACAGCTCTAAATATGTTTTGTTTCGTGGTGTCGAATGTAGCAGTTATCGTATCAAGTGAGTGACGTGCCACCAGATAATCTCTGGCAATTGCCTGAGTGTTCTCGCGTGTACGTGTAAAAGCAAGCGCCCGATCAAAGTCGGGCGCTTGCATCCGGTTTTTTGAATAATAAAAACGTTTTTTTAAGGTCATGCATTCGGGTGTTTAAAGATTCTTCGCTCTGTCTATCAACACATCTAAGTTGAAATCCCCTGACTTGGCGAAGCCTGCTGAAAGGGCGGCTAATTTTAGCCTACCCATGGAAGAGTCGTCATAATCTCTTTTCCGAATCCCTTCAGAAACCGCAGCAACCCATTCTACAGTGTTCGCGCCTTTGTCGAAAAACCCGTGTAGCATTTCTTCAAGAGCGGCGCGGCCTGCTTCGTCGTCAACCTGTGAAATATCGTCCCTTGCTTCATTGTCGAGCGGGATGGAGGCTGATGCGGCGGGTGAAATGGTAAAAACCTGGCCGGGTACCCCGGCGTCTCGGTTACGCGGCGTGGCCTGGTTTTCTTTGACCTTATCGTCGTCTTTCTTGGCTATCTGACGTTTGGTCGGGGCTACCTCGGCTTTGGCATTGCGCGAAATTTCGCGCAGATTGCCGGATTTGGTAGGTTTTGCAGCGGCATTATTATTTCCGTTTGCATCCGTTGTAACTGTGGATTTTTTTGCAGTACTGGCTGCTTTGAGTGCATCTACCGTTTCCTTTGCCTTGCCTGGATTTACTTTCTCGATCTGGCGTACATCGTTAATGACTTCCATATCGGCGGTGATGTTCTCCGAGATAAGGCGTTGTGCCTGTTCGGACAGGTTCAGAAGCCCCCGCATTTTGTAAATCCATACGCGACCACTTTTGGGTTTGCCGTATTTTTTCAATACGGCCTCAACGTCGCCGCCACAAGCGTCCAGGTCACGTTGGATACGCTTGGCTTGCTCGTTAAGAGTTAAATTCTTGCGTTTGATATTTTCAATGAACTGGGCACGTTCAACCTGTTCATCGGTTAAAGTCCTAACCAGGGCCGGAATGGTTTTTAGCCCCGCTATCTTCGCGGCGCGGATACGGCGCTCGCCAGCGATAAGTTCGTATTTGCCGCCTTGAACTGGCCGTACCAGTATGGATTGCAAAATACCAAGTTCTTTCATGTCATCGGCCATTTCAGAAAGCGGGTTTTCCTCATCTTCAAATTCATCGCGCACCTGTTTTTTGATAATGATGAGGTCTAATGGGATTTCGGGAGTTTTGGCCACTGACTGTTCAACAGCTAGCGATTGAATGCCTTTACCAAACTTGCCAGCGGCAGCTTTAATGATAGGATTGCTCATGTTGATCCTTTAAATGTACGGTTTTCAGTCAAGGCTCTCGGGTCGCCACTGTCTGATAATTTCTTTAAAATCGTCGGCCAGCTCGAAATGATCAGGGTAATGGTGTTGTTCTGCAATCAGGCTAAAGACAGTTTGCATATCGTGGCATATAGATAAGTCCACAGCCCATAGTTTTGTGAGGTCGAAACCTCCATAGGTATCTGCATTCCACCATGCCAGCAAGAATTCTGCAATGCAGCGGCTTTGTCCTGTATCGCCTTTGGCTGCTTCAATTAGGCGCGCTAGCGCCTGCTGTTGTGCGTTGGTTGGGAGATATGGTTTGTAGCTCATAGCCTGTATTGCTTCCAGGGGAATCGTCGATAATCCTCGGGTCTTCAGTTTTTTATCGCTGGTCATTGTTGGCTCTCCAATACATTCAATTGTTCAAGCACAGTTCGGCAATTGTCTTTCCATTCCTGTGCAGCTTTGCGATGGCTGGAACCGCTGACAGCCCGCCATACGGGTTTTCTGGCAGAAATCGCAGCCTTGACGGCATACCGTAAGCTAAAGGCGTAGGGTGTGATAAGCGCTCCATAGGCGCTACGTAAATCTTCCAGTGTATTCATTTCGTACTTGCTGCGGGTGTTCACTTGGTTGGGAACGATGCCAAGTTGTATGAGAGCTGGATTCTCGGCGTCGCGTATTCTAGTGATCGTTTCTAGCAAATTAGCAACACCATCAATAGAAAAAAGATCGATGCTCATGGGGGATATAACTGCGTCAGATGCAGCCAGAAGCGCGGCAAGCACCTGGCCCATGGCGGGCGGTGCGTCTATTATGCACAAGTCGTAATCATTCGCGAATCTTGCCAATACAGTGCGGGGTGCAGCCAGTGCGGGGCTGCCAAGTTCGAACGTGCCTTGTATGTATTGGGGCAAAAGACTATCGGGCGCTATGAGATCAATATTTTTTTCGGTAACCAGGGGTTTGAGGTGCTGCCCGGTGGCAGGGTCAAATAATGTGCTGACCGTCAAAGCAGAATAGCCTGACTCATGGGCTATCTTGCTGTCTCCTGCCAGAACCAGACTACCATTACCCTGCTCGTCCATATCGACATATAGCACTTTTAAACCCGCTTCTTCCGCGGCAAATGCCAAGTGTAATGCGATGGTTGTCTTGCCCTGCCCGCCCTTTTGGGTTGCTACTGCAATTGTTTTCATCCGTGTTTTCCTTTTTAAACGCTACCTGTAGGTCTAATTTTATCCGAAAAACTTCCCATAGGTCTATAAAAAAGTACACTTATAATTCAATTTTTAGTAAACTCATGTTGTTTGCATTAAGTAACTGTATTTGTACCGCTTCGGCGGCGTTATTCTAGGAGTGATTTATGAAGAAAATTGTTATAAGAATAATCAGCGTTGGAATACTAACTGCTTCAACTTCGGGTGCCGCAACAACAGAAACAGTAGAACAATTTTTTACAGGTGATACGCGTTTGGCATGTGAGGCGATCTTGTGCCTGTCCTCGTCACAGCGTCCCGATGAGTGCAGCGCTTCGCTGAGTCGGTATTTCAATATTACGCGCTTGAAATGGAGTAATACAGTCAAGGCAAGGCGCTCGTTTTTGAATTTGTGTCCTACTGCAAAGGATGTATCTGCAAACATGCCACAGCTTGTTGAGGATATTGTAAATGGCGCAGGCCGTTGCAATGCCGATTATTTGAATCGTACCCAACGGGTTCAACTTAAACGCAAGGTATGCAAGGGTTGGGATAATAGCTTTATAAGCAGTTCTTGTAATACCGAAACGTATTACGGAATTAAGAACTCACTCCCTAATCACTGTGAGACGTACTGGGGCAATAACTACACGGACGTGGACATTGCTGCCAAGTACGTAGGAACGATGGAACAGAACGGCAGGTGGGTACCTAACAAAGACTTTGTGACGGAACAAGCGCGATGGGAACAAATGCATCCGCCCAAGCAAGAAGAATATCCATGGTTGAAGCGCTAAGTGCGCTGTACGATGTTCGTTCGGCGAACATCGCCAGTTGAAAAAGCCCTGCGTTATTGCAGGGCTTTTTTTCTTTAAAATATTACTTCAGAAAATGATTGATCACTTCAATTTCTTGCTCGGTTAGGCTTTCCTGTTCGACCCTTGCCACTCCAGCGGCCAGCGCGTTCAAATAAATATCACTGATAGCTTTCATACGGGCCAGTGCTTGGGGCGTGTCGCCACCTTGGTTGTGTATCGCTGCATTGGCTCGTTCGATCTGAGCAATTGTATACATATCGTGTTTTCCTTCTAACGTTTACGAATTGGCGCGTTGACGCGAATAGGGGCCGCAAGCGGTTTACTCGCATCTTTGATTTCAAAATCCAGGCCGCTGCGCCGTGCGGCCTCGATCATTTGCTGCTTGAATGTGGCATCCCCGTTCAATGTCAGAGATTTTCCGTATCGGCTCACAGCAACTTTTAGGGCAAGATCATAGGTACGCTGCTCGGGGTTAAGCACTTCAACCCCGCGCCTGGCGTCTTTAATGATGGTCTTGCCCTGGTCTTGATAGATGACGTTCCCGCCAATATCTACGCGATAATTGGGCAGGGCGAAAACGGGCTTGTCTTCGCCCTGGCCTTGAACAAAATCCGGCCCGCCTGTCTCGGGCTGGGCCTGCTGCATTTTTCGCAGTTCCCCCAGCGCGGCCAGATCGCCATGTTCGGCCAGGTTGTGCAGGAACGTGCGGTATTCGGCATTGCGCCCTGGTGCTTTTAGGGTGCTGTATACGGTTTGGCGCTGTAGGGCGATTTCTTCCAGCGCGATAACACGCGCTGCGCGGGCCTCGGCCATTGCGCCTTGACGCATCAAGCCGGTTAACTTCTGCGCGGCCTGTTTCTGTTCCTTGTATAGACTGCGCACAGCCAGCGTTTCATCGCGGAAATGCTCTCTAGCGTGGTCACGTTCGATTTGCCGGTGCTTGTACGATTGGCTAAGCCATTCGTTGAAAGCTACCCATATTTCCAAGTCTGGCTGGGGTAGGGCGTCTGATAACGATGCCTTGTGGCACTCCATCAAAATAGACTGGGCGTTCAGCCACGATTTATTCAGGTGCTTGGTGAAGAAGTCGCCCAAGTTGTACTGCTTGCCATCGTGGAATATGCGCGGGGTGCCATCGCGCCCTACGCCTGTTGAGTATTGGGCCGGGTCGATTTTGTAGTACCTGGCTGCGGCCTCGATCACCAGCGCCGGGTTTGTCTCGGCTTTTAGCCGTGACGCGTTGACCGGGCCGCGTTCTTCTCGCACTTGCGCCCGGATTACGCTTATCTGTCGTCCAACATTTTTTTGAGGGTCGCCAGCTCGAATCGCTTCTTGATCCAAAGCCCTGCGAAGTCGGCCAACGGCAAGCTGGGCGGGTTCAACGTCAAGCGTAACCGCTCGATTGCCTTCAAGAGTTCTTGCTGACTGTGCAAGTGCCTCGCGGCATGTAGTTTCACACTTTCGCATTGCCTGCAAAGCGCGGCTATTTGGTGTGCTTTCAAGGTCTACTCCTTCGGCTCGTCCTGCTCCTGGCCGATGCTCGGGCCGTCGCATTCCATCATCGGCACCGGGTTCAGGCTGTCCCAACTTACTAGGAACATCACCCTGCAATAGCATTTCAGTCTGTCCTTCGTCGAAAACCATACCGAGTGAGGACATGTCTGACAAATGGTGAATTCGGTCGGGAGGCGGGAAGATTCCAACCTTTGCAATACGGGGCTTATAACGGTTGAGTCGTATTCTGCCATGTCGATTCTCCTTGGTTATTCTAGGCTCTGCCGAATCGCCGCGATTTCGTGCGTGATTGGCTCCATTAGTTTGTTCATCTGCTCTACGATCACGTCCGGGCTGCTGGCTGCTTCCTGGCCGCGTTGCAGCGCCTGCGTGATGCGGGTTAATTCCTGCGTGATGACTAGATTCTGTTCGGTCATGGTCGCCAGCAACTGGCCCAAGCCCTCCATCCTCGCTATCAGTTCGTCCTCGATGTTCATACAGTCCTCGGTTTAAAGTGCGCAACAATGCTGCGCGTGATTGTTGCCGTTTTTCGGCAAGCCAGTCTGTCTTGCCTTGTTCATCCAATTGCTTATATGCAGCCCATCGGCCTTTGCTGGATATATAGCGCACTTCCAGAGCACGATGCTGCGTCCATTGCTCAACCTTTGTGGCAGTTATATCTGCTGGAGGGCGCATGGTAGCTGAGGCTACGCCAGCGGCCACGGCCTGTAAAGATTCGGGGGTAATGTCCTTAAGATTTATCCCTTTGTCAGCCCAAGCAGGCTTAACGTTTAGGTAATCGCCATCGCGCCCGTTCCGCACTCGCACGGTTCCGTATTGCTCGGCAATGCGGGCTATATCTTCAAGGCTCCGCGCACCGGACTCGATGGCATCACGCTGAATGTAGGCGCGCACTTCCTTGGCCGACAGTTTTTCAGGGTCGGCCTTATGCCGACCAAGAGGGAAAGGTGTCGGTTCGTCACGGAGCGCGTCATACGGGCTTTTCAGAGAAAAATCATTGTTAATTTTTTCCTGCATAGCGTCGTGAAAAGCCAGGTTCGCGGCACCGTAGCCTAGCGGGTCTAGGTAGGCGTCATTGCTGATGTTTCGCTTTGGGATAACTATATGAACGTGCGGGAGCCGTTCATAGGCTTTGCCGGTTGTCGCATGAATGTCATGCGTGACTTTTGGAATATGCGCTTCCGCGTAGAAAACATATTCCTCGGCGTCATACGCAGCCATGAGATCGCGCCGGTACTGTTCGGTTACGGCGTGTATCGTTTTCAGATTCACCTGGCCCTGGGCCGGGGTATTGCTTTCCGTGTACTGCTCGGCAAAGCTAAGGGTGATATGCAGGTAACGGCTATCGCCTTTCTGCCTGGTTTCAATCTGGTTAATTGTGCTGTCCATCAGATCTATATCGCCCGCCAAGGGGATACGATCATCTATCAGGTCGCGGTCGTATTCGCGGCCCCTTTTGCGCCCTGTTTCCAGATATTCTCGGATGCCACCCGCTGCGGCGTTAACCCTGGCGAGCATAGGTAATCGTTTCGTTTAACAGGGCGCGAATATGGTCAAGCCGTTCGATGGCTTGCAAGCATTCGTCCCTAGCCAGCTTGCCCGCAAGTTGGGCGCTATTCAGCGTGTGGGCAACCTGGTTCAGATTGTTGCCCATACGGTTGACCTGCGTAACCAGGCTACGTAAATCGGCATTTGGCTTTGACCGCTCCACAATTCGGGTACGGTTGTTCAAGATGGCTTCTTCTAGCCATTCTCTGGTAGATACTCCTGCCCGGTCACTGGATTCAATTAGCCGGTTATAGGCTTCATTTCCGATTCGGAATGAAACTACGGCTGTCTTGGTCGATGCGCGCTTCTGTCTCATTATTGTATTCGCCCCGCGAACATTTCAGGTACTGGCGTAGTCAGCATATTGCTTGTGCTTGGTATCCCAGCCAGGCATTCCGGTTTCAAAGGTGGAACCTTTGGCACAGGGTATTTTACCGAGGCGTAGCCAAAGTGTAAACATACCAGTAGTGCCTTTTTTCATCATAGACTAATATCAAGGCAGCCGCCATTAAAGTTCGCATTAAATGCGCTTTTATCGTTCTGATTCATTTTTATTATGTTTTTATGGTTTTATGTATCTTGATAATTCTGTTTTATTAATTTAGTATTCAGTTTTGATTTCAGCTTATATATGTTTCATTTCGTTTTTTATCGTTTTGTTCTGCTCTAAACCGTCTTTGGTCTCTATGAGCGATTTAAATAGTCCATTGGATTTTTATAAATCCACCAAAACAACCAGGTCGGGCGGGTTGCACCGGATAATGAAACAAATAGTGTTCCTTCGTTATTTGGGGCTGCCGTTTAAAGAGATTCACAAATATGCGGCTGAACAGGGATACAAAGGCACGTATTCGTCATTCACAAGCTGGCTGCGTCGAAACGTTGATTTCGTCGCAGAAATCCGTAAGCATGAAAGTGAATTCAGAGCGCTTGACCCTCGTCCGCCTTTAAGTGGCACTGAGAATCTGAAAGACTCGGACGATTGCCCTAATACTTCTGGCGAGACAGCGACAAGCGAAAATGAAATGTTCGCCCCGCGAACACAACGAGAAAAAACGAAACCTTCTACTAGACGTCGCAAAGCGAAGCCGAGTGTTACAGAACCGTCAACAGAGACGGAGCAACAGCCTTCACCAAGGGACGTTTTAAAAAAATGGAAAACGCCCTCTTATGAAGATCAATTAGATAAACACGGAATAGGAAAACACGATGACGAAGATAGCAGTCGTTAATTTCTCTGGCAATGTAGGGAAGTCCACGCTAACGAAACATTTGCTGGCCCCTCGACTTCCAAATTGCGAAGTCATTCAGGTGGAAAGCATCAACACAACAAATGTCGATGGCGAAAAAGTGAGCGGCAAACATTTCAAGAAGGTTATTGAAGAAATCGCCTTGCACCAGAATGTCGTTGTAGATGTAGGATCATCAAACGTCGAGCAGGCATTCACAGCACTAAAAGACCTTGACGATGCCCATGAGGATTTTGATTACTTCGTAGTTCCCTGCGTGCCTGATGGCAAGCAACAAAACGATACTTTGGAATTGCTAACGCAATTGCAGGAGTTCGGTATACCCGGCTCAAAAATCAAAGTCATTCTGAATTATGTGCCTCGTGATGAAGTGCCGGAATCTTTATTTCCTTCCATCGTTGGTTACTGCTCGGAAATGGGAATCGGCTGGGCAACTGTGTATTACAACGAGGTATTTGAATTACTTACTAAAAGCACGGTGGATCAAGTCGTGGCCAACCTGGATGATGTGACCGCACGCATAAAAGAAATTCAGGCCAAACCCGCTGAAGAACAAAACAAGAAAAAATTACGGGAACTTTCCGGCCTGAGAACAAGCGGGCGCATGGCAAAAGGCGTGAAGAAACATTTCGATGAAATCTTCGGGACACTCTTTAATGAATGAGCGACCTGCATCAACAATCTTGGAGCAAGTCCATGCCGACTTGCTCCTCGATGTACAAAAACTTTTGCTTGAAACCGAGAAGTTGAAAAAAGACTTGCCCCAGTTGTATAAGAGCGTCACTGGCGACGTAGAAAACGCGGCAAAAATTGCTCAGGATGCTTTCAAGGATATGGAGTCTATGGCGCGTGCTCTGGCCATCCATACCAACAAAGCAAAATCTGATTTTGAAATCGAGTCAGAAGCACTCCAAGCCAAAATAAGCAAACAAGCCGAATCAAACGCAAAAGCCATCGCGTCAGGTTTTTCTCCATTCACCAAACACCTGTGGTTATTAAGCGCGCTGGTTGGCTGCAATTTGTTGATCAGCCTGGCCTTTGGACTGGCCTATCTACTGAAGTAATCCGCCTTGCCTTGCAAGGCAACATCCCTTTTGTTTGTAAAGAACGGCGGCTCTATGCCGCCTTTTTTGCGCCTTGCGCAATGCTTGTATCACGGATACAGGCTACTGAAATCAGTCTGTTCAACCTCAGTGAATACATTTCAATAAGTATACTTTTTTCTTGATTAAAAAGTATTATTTTTTATTGACTTTATGCGGACAATCATGGAAAATACTAATGTTAACGGTAAAGTTTTTTTGTTACTTTTTATATGATTGATTTGCCTCCAGATTGCCAAGCCGCTCTGCGCGAACCCGTGATGCAACAGATTTATCAAGTTGAATCAGGGTTTAATCCGTTTGCTATTGGGGTTGTGGGAGGGCGCTTGGTGCGCCAACCAAAGAATCTTGCCGAGGCGGTTGCGACAGCCGATAACCTGACTAACCTGGGTCGAAACTTCAGCATTGGACAGGGGCAGGTAAATAAAACCCATTTTGTGCGTCTGGGCTGGGACAGCGATATTAAGGCAGGCTTCGATGTGTGCAACAACGTTGTGGCAGCATACGAAATTTTTCAACATTGCCAGTCCTGGGCGCTCGGTTCTGGATTCAATGCAACACAAGAATACAGCGCAACCAATGCGGCTCTGAGTTGCTATTACTCCGGCAAACTTAATGCTGGCAAAACAAACCCCGATGTGACCCGCTATATCAACAAAGTAATTTCTTCAACACCCAGGAACCCGGTCAACATGGATTCCGCATCACTTGCCATCCCGTTGGCCGATTCGGAAAAAGGCAAGATAACTAACGTCAACACGGATCAAACCGGCGTGCGCGTTAAAGTCGTTAAGCCTCAATCAGCCAGTATGCTTTTATCTGGCAATTCTTCTGTTAGCAACACCACTTCATCAATGATGTTAATCAACCAAAGGATTAAATATGAATAAAAACTTTAAGGCATTTTTGCTTCAAAAATCAGTGCGTAATAAGAGTTTCGCAATCAGTATGGCTTTGGCAAGTTCACCCGCATTCGCGCAGCTTGAACGCGGCACAACGATGCTCAATAGCGTTTCGATGTGGCTTTTGTCTATCGGGGTAGTCGTGCTGACAATTGCGTTAATGTTTGTTGGTTTTCGCATGATGTTCCAAGCCGCTCAATGGAAAGACGTAGCGCCTGTTTTTTGGGGGGGCGTTTTGATTGGCGGTGCGGCAGGTATTGCCGGTATGTTAATCGGTTAAGGTTATGGACAGTCGAGACAGGGTATTTAAGGGTGCTACGCGACCTCCAATGATGTTTGGCATCCCTATCGTGCCGTTCATTTTGATTGTTGGAACACATATCCTTGTGGCGTTGTGGTCGTTCGTGTTGCTCTCCGGTTTTGTCTCGGTTGCAGTATTCGTTTTGCTGGCATTCATCATAGTCGTGCTACGCCAGGTCAACGCGGACGATAACTTTAAACTGGCTCAGACCTTCATGTATTTCCGTGATATTGGGCATCGCACCAATAAGCATTATTGGGGCACCCATAGCATGGGGCCAGTCACGTACAAAAAGCGGAAATGAAATGAGTAAAAGCACAGCAACTAAAGAGAAAGAGGACATATTTTCGCAGCAACGCAGATATGCCAATGAGGAAGATTCGCTAGAGCGAATCGTGCCATTTTCAAGCATTATCGATGATGGCATTGTAAGTACAAAGAACGGTGATTATGTGCGTACCTGGCGTGTCGAGGGCATGTCATTTGAAGGATTATCTGAGGAAGAAGTCTATTCGCGCATGGAAGCCCTGAATCTGTTTATTCGTGGCCTTGCAACAGGCAAATATGCATTTTGGGTGCATCGTATCAGGCGCTACGCCAGCGATAAGCTGGAAGTACCGGAGTACAACGATTTCAGCCAGGATTTAATGGGACGGTATTATGAGAAATTGGCCGATCAGGGCATGATGTCGAGTGAATTTTATCTGACTGTGGTTTATCGGCCTTTCCCGCTAGGCAGAGGCGGCGTGTTTGGAAAGCTGCATCGGACAGTGGATGAAATCAAGAACGAAATCGCAGCAGCTGTTGAGCGCGTCGAGATTGTCAGCAAAACGGTTATGTCCTCCCTGACGAAATATCGCCCGCAACAACTGGGCAATTACGTGTTCGCGGGGCGAACATTTAGCTGTCAGCTTGAATTTTATTCATATCTAATCAATGGGTTCTGGTGGAGAATTCCGGTTAAAAACTTGCCGCTGTATAAGTACCTTCCGGTTTCACGACTGTTATTCGGCAATGAAATCATCGAATACAGGGATACATTCGGATCTGAATTTGGCGCATTTCTGGAACTGAAAGATTACGCGGATTACACGACACCCGGTGTTTTGAACACGCTTCTCGCGCTGGATTGCGAGTACATCGAGACGCATTCTTTTTCTCCTATGACGACGCTTGATGCACAAAGCGCTTTGAAAAAACAGCGCAATCAAATGATATCGTCCGAGGATAACGCACTGAGTCAAATCGTTGAAATAGATGAGGCGATTGATTCTGTAATCAGCGGTAATTTTGTGCTGGGCGAATATCATTATTCGTTGTTGGTTAAGGGCGAGACACCCGATCAAACACGAGAATTCAGAAGTAATGCATCCCAGCTTCTAAACAACGCCAATTTTCTTGGGGTTGACCTGGAAAAGGTCACTGCTTCGGCTTATGCGGCTCAGTTACCGTGCAATTGGAAATCACGGCCAAGGGAAGCGCGTATCAGTAGCCGGAATTTCACTGGCGTATGTTCGTTTCATACTTTTGATTCCGGCAAACGAAATGGAAACCCCTGGGGGGAAGCGGTGACATTATTCCGTACTCCTGCCGGTGCGCCGTTCTACTTCAATTTCCATGACACGCCTCTCGGCGTTGATTCAACCGGTAACAAGGCCCTTGGCAATTGTCAGATCATCGGACAATCGGGGGGGGGTAAAACTGTCTTGGCATTGTTCTTAATGCTGAACCTTTTGAAGTACGGTACACAATGCGTTTTCTTCGATAAAGATCGTGGTGCTGAAATTGCTATTCGTCGCGTTGGCGGTAAGTACCTAGCGCTTGAAAACGGCAAACCAACGGGGTTTGCACCTTTCAAGATGGAAACAACAGAAAAAAACATTCTGTTTTGGGTTGCACTTATTAAATATTGCACCCGCAGATCAGATGTCGCTCATACGCCGGAAGAAGAAAACCTGATTGCTTCGGCAGTACGGTCGGTCGCTGGAATGCCGGTACAACAGCGCTGTATCGATGCTGTGCTGCAATTTTTGCCCGTTGGCGATCCTAATGGCCTAGCGCAGCGCCTGAAAAAATGGAGTATCTCTCGCGGTAATCTCGGCTGGGCACTTGATTGCCAGCGCGACGAATTGCAATTTGAGGAAGGTCG
This sequence comes from Nitrosomonas eutropha, assembly GCF_003201195.1. Classification (GTDB taxonomy): domain Bacteria; phylum Pseudomonadota; class Gammaproteobacteria; order Burkholderiales; family Nitrosomonadaceae; genus Nitrosomonas; species Nitrosomonas eutropha. The sequence continues at coordinate 25,071 of NZ_QICQ01000025.1, read as the reverse complement.
CCCGTATGGATTCGACTATACGGATTTTCTCGATAATGAAGAAATATGTGGCCCGATCATGATGTATCTCATGTATCGGGTGGAAGAACAAATCGATGGCCGTCTGTTTGCGTTCTTCATGGATGAATACTGGAAAGCGTTGTCTGTCGATTATTTCAAGGACTTTGCCAAGAACAAGCAGAAAACGATTCGTAAGCAAAATGGCCTTGGCGTTTACATGACGCAAAGCCCGCATGACACACTGCAAAGTGACATTGCAAGGGCGCTGATTGAACAAACAGCCACATTCATTTTCTTGCCGAATCCAGCGGCAGATCATGATGATTATGTGAACGGTTTCAAGCTCACTGAAACCGAATTTAAACTTGTTCGGGAATTACAGGATTCATCCCGCATGTTTCTGATCAAGCAGGGCCATCGTGTATCGTTGGCACGTCTTGATTTAGGTGATTTTAAAAACGAAATCAAGATTCTTTCTGGTTCTACTGATGAAGTAGAACGACTCGATCGCTTACGGCATAAGTACGGGGATGACCCGGCGCAGTGGGCACAACCTTTCTTGGATGGTGAATCATGAAAACTATTAAATCTATTATTTCTGGCATTTTTGTCGCCGGTATTTTGAGTATGGCTTCTGTCCACGCTCAGATACCAGTAACTGACACGGCAGCTATATCGAAATCATGGACTGCTCATTTGGCAGAAATAGCAAAGTGGGCACAACAATTGAAGGCAATGGAGCAACAATATTCTCAACTTAGAATGCAATACAACTCCATTACTGGTTCTCGGGGCATGGGTCAGCTCATGAATAATGTTTCGCGCCATGTGCTGCCCCCTGACTTTACACAAAGCTACCACCGGCTTTTGACCTTGGGACAAGGCGGCGCAAGCAACGATGCTCGGATCATCTATGAAACCATAAAAAAACTGGATTGCGCTCGCTTTCAAGATTCAAATGCGAAGCTGCAATGCCAGGCTCAGGCTTATGCCGAACCTGAAAACGCTGTTTTCATTAACAACGCTCTTAAATCCTCACAAGAACGTGCTGCGCAATTGCACCAATTGGTATCGCAGATAGACAGCGCTACCGATTTAAAGGCCGCAACCGATCTTTCTAACCGAATCGCGGCAGAGCAATCGCTGTTACAGAACGAACAGACACTCGTGAATTTAGCACTGGCGCAACGTCAATCACAATCAGCTTTGATTATAAAAGCCAGAGCAGAAGAAGGTAGGCGCGCACTGCGTGAAAATACTGGAAGTCCTTTTGGGAGTTTGAGATGAAAAAATTTCATTTTTTGATTGGGGCCATCTTTGCAGCTTTTCTGATCTCAGCCTGTGATGGCGAGGACTCAAGAAAAGTCCTTAGAAATACTGGAAGTCCTTTCGGAAAGGTTGGCGGTAATTTCCCTGATCAGAAAGACGAAACCAGCAAGAAAAAAACTCAGAGCGTGAAAGAGAGAGCAGAAGAAGGTAAGCGCGCAGTGCGTGAAAACACTGGAAGTCCTTTCGGAAAGGTTGGCGGGAGTCACCGTGATCAGAAGGTAGATCATAAGGACGATACCAACAAGGCAAAGCCTAACGGCCAACCATTTGGTAGCTTGGAATAAGGTAGAAAATCATGGCTGGTGTAATTAAAACTCAGGCGGATACCGTTCTCGGCATGGTCGCGTCATGGAGCGGCATACCAAATACGTTGATTACGTGGGTTACTCCGGTACTGCTCCTCGGCCTGACGATCTTAATCATGTGGCAGGGCTATAAGGTGATTCGCGGAGCAGGAGGCCAAGATCATTTACTGGATATGTTCTTCAACTCCATCCGCGTTTTTCTTATATTTTCTGTGTGTTTAGTGGGGGGGGCTTACGCCAGCAATGTAATGGTTATCGCGCAAGAATTGCGCGAAGGCTTGACCGGATTGTTTAGTGGAACAACTGCGAATGTTTATACGCAGTTAGATATCATTCTGAATCAATCCGCTGATGTTTATAAGGAAATCATTGACTACGGGCTGGAACACTTGGATTTTGGAGTAACCGGCTCAGATACAACCGGTATCGTTCCTTTGGCAGGCGGCACGTTCATGATTGGTTTCATGGTGCTGTATATCTTTGTTGCCGCCATCAACATGATTGTCATAGATTTTGCTTTGGCTATTTTCTTTGCACTTGGGCCTCTGTTCATTGCTTGTTTGGCTTTCCAGGGAACGGCCCAATTTTTTAATACTTGGCTAAGCGGCGTACTCAAGTACATTTTTACTGCTGTGGTGATTTCCGCCATCGTTGGCTTGGGACTAGGGATTATGCAGGGGTATATGGCGGCACTTATCGCACAGTCACCAGAAAGTATTGATTATACCGGCCAAACATTAGGTGCTGTTTTAGCAGTCGGTATCTTGGTTTACCTGACGTTCAAAGGTGCACAGATCGGCGCTGATCTGGCGGGCGGTGTTGCATTAAATATTATGTCGTTAGCTCAAGCTGCCCGTTGGGCAATCAACCCAGCCGGGGCTGCATTATCAAATACTGCAAAAGCAACCCACGCTGCCAGCAAAATTGCCAGCGCTGGTACGGGTTACATGGCCGGTCGTGCATCCCAAACAGGATTAGGTAAAGCAGCGGGTTCTTCTTCTGCCATGAAATACGCAATGGCAGGTATCAATACCATGGCACAAATTGGCAGTGGTACCCGTTCTGCCTTGAGCCATCGTTCTGCTCTCAGTGCTGCTCGCACTGGATTTCAGTCTGGTGCATCTGTCAAACGAGGAACAGGCATGATCACAAAATAAATCCATGTAGTACCTCATTCTTGTTTCGCATACTTAAAAGGAATTTTCGCTATGAAAATTTTGCAGGTGGCTCTTTTTTTTCTTTTTGCTGCTGGTTGCACTTCCGCACCAAAACTTGAGTACCCAACGGGCAAGGAATCTGTCAGGCAACCGATCAATGTTTTACATCCGACATTGAGCGAGACTGTTCCATTAAAAGCCGCGCCCGCAGGCTTAAACCCGGAGATCAACAGCGTCTCTCCAACAAACAAAAGTATCAACTCCTCAACTCGGAACGACTCTTAATCCTTCTCTCAGACTTGATAATTCCGGAAATCGCAACCGAAATTATTCCACAAAACGCGGATTGTAAGGAAAAAACATGAACAAGGAAAACACGAAAAAACCCGGCGATATCACCCCGAACGACGACTTGCGCGACGTTACTTGGGAAGCAGAATTAAACGCCATTTTGCGTAATTCTCTGAAACGCCATGCAGCGCTTAATTATGTACTCGCGGTCGCGGTTGCTGCTCTGACAATAGCCCTGGCTGTACTCATGCCACTTAAACAGTTAGTGCCCTATGTTGTGCGCGTTGACAATTTGACCGGGGCAACTTCTATCGGTCAAACCGTACAGGACTACGTAGCGGAATCTGAATTAGCCGATAAACACTGGGTGAATAAGTTTGTTGTTGCGCGTGAACGCTATAACTACCACTTAATACAAGATGACTATGACACCGTTAAGAGTCTTGCTGGTGATACGCCGTGGAAACAATACAACGAACTTTTTAGCGGCCCCCAAGCCCTTGATCGGCAATTCGGCAAGAATATCCTGTTCACCCCTAAAATCATCAGCATCTCGCTGACGGAAACGGGCGGTCAGAAATTTGCCACGGTACGTCTGTCGGTTCAGCAACGTGACCTACGTACAGAATCCAAGTTACGTGCAGTCCATAAAGTTGCCACGCTTCGCTATGAATATGAACCACGTTTGTTCATTAGTGAACAGGCTGCGATTGATAACCCGTTTGGTTTCACTGTCTTGGGCTATCAAACCGACAACGAATTCATAGGGGGTGAACAATGAAAAGAATCATGATTGCATTGGCCCTGGCTCTGCCTCTCACCGCTCATGGATTGGATTTTAGCGCGGCCCCTGATAATACTCGGGTTCGCACTGTCCGCTATACAGACAATATGGTCGTTCGTGTTGTGGGCTATGTGGGTAGTCCTACCGTTATTGAATTCGGCAAATCGGAAACTGTTGAGGACGTTGCAGGCGGTGGCATCATCGACTGGGATATTGCAAAGGTCGGCAACCGCGTTTTTATAGCACCACTCAAGACGGCCAAGCCCGGCACAATCATTGTTGCAACAAGCAAGCATTCCTATGTACTTGACATTGTGCCGGCCTATAAGGGCACAGTGCGCTCTAACCGTGTTTCGAAAGTCATGTTTTCTTACGGCACACCCAAAGAACCAAAAAGAAACGCTACTCAAGACCATGTTCGCCAGGCGAACATGAGTTATTCGATGGAGCTGGTGAATACCAGCGTCGATATCCGGCCTTTGCGGGTCTTTGATGACGGCAAATTCACGTATTTTTATTTTCCTGAAAATACAGACATTCCCGTCATCTACGAGTCATCGCCCGGCAGTCGTGATGAATGGCTAACTAATTTTCACAAAGCGAAAGATGGTGCCATTGTGGTACATGGAATTGCTAAACAATGGAATCTTCGTCTGGACAAAGCCATCATCGGTATTTTCAACGATGGCTTTAAATCATCTGGATACCCCGTAGAAACATCGTCTCATAACACAAGGGGGCATAAATGAGTGAAGCTATTAAAGAAGAAGATTTCAATCAGGAACCACTGCAAGAGTCACATGAATTTAAGGGCGAAACCAAAAAGAGCGGGGTGTTGCGCTCCAGGGTATTTACCCTGGCACTGATGTTCGGTGTTTTTCTCGTGGCTTTACTGTTGGTTATCTGGTTCGGAAAAACGAAATTGTCTGATTGGCGGGCTGAACGTGAAGCAGATCAATCAGCCAAACAAGCCGTTGCCAGCCTAAACGCGAATCAACGCCGGGGGCGTGACTTTGACCTGAGTGATTTTCTTGCCAGCCCGACACCGGAACAACCTGCAACACCAGCACCAAAACAATTGCCCGAGAACTTTTATCAACCCGGCCCTGTGACGAGTGTTCCGCCTATTCATTTGGCTGGTGGTACAGCAGGCCAGCCTGGGCACGCTCCCGCTAACGTGCCTGTATTACCGCCCATGATGCTCTCGGGTGAAAACAATAACCGGCCTGCCACAGTACAGGATCAGGCGCGTATGACGAGCCGGAAAGAGATGCCCTCAAAAACCGAACAGGCAAGTGCCGCTGAGTTAGGGGATCGTTCGCTCGTTATCACGCGCGGATCGTATATCCCATGCATTTTGCAAACGCAGCTCTTCAGCAATATACCAGGCCAAAGCGGGTGTGTAATTCCTGACGATATCTATTCCGATGATGGATCGCGGTTACTTGTCGCGCGTGGCTCTACTGTTGTCGGCCAATATGGGCAGACATTGCAGAACGGCGATTCTCGCATTGCTGTGGTATGGGAACGCATTAAAACCACGGACGGTTTTGTCATCGATGTAGACAGCGGCGCTGCCGATGGCGTGGGTACGATGGGCGTTGGTGGCTTCATCGATAACCATTGGTCTGAACGCTTGGGCGCGGCCCTGCTGTTGTCTTTAATTGATGATGCAGTAGACATTGCTATAGCACGCCAGCGCGGTTCGGGCGGGACCGTTTATGGCAACTCAACCGCTCGATCCAGCAAAAATGTTTCTCAAAAAGTGTTGAATGCCACCATCAATATCAAGCCCACACTCAGCGCGAATCGTGGTGCTCGCCTTATGATTTATGTCAGCAAAGACCTCTGGTTTGACGATGTTTACGGGGATTAAAATATGAACTCAACAGTTTTGAAATCTTTGGAAACCAATCTTGGCACTGCGGGCCTGTTTCCAGATTCAGAATATGTTCCGTTGCAAGATGACGCCGCAATACAGGCGTATCTTGCCCCATACAAGCAATGGCGCGAAGATCCCCGTGTAACAGAAATCGCCGTCAATGATGATGGCAGGGTTTGGGTGTACACAAACCAATGGGATAGCTACAACGTGCCGCAGATCAATCAGCACAGCTTGTTGTCGCTCGGGGGCGCTATTGCGACCTATACCAATTCGGCACAAGGTTGGAATGCCGCCTATCCGATCTTATCCGGTTCTTTAAAAGACAATTCTCGGGTACAACTTGTGATGGAGCCTGGCGTACTGCGCGGGCATGTCTCGTTTACGCTTCGCCAACCATCAAGAGCGCGTATTTCCTTAAAGGAAATGGAAGAACAGGGTATGTTTCAGGGCACTACCCAATCCACATTCACTATTAAACCGCATGAAAAAGAACTGCTGGCCTTGGTGAAGTCGCGCAAGATCATTGAGTTTCTAACAAAGGCGGTTCAGTACCGCCAGAATATTGTTTTGTCCGGGGCTACTGGCTCCGGAAAAACAACCGTGATGAAAGCCCTAGTCGATGTAATCGACCCTGGCGAACGCATCATTACTATCGAAGATGCTCACGAATTGAGCCTCACACAACCTAACGTAGTGCATTTGCTCTATGACAACGCCAAAACGCGGCCGGGCTCTGACACACCGGTTTTGTCGGCTAAAGATGCACTGCTTAGTTGTCTTCGGATGAAGCCAGACAGAATCCTGCTGGCCGAGATGCGCGGCTCAGAGTGTTTGTATTTTCTTCGCGCTGCATTAAGCGGGCATCCCGGCACACTCACGAGCTGCCACGGCGAAAATCCCGCGATGGCTTACGAGCAGATGATGATGATGGTGAAATCCGATCCTGTGGGTGCTGGGCTAGATTACAACGTCATCAAGCGCCTGATTCATTTAACGGTCGATATCGTGGTGCAAATCGAAGTTGATAGGCACACAGGCCAGCGACGTGTTGTAGAAATCGACTATAACCCGCAGCGCAAATATGCCATTGCCCAAGGGAAAGATCATGCCTAAAAAAACCTCCGTATTTGCAGATATGACCCCAAAAAAATGGATCGGTGTGATGATTGGTCTGCTGTCGCTCGGTGGGTTGGTTTATTGCGCATTTTGGGTGTCTGGAATGGTGCTGTATGCCTCTTTCCATGAAAATCCTTTGAAGGCCAATATTCACACGATTTTCGATGCCACTGCGTCTATCGAAACGCACCGCCAGAAGGTTAAGGTTATAGGTAGTTATTTTGTCGGCTTTTTTTTATGCCTGGCTATTCCATTTGGCATGATTATGGCCTATCGACGGCATGACCCTGATGTGTACGGAAAGGGCCGCTTTGCCAATCGAAAAGATATTGATAATGAGGGGCTATTTGCCGAAAGGGGCATTTGTTTAGGCCGTTTCGCCCAAGATTTGATGCATTTGCCTGGTTATGAATTTGTGCTGCTAGCCGCGCCTACTCGTACCGGCAAGGGTGTGGGGTTTGTTATTCCTAATTTGCTTACGTTTCGTGAATCCACCGTGGTGTTGGATATCAAGGGGGAAAACTACAACCTGACTTCTGCATTTCGCCGAAAACACCTGGGCAACGAGATTTTTTATTTCAACCCGTTCTCGGAAACAACACACCGCTGGAATCCCCTGTCATATGTTTCTGAAAATCCACTTTTTCGTGTCAATGATCTGCGGGCTTTAGCCGCAATCATTTTTAAGACACCTGAACGCAGCGATCCTTTTTGGTCTGACAGTGCGCGTAACCTTTTTGTTGCCATAGCACTGCTGGTACTCGAAACGCCACGCTTACCGCATACCATGGGCGAAATTCTGCGTCAGGCGTCGGGTAAAGGCAAAGACACGGCCTTATATCTACGTGAAGTGATTGCGGTCAGGCAAAACACGGCAAAACCACTATCACGTGAGTGCAAAGATGCAATTAATCGGTTCTTGAATGGCTCTGACGACACATTAAAAAATATCCTGTCTACGTTCACATCTGCTCTGGGTGTGTTCAGCAGCCCGGTCACGGACAAAGCCACCAGTGCAGACGACTTTGATTTGCGTGATATACGCAAACGTAAAATGTCAATTTATATTCACATTTCTGCCGGGGAAGTGATGCAGGCACAATTCATTACCAACCTGTTTTTCTCGCAGTTGATCAATGAAAACGTCAAAGAATTGCCCGAGCAAAACCCGGCCTTAAAGTATCAATGCTTGCTTATGATGGATGAATTTACCGCTGCCAGAAAAATTGAAATTCTCGCCAAGGGTGTCGGCTTTATGGCCGGGTACAACATGCGCCTAGCACTGGTTATTCAAAACAATTCACAGCTTGAATCAACCTACGGCAAAGAAGATGCCCACTCGATTATGGATAACATGGGCGTCAAGATTTTTTATACACCATCTCAAGTAAAAGAGGCGGAAGAATATTCTAAGATGCTAGGGAACATTACGGCGATCGCGCAATCAACGCAGCATTCCAACATTGGGCCATTGAATGTTGGCCGTTACAGCAAGTCAGAAACCGATACGCTGGTTTCTCGTGCCTTGATGTTGCCACAAGAATTGATGCAGCTCGACAAGGAAAAGGAATTGGTGCATCGCTCTGGCATTCCTATCATCTTCGGCAACAAGATCCGATATTACGAAGATGATTATTTCATGCGTCGGTTCACGGCAGTTGAAATGCACAAGGTTTCTATTGGCGGTGAAGTGCGCAAGGTGCCTTTGCCGCTGCCATTGCCAAATACAAATTGGCGTCTCTATCGCGGCCAGGTTCAGCGCAGTGATTACTATGTGGATTCGCAATTGGACGATTTGGCGCATCCCGCAGAAACAAATAGCGTTTCAATGCTGGTGGATATAGTAAACATGGTTGAGGATGACCCAAATCCCCAGGATGCAGCGCTGCGTGATGCAGCCTGTGAGGATTTAGCCCTCGCCAAAGTTAATGAATTTGCCGCGCTGTTTGACAGCCTCGGAACTACTGATACAGGTGTGCTTGACCGCTAAGTCGGCATACCCAATTTGACCTGGTTATGAAGAACATCATTCCGCCTCGGGGCGACCTGCTTCCGCTTGCGTACTTCCTCGGCCTTATATTGGCATTCAACATGGCGGCACTCTGGATGCCGATGTGGGCGCGTGCTGCTTACTGTGCATGGCTTGCTGTTGGTGTTGCCGCGCTTGTCGATGCTGGCAAAGAACCTGGATTACCGGGTACTTTCATGAGGAACTTACGGCGTATCTTGCGAGCGCACTTGTGGCCTCTGTATCTGTGATCCTTACCCGTACCGCCTTCTGGCGGCGTTCCTGCCCGCGTTAAGGGTGTTAATTAAATTAAGGTAATAACCATGGATATACAACAAAGTGAGGGCAATCTCCCCGAGCTCAAGGATATGGAGCTTCCAAACGATCCAAATTTGCTGCGCGATCAAGCTAATCGCGGCGAATTATATGCTGTGCAGCGTGCCAATCACGATTTGACCGTCAAAGAAGAAGATGCGGAAATCGGTTTACGATTTCTAGATCTTCTGGAGCAGACCGCGCAGCGTAAAGACAATGTAGGCACGGATGCGAAAAAGGCACTGACCCACTTTAACAGCCTTTATGAGGACCTAGTCGGCGAAGTCGCAGCCGACCAGGCCGAAAGTCATCGTTGGAAACTTATCGGTTACGATATTCGAACCGGCACAGGCAGTGCTTCACTTTACGATCTTCAGAATGAAGCAGCGGCAACGCAAGCTGCCGTCATGCTGGCTGCACTTTCTGGTGGAAATAGATTGAACAGCTTGCTGCCAGACGTTCCGAAGGTGTCCACGATTGATGCATTGCATGAGATACAAAGCACCGCTCGCAATGGCATAGCCGAACCGCCATCTGGCGGCGTTCCTGCCCACGTTAAGGGTGTTAATTTAAATAAGGTGGTAACCATGGAAAAAGAAGCACAAGATACAATTAAGTACATCGGGGAGCGGTTGCCCAAGCCTGATTGGGAAACCGCCCGCAATCTTGTCAGCAGCGCTGATCGTAAAGGCTTTGTCTACCTGGCAAAGCCTAACGCGCAATACGCCGGAAAAGTTCTAATGATGAGCGACACTCACCTGGTTCAGCAAGTCGGTAAAAATTCCGCCGTGGCGCATGATCTTTCAATACTCGAAAATGGCCCTGAACTTGAACGCCAGTTCGACAATGGTGAAATCAAGGCCGGACGAACCAATATTAAGGTTGAATATGGCCAGGATAGGGGCAAAGCTGATATTGTGACGTATAACCAGCAGCGAGCTGAAACCGTGCAGACACAAGCAGAGAAATGGGCAGAACAAAACATTACCAATTCAAAAAGTCGTGAGACTTTTTTGAAACACGTTCGTACCTTTGCGCAAGATATGGCCAAAGGTCAAGAGCCTGCAAAGACTCGGCCAAACAAGGCCAAAGCCCCCGAGAAAACGCAAGCGCCACAACAGCAACAGCGCGGCCGCTAACGTCTATAGGGGATAGACATGGCCAAAAAAGTTGGCCAAGGTAAAAACCCCAATTCAATACAGGGCGGGAGTATCCGCCCTGTTTAAAGACAGATATTATCTGACCTAATCTTGGCAAGCAGAATAAAACTTGAGACAGTTATCGCCTAAATACGTGATTACTCCTTCAAACTGGACTAACCCGCATTCAACGCGATTATATTTCTTCGATTCTGGAAAACTCCGTTTTACAATGGGTTTTCCCTTCGTTTAGCCGCGTTGCATTTCAAGGCGTTCTGTCAATGCCGTAGTATCGGCCAATACTGTTTCAAGGTTTGTCGTGTAGTCGCTGATTACGTCATAGCCAGCATTACCATAGACAAAACTCACCCACCCCACCCGCTTCTTTTTTCCATCTTTCATGGTTATCATGGCAAACAGGCAATCCTCGTCTGTGCTGAACATAGCGTCCATGATTGCGCCTATATCCCTGGCTGCCTCCAAAGCAATTTCCTCGCCGTCGAACACAGCCACACTGTAACCGGCCTTAATTAAGGCATTAACAGCGCTACGGGCAATCTGCCGTTCAATATTCTGTCGTTCCCCCATGCTCATTTTCTGTTCCCCCCTGCTTCTTGGTGAGCCTTGCTTTTGCTGTTATTGTGGTTGTGATTGGTCGTATTGATCATGTTTTCCTCCTTTGCCTGGTTAAAATCTGCTTCTTGGAGCCGCCTTGACGCATGAACAGCAAAGCGGGCAGAGTTGTGCAAGGGCGCCAAGCGGACCCGCCTGGCTGGTGCGGCCCGCAACGCAGTGAGGACACGGGGCAGGCGGGGCTTTCCCTTGAACAAAATGGCCGTGTAGCTATGCGTCGGGAAAAGGCGGCTCCAAATGCAGATCGACCGGAATTGGCAAATGATATGGAGTAATGCGAACGGCTTTCACGACTTAAAACGCGAGACAGGAATTGAAAAAAATCAGTAGCTTATGAATGAATATGTATGCATCTGCGTATATATCCACAAAAACCATGAATATATCTGTGGATAACCTGCTTAACCTATTGGTGTTGCAGGAAGTGATAGGAGTGATTAATAATTGATCACCGCATTGAACTTTTTTAAGTGGCTCAAGAATCTTGTTAATCCCAGACCATAACCGCCCCGTGTCCGTTCAAATCGGCCAACCTATCTTTATCCCGCTTTATTCGGGTGTCCGAGCTGGATTTCCCAGCCCGGCAGATGATTTTCTGCTCAAGCGTATCGATCTGAGCGACGAGCTGATCCAGCATCCGGAAGCAACTTTCTTGATGCGGATTAAAGGTCATTCAATGGCAATGGCCGGGATCGATGACGGGGATATTGTCGTTGTTGATAGAGCCGTTAATCCGGAGCACGGAAAAATCGTGATTGCCTGCATCGATGGAGAATTTACGTGCAAGCGCTTGTATATGATGGATGGCATAACCAAGCTACAGGCAGCCAATCCAGACTATGAAGATATGGTTTTTAAAGATGGTCAAACCTTAGAAGTATGGGGGGTTGTGACTTCCTGTATCAAACAGTTCTGAATCATTTGTTTAATCCATTTTTTTGTTACAACTAACAGCGATCGACATGATTAAGGCATCTCGGCAGATTACCTATTATGGAATCAAGCCTCAACTACCAAAAGTTGCACCGATTTCACTGTTTGCACAAGATCAGAAAGACGAGCTGTTTCTTGGCCCTCACGTTCGTCTTTGCGGATTTTCCGGAATGGCACACATTGAATCGGCTACTCTGGCACACCAGTATGCAGAGGCATGTACTCCATCTTTACAAAGACGCTATGGCAATGAGACCAAGCTAGAGGTTGTCAGTTGGGAATCTGCAGAAGATAAGAAATTAGCAAGCAGGATACAGAAAGACTCAGAGATAATCCGCAAACGTCTCGTGGCTGGAAATTTCACACCTAACAAAGCCCCGTAGCCACGCCTTCAAGCATAAGGATACTTAGTTCATGAAGTTATTTGCCTTGATCGATGGCAACAATTTTTATTGTAGTTGTGAACGTGTGTTTCAACCACAATTACAGAATAAGCCACTTATCGTATTGTCAAATAACGATGGCTGTGCAATCGCCCGCAGCGAACAAGCAAAAGCGCTGGGGGTTAAAATGGGACATCCATGGTTCCAGGTTAAACACCTGGAGAAATCTGCCGGATTGATTTCACTTTCCGCCAATTTCGCACTGTACGGCGATATGAGCAATCGCATGATGAGCCTGGCATCCGAGCTGGGCGATTCCCAGGAAATCTATTCCATTGACGAGTGTTTCCTTGGCTTGCAAGGCATTCCAGATGTGACTCAACGTGCCAAAGATACGCGCGCCAAGATTCTGCAATGGATCGGTATTCCTACATGCATTGGAATAGGCGCGAGTAAAACCCTGGCCAAGCTTGCCAATCATATTGCCAAGGATGCAGAACGAAAGCCCGGCAGCTACCCTCCCCGTTTGGCGCAGGTTTGCAACCTGGTTGAACTCACTGAACGCCAGAGAATGTATCTTTTTGGTATCACTGATATTGGTGAAATCTGGGGAATAGGTAGGCGGATCGGCCAGCAGCTCAAGGACGCTGGTATTAAGACAGTAAAAGATTTCGTAGAGCTTGATCCTGGAACAGTTAGAAAACGATTCAGTGTAACGCTGGAACGTACCTGGCGCGAGTTACACGGCCAAAGCTGCATCGATCTGGAAGAAATCCCGGCACCAAAGAAAGAAATTGCTTACACCCGTACTTTTGGCCAGCCTGTACGAGATCTCGTATCACTTACCGAAGCGGTTACAGAATTCACCTCACGCGCGGCAGAAAAGCTGCGTAGACAACAAAGTTTTGCTTCGGCAATTCTGGTATTCATACATACCAGCAAACATCGCGCCGGCCCGCAATATGCTCGTTCAATCACTGTGCCATTGGTACGCCCTGCATCTGATACTAATAGCCTGTTATCGGCGGCTATACGCGGTCTAAGAACGATTTACAAGCCTGGGTATGATTTTATAAAGGCTGGTGTGATTCTTATGGATCTATCCACTACAACGGTTCAGCAGATCGAGCTGGATTTCGGCTCCTCGATGTCAAACAAAGCCGATCAGTTAATGCAGGCAATTGACCAGATTAATAGCCAGTTTGGAAGAGGGACAATCATTTACGGCAGCACAGGTACTGGCAAGAAAACATGGTCTATGAGCCAGCAGCGTAAAACGCCTTCCTATACTGCGAAAATCAGAGATATCCCGATTGCTGTGGGATAACATGCCAGAACAAAGCGGACTTGTTTTGACGCCCCAAGGGGCGAATTGGACGCCAAGAGGGGGGGCATAGCCCGCCCCTCAAGTGTCAATGAACACCTGGAAAGCGACCCCGGAAACAGCACCCTTCATAGAGGCAATCTATTAACATTTGAGGGGCAGCCGCTCGGGATGTTGACCATTTCAGCCCTCGGTCTTTGGCTGCTTTCTCGCCCTGGTCGCTGCTTTTGCCGCCACCTCGAACCGCTCCAGCATTTCCTTATAGGTCGCCGTCGCTCCGTTGAGCCGGGCCACTTCTTCACGCAACGCTGACGCCTGCTGCTTGGCTTCCAACAGCTCGGCCCTGCCCGCTTCCAACTCCCGCCCTATACCTTCCTGACATGCCACTGCTCCGGCCAGGTCTGCGTCCAGTTGCCGATTTTTTGCGACAACCTCGGCGGCGGCATCCCGCGCCTTTTCCAGCTCCGCAAGATACTTGTCTGATGTTTTCTGCTGTTCCTGGTACGCGACTCGCGCCTGGTCGGCATCCTGATGGGCGCGGTCAAGTTCGGCGCGTAGATCGCCAGCCCGGCATTCAACCTCATCGGCTTTCGTTTCCGCCCGCTCGGCCCTGGTCACGGCCTGGGCCAGCTTGATGTAGGATCGAAATAAAGTCGGTAACTTGGAAATAAAGTTGGTAACTTTTATCGGCTATTATGTAAATTTTTACTAAATTTATTTAAATAAAGTCCGTCATTATCTCCGGTGTTACCTACTTTATTTTAACCCTATATAGTAAGACCTGTTATAGGCCAATATTTTTGGATTAAAAATGTGAATAAATCTATTAACCAGCGCCTGCTCACACTTGTTTTGGCTGTATTTATAACTGGCTGTTCAAGCACAAAGGTTTGGAAAAAACCAGAAGCATCAACCTCGGATCTTCGCAAGGATAGTTACCAGTGCGAAAAAGATGCCCGTCAATCCGACTTTGGCCCGGGAATTGCAGGAGGATTATTACGCCAGGAATTCTACGACAGTTGTATGGAGTCTCATGGATGGACGCTTAAGGATGATAGCGAGTCATATTAGAATCATGTGGCCCACGAATATCCCCCTGAATATGGGTGAAACCAACAGTTGCTTCACCTGCCACTATCTCTAACAACCTGCATTTATAATTGGATCAACCTGCATTCAGTGAGATTTATAACCAGGAATAAGTGAAAATCAGAGCGCAGTTGTCAGTGCAACAAACGGCCGTTTGTTACAACCCATTGATGCCCCTGTTCTCAGCATGGAAGTATGTGGTGAACTGCTTCCACAAACTCGGTTCAAAAACTACATCCAATAAATGGCGCTACCGACGACTTCATGGATTAACGAACAGTCGCATTTATTGTTGGTTTGCGCAGATCGAATGCTGGTCGATGAAGATAAATGCGGGTTTATTTGCAGTTATTTTCGTTTTTAGGGGGCGGATAGATGCGGTACTCCTGGCTTAAAATCGCGCTGAATGCAGGTCGTTAAAACTATCTCTGCTTGGCCGCTGTGCACCTGTCATATATTAAATCAGGAGCGATACTATTCAAATGCCTCGACCTTCAAGCTCTATCGCTCTCAATACGCCTATTAGATTTACCCCGGATCCCTCTACATTGAGTTACGCGGATGTGGCCAAAGTCATCAAGCGTCGGCTACAACGCTACTCCCTGAGATCGATTATTTATATAGGAGTGAATCATCTGACTCAGCAGCACCAGAATAAAAAAGAATCTCTTGAAGCAATGCCGTGGTTGCCCGCACTTGTCATCAAATTAGCGATAGAAGACAAGATGATTCATTTGGATAAAGGAGATCCTTGTCCCACCGAAGAATTCTATGCTTGCTGTAACGCAATCTGGAAAGCGAAGCTAGGATCATATAAAAATGAGCAAGAAGTGCTACTGAGAGTGAGGGCAACAATGCATGCGCAATTAATATTCCAAAGTCCCGAGACTTTTGGATTTTTGCGTTGGGCTGCGTTGATTTCACGTCTTGACGCAACAAACCCCTGTCGAAGCCGATTTGAGAGCGTATTTTGCATGACACCCGATGATTTTATGTTAGCGGCAATTCTATTAATGTCGCAATTAAAAACAGCAGCTCCCCAACAGCCCTTAGACTTGCGCGTTTATTCAGCACTACCCGAGGAATTGACAAAGCCGCTGTACCAACTAGTTAAATTGTTTTCCAAGGATCTAAGTGAGCTGCGGGTTCTGCTTCAAGGAGAGCTTCATTCTCGAAGAGAAAAAGATAAATTTAATTGCAGGCCGGAGAGCGAACGATTCGAATTCCCATGGTTGGCTAAATATCCTCTCTTAAAATTAGATGAAACAAGGGTGCTTGCTTGGAATCCGACCATTTTTTATCACGGACTGGAAGAGTCCGTACATATTCGAATGTCTGAATTTAGCCAAGACTACACGGATAGCTTTAGCAAGGTATTCGAGGATTATGTAATTGAACTCATCAAAGAGTCTGGAACTCACCCTATCACTGACAAAGAATTTAAACGACTCGGTAATTCATCGATGTCGGCGGTGGATGCATTAATTCCAAGCGCCGGTGGTAACGTTTTTATCGAATCTAAAATGAGCCTCTTTCCAGACGATGTACTTCTCTCCGATCATCCCCAACTCGTTAAATCAAAACTTAAACGTATTCGAGAGGCAATTGTTCAAGGTTGGAAAGTGGGGACTTTGCTTCGAAGCAATGAAATTGATCTGAGTGAAGCAAAATCTGCAGATAACGATTACCTGATTGTCGTGACAAGTCGCCAATTGCTCTTTGGTAATGGCTTACAACTGAAACAATGGGTAGATGAGCAATTCTTTGATCAAATATTGCTAGATTCTAAATTTATGTCGCCCAGCAAAGAACAATTATCGAGAATGCCCCCACAGAACATCACGATTATTTCAATAGAAGAGTTTGAACAACTGGTGGGTGCAGTAAAATCTGGAAATGTGACCTACTTGTCGTTTGTGAAGCAGTTAGCAAAGAATGCAATCAATCCAGCGACAGCTACGATGGTGGCAGAACAAGTGATTGAGAAGTATGTCGAGAAGTTCTATGTTTCTGAGATGCTCAATAGCGCCAAAGAGCGCGTACTAGCGCGAGCGGAAACAATGTTTAACAGCTGAGTCGAATAAAGTTGGGAACCAGTAAATAAAGATGATAACTATTTATAATAGTTACGAACTTTATTAAATAATTTTGGTAAAGAATTACTAAATAGCTGACAAAAGTTACCAACATTATTTTTCCTTGGGATTAAGGAAAGACATAATATTGCGGTTGTAAACCACAATTTGTTACCGACTTTATTAGTCGCCCACACTTGATAACGGCGGCCCCTCCCTCTTCTTTGCGTAAAACCTTACAAAACGGCCCGACACCACCGGCGTTCCAACCAGACGCAAAGACGAACGGCCACACGCCGCCTACAAGGCCCGTAGACGCATTTTCAAAGGGAAAGGTTAGGAGAACGTATTAGCACCGCCTCAAACGTGCAGCTTGAGCGGTTCTGTGGGGTCATATTTGGTGATGGCCAGCCGCCAGATTTTTAGCGGCTAAATTTTGATTAATTTGACTGGAACCGCTTCACCGCTGTCACGAAGTCCAAGCGCAGCAGGTGCATGGCCAGATCGACCGCACCGCCGCCGCCCTTCTCTGCCCTGGTGTCGTACCACTTCGGCCCGGTAGCCAACAGCTCGACACCACCACCGCCCAGGGACACATTCAGCCGGACAGTGGATTTATCCTTCACCGGCACAAAATCAGGGTCATGCTTCCAGTACAGCCCCAGGGCATCGAGCGCGGCCACCACCGGCATTACTCGCAGCTCTTCCAGCAATTCAGGCGGAAATAATTTTCTTGTTCTGGCCATACAAACACCTTCCAGGCTTCGCCATTAGTAATAGGGGAGGGACTTTGAACATCCTGAAAAACTCCGTGCCTTCGGCACTGCGCGGGGCATGGATAACTTGCAAGCAAGTTACCCACCCCCCTTGCGGCTACTCGCATTTTCACAATGCAGGGCTACGCAAAAGCAGGCCCTACGGGCCGGGCGTAGGCTTCGCCATTAGTAATACGGACGGACTTGTCTCAAACCAAAAAGCGGCCATTGCCCTTCTGTAATACGGATGGACTTGTCTCACTATTCGCAGGCATAGGCTTACCGGCGCGATACCAGCTTGCACGGCTCATACCAAGGGCTTCCCATGGCTTCTGGCGGCTCAAAGACTGGCTTTCGTAGGTTTCCCGGTCTACTGCTCCCGCTGCCCGCCTGACGGCCTCCTTGCGCGCTCTGTCGCGCTCCTTTGCCATGTCCCGGCTGATGATCGTGCGTAGCTGGGCCTGCTCGTCATCGGTGATCTGAAACAAGTTGATGAGGGTGTCATTCCTGGGCGTGTACAGCGGGGCGTACTCGCGGCCGCCAAAGCTGACTTTCTCGCCCGCCTCGTAGGCTTTTGCCTTGGAATACAACGTCATCAGCTCTTTACTGTTTTCTTGCCAGTTCGGGTCAAGCTCTTTAGTCAGAGCTTTTGCTTCGTAGTACATCAGCCTGCTGTTAGTCGCACCGGATAGCAGCAAGAAATTCAAGCGCCAAAATAGGTGCTGCATACGCTCACCTTCCTGGACACCTCCGCGCAGCTCGGCCAACGTGCGCAAATCCTCAAGCCGGTGCCAGGCTAATTGCCTTCCACTGAATCCGCGTAAGTTGTCCGTCTTGTCGCCTGGCAGCAGCTTGAGTTGTCGCCGAATGGCACGTTTCTCCCGCTCTTGTCGTTGCTGTTCAATCGTCCAGCGAGCTACCGGCAGCAGTATTTCAGCCATGTACTCAAAGTTATAGCGTACCGGCTGGCCGTTCAGCTCGTTCTGAACGTGGACAACTCGGCAGATTTCCCCGCTTTTCTCGTTAACGGTCTGTACAACACGCAGCACGCGACTGGCATCTTTCGCTTGGCGGTCGGCTCCAAGGTATGCCAATCGGTCGATAAGGTAACGCTGGCAAGCGTTCCACCTGGGTAATGCCTGTCGTGGCAACGTCCCTTCGAGAAGCCATTTGGCTTGTATGCCACGGCCTGAGAAAACCAATATTGAGGGGGGGGGGATGCCTTCTTGGGTGCAGTGGTACAGTACGGAATCTACTAACTGCTCCGGCGTTCGGCCAGAGGCCCACGGCTTGCGGTAGGTGTCCAAGTCGGCAAAAAGTAGGCCGACGCGGGCAAGGTTAACCACACGTCGGTTTGGCCGGATAAACTCGGCTTGCGTCATCCAGGTGTCACGGTTCTTGTCGATTAAACCCAACACCGTGGGCATATCGATCAGCCGGTGGGATGATTGGCGCTTATCGCCCTTGGCGTTAACCAAGATAGAAAAAAAACCTGCCTGTTCAGGGTCATGATACGCCCTGGCTTCTTCGTCCCGATCGAATAGGGAAAGTTGTTGATCTGCCGCCATGTAGCTCCTTCCAGCCATGCGCAAAAACGCAATGGACTTGTCAAAGAAGGAACAAGGCCGTAGAATAGTATTAGCAAATTACGTCGTGTATTCTACGGCGGCCATACTCTAATTGTCGCCAAACAATTCAAGTATGTGTTCCTGAGTTTTGCAAAAGCCCCGATGCCACGGGGCTTTTGCTTTTCTAAATGTCTCCACTGGTGCCACCCGGTAAAGACAGCCTTTTTTGGTTCTTGGTGAGTGTTCGCGGCAGCCAGCCTATTGTGTCCACATAGAAGCCGGTGATACCGTGCTGAATCAGCACTGATGCCGCGCCATCAACTGAATAAAAGTAGCGCGGGCCACCGCGCCGCCGCCCTAAAACAAAATCCTTTCCGCCCACTTTCAGGGCGATAACCAAACCTTTGTCACCGGCTTGTATAATCGTATCTTGAACGCTGTTGGCCGCTAACAATTCTTTGAAACCCATAGGACCAACAATACTCATTGAATCTATGCTCATAATCATGCCTTACCTGCGCCGATAAAACAAGCCGCAATTAAACCTCGGATACCAAAGTGTGATAAGAGTGTATTATTATAGTATCTCTTTAATTGTTTTTGATTATTATTTAATCTCAATGGTCGAGCTGGCAAGTGCGCGAATGTGCCATAATATCTAATCATGCTTAAAATTCTCTGAGAGTTGATGGCATGATTGTCACGTGACCTTTCGTGTTTTCCTTCATGAGTCCGCGACAAGGGCCTGAATATCGCAAGTATTCAGGCCCACCTTCTATCCCTGCGTTAATTCGTGCTTCGTAAGCAGTGGCACAATTTTTAATAGTTCTGCGCCTTGAGCTGCGTTCCGTGCCTTTTCAAGGTCGTATTCGCACTGCAATGCCGTCCAAAAGCGGGCTGTACTGACGCCCGCCGCTTCCAGCCTGATGGCAAGGTCGTAGCTGATGGCGCTGCGCCCATTGACCACACGAGAAATCGACGCACGCGCCATGCCTAAGCAATCTGCTACCTCGCCCACGGTCAGATTAAGCGGCTTTAATACTTCTTCGCGCAAAATCATGCCAGGGTGGGGATGGTTCATCATGTCCATACCTTCGCTCCTATTTGTCGTGGTAATCCAGATAATCAACCAGGTCAGTATCGACGCCCACGAAAACAAAAATAACCCGCCAATTTTTGTTAACGGTAATTGACCAGTACCCGGCTAAATCGCCCTTGAGCGGGTGCAGTCGAAAACCAGGAAAGTCCAATTCAGCCGGAGCCTGTGCCACGTTCAGCGCCCGCAGGATGCGGCCTAATTTCGCTGCATGTTCGGCCTGTATACCTTTGGTCGAGCCGGTCTTAAAAAAAGTCTCTAGTCCCTTGTGCTTAAAGTTCCTAATCAAGCAGGTATCCTTTGCTCTCTGTTTAATTGATAATGTAACGTGACGCGCTTCGCGTTTCAAGTGTTATTTGCTGATCAGGCTAATTAATTAGGGGTAGACCCAACAGTCGTGTCACCAGCCGCCAGTTGGACAATTTGAATACCGGAAAACACATGTTTTCCGACACCAAGACAGTTTATCGCCGCGACGATTACTGATGAAGGCAAGATCGGTCTCATCCAGGTGAAAGTAGCGTGCCAACTGCAATGTACGAAGATATTTTTCTTTCCTTCTTTGGGTTCGTCCCAACAACATACAAAATATTTAGCAACAAATTACTAACTTCCGAGGCACTTCATTTGAGAAACAATCTGGTGATAAAGCTGCTGGTCAGTTTTGCCATTATCGGCGTTTATTTTTATTCTCCGGTCCATGCAGCGCCCCAGTCTTTTAGTGAGGCAAAAGTACAAGCACGTCGAGGTGTTTACCACGATCAGAATCAATCGGAACAGGGGACGCTATATTGTGGCTGTAAATGGAGATGGACAGGTAAATCAGGTGGTAGGGTTGATCTGGCATCCTGTGGGTATACACCGCGCAGAAATGCCTCCCGGGCTTCCCGTATTGAATGGGAGCATATTGTTCCCGCCTGGGTGATGGGCCATCAGCGTCAGTGCTGGCAACAGGGGGGCAGAAAGAATTGCACCGATAAGGATCCAGTCTTCCGGACAATGGAAGCAAATCTCCACAATCTTACTCCAGTGATAGGAGAGGTTAATGGGGATCGCAGTCACTTTCTGTATGGCATGGTTTCAAAAACGATGCCTAACCAGTATGGACAGTGCACAACGCGCACGGATTTCAAAGACAAGACAACCGAGCCTAGAGACGCAGTAAAAGGATTTGTGGCACGAACTACCTTTTATATGTACGACCGCTATGGACTATCCATGTCCAGAACCCAGCAACGTATTCTTATGGCGTGGGATCACAAATATCCGGTCACAGAATGGGAGCGAGAGCGTGATAATCGTATTGCCAGGCTTATGGGACATCATAATTCTTACGTTTCCCGGGAAAAAACATGGGTACTGGATCAGAAACCCTCTCGTGAAGGGCTACAAGGCAGTCAGCAATCAGCGATAAAGATAAATACCGGCAGGCAGATTATTGGCAACAAGAAAAGTAACGTTTATCACCTGCCAGACGGTTGCCCGAGTTATGACCGGGTATCCAAAAATAATCAGATTCCGTTTTCTTCGCAAAAAGAAGCTGAAGCAGCCGGGTATCGCCTGGCAGGAAACTGCCGTTGAAGTGAGGGGCTCCATTCTCTCAGGAGATAGCGCCTTTGCAGAAACCTGGATTCGGCTATCTCTTTATCCACTGAAATCTTGGATGGTTCTGTGAATAACCTCTTTAGTATGCTGTTATTAAAGATGAAAATAGCATGATCAATTGTTAATCAGAGCTGAAATTACCTCATTTGATTGAACTACGATGAAATTCCAAGCCTATCAGCCGGATATTGCCTCAGAAACACTTTAGCCTCGTGAACTGGCACTGACAGCCAGTCTTTGTATGATGCCTTTGGCAATATGACTACCATGCGCTTTTCTTCTCCTGGCTTATGGAATTGATTCATCAGAGCATGATCGTCAGCATTGATGGTCAACATAGTAAATGAATCAATTTTTTGTGATCCTTGCCCCCAGGTAGACCACAAACCAGCTATTCCCATTGGTTCACCATCATTTCTTGCAATTCGAGTCTGTACCGCTTTACCTGAGCGCCAATCAGGCTCATAAATGGCTTCTACAGGGATAATGCATCGATGACCATTGCGCCAAGCTTCTTTAAAGCTGGGTTTCTCTGAAACGGTTTCTGAACGGGCATTGAATGTCCTGCGCCCGAATGTTGTATCTTTTGCCCAATGAGGCAACAAACCAAATTGACCAGATAATGCTATCCACGCCGCTACCGCTTCATCTCCGGTATCCACTTCATCAGGCTTGATAATGAACGTGCTGCAATAAGTCGGCCATACATCAAAACAAATATCCAATGGTTGTTCGACACCAAAATATTGCAATAGGCGGTTTGCGTCTCTGATTGATTCATAATGGCTGCACATTGTTTTCACCCTTCTTAAGTGACTGAATCTAGTTAAGATCAGATCTTAAGAGGTCTACACCGATTTTACGACTAATTCACCGATCTATTGCCCGTCCAGCAATTTTTTCCCGTCCGGACGTAACTCTCCCTTGGGGGAAACGTGTCGGTACAGGGTTTGTCGTGTAATACCGAGTTCCTGGCACAGATCGCTGACCTTTGTTTCTGGCTGACCCATTGCAGCCATCGCCAGACGCAGCTTGGTAGTAGTCATCTTGAACGGACGGCCACCTTTCCTTCCGCGTGCCCGGGCTGAAGCCAGGCCCGCTTTGGTGCGTTCTGCAATCAGTTCCCGCTCAAATTCAGCCAAAGCCGCGAAAATGCCAAAAACCAGTTTTCCAGCAGCCGTCGTGGTATCGATGGCCGCACCTTGCCCGCTTAATACCTTCAGGCCAATGCCACGCGCGGTAAGATCGTGTACGGTATTGATCAGATGACGCAGATCCCGACCAAGCCTGTCCAGTTTCCATATCAGCAATGTGTCGCCACGCCGAAGCGCTTTCAGACAGTTTGCCAGACCAGGACGATCCTCACGTTTGCCAGAGGCCTGGTCTTCATAAAGATGGGACGGATCGACACCCGCCGCTATAAGAGCATCACGCTGTAAATCAGTTGCCTGAGATCCGTCTGCCTTTGATACTCGCATGTAGCCAATCTGCACTTTATCACCTGTCACATATACGTTCGATTATGTGACAGTATGAATCAGGAATTACTGATCGTCAAAAACTGTCACTTAACCCGTCATTCTGTCTAAGGCATGCAAAGGGTCAATCGGGCTCGTAATGTGACAAAAATTCTGGGGGAATGCCTTCCTTAGCGAGGGTGGTGCGTAACTGTTCCAGTGATGCCGGATCGTGCCGACCGTAGGAAGCTAACGCGAACAGAGAGTGCGCCGTCTCGGGGTTGTGCCGTGCTTCAATGATCGACTCATTGATAGCCTGAACTGCCGCGTCGTCCGCTTCATGCCATACTGTTTCCGACAGTGCCAGCGGCTCAATGATCTAGCGCATGCTCTCATGCCTGTTCTGGCAGAGTGGTCACGCCGTGCTCGGTAATCAGTGCGAAATCAGTCGCCATGCTTACCGTGCTTTGGTGCATACGAGTATTGAACATATACGAGTTTCGTGCATATGAGTACTGATATTATGCTGTCAAGAGCCATATGCACAACAGGCTTCATACCTCATCAATTGGTGCAGTCGTCTTCTGAAAAAGGATATGAAAAATTATGAACCCATTTCTCAGCTGTACCTGGGAAACATGGAAAAAAGAGTACCCTTCTATTCAACTGGCCAGCCTTCCTGACAAAGCTTTTCTTTATCGACAAGGTGATCGTTGCTCAAGTTTTTTCTGGATAAAAAATGGGATCGTCAAACTTTCCCATCTCACCAAACAGGGAAACGAATTAACGCTGACTCTCTTAAAAACCGGCGATATCATCGGTTACTTACAGGTAGGTGACTTCACTAACCAAATAATGGAAGAAAACGCACAGGCGCTTGGAAAGGTCGATTTTTATCGTCTTGAATACATTGACTTTAAAAAATTAATTACCTCACAAGCTAATTTATCATGGCAGATTCTTGAGTCGGTATATGCCCATAAACAGCAAATAGAACGCAAGTTGCGCGCTATTCTTACTCAATCGGTTGAACAACGGCTTATCGTAATGCTTCTGGAACTTGCCAAATTATTTGGAATACGGTGCATGCACGGGTATGCATTGGAAATTTCTCTTACTCAACAAGAACTGGCAGACTTGGTTGGCGCGAGTCGCCCTGTCATTAGTACTATCATGAACCAGTTCAGAAACCGGGGCATGCTTGACTATACCCGTGAACATATTTGTGTTAACGATACAGCACTGTCATTAATCGATCCCCGCTAGGCTTGGAACTACTCCTGAGTCAACAAATGTTTTCCAGCTAACAGACTCAGTTGATAACACCCTATAAAGTGCCGGTGTTATCAACTACTCAGCAAGGAGTCATCGAATGAAAATAATTTCGCCCCGTACCCATGGATATTTAGATTTTCTGACAGTGATTATATTTTTACTGGCGCCAGTACTGCTGAACCTAAGCCAAGTACCTGCCATACTTGCCTATGTATTGGCTTTCGTTCATCTTGCGGTTACATTGGCTTCCGGATTTCCTGTCAGCACCATCAAGATCATTCCCTTTATACTGCAAGGTTGGATCGAACGCATTGTTGGGCCTGTATTAGTTGCCGTTCCTTTTATCCTTGGTTTTGCTGAGGAACCTATTGCCCGAAATTTCTACGTTGTCATGGGAATTGTTATTATCGCAGTAGGGTTGCTGACAGACTATCAAGAGGAGAACCGCTCATACTAGGTGTAATAGCTCGCGTTTGAAACTGGCTCTGCTCGCATTTGACGCATTTTCTGGCTCACAATAACTGCAAATGAAAAGCTGTTCATGCTCAC
>NZ_QICQ01000024.1 GCF_003201195.1 Nitrosomonas eutropha | reverse complement strand
TGCCGTCACCTGGTCTTCCTGGATGAGACGGCAACGACCACCAACATGACGCGACAGCGAGGTCGCGCGTCGCGCGGCCAGCGCTGTGTGGCTTCGGTGCCCCACGGCCACTGGAAGAGCACCACCTTCATTGCGGGACTGCGTCACGATGCGATCACCGCTCCGTTAGTGCTCGACGGCCCAATGAACGGGGCCGCGTTTCTCGCCTATATTCAAACCTGTCTGTGCCCCACGCTGCAGCCAGGTGACATTGTGGTGGCCGACAACCTGTCTTGTCACAAGGTTCCAGGCGTCCGCGCAGCCATTGAAGCGGCAGGTGCCACGCTGCTCTACTTACCACCGTATTCACCTGATCTGAATCCAATCGAGAAAATGTTCTCCAAACGCAAAGCCGCCAAACGAACCATGGATGCCTTATGGGCACAGATCGGCAAAGTATTGGATCTGTTCACTCCGGAGGAGTGTGCCAACTACTTCGCTTCATGTGGATATGTAAACAAGTAAACCAAAAATACTCTAAACACAATGGAACATGAATTCTGGCTACAAAGCTGGCACGAAGGGCGTACCGGTTTTCATCAACTACGCGTACAGCCGTTACTGCAGAAATACTGGCCAACACTTGATCTACCAACTGGCAGCAAGATATTTGTTCCACTGACTGGCAAATCATTGGATATGGCTTGGCTGGCTGCGCAAGGCTACCGTGTATTGGGTGTAGAGCTTTCACTACTGGCAGTACAGCAGTTTTTTGCCGAGCATGGCCTGAAACCTGCGGTGAGAGAATCTCACTATGGCACACATTACACAGCCAGGAACATTGAGGTGATCTGCGGCGATACTTTTGCGCTGGATGCAGCGCTGCTTTCCGATTGTAGCGGTATCTACGATCGTGCTGCGCTGATCGCTCTGCCACCCGAGCTGCGCGTACCCTATATAAACGAACTCATGACATGTCTGCCGGCTGGTTGTAGCGGTTTGCTGATCACACTTGAATATCAGCAGCAGGAAATGGTTGGGCCACCGTTTTCAGTTGAAGAAGCCGAGGTACTGAAGTGCTATTCACCCCGCTGGTGTGTCAAGCTGCTGGAACGAAACGATATCCTTCCCCAAGAACCTGGTTTTGCTGCACGTGGCCTGACAAAACTTGCCACAGCAGTGTACCAACTCCAACGACTGGCTGTATAAATCAACAAACGGCGTGGGGAACAAGCTGGAAGTCAAATTTTTTGATATGTTTCTTGAGGTGGAGCACAGTACATTCGCAATAACATTCCTTGCAATAACCCTGCCCTGCATTTGTAATGATCAATCAAAATTGAACTTTTCCCCTACACTGTCGTTGCAAGTAACTCCAGAGTTGATGTAACTCTTATATACGGTGAGCCTATGCAAATAGAGCCAACCAAGGATGCACTACCTCGATGTAATTCCGTTAAATCCAATTAACATGAAATTTAATCCCAATTACCCCAACGACAACAACAAGGGGCAACGTCAACTGTGGAATGCGCTCAAGAACGCTTTTGAGCAGGATGAAGGTGTTGCGTACTACCGATACCCTATCTTCGCAACGAGTAAACGAGGGCGAAGTGAGCCTGATTTCCTCATGATTCATCGCCGCTTCGGCATATGGATCTTTGAAAGCAAGGGCTGCACGATTGGAAATATCGCAGCAATTGAGGGCCACGACTGGCAAATGCGCGACTGGTACGCTGACAGCATGTCTCCTATAAGCCAGATCGAAGCGCAACTATTTGAAGTCAGGGCGTTATTTAAACCAAGCCCGATGTTAGAAAAACTTAAAATACCATTCGAGTACCGGGTTGTACTGCCGTTCATTTCAGCCTCTGAATGGGCTATGCAAGGTTTTTCGAAACATCCAAGTACAAATGGTGTTGTCTGGCTTGAAGAAGATATTTTACAGACATCTTTCAGGCAACAGGTTAAAGCTGTTTCATCTGCCTATATGCCCACACTTGACGATGCTCAATGGGAGCAAATTCTCGGAGTATTTCGAGGTATCGCTACGACCGAGCCACCTAGACAACCCAATCCAGGTGCCCCTGTTTCTTGCCATAGCAGGGTGATTCATGCCGTTGAAAGCCGTTTGCGTATTTTGGATGAGAAGCAAGATCGAATTTCTCAGGAAGTCCCTGAAGGTCCCCAGCGCATGCGTGGAATCGCCGGAAGTGGCAAAACAGTCTTGTTTACAAGACGAGTTGCACAGATGCATGCATCTAATCCGGATTGGGAAATTGCATTTGTTTTCTGGAGTCGTTCACTTTACCAACAAATTCGAAATCTTATTGATAAGCACTACCGACGATTAACCGGCGCAACCCCTGACTGGAATAAGTTGCATATCTGGCATGCATGGGGAAGCAAGGAACTCACCGGCTTCTATCGTGAATTGGCATTCCGGTGGAAATGTCGCTTCTTGAGTTTTGGGGATGCAGAGAAAATGACAATCCATGGAGAATCAGCATATGAAGCTGCCTGCCGCAACCTCGAAGAAGAATGCAAAAGTTGTCCATCATTGCTCGACGCCATCGTTATTGACGAAGGACAAGATCTGCCGGCATCTTTCTATCGAATAGCTCATCATGCGCTACGTGCACCAAAACGCCTCTATTGGGCTTATGACGAAGCACAAGGAGTAGATTCTCTGATCGTCCCGAATGCCTCAGAGATATTTGGCAGGGACGAGCAAGGTCGTCCTTGTATTGATCTATCTGGCAGCTATGCGAGCGGCATGCAGAAGGCGCATAATATGAATTGTTGCTATCGAACTCCTCGTCAGATTCTTTTAGCAGCACATGCCATCAACATGGGGTTATTTCGAGAAGGGGGGCCACTTCAAGGAATCACACGTAAAGAAGACTGGATCGCTTTGGGTTACCAAGTGGTAGAAGGTGATTTCAGTGCAGCAAGCGTAAAGGCATGTGCCACCGTTATGCTCCAGCGTCCGGACAAGACAAGTGGCCACCCCATTGACAATCCCGAGTTCGGAGCACCGTTGGACAAATCAACAATCTTGGTGATTCATGAGAGCTTAAGCCAGGCAGAAGATGTTGATTTCGTTGCAACCAGTATTCACCGTGATCTTGAATCAGGTCTTCGTCCAGAAGATATTGCAATCGTTGGCCTTGAGCCCACACGCTATCTGTTCCCGCAAATTGAGGATCGCCTCCGTACACTTGGCATCAGGGTTCTCTCCCTGAACAACCAAAACAAGGATCAATTTCATCAAGCAGGATATGTAACGATTTCAAGTATTCGGCGAGCCAAAGGTAATGAAGCATACAAAGTCTATGCCCTCAATCTTCACATGGCGGGAGCTTTACAAGCCAAAAGCCCGGAAAAAGAGATGATTGCTCGAAACCAGATATTTGTTGCGCTGACTCGTACGAAATTATGGTGTGTTGCTGTCGGGAGACATGGATCTATCATGAAAGAATTACTGGATACCTCAAAGAACAATGGCTTTCTTCGCTTCCCTGCCTTCAATCAGGCCAGCCTGAAAAGATCAATGAGTGATACGGATGCTTTGCAAGAAAACTTATGTAGCCAAACAACTGTAAGCGCCTAACGACACTATCTGTTATTTTTTCTATACTAAATAATTTAATGAACTCTGGCATTAACGGCAATAGTTCATCGGTACGATCTGGGCCAGACAAAGAATTTAATGAGTCAAACCGCCATGGAGCCAATACTGCAGCGGATACACTGTGCTTATCTACTTTTTTTACAAAACTACAGCATCACCCAGGATGATGCGAGCGCCTCTACCAAATCAACTCAAATCCCATGGCTCCCCAATCTGAACTGACATTGCGCGGTATTGTTATTGGCATTTTTATTACACTGATATTTACTGCTGCCAATATTTATTTTGGGCTAAAGGCGGGACTCACGTTTGCCACGTCGATTCCGGCGGCAGTAATTTCGATGGCGGTGCTGCGCAAGTTCCAGCATGTAACCATCCAGGAAAACAACATTGTACAAACAGTAGCATCAGCGGCGGGCACGCTGTCGGCGATTGTTTTTGTATTACCAGGCCTGATCATGATCGGCTGGTGGCAGGATTTTCCGTTTTGGATGACATTCGGCATTTGCCTGACCGGCGGCGTGCTGGGCGTGATGTACACCATTCCGCTGCGGCGGGCACTGGTGACTAATTCAGACTTACCGTACCCTGAAGGTGTGGCTTGTGCCGAGGTGTTGAAGGTCGGTACCGAGACCGGACGTTCCGGCAATGATGAAGGGAATCACTCAATCGGTCGTATCGGGTTGCGAGTAGTGATTGTTGGGAGCATCAGCTCAGCAGTTTTTGCTGTGATTGTAGCAACCAGGTTATTTGCTGCTTCCGTTTCGCACTACTTCAACGTGGGTACGCGCAGTGTGACGGGATTTGACTTCAGCTTGTCGCTGGCACTATTTGCCGTGGGACATCTGGTAGGCTTGTGGGTCGGGCTGGCCATGCTGGTAGGTGCGTTGGTAGGATGGGGATGGGCAGTTCCACATTACAGCACCTTGCTTGATGTAGCAAACGGTTCGGCTGCACAGTTGGCGCAAGCCGTGTGGTCAGAAAAAGTACGCTTTCTGGGCGCAGGCACCATCGGCGTAGCTGCGGTATGGGCACTGGTCAAACTGGCGCGGCCAGTCATCAGCGGTTTACAGAATGCCTGGCGTTCAACCCGTATGCGCAAGGCCAGGCATGGCGATGCGTTGCCACGCACTGAATGCGATATCCCAATCTCCATCGTGTCTCTAGTCATTGCCATCACCATCGTACCCATCATCTGGCTGCTCATGGATTTCGTCCGCACCAGCGGACTGCATGCGCATGTGATGCCGCTGGTGGCAGGCACTACACTTTTTATTTTACTCATCACAATTTTGGTCGCAGCCGTATGCGGTTATATGGCTGGCTTGATTGGCTCCAGCAACAGCCCGCTATCGGGGATAGGGATTTTGGTCATCATCGTGGTTTCACTGCTGCTGATGCTCGGCTTCGGACACCTGTACCCTGGTGACGAGGCACAGGCGCTAGTAGCGTATGCACTATTTGCCACCTCCATTATTTTCGCTGGAGCCACTATTGCCAATGACAACCTGCAAGATCTCAAGACTGGACAACTGGTGGATGCCACACCGTGGAAGCAACAGGTAGCGCTAGTGATTGGCGTTGTCGCAGGCGCAATTATCATCCCTCCGGTATTGGATTTACTACGCGAGGCCTACAGTTTTGTCGGTGCACCAGGTGCTGAGCCGACACGTGCGCTACCTGCACCACAAGCGGATTTGATTTCGACATTGGCACAAGGCGTGATCGAGAACAGCGTCGCCTGGAATCTGCTTGGCATAGGTGCGCTGATTGGAGTTACAGCTGTAGTCATTGATGAACTGCTGGCACGCACTCAAACAGCTACCAGGCTGCCGCCACTGGGAGTGGGACTGGGAATGTATCTGCCAACATCGACTACGCTGATAGTGGTGTCAGGCGCTTTGGCCGACGCTGTATTCAATCATTGCGCTGAATGTAAATCTGGGCCGCGCGCTGATACCATCAAACAACTAGGCGTGCTGCTGGCATCGGGGATGATCGTAGGTGAAAGCCTGATAGGCGTGGTACTGGCAGCTATTATTACATTTTCCGGTAGGGATGCACCATTAACATTGGTAGATGACGAATTTGCCAAGACTTCGCTGTGGCTAGGCGGGATCGCGTTTATGCTGCTGTTAGCTGCGCTGTATTACTGGATTATGCGAATGGAATCGCAAGCGACAAATCAAAACGAACACAGCATTACATCGTCAGTTAATGTGCAGGAGTAACCTGGGTATCTCGAGGAGCCATTACATCGAGTCGGCCACCTGGCTGGATTTTTGAAGATGAATACCTTTCAGACGGATAATTCCTGTGACACATATTTATTTTGAGATCGTAATGGGAATTCCCAATGATTTGGTGTCGGTAATCGTCAGCCGGAACAACACATAAAGTAATTGGAAGGCATTTCGATTCCAGTGAGTCTCTTCACCGGTCGTATCCACCGTGTAATACTTTCCGTGTGAATAAGCAAACATATCAATATTGCCAGGCTGTTTATCAGCAACAATCATGCCCATGGTTTGTGCGGGATTCTCATTACCGGCAAGGGGGGGTGTGCGCGAGTCTTTTTCTACATAATATTCCGCTTCTTCTCCCAGTGCATGGCTCAGGAAGTTAAGTATACTATGAAAACTCCTGAGCCTGAACGCGCCCTGAATTGGCCATTCTCCCCCCGGATAACCCGGGCGAATATCAAAAGCGACATCATTCTCAACCCATGGATTGATCAGATCATCCAGCTCCGCACGCTCTTCACAACAGAGAATATTAGGATCGTAGTTAGTGATGAGAATCGGACCTGGCAGTTGTTTGCTCAGTGTGTAAATGTTTTTTTCCGAGTCATGATCCACGGCAAAATCTTTTTCAATAGCCTGAAATAATCCTTCTGCTGAAATGCCACTATCAGCAATTTTCCAGCTACGCTCAAATATCAAAGGCTCGGCGTAGAGCTGATTTTGATCCTGAATTGCGGAGAGATGGAGAACGATACGACGAAACATTTCGTAGCCGGTACGATCCGATGGATTATTACGATAGGCGGCTTGGTGCTGATATATATGCTGCCGGAAACGCATGCGGCGTTCCTGCTCGCTGGTAAGTGGAAAATAAGAAAAAAAATGTCCGGCTTCACTTCCCCTCTTACCTGTTTCCTCTGCCGTGCCTTTTTTAGCCTCTAAACGCATCCTGTGATGACGACCTCGTTTTTCAGGTTTTTCAGAGACCGGCGCATCCTGAGCAGTGCTATATAGCCCGGAATCAAGCAAACGGACTTCTTGCGCCATCATGCGCAGCATCAAATCAATATCAAAATGCTGACGCAGTAACAGTGTCAATTTGTGCTGGCTGAAGGGAGTCAACAGGCGTTTGGTAAATTCATCGCTGGCAATCGGATCAATGCTGAAAGTAGGACTCTCCGACACACTGCCACCAAAAATGGGGGCCAGCATGCCACCGCGTTCTCCGGTTAATGCTGGTGTGGCGCCCGCACTGGCACTAAAATCAAATGTCGCAGCAATGCTGGAGACCCGAGTGAAATGTAGCGGTTCATGATGCTGAGCGCGCGCAATGTTAATTAAAAGTTGCCTTGATTCCGAGCGAAGGGCAGCCTGATCATACAACTCAACCGCCCGATTCAGGGCGATCGGCGACAAACAGCCTGAAATTGTTGCAACAACACATATAACTACTCCTATACGTACCATAACTTCATAATAATTTTGTCAAGACAAGAATAAGCAGGAATTTCAGAGTGAGACAGCTCGGTGTATTTATTCATGCCATACCTTTGCCGCCCGAGTTTCATCATCCTCCATGACCTCCATATACTGCGTATGCAGATGCCTGAGTAGAACCAGCAGAATTGCGCTGATTGGTAGTGCTAGCAGAATCCCGATAAAACCAAATAGCTGACCAAACGCCATTAATGAAAAGATTACTGCTACCGGATGTAAACCAATCCGCTCTCCTACTAATCTGGGAGTAATCAGCATACCTTCCAGTAGTTGTCCTGATCCAATTACAACCCAAACTATTATTATGCTGCTCCATTCCTGAAATTGTGTCAGAGCAGCGAAAGTCGCCAATGTCAAACCAGTTATTGTTCCCAGATAGGGCACAAATACCAGCACACCGGATAGTAGCCCAATCGGTAAAGAGAACTCTAACCCAACCAGCCATAACCCCGTTACGTAATAGATACTCATGATGGTGATTACCGCTATTTCTCCACGCATGAATTCAGCCAGCACATCGTCTGCTTCTCTGGATACGGTAAAGATCTGTTTTTGCCATGCCGGCGGAATTAACTCCCCCGCTTGTTTAATCAGAATATTCCAGTCTCGCAGCAGATAGAACAGTACCACTGGTACTAATATCAGATTTATTAAAAACCCCAGTATCACCAACCCGCCACTTTTCAAGGTTGGCAGTGCCCTGGCAGCCACCCCACCTGCACTTTGCCAGTGTTCTGCCAGTAAATCCTTGAGCATATCAACATCAATCTGCAATTCAATATTAAAAACTCCTTCCACCCACGGGATAAGGCGATTACTAAGCATATCGAGAAAAGAAGGGATACGCTCAATCAGACGCGAGATCTCTTTTTCAAACAATGGCAACATAATCAAAATCATGGTGATAAAAATACCGATTGCCATCAGCATGACAAAAACGGTACTCAGCGTCCTGGGAACTTTTCTGACTTCAAGCCAGGTAACTATCGGATTACAAATATAGGCAATACCTGCTGCCAGTAAAAAAGGCGTGAGAATGGGACTTAGCAGATAAATCAGGGCGCTGACAATGCCGATAAGCGCTAAATACCAGAAAAAACGGGAATCCGGGGAATATTTGTTGTCCATTTACGGTAAAATCATGCCTCAAAGGCTGCACTCTAGTCTTAATACTGCGAGAACTCAACTTGACCGTATCCAATTCTACAGATCCTGACAAAAACCATATTTCCTACCGCACATCCGGTGTTGATATCGATGCGGGAAACCGCCTGGTGGAGATAATCAAACCTTTTGCACAGCGCACCCTACGCCCGGAAGCGCTGGGAGGGATCGGTGGATTTGGCGCATTGTTCGAAGTCCCTGGAAAATATCGACAACCGGTACTGGTATCCGGAACGGATGGAGTCGGCACCAAACTCAAGCTGGCATTCCAGTATGCACGACATGCAACTATTGGCATTGATCTGGTTGCCATGAGTGTGAACGATATTCTGGTACAAGGTGCTGAACCACTATTCTTTCTGGATTATTTTGCCTGTGGCAAACTGGATGTAGAAACTGCTGCACAGGTGATTCAAGGCATTGCGCACGGCTGTGAGCAAGCCGGCTGTGCGCTGATTGGAGGGGAAACAGCAGAGATGCCTGGCATGTACCCGGAAGGCGAATATGATTTGGCTGGTTTTGCTGTAGGTGTAGTGGAAAAAGATCAGATCATCGATGGTTCCAGCATCCGAGAAAACGATCTTGTGCTGGGGATCGCCTCAAGCGGGCCGCATTCCAATGGATTTTCACTGATCCGCAAAATACTTGATCGTCATGCAGGGCAACCTGATACTGGGCTTGATGAAACCTGGCTCGTAGATGCGCTCCTGGCACCGACTCGAATTTATGTGAAATCAATACTGGCATTGCTGGCAGAATTGCCCGTCAAAGGATTGGCGCATATTACCGGTGGTGGGCTGCTTGAGAATATTCCACGTATCTTGCCAGATAGCGTCATGGCCCATATCGACCAGAGTGCCTGGGTGCGCCCTCCCCTGTTTGACTGGCTGCAACAACATGGCAATGTCACGGACGAGGAAATGCTGCATGTTTTTAATTGTGGAATTGGCATGATTGTAATCGTAGCACCGGAGCATGCTTTGACTGCCACTAATATCCTGCGCAGCGGTGGTGAAACCGTGTGGCAAATCGGTGATATCAAATCGCGTAAACCTGGAACGCCATCTATCGTCATTACCTGAAGGAAAGGATCATGAAATCAATGGTGATCCTTATTTCCGGTCGCGGTAGCAATATGCAAGCGTTACTGAAGGCCGGGCTACCAGTTGCAGCAGTAATCAGCAATAATCCGACAGCAGAAGGATTGGCGTTTGCCCGCGAACACGGTATTCCAGCCCATGCGATTGATCATCATGCTTTCCCTGATCGGAAAACTTTTGATAATGCTCTGGCGGAAATCATTGATTCATACCAGCCTCACCTGGTTGCGCTCGCCGGCTTCATGCGTATCCTGTCAGAAACATTTGTTGACCATTACCAGGGCAGGCTGATTAATATTCACCCCTCTCTGTTGCCAGCATTCCCCGGACTGGATACCCATACACGAGCTCTGCAGGAAGGAGTCAAAATTCATGGTTGCACAGTTCATTTCGTCACCTCGCAACTGGATCATGGCCCCATCATTATCCAAGCCGCCATACCGGTACTAGCTGATGATACGCCAGCAACACTGGCGGCGAGAGTGCTGACGCAGGAACACCGCATTTATCCGCAAGCAGCAAACTGGTTTCTGCAGGGACAATTGACCTTGACAGAAAATCATGTTGAAACTGGAATGGCCTGTGATAGTCAGAAAGTTCTATATTCTCCCGGGATCACGTCATGAAATTTTTATTACCCATAATCCTGTTCTGGATAAGCAGTATCACTTGCGCTGCTGATTTGCCTGAACGTATTGATATCGACTATGTACTCAACGGTCTTATTGGTCAGGGCAAAGCACATGAAACTCTGCTTATACAAAACCAAAACGGAGCTCAGCATTACACCCTTAGCAGCGAAATTTCAGCCAGCGGATTTCTTAAACTGATCAAACGTGGCAGCATTCTTCGCCACAGCGAGGGCATGATTATTCCGGATGAAGGAATGAAGCCTCTACACTTTTCAGACCAACGTGGCGGAAAACCTGCACGCACGGTTGAATTTGACTGGAGCAAGGAGCGCATCATTTATCGCCGTAAAGGCCGTGAGATGATAGAGAATCTGCCAAAAGGAACACTGGATGAATTAAGTTTTGCTTATCACTTCATTTTCACCGCCCCTCCCAAACAGACGCTGACCATATACGAAACCGATTACCGCGTTCTGCGCCCGGTTCGCTATGCTGTTACCCATGAAACACTGGATACGCCAATGGGAAAACTGGCCACGACCGTACTTACGAAACAACAAGAGCCAGGTGATGCGTTCCGCAAGAAAATCTGGCTGGCAACGGATCATCATATGCTGCCAGTACGTATTATTTCGACAGAAAAAAGCGGGATGGAAGTAGACCAGCTAGTTACTAAAATAGACTACAAGTCTTCAGCAAGTTCCACACAATGACCCATTTAAACTGCTTATGCGCCTGACCCCCGAACGACTGAATCTGCTGATTATCGCCGTACGCAAGGTGTTACCTCTACAAGCCCCGGCAGATGTGCTACTGCGACAATTTTTCCGGGATTATCCGCAGCTGGGACAAAATGGCCGGAGCATGATTGCAGAAACTGTCTTTGGAATCCTGAGACATCGATTTTTCCTGGAAGTACTGACCGGAAAAGCAACTGCTCGTGAACTGGTATTAGCCTATCTGGCCAGATTCCAAGGTATGAATCTACGGGAATTAACCCCACTCATCCGGGAGGTGGAATCCAAATGGATCCAACAAATCAAAGCGGTAAAACTGGAGGAACAACCACAGTTCATACGGGCAGAGTTCCCGGAATGGCTGGTAGGAAAATTGCAGCAATCCTGGTCGGATGAAGATATTTTGCGTCTTGGCCAAGTTTTGCAACAACCCGCTCCATTGGATATACGTGTCAACAGCCTACTTGCAAAACGTGAAGAAGTAATTGCTGTACTGAAACAGGAAGGAATTGAAGCTCAGTCCACGCCCTTTTCTCCCGTTGGTATCCGCCTCACTGGCAATCCAGCAATCAACCGGAACGCATTGTTCCTTTCCGGAAAAATTGAAGTGCAGGATGAAGGCAGCCAAATTCTCGGTTTTCTGCTGGCACCCAAGCGAGGCGAGATGGTAGTAGACTTTTGTGCCGGCGCGGGAGGTAAAACATTGCTGCTCGGCGCATTGATGCATTCTCGCGGGCGCCTGTATGCTTTTGATATTTCTGAAAAGCGGCTCAACAACCTCAAACCCAGGCTCAAACGCTCTGGATTATCGAACGTTCACCCGCAACACATTGATAGCGAAAAAGATATCAAGCTGAAACGATTAGCGGGAAAAATTGACCGGGTATTAGTCGATGCCCCCTGCAGCGGGCTAGGCACTTTACGCCGTAACCCTGACTTAAAGTGGCGACAAAGTCCGGAAAGTATCAACGAGCTGCAGAAAAAACAAATAGCCATTCTTACGGCCGCCGCAAAATTGCTGAAACCGGGAGGGCGTCTAGTTTATGCAACCTGCAGTCTGTTGCCAGAAGAGAATCAGCAGGTAATTGAACGCTTTTTAGCAGATCATCCACAATTTTCCATACTTAATTGTGGAGAGCTGCTTGCACAACAAAAAATCAACTTGCCTGATACAGGTGAATTTTTACAGCTCTCGCCGTTATACCACAATACTGACGGCTTCTTTGCTGCTGTTCTGGAACACTCCAGAATGGAGCCCAAAAATTAAAAAGGGGCCTTAGAGAAAAGGCCCCTTCAGAATGCAAGCAGCTAACTTGAGTTACTGCTTGCAGAAATTAATTATTATTGTTATTTCAGATCATCAATACCGGCACCAAAATTGATATGGAATGCCGCTCCGTCGATTACAAGCGCTGGAACTGATTTTACTCCAGCTGCTTCAGCTTCACCGATACGTGATTTATCCGTACCCAAGTGTACATTTTCAACTGTATATTTTGAAGGATCAATAGCATTGGCGACAGCCTGTTCAGCAGACACACAGACAGGACAACCGGCATGATAGAAAATAGCTTTTGATGCCATGTGTTTCTCCTTAACTAAGATTCATTAAAACGACATTCTCAAAACGGAAATATCCTGGTCCCTGTTCGAAACCATACGGCATTTAGAACTGCTTACAGGCATTCCAAGTTTTTATTTTAACACATAAAATCAATGAAATGTATTCGCATGGCTTACTGATGCAAGTGTATCAATATGGTGGCGGTGATGGCGGATAACCCGACGGCGGTGGAGGAATATATCTGCCCGGAGCAGCAGGTGGATAGGAATAAGTTCCCTGGTTTACATTCCCGCCCGATCCTTCAATCAGCCCGGCAGAAACCGGGACACGATGACCATTGGCATACATGCACTGGATGTAGGCAATATCATAACGCTCCTGACTAATAGAACCAGACGACTGCGCAGTACCACTGCCTACCAGTCCGCCTCCCAGCAGACCTGCTCCCGCACCAACAGCAGCACCACGCCCACCACCAAACGCCGCTCCCGCAGCAGCTCCTAGCGCCGCACCAACAGCAGCGCTTTCCATGCCGCTGGATGCCGCTGAACTCCTGGGTGTCTGGAAATCGGTTTGCTGGCTGGCAAACTGTCGACACAAATAATCATCACTGCGAAACTGATCAAAACTTTTA
Source organism: Nitrosomonas eutropha (assembly GCF_003201195.1). Taxonomy (GTDB): domain Bacteria; phylum Pseudomonadota; class Gammaproteobacteria; order Burkholderiales; family Nitrosomonadaceae; genus Nitrosomonas; species Nitrosomonas eutropha. The sequence goes on along the minus strand of NZ_QICQ01000024.1, from coordinate 32,330 downwards.
CCATTACCCGGTAATATCATGACACTTGGTCCGGTTGGTACATTCACACAGGCCACAAGAAGAATCGCAACTGGAAAAACAATTAATCTGGAGAAGTAACGCATTGTATGCTCCTGTATTATTGGGCAGGTCTGGGAGGAACTTTTATCCATCCACCCGGGCAGCGTTCCACTTCCGGATAATAGCCGGCGGGGTTCTCGCAATAATACCAGTAATTCGTCACGGCTGATTCAGGGGGTGGCGGCCGGACAGGCTGTTGCTGCTGGATATAAATAGGTGGATCAGGCGGCACAATCACAACCGGAGGGTATACGACGGGAGGATAAGCGGGCCAGTAAAAGCGGTTGTCCAGGTAATCGTAGGGACGGTAGTAAGGTTGCCGGTAATAGGGATAATAATGCCGCCCGTAGACAAAGTTCCCATAAATCCCGATATTCCGGCCAGGATAGCTAAAATGGCCATAAGACCCGAATGAGCCAGCCAAGCCGACACCCAGAGAAAAATTAGGCCGACTCGAATAATGACGATGTCCATGAGAATATCTACTATGGTTATGGCCATGGCTATAACTCCATGAAACGTCACTCATTGTTATTCCGGTTAAAATCAGAGACAGATAAAGCCAATCGACCTTTTTCACTCATTGCTCCTCATATATCCGTGATACAGTTATTTTGAGGTGTACAGCTCTTATATTGCCCATTAGGCTGCATCCTTTAATAAAGGTTTCAAGTATACGCCGCTCTGGAAAAGCACATGATAGGCAGGCATTTTTACGAAAACAGAAAAGGCCCGCACTATTTTAATTGGAAACTGCGGTGTACGTTTTTTGAATCAAGAGTTTAATGTCTGACCGGGGAGATTTTTGATGTCTGGATTATTCAGCGCGCTTTCAAGAGCCTCAATTAACCTTTTTAATCCACGCATGTTATGGCTGTGGAGTTGGCCCATATTGGTATCGGCTATTTTCTGGTGGCTGATCGGGATGTTTTTCTGGACGCCACTATCAGGCTGGCTGCTGACTGTCATCCCGGTAGATACGCTCCAGAACTGGCTGGAAACTTCACATCTGCAGGTGATCGCTGACGGGGTGGAGACTGTGATCAACCTGATCATTTTCATGATATTAACGATCACAACCAGCCTGGTGATTACCGCATTGTTTACCATGCCAGCTCTGGTCAGTTTTGTAGCAAAACGCTACTACCCTGATCTGGCTCCGATGCGGGGTGGAACAATCACCGGCAGCCTGCGCAATGTCCTATTGGCCATCGCGATTTTTATCGTAATCTGGATAGCAACCATCCCTTTATGGTTTACCGGAATTGGCCTGCTGGGGCCTCTGCTGGCGGCAGCTTATTTGAATCAGCGGCTGTTTTTCTATGATGCGCTGTGTGACCATGCAGACAACTCCGAGCTAAACAAGCTATCAACCATGAATCGACCGGCACGCTGGAGTCTGGGTTTTCTGACAGGGTTGCTACAATTCATACCATTTTTAAATTTTTTTGCACCCACTCTGACCGCACTGGCTTTCATACACTTCGAGCTAGCACGCCTGGCACAATTGCGTCGCACAACGAATTGATTACCACATAAACCAGGTTTTTCACCCTTTCCACAGAATCAAGTTTTTCCTGTCCGGGTCGATACCGGAAGATATCACACCAGGAAGAATCTGAAATGTCATATGGAAAATTAAAACTTTTAATCATCGGCCATTCCAAAGCTGATGTAAATCAGCTAAGTACCGATTTTAGTCGTAACGGAAAACAGCTGATTTACCAACATGCAAACAGTTTACCCGACGTCCGGGCGGCATTGGATACATCAAGCTGGGATGCAGTCATTGCAGAATATTCAATGGCTGGATTTGATGCCTTGCAAGTGCTGGATCTGCTTAAAACCCGCCACCAAACGACACCCTTTATTCTGTACACCTCGATAACAGATGAGCAAGTAATACTCTCGGCATTACGCAACGGGGCAAGTGACTGTGTACCAAAAGGACATTCGACGCGGCTGATACTGGCTATCAATCGAGGTTTTGAGCTCATGGATCTGAAACGCAGGAAACGTCAGGCCGATAGCCATATTTACCGTATGACCTATTATGATGAACTGACCGGCCTGCCCAAACACAATCTGTTTTGTGAAAAAGCAGCTGCACTGCTGTCAAACAACGCTGTGATTGATGGCATGATCGCTGCTATTTATTTCATCGATATCAACCGTTTGTCACGCATCAATAGTAAATATGGCTACAGCATCAATGATCAGCTAATACAACAATTCGCCAGCCGTTTATCCATCTACTCCGACAACAGCTGTATTCTGGCACGCACCGAAGGAGGTAATTTTGTTTTTCTCAAAACCAGCCTGGCCAACACCAGCCAAGCACAGATATTCGCAAACCAGTTGCTAAAGCTCGCCACCACACCTTTTATCATTAATGATCTTGAATTTTATATCACCCTGACGATAGGAATCTGCCTCTATCCTCGCGATGGCAGGGAAATTGAGGTGCTGCTGGCCAATGCCGAAAATGCATCATCTTTTACCCGAAAAATCTGGCCTAATACCTATAGATTCTATGCCCGGGAAATTGGTGAAGCTTCGTTACAAAAGGTCAAGATTGAGCAATCATTGCAGAAAATCATTAATGACAAAGAACTCGTTCTACATTATCAACCGGTGATTGATCTCATGACCGGAAAAATTATCGGAGTCGAAGCACTGGTCCGCTGGCGTCATCCGGAACTCGGACTCATTCCTCCAGATAAATTTGTTCCTCTGGCTATTGAATCCGGCTCCATTGTCAAAATAGGCAAATGGGTATTACATGAAGCTTGCAGACAAGCCAAATCTTGGCAAGATGCCGGCCTTGAACCCGCTTTCATTGCAGTCAACCTTTCTGCCATAGAACTGGATCAGCTCCAGTTAATTAATCACGTTGCTGAAGCATTACATGCGACGGGGCTTGACCCTTCAAAACTGGAGCTAGAAATTAATGAATCTGTATTAATGCAGGATATAGATGGAAGCACCAGAATCTTGAACGAACTAAAGAAAATGGGTGTAAAAATCGTGATGGATAATTTTGGCACCGGCTACTCATCTCTCAACCATCTGCGGCGCCTGCCCATCGATACCATCAAGATCGGTCAACCACTCGTTCAGGATATCGCCAGCAAATCTGACAGCTCCGTAATCATTACAGCCATTATTGCGCTTGCCCGGAATCTCGGCATGCAAATACGAGCAGAAGGTGTTCAATCACAAACACAACTCGATTTTCTGAAACAAGCCAACTGTCATCACGTTCAGGGATTCTTATTCACTCCCCCACTTTCAGCAGAGCATTTTTTACCACTTATCGAGCAACGCAAAACTGGTACTTTTTCATAACTTTGCACAGTATGGCGGTCACCGCCACATGCATGAAGATGATACGAACCACCTCTGCTTTACCTGTCCCGTTTTCAGAATAAACCTGACAAGTGGAAATTGCTTTATTATTTCTGCTGTTCGGAATGGTGCTGTGAAACGGGTAAATTCCACCAGCAAATCTCGAATTATCCAATCTACCAAGCTGTGAATACTACTTTTTAGAGGTAATAATGAATGTAAAAAAACTATTGGGCATCGTTCTTTCAGGATGTCTATTTTTATCGATAAATGCCCAGGCTGCCGGGGAACACATGACACCACACTACGTAAATGTTGCAGATGTAACAACACTGGAAAAAATAGATACCAAGGTTGGTACTGGAGAAGAAGCCGATATTGGCAAAACCGCCAATGTGCACTATACAGGCTGGTTGTATGATCCCACTGCGGAAGACCATAAAGGCATAAAATTTGACAGTTCTCACGATCGTGGCACTCCCTTTTCATTCCTGCTTGGTGCTGGACGGGTTATCAAAGGATGGGATCAGGGAGTACTGGGTATGAAAGTTGGTGGAAAACGTACCTTGATTATCCCCTCCGCCATGGCATACGGTACCCATGGCGCCGGAGGTGTTATCCCTCCCGATTCAGCACTGATATTTGATGTGGAATTGATCGGCCTGGAGTAACCAGGGGCTGGGCCCGGCGGGAAAACAGACAAATACCACCTGTCGGGTTATTTATCGCCAGCTTCCTTTGTTTACCTCCCTCCAGGGAGGGATTCCTTTATGCACTTCATCAACTTATGGTAACAAGCTAACCGGCGTGAATTAAGAATACCTTCCTGCGCCGCTTGCAATAATCTGCAACCCGGCTCTGAAACATGCCGGCAATTCCGGAATTTGCACTGTTTCAGAAAAGGACGAAATTCGACAAACCCCCATGCCAGTGATTCTTCATCCAGTTGTTGCAGACCGAATTCCTGAAAACCAGGGGAATCAATGATGCTACTGTTCGTATCAAGATGAAAAAGACGAACATGGGTAGTCGTGTGTCGTCCGCTATCCAGTGCATCGGAAATTTCTGCGGTTGCCTGCTGCGCCACTGGAATAAGTGCGTTAAGCAGCGTGGATTTGCCCACACCAGATTGCCCCGCCAATAGACTGATCTGTCCGCCCAGGAACGGAACAAGTAGCTGAGCGTTGGCTTCCGCACTGATCTCCAGTACGGGATACCCCAGCTCCCGGTAAAACACCAAGCTTTGTGCAACAACCTGCCTTTGCACATCCTTGCCAATTAGGTCGATCTTGTTCAATATAATGAGCGACTTGATTCCCTGGTTTTCGGCAACAATCAGACAACGATCAAGCAATTCAAAATTACAAGTTGGAACAACCGCCAGCACAAAAATCAACTGCGTGACATTGGCCGCGATCAGTTTTTCACGAAAGAGCTCGCTACGATAAAAGAGGCTTGAACGAGACAGGATAGTTTCGATAATACCCTGGCCGTCCGTTGTCGGAAGCATTTCAACCCAATCACCACATACCACTCCTTTTTTCTTACCACGTACAACACAGGAATAAATAGTATGTGCAGTTTCGACTTCAAAATGACGGCCATAGGCCGCTACTACCCTGCCGAGCAATGGCGATCCGGCTTTATTTACGCCAATATCTCTGGCTCTCAAGATATGAGCAACATATCGACTTTCGCCGCACAGATAAAGTCATTTTCCGATAATCCGCCAATGGCGTGCGTCGTATACTCTACACGGCACTGGTTATAACCAACCATCATATCCGGATGATGATCTTCCTGATGTGATACCCAGGCAACCGCATTGACAAAAGCCATCGTCTGGTAATAATTCTTGAAAGAAAAAGTCCTGCTGATTCTGTTATCTGCCAGTTGCCAGCCCTGCTCCAACTGCTTCAACAAATTTTCAGCTTCTTCTTTCCTCAATGGAGGAACTCCTCCCTCGCACGGCTTACATTTCCGGTCAGCCAAGTCACAGATATTAGTCATGCTGCAGCTCCTGTTGTGATTATTTTCTTGAGATGCGCAACCCGAATTGCTGCTGGCGGGTGCGAATCATAAAAAGCAGAATGTAGCGGATCAGGTGTCAGCGTCGCAGCGTTATCCTGATACATCTTGACCAGCGCCTGGATCATATCTGCCGCCGATGATTGCTGAGCTGCATATTCATCTGCCTCAAATTCATGTTTGCGTGAATAGATACTGGATAATGGTTGCAGCAAAAAGGTAAATACCGGCATCACCAGAAAGAACAGCAATAGTGCCATGGCGGTTGATGGCACATCAGCCACCTGAACACCCAGTCCATTATAGAACCACGGTTGCTGCATTAGATAACCCAACACCCATAGAAACAACAGACTGACTACAAACGACAGCGCAATCCGCTTGATGACATGATGCCGTTTGAAATGGCCCAGCTCATGTGCCAGCACCGCTTCGATTTCCGCAGCTTCCAAACGGTTCAGCAACGTATCAAAGAACACAATCCGCTTCGTTTTACCAAACCCGGTAAAATAGGCATTGCCATGACTGCTGCGACGAGAGCCATCCATAACGAACAACCCACTGGATTCAAAACCACACTTCCGCAACAGATTTTCAATACGAGCCTTGAGTAAATCATTTTCCAACGGTGAAAACTTGTTGAACAGCGGGGCAATCCAGTTAGGATAAACCGCCAGTAGAAACAGGTTAAAACCTATCCAGGTCAACCAAGTATATAACCACCAGTTATCTCCTGTTTTTTCCATCAACCACAGGACACTCAACAACAATGGCGCACCCAACAATGCCACCACTACGGTCTGCTTGACGAGATCAGTAAAAAACATGGCTCGCGTCATCTTGTTGAATCCGTATTGCTGTTCAATGACGAATGTACGGTAATAATTAAAAGGGATTGCAACTATACTCAGCAGAGCTAATACACTAAAAATGAGTACCATCCCATGCCATAGCGGATCACTGAACCAGGAATACCAGAAGTCCGACAGCAATTCCAATCCACCACCCAGTGTCAACACTAGCAACAAACCTGTGTTGAGCAGTATGCCTGGATAACTCAGGCGTACTTTTGCACAGGTATAATCAGCTGCTTTCTGGTGAGCAGATAATTCAATTTGTGAAGCGAAAGCAGCTGGAACCTGGTCGCGGTTTGCTGTTATATGGCGTATGTGCCGGGTAGCCAGCCACAACTGCACCAGCGTAGTCAATGTCAGCGCAAGAATAAAAACAATGGTGAAAATATGCATAAAACCACCTGGAAATTAAGTATCTGAACAGGACATGCTAGGATTTTATTCTTTATGTCCCCCCCCGGAAAACAGAGGAGCAGACCGATCACGACGAGTATACTTGGATGTGACACAATCCTATCTTGAAAATTCACGTAACAAACATTCAGAATTATGGCACAAGACAGTAACAACCTTATCTGGATAGACATGGAAATGACCGGTCTGAATCCGAATACTGACTGCATTATCGAAATCGCCCTGGTCGTCACAGACGCGCAACTCAACACAGTAGCTGAAGCACCGGTACTGGTCATTTCACAGCCAGACAGTGTCCTTAACGGGATGGATAAATGGAACCAGTCCACACACGGCAAATCTGGCCTGATCGATAAGGTCAAGGCTTCAACATTGAGTGAAGCCGAAGCAGAAGCTCGCATGCTGGCATTTTTGGCGCCATACGTCCCGGCCGATATCTCGCCTATGTGCGGAAATTCAATCTGCCAGGATCGACGTTTTCTAGCCAGATGCATGCCGCAACTGGAAGCTTATTTTCATTACCGCAATCTGGATGTCAGTACACTCAAGGAATTGGCCAAACGCTGGAAACCTGAAGTTGCCCAGGGATTCAACAAACAAGGTAAACATGAAGCACTGGCTGATATTTACGACTCAATAGAAGAACTCAAACACTATCGCCAGCACCTGTTTAATATCTGAATGTCCGTGATTCATCTACTACAGGAGCTCAATGAATGACTCAACGCACTGCATTTACACTTACCATCAGCCCCAAAATACCGGCACGCTTGGATCGGTTGGAGGAACTAGCAAATAATCTCTGGTACAGCTGGGATCGGGCCACACGCGCCCTGTTTTCGAGGCTTGATCCACAGCTATGGGGAATTGTAGGGCACAGCCCCAAAGCGTTTCTCAGACGGGTGAATGAATCCGCACTACTCCAGGCGGCAGAAGATCTGACATTCCTCGGCCATTACAATAGTGTTCTGTCTGCTTACGATTCCTATCATTCGGAGCCTTCTCGCCACCAGACCATTAAGGGGCTGAATGTGCGTGATCAGGTTGCGTATTTCTGTTTTGAGTTTGGTTTTCATGAAAGCCTGCCGGTTTATTCTGGTGGTCTTGGCATTCTTGCTGGCGATCACTGCAAAGCTGCCAGCGATCTGTGTCTCCCTTTTGTTGCAGTTGGACTGCTTTATCGGCAGGGCTACTTCTTCCAGACTATTGATGGTCACGGTAATCAGCAGCCTGTTTACTGCGACTCGGATTTCGAGGATCTGCCGGTAAAACCCGTACTACATGATGATGGCTCGGAAGTTAGAATATCTGTGCAATTCCCCGGACGAATCGTTACCGTCAAAGTATGGCGAGCACAAATCGGACATGTCAGTTTGTATCTGCTCGATACCGATCTTCCGGATAATTCCGAACATGATCGTCTGATCACACACCAGCTTTACGGTGGAAACAACACCATGCGCATCGAGCAGGAAATCATCCTCGGCGTGGGCGGAGTAGCCGCTCTCAGGGAAATGGATATCAAACCCACAATCTGGCATAGTAATGAAGGCCATGCCGCCTTCATGATGTTGGCACGCGCTCTTGAGCTGGTACGACAAGGGCTGGATTTTGCCAGCGCAACAGAGGCGGTAGCAGTCAATACAATCTTTACCACCCATACGGCCGTTCCAGCGGGCCACGATCATTTCCCGGAAGACATGATGCACCATTATTTTCAGGAAATTTATCACGAACTGAAAATTTCCCGGGAAGAATTCATGGCGCTTGGTCACACTTCAAATAATCATGACTTCAACATGACCGCGCTGGCCATTCGCATGTCGCGCATGCATAACGGCGTCAGCAGAATCCACCGAGATGTCTCCGCCAATATTTGTCGGGATTTGTGGCCACAGATCGAGCCAGAAGAAAATCCAATTGACTATGTTACCAATGGCGTCCATGTACCGACATTTCTGGCACAGGAATGGGTGGATCTATTTGACCGCCGCCTGGGTCCGCAATGGCGCAACAAACAACAGGACCCCGAATTCTGGTCAGGCATTCATAACATTCCGGACCATATATTCTGGAGTGTACGGCAGAGTCTGAAATCACAAATGTTTTACGGTATCCGCGCGCGCCTGACCGAGCAGAATTTACGTAATCATGGCTCTGAAGCCCATCTTGATCGCCTGCTCAGATTTGCTGATCCGATCAACCCGAATATATTGACACTGGGCTTTGCGCGCCGTTTCGCTACCTACAAGCGCGCCAAACTACTGTTTCGAGATCTTGACTGGCTGCGTAAACTACTGCTTGACCCCGAACGCCCGGTATTACTGATTTTTGCCGGTAAGGCCCATCCAGCCGATCTGCCTGGCCAGGAATTGATTCGACACATCTATCATATCGCAGATATGCCAGAATTCAGAGGGCATATCCTGCTGGTGGAAGGGTATGATTTGCGCCTCGCCCGGCGACTGGTATCAGGCGTTGATGTCTGGCTCAACAACCCTATCTATCCACTGGAAGCCAGTGGTACATCAGGCATGAAAGCAGGAATCAATGGCACACTCAATCTGAGTATACTGGATGGCTGGTGGGGAGAAGGCTATGACGGCAAAAACGGGTGGGGAATCAAACCTGTTTCGGAGAATCTGGAAGCTTCATTACGCGATGCCGAAGAAGGTCGGGCTTTCTACGAAATCCTGCAAGATCAGGTCATTCCACTCTATTACGATCACGGCAAGTTTGGTTACTCGGTCGAATGGGTAAACATGGCCAAACATTCAATGACCTCTCTGTTACCACAATACGGAACCAGGCGAATGGTTGGAGAATATATCCAGAAGTTTTACACACTCGCCAGTCGGCAAGGGGCGGGCTACAGTCAGGATAATTTTGCAATCGCCAAAGATATTGCCGCCTGGAAAGCGCGAATAAATGCAGCATGGAACGGCGTAAGTGTGCGACGACTCGACATACCCAGCAAGCAGCTCGAATTTGGTAACGCCTTGCATTTTAAACTCGCTGTGAAGTTAAACGGCCTGCAACCAGAAGATGTCGTCGTGGAGTTGCTGCTCTCGCGGCAATACAACAAAGTCAAGCTCAATCAGTTCCAGAATTTTCGGCTGGAATGCACCGGCATCATCGAGCCGAACGAGCATCAGTTCGAACTGAACCATATACCGGAATTGTGCGGCAGACAGCAATATTATCTACGTGTCTACCCCTATCACCCGCTGCTGACTCACCCACTGGAAATGGGCAAGATGGTATGGCTGTGATAGCCAGTCCATTATTATTCTTGTTATGACAATACCAACGGAAAATTGTCAATCAGCCGAATTTGATCCAGCCACGCCGCGCCCAATATGACCAAACCAGAATCGCACGCTGTTGCCGGTAACAGCGTGCGATTCTGTCGTACCGAAATATAGTCAACTTTCCAGCCGTGCATATTCAGCCTTTCGATGGCAGACCATTCTAACTGTGGGAAATTTCGTTCACCCGAAGCAATACTTTCTCCAATTTTCTTCAGATTACAAGCCAGCTCGCTCGCTTTCTGCCGCTGGATGTTATCAAGGTAATTATTACGTGAACTGAGCGCCAGACCGTCTTCTGCCCGTATCGTCTGGCCAGCAATAATTTCTACGGGCAGATTCAGTTGAGCAACCATCCTGCAGATAATCTGCAGTTGCTGGTAGTCTTTTTCACCGAATATCGCAACCTGTGGCTGCACGATATTGAACAGCTTCAATACAACCGTTGTCACCCCACGGAAAAATCCAGGGCGACAAGCACCTTCCAGCGTATCTGCCACAGGTGGAAGCAGTAACTGAAATTCCTGTGGGATAGGAAAAAGTGTTTTTTCACCTGGAATAAATACGATATCCACACCATATTCTTCCAGCAAGCGACAATCGTTCTCCTGGGTACGTGGATAGCGGTCATAATCTTCATGCGGAGCAAATTGCAAACGATTGACGAAGATACTGACGACGGTACAAGCAGCATGCTGCTGAGCGATCCGCACCAGAGATAAATGGCCCGCATGCAGATTACCCATAGTTGGCACCAGGGCTATTGAAGCTTCATCTTGAAGCCGCACACGCAACGATGCGATATCAGTGATTATTTCCACGTGAATAATTCGTATCGTACCTGTCAGAACATATGTTCATGCGCAGGAAATTCTCCGGTTTTGACTGCTTTCACATAATTCCTGACTGCCACCTGAATACTATCTGCGCCTGCCATGAAATTTTTGACAAAACGCGGCAAAGTACCACTACTGATGCCTAACATATCGTGCAACACCAAGACCTGTCCCGAACATACTGCACCAGCACCAATGCCGATAGTCGGGATGGATAGTGACCGGGTAATTTCCTCTCCCAGTGCAGCCGGGATCAACTCCATCACGAGCATGGCCGCCCCTGCCTTTTGCAATAGCAGTGCATCCTCCAGCAATTGTCTGGCACCATCAGGTGTTTTCCCTTGAATTTTGTAGCCGCCTAACTGGTGGACAGACTGAGGTATTAACCCGATATGGGCACATACCGGAATGCCACGACAGGTCAAAAATTCTATGGTTTCTGCCATATGCCTTCCCCCTTCAACCTTAACCATCTGCGCACCGGCAGCCATTAACCGAACTGCATTCCTGAATGCTTCCTGTGGAGACACCTGGAACGTGCCAAACGGCATGTCAGCCAGGATAAATACGCTGTGAGTACCGCGCTCTACACAGCAAACGTGGTAGATCATTTCATCCAGTGTAACCGGCAAAGTACTGGCCTGACCTTGTATCACGTTTCCAAGCGAATCCCCCACCAGCAGAATATCAACTCCTGCGTTTTCCAGTACCGCAGCAAACGTTGCGTCATAACAGGTCAGGGCCGCTATTTTCCCCTTCTCCCGGTAAATATTCTGCAGTGTCAAAACCGTTATACGTTTTGTAACCGGCCGATCCATCTGTTAACTGGCTCCAACATTAAAATATTCACGTGCACTGCGCATCTGGTCAATGCGCGTCAGTAACAGATCAAAATCGGCAATACTGTTCGCCAGATCAATATGTTCGCTATTCACGATCATGACCGGCGCTCGATCGTACTCATGAAAAAATTGCATATAGCGCTCTGCCAGGCGTCGCAGATAATCCTCCGATATGTTCTGTTCCAGCGTATTGCCACGTTGCCGGATGCGTTTAATGAGGACTTCGGGTGAAACCTGCAGATAAATCACCAGATCAGGCGCCGGTGCATCGAGGGGCATCTGTTCGCAGATCTGCCGGTATAACCCGTGCTCGGGTTCACTCAACGCAACGGCTGCAAACAACTGACCTTTTTCAAATAAAAAATCACTCACGACAGATTGTGAGAAACCATTTTCCTGCCTCATCAATTGCAGTTGATGCCTGCGCTGGAGCAAAAAAAACAACTGGGTTGACAAGGCATATCTGGGCGTATCTTCATAGAATTTCTCTAGAAACGGATTAGCCTCCGGCTGCTCCAGCATAAGTGAACAGTTCAAACGGGTTGCCATATTACGGGCAAGGCTGGTCTTACCCGCACCGACAGGTCCTTCAACAACAATATAGCGGCAGCGCTCAAGATTCATGATGATGCAATATACTCCAATGGTTGTTTCATACACGCAGCCAGACAAGCGGCAGCTGGGCCTCTTCCCGGAATCACGCAATCTGCTGCGATTTCCAGCAAGGGTTGCAGTACAAAAGCGCGCTCATGCATACGTGGATGTGGCAACACCAGTTTTGTATCACTGTGTTGCAGGTTTCCAAATAACAGAATATCCAGATCAAGGATGCGTGGGGCGTTGGGAAAAGTACGCACACGACCGCAAGCACGCTCGATTTCCAGTAGAGTATCGAGCAGGTGATGCGGTGTCAGATTTGTTTCCATCTGTACTACCGCATTGATGAAATCGGGCTGATCGGTATTGCCAATCGGAGCAGTGCGGTAAAACGAAGAACGTTTTACCAGACGTGAATGTTCCAGCTCGGCTAACAGCAGTATTCCACGCCTGACCTGAGACAAAGGATTTTCCAGGTTGCTGCCTAATGCAATAAAAATACGGCTGATAGATTCAGGATGAAAATCAGATGTCATGAAATATCCTGATTAATGGGAGAGTCTACTTTTACACTTTCCGATTGACTGCTACGGCGACGTTTTCTGCGACGTTTTGTCGGGGCTTCCTGCAGCAACATTGCTTCCCGGGCAGCATTATCGGTATTTTTGAATGTTTGCCACCATTGCCCCAGCTCTTCGTCGATTTCTCCGCTTTTACACCGCAACAGCATAAAATCATAGGCGGCAGGGAAATGTGGATGCTCCAGCAGGCGAAATGGCTTACGACCTGCGCGCGCCAGAAACCTTGGCTGCAAGGACCAGATATCATAAATAACGCCATCATGCCTGCGCGGAATGGCCAATCGGCGGCGCTGAGCCGCCAGAACATCGCCCATCGCTCTATGTAATAATGCGGGAATATTTTTTTCACCCGCCTTCAGATGAATATTCCATACCGCCAACACTTCATGCCACAATAACGCTGCAAATAAGAATCCGGGAGAAACCGGTTTACCCTGCCGCACCCGCTCATCTGTATTTTTTAGTGCCAGAGAAATAAATCGTTCACCCAGAGGCTGCTCCAGAATTACATCCAGCATCGGCAGTAACCCATGATGCAATCCTCGCGTTCGCAGATCAATCACAGCTGTCAGTGCATGACCAGAAAACAATAGCTTCAGCATCTCGTCAAACAGGCGTGCCGCTGGAACATTCAGTAACAATGGCGCAAGATCACCAATAGGTGCAGCTGTCCTGTCATCGATCTGAATACCCAGTTTGGCAGCAAGACGCACTGCCCGCAACATCCGTACCGGATCTTCCCGGTAACGCTGCTCAGGATCTCCGATGATGTTCAACCGCTTTGCCATGACATCTTCGAAACCACTTAGATAATCAATGATCTCTTCTGTAGCAGGATTATAGAACAAGGCATTGATAGTGAAATCACGACGTCTTACATCCTCTTCCTGGCTGCCAAAAAAGTTATCGTGCAACAACCGTCCGGTGGCATCGATATAGGCACACTCTTTGTCAGACTGAATCAGATCATCAGCCGCCTTACCGCGAAAAGTGGATACTTCCACTGTTTCTCCCTTGCTCATGACGTGCACCAGCCGGAAACGCCGACCAATAATGCGTGAATGACGGAAGATTGCGCGCACTTCTTCGGGCGTGGCATCAGTGACAATATCATAATCCTTGGGCTTCAGCCCTAACAGCAGATCACGGACGGCACCGCCCACAATATAGGCAGAATAACCTGCTTGCTGTAAAGTCAGTGCAACTTTCAGCGAACCGGCACTAATGCTGCTGCGCGAAATTCCATGCCGCTCACATGCAATGGCCCGGAATGCCGGGGCAGCTGTAACAGAAACTGTAGAGCCGAAGGAAAAAATATGATGCAGAAATTTACGGATCATGCCTGGATGCAATACCTGTGAACGACAAATTATACACCTGGTAACAAATTAGACTTTGATGAAACACTGGCCCACAAAAGAAAATGGCAATCGGGCATTGGTTATTCCGTATCCGAGTATGCGACAAGATCGTATTAAAGCGGCCAAGGGATCTTAGTCCCGACGGTATCCCAGTAATCCCCACGCCATCCGGATGAAGTAATAGCATATCCAGTTCAGCGAACGTTTAATTCGTGACCGGCCTCTCCAGGAATGCTGTAACACCGGACAAGAGACTTCCAATGTCCGTTGCAGACTGCCCCGTAATCCCGCTGCAAATATCCGATCTAAGATAATGACATTGGCCTCACGTGCCAGCAATAAACTGAACGGATCAATATTGGAAGAACCAACAGTAGACCAGGAGCCGTCAATAACTGCCACTTTGGCATGCAGATACCCTTGCCGGTACTCGTAGATACGGATACCGGCATCCAGCAGGTGGCCATACAGGGCATGCATGGCGTAATATTGCAAGCGATATTCCGATTTCCCCTGTAGCAGAAGGATAACCGAGACACCACGCTGCGCGGCCTTGATCAGAGCCTGCCGAAAATTCTTCCCGGGAAGAAAATAGGCATTGGCAATAATGATTTCCTTGCGAGCAACCGCTATTGCCCTGAGATAGCAATGCTCAATACTACGCCGGTTACGCAGATTATCCCGGATAACCAACGATGCACGCTGATGGCCTGCCGGCAGATTATTGCTGACAACAGACAAATAATTTGTCCAGCGCTTTTTGAAATAAACCCATGCAACCAACATCCACAGATGCCTTGCTGTAGCATGAATTTTTTCCAGTAGCGGACCGATAATTTGAACAGCATAATCGAATCGTGGAAATAACGCATCAGATTCGTAGCAATCATCGACAATATTAATTCCTCCCACAAATGCCAAACTGGCATCCATAACCGCCAGTTTGCGATGCATACGACGCAAGCGGGAGCGTTTGAGCCGGAATGAAAAAAACTCCGGCCGATATATCAGTACTCGCACACCTGCTGCAAGCATCTCCCGAATTACTTTCCCGGGCAGGCTGAGCGAGCCAAATCCATCAATCAACAGATGGACAGCTACCCCGCGTTGTGCTGCCCGTTTAAGCGCTTCAGCAATTCGGATACCGGTTGTATCGTACTGAAAAATATAAGTTTCGAGATAAATTTCCTGCCTGGTCGAATCAATGGCCGATTCCAGCACCGGGAAATATTCCGTGCCGGAATGCAGTAGTGTTATACAGTTTCCTTCGACAAAATCAGGCAAACTCATTTACGCATAATCTGGGCCGACAACGCAGCATGGTCTGAAATTCTGGACCAGGGGCGATTATGAAAAATCCGGGCATTTTTTACCTGAAAACCACGGATATAAATTCTATCCAGACGCAGCAACGGCAAAACAGATGGAAAACTGCGCGCCGCCTTACCCTGCGTATACTGAAAAACCTCAACCAGATTCAAGCGACTGGCCAAAGCCTGATTTGCCACACCACGCCAGTCATTAAAATCTCCCGCGAGTACGAGCGGTGCATCAGGCGGTACCAGTTGCCGGATGCGGCGCTCTATGGCCTCCAGCTGCCGATACCTTCCACGCTTAAACAGCCCCAGATGCACACAGATGCAGTGCAACGCGTCTTTCCATCCGGGAATGGCCAGCTCGCAATGTAACAATCCGCGACTTTCAAATCGGTGTGCCGAAATATCTTCATTCTCCCAGCTTGATATGGGAAAGCGGCTGAGAATGGCATTGCCGTGATGGCCATGGTTATAAACCGCATTCTTTCCATAGGCAAAATCCGACCACACTGCATCCGCCAAAAATTCATACTGAGCATCTTTCGGCCAATCCTGAAAGCGGCTGGCATGCAGCGTATGCTCCCCGATCACCTCTTGCAAAAAAATGATATCGACATTCAGGCTACGCAAATAGTCACGCAATTCATGCAATACCACACGCTGATTAAAAAACGACAGCCCCTTGTGAATGTTATAAGTTGCGATATGTAATGTCCGATTAGATTCACGCATTGCTTCGTTTCCTGGCAGAGAAGCAATCCTGTCAGTATCCGCAGACAAAACCGGCAATTTCACCATCGATACTATTTCGAGACCTCAAGCATCTTTTCGAGCGTCAGCCTGGCCAGACTGGCCTGTGGTTCCGGCACGCTAATCTGATTAACCACACGACCCTCAGCCAGATTTTCAAGTGACCAGGCCAAGTGCTGTGGATCGATCCTCGCCATAGTCGAACACATACATACCATCGGCGACATGAACTGAATAATTTTGCCTTCGGACTTGAACTCCTCGGCAATGCGACCAACCAGATTCAATTCCGTCCCGACCAGCCAGCGAGTACCAGCTTTCGCTGCCCGGATGGTATTGATGATGTACTCGGTCGATCCAACAAAATCAGATGCCTTACACACCTCAAAGCTGCATTCCGGATGTGAAATAACCAACCCATCCGGATATTGGTTGCGAAAGCGAAGGATATGCTGCGGCTGAAACATTTGGTGAACGGAACAATGCCCTTTCCATAAAAGGATTTTGGCTTTTTCAATCTGTTCTGGTGTCAATCCGCCCATGGGTTCATCAAAATCCCATACTGGCATTTCATCCGACGATAGCCCCATCTTGTATCCGCTCCAACGACCTAGGTGCTGATCAGGGAAAAACAGTACTTTTTCACGTCGGTCAAATGCCCATTGCAGAATCTTTACAGCGTTACTGGAAGTACAAACGATACCACCATGTTGCCCACAAAAGGCCTTTAGATCAGCACTGGAATTGATATAAGTTACTGGTGTCACCCCCTCATCCGGGTCGAGCACTTCTGTCAGTTCACGCCAAGCACGTTCTACCTTGGTGAGATTAGCCATATCTGCCATAGAGCAACCTGCGGAAAGATCAGGCAGGATGACGGTTTGTTCAGGGCTGGAAAGAATATCCGCTACCTCTGCCATGAAGTGCACCCCGCAAAACACCAGAAAATCAGCATCTGTCTGCGCGGCGAGATAAGAAAGCTTAAGTGAGTCTCCGGTCAGATCGGCATGCCGGTAAACATCTGCACGCTGATAGTGATGTGCCAATATAATAGCGCGCTTTCCCAGCTTCTGTTTAGCTGCAACGATCCGTTGCGTACATACTTCATCTTGCAGTAATTCGTAATTCTCAAAATCGATTGCGTTTGCTTGCATAATCAATCCAGCTTTATTTATCGTGAAATATGACCATAATCACATTAAGATACTTATTCAAGCAAAAAGTGCAAATTAAAAAGCTGTTCTGCAGATTCTGCAATACCCGCCGAAAACAAAGATACTTGGCTCTGAATGCGACAACTATTGTGAAAAAGGGACTCTGCTATAATTCCTAAAAACAGCGCATTAACAGTGTGTTGTCTGTTTTTAACTATACTGTTTGATCGGGAATGACCGGAGAAACAATCCATATTCATCATAAAGTCTATGCGTAATATGTCTTAACATGACACGTTCATTATTTTCAAGACCGTCCATATGGTTGGTTATTTTGCTTCTGCTTACTCTCTGGCTGGACAGCGTCCTGCAGCGCCCGCGCCTGCAGCAGGGCAACGATTTGCAGCAAAAGATAGACTACATCATTGAAAATCTTAACGGGATACAGGTCAACCATGAATTTGAACGAAATCGTTTTTTCTCGGCTGACAAACTGATCCACTACTCAACAGAAGACATAACGCAGCTGGAGCACGTACGCTTTACCAGCATAGAACCGGATAAACCACTGCTCAGAGTGACTTCTGATTGGGCTGAGCTGACTAAAGATGGAGATGATATTTTCCTGACCGAAAATGTTTCTATTATCAGGGGAGAAGATCTGGACAAAGACAAGGTAACCATGCTGACTGATTTTTTACACCTTATTCCGGATACTGATATCGCCAAAACCGATCGACCAGTTACCGTGATCAGAATGAACAGTGTTCTCAACGCCGTAGGGTTGTTCATGAACAATCGGACCGGTGAGATTTTGATGCAGTCCCGGGTCAAAGCACATGACGAACGTACACCACGCTCATCCCGCTAGAGGATGCCGCACCAACACGGATTCTGATTCTTCTGGTTTTCTTATTTTACTTTTTGTATCTATCGGTTTATGCAATCTCAATGTTTGTTCCTAAGCTTGTCTCTCATGTTTTTCTCAGCCACTGCCCTGGCTGAACGCGCAGATCGCGATAAGCCAATTCATCTGGAAGCCGATCGCGCAACTGTCGAAGATTACAAGCAAAAAGGGGAGTTTCGTACCAGCATATTTACCGGGAATGTCATATTGACCCAGGGAACGCTTATTCTTCGTGCAGATAAAGTCGTGATGAAGGAGGACAGCACGGGTTACCGGCACGCTACAGCTTATGGCAATCTGGTCAGCTATCGTCAAAAGCGTGATGGCGTTGATGAGTACGTTGAAGCATGGAGCCGACGCGCAGAATATGACAACAAAACCGACAAAATAGAATTGTTTGGAAGCGCGCGACTGAAACGCGGCACCGATGAAGTAGAAGGGGATTATATCTCCTACGATATAGCAAGCGACTTTTTTCAGGTATTTGGCCAGCCTCAAGCGGAAAATGATAAAAATTCTGATCACAGGGTACGTGCCGTGATTCAGCCAAAAGCGAAACAACCTGACGCAGAAACAGAAAAATAAAACTATCAAAAAATATATTTACCACTGTATATCGCCACTCCGGGTCATCTTATGAGTGAATTAAGAGCTGAAAATCTGAAAAAAAAATATCAGTCACGCACCGTCGTGATGGATGTATCTTTCTCTGTTCGCAGCGGCGAAGTTGTTGGTCTGCTTGGCCCTAATGGTGCAGGCAAAACCACCTGTTTCTACATGGTGGTTGGACTGGTTCCATTGAACGGAGGGGAAATATTTCTGGATGAACACAATCTGAGCCAGCTGCCGATTCATCAGCGCGCCCGGTTGGGGTTAAGCTATCTTCCCCAGGAGGCATCAGTTTTCCGTCGGCTTTCGGTCGAAGAAAACATTCTTGCAGTACTAGAATTACAACACTTTCAGAAAGATGAAATGCAGCGGCATCTGGACGGATTGCTACATGACCTGCATATCGGTCATCTGCGTGAGAGCCTAGGCATGAGTCTATCGGGTGGTGAACGCAGGCGTGTAGAAATTGCACGGGCACTGGCATCCCAGCCGCGCTTCATCCTGCTGGACGAACCCTTCGCTGGAGTAGATCCAATTGCCGTTATGGATATCCAGAGAGTCATCGGTTTTCTCAAATCACGCGGAATCGGTGTACTTATCACGGATCATAATGTGCGAGAAACACTGGGGATTTGTGACCGTGCCTATATCATCAGCGAAGGAACCGTGCTTGCCAGTGGAGTCCCTGCTGAAATCATCAATGACGGACGTGTCCGGGAAGTTTATCTGGGGGAGCATTTCAGGCTCTGAAAAATATGAAGCCGACTCTGCAACTCAAGCTTTCTACCGGCCTTACACTGACACCGCAACTGAAACAATCAATTCAGCTGCTTCAACTATCTGCACTTGAACTCAACCAGGAAATCTCACGTATTGTCCAAGAAAACCCTTTGCTTGAGCTGGATGAAGATATCGATCAAGAAAAACTTGAAACTGAAGGACAAGATTCTTCGTTAGTATCATCAGATTTATCTACTACAGCAGAAGCTAATGAATCCCATGATATTAGAGAAAACACTGAAATATCGAACGACTGGCTAGATGACTCATTGTATTCAGATCAGGGGGCTTTTTTAGACACACGTAGACAAGATGATGAGGAGTATGATCAGGACTATTCTCGCCTGGTTAGCAAACCCGCCAGCTTGCGTGAACACCTGCTCATGCAAATCAGCTTGAGGCAACGTTGCGAACGAAAAAAGAAAATTACCGCGCTGCTGGTGGATAGTCTGGACGATAATGGTTATTTTACTCAGGATCTGGAAGAGCTTGCCAAGTTACTTCCGGTTGAGCTGGAAATCGACATCACGGACCTGAAGTCAGCCCTTGCTTATATTCAGCAACTGGATCCGCCCGGCGTAGGAGCACGCAATCTGCGGGAGTGTCTGTCTATACAGCTTTCAGCATTGCCGGATGCAACGCCACTACGAACGGAAGCACTCAAACTGGTCAATGAGCACCTGGAAAGTGTCGCTGCCAAAAATTTCCCATTGCTCAGGAAAGTTCTTGGCTGTGATGAAACCTGTTTACAGTCAGTTTACCAGTTGATCACTCAACTCAATCCCAAGCCTGGCGATGATTTCAACGCAACAACAGCACGTTATGTCATTCCTGATGTGATTGTGACCAAATCGGCTAAAGGCTGGGTGGCACAGCTCAATTCCGATTCAGTTCCGCGTGTGCGCGTTAACCATTTATATGCCGACATTCTGAAGCAGAATCGTAATGAAGCAATCCGACCACTGATGGAGCAACTGAAAGAGGCCCGCTGGCTGATCAGAAATATCGACCAGCGCATGGTTACCATACTCCGGGCCAGTCAGGCGATTATTGATTGCCAGCAAGCATTCCTGGAGCATGGCGAAACAGCTGTGCGCCCCCTTGTTATGCGTGAAATTGCCGAAGTTCTTGGATTACATGAGTCAACCATTTCTCGTATCACAACCCAGAAGTATATGCGGACACCGCACGGTATCTTTGAGCTCAAATATTTCTTTGGAAGCCATATTCCCGCTGAAACGGGTGAAGCACATTCAGCCATAGCTATTCGTGGACTTATTAAGCAATTGATCCAGAATGAGGATCGAAAAAAGCCACTTAATGATAGTCAAGTTTCACAAATACTCGCGCAGCAGGGTATTGTTGTTGCTCGCCGTACTGTTGCAAAATATCGGGAGTTCATGCATATTCCCCCGACTAATTTACGTAAAATACCCTAGGAAAATTCTGAAAAAATCAGCTGATTACCATGAAGCAAATCAAGGTGAAAAAGTACAGTTCACAAATAGCATATGTGTACTCGAAACCTGATTTCAGGTCGGTATAGCCAGACAGATACTTTCAGAGTTTTCCATGATACCCTTGAACACGACTCTCTCACATAAGGAGAAATAATGAATTTGAATCTCACCGGTAATCACGTGGCAATCACACCTGCCATGCGTGACTACGTTACGTCCAAAATCGAGAGGAGCACACGCCACTTTGACAATATCATGGCTATCAATGTGACCCTTTCCGTGGATAAACTCAAACAAAAGGCTGAAGCCACGGTTCACTTACCCGGTAGAGAGATTTTTGTCGAGGCCGATAGCACCGATATGTATGCTTCAATTGATAGTCTGGCAGATAAGCTGGCTCGCCAGATCCTTAAGCATAAGGAAAAAAATATTAGACAGCGCAACGATCAGGGTGGGCTGAAAGATCAGGAATTTGAACAGCCCGAATAAACCCGTCCACTTCTCCTCATATATTTGTAAAGAACTGCAGCAGCAATGCCAGAAAAAACTCGAAAAATGGGACCGTACCTAATCAACAGCCAACTATAGCCATGTTGCCCGCGCAGCGGAAAAGATGACCTACGGAACATCAGCAAGTTGGGCACATATATAGTGAGTGATATAAAAAAACAGTCCCGTTTTCAATAAGAAGAAAACACCGCCTAATTTCCTAAAGTGGTTTGAATCTCCATGAATCTCATTACTCAATTATTGCCGGAATCCAACATTATTATTGATCTGGATGTGACCAGCAAGAAACGTGTATTTGAGCAAGTTGGTCTGTTATTTGAAAATACCCTGCATATTGCGCGCAGCCAGGTTTTTGACAGCTTGTTCGCACGTGAGAAACTCGGATCAACCGGGCTTGGTCAGGGAGTCGCCATCCCGCATGGCCGGATCAAGGGACTGCGCGAAGCAGCTGCAGCGCTGGTCAGAATGAAGGAAGCTATACCTTTCGACGCTCCAGACGGCCAACCTGTCAGTATTATCTGCATCTTGCTGGTGCCGGAAAAAGCAACAGATCAGCACTTGATGATACTGAGCGAACTAGCACAAATGTTTAGTAATAAAAGCTTCCGCGAAAAACTGCGCCATGGCCGGAGTGCTAAAGAAATTCATCAACTCATCTCCGAGTGGACGCCTGAACATGTCTCAGGTTAGCGTCAAACAACTATTTGAAGAAAACAAGGAAAAATTATGTCTGCAATGGGGTGAACCGCCGCCTGCCATAGACAGGCGGCTTGAGAATCACCTGATCGCCAGCTCAACACAGGAACTGATCGGTCATCTCAACTTTGTTCATCCCAACTGGATACAGGTTCTGAACCAGATATCCGTCAAATATCTTGAACAGCTTGATGATTTTTCTCTTCAAAAAAGGCTAAATCAACTAGCTAGAAGTCAACTTTCCTGTCTGATCGTAGCAGACGGTGCGCCAATCCCGTATTCCATCAGACAGTTCGTGAATGAACACTCTATCCCGCTGATTCGTTCAGAAATTGCCAGCCTTGAGATTATCTGGGGATTGCAAACCTATCTTGTGAGAGTACTGGCGCCCGTTATCAGTCGGCATGGTGTATTACTGGATGTACTTGGAATGGGTGTCATGATCACCGGAGAGAGTGGCGTTGGTAAAAGTGAACTCGCTCTGGAGCTTATCAGCCGCGGACACGGCCTGGTTGCAGATGATGTCGTCGAATTACGCCGTATTGGCCCTGAAACGCTGGAAGGCAGGTGTCCGCCGCTGTTGCGAGATTTTCTTGAAGTACGCGGACTGGGATTGCTGAATATTCGTACCATATTCGGAGAAACTGCAATTCGGCGACACAAAAATATGAAGCTGATCGTGCAGCTTGAAAAAACTGCTGGCAGTAGTATTAATGCTTATGAACGACTGCCACTGAGTAACCTCAACGAAATTATTCTGAATGTCAGTATCCGCAAGGTGACTATTCCAGTTGCCGCCGGCCGTAATCTGGCAGTATTGGTAGAAGCAGCAGTCCGGAATTATATTTTGCAACTCCGGGGAATTGACAGTACCCAGGAATTTGTCCGCCGACATGAATCAGAAATGAATGGGAATACCGCAGAGCACTTCGACGATCCTCATACTGAATGAAGTGTAAAGTAAAAATCTGCCATATAACTACCTTGCTTCTATATGAAAACTCTGGAAAAAGAACAGGCTATGACAAAGCAAATCCAGATAAAATATACGATTCACAAGCAGTAATTGTGTACTTCAAGCCTGATTCCGGCACAACATAACCGAGCAGCCGTTCTTCAAAATCTTCCCGGAAAAATATGAGCGAAAAGAAAACAATTACGATTGCCTTGACTGGCGCATCCGGTATGCCATACGGTATTCGCCTGCTGGAAATACTTCTGCAGCAAGGTCATCGAGTTTATTTGCTTTACTCTCAAGCTGCTCAAATTGTGGCGCAACAAGAAATGGCCCTGACACTATCTCCTCGTCCCAAAGAAACAGAAGCTTTCCTGAATAGCTATTTCAATATTGAGCCAGGCCTGCTCAGAATTTTTGGTCGGGAAGAATGGTTTGCACCAGTTGCTTCCGGCTCCAACCCGGCTGATGCCATGGTGATCTGCCCCTGTACTATGGGTACTCTATCCGCTGTGGCAGCCGGTTTAGGACAAAAACTAATAGAACGTGCGGCAGATGTCATGCTGAAGGAACAGCGCAAACTCATTCTGGTTGCCAGGGAAACACCCTTCTCTGTTATCCATCTAGAAAACATGCTGAAACTCGCTCGCAGCGGCGCAGTGATACTTCCCGCCAATCCCGGCTTTTACCATTTACCCGAGAACATTCAGGATATCGTTGATTTTATCGTTGCACGTATACTCGACCAGCTTGGTGTAACACATACCCTGATGCCCCGCTGGGGGAGTGGTAACTAAGTAAGCTGAAAGATCTTCTCCGAAGAATTCACTACCAGAAACAAAAACCAGCTAATCCCGGACAAAGCTGTTTCGGGCTGCACAATCGGAAACTGTCAGCGGCATAAGGCCAGCATCTGTTCTGCACAAAATAGATTGTTCAGTCACAATATAATCCATCGGAATATCGTGTTGCTGCGGATGAATCGTTGGCAGGCGCAGCATCTCAAATACCACACCAATAGCGAGCGGACGCGGATTCATCGTTGCGAGTGTGCGATCGAAATAACCGCTGCCATAACCAAGACGATAACCTTGTTCATCAAAACCAAGCAGTGGAATGATAATACTGTCAACAGTGATTTCCCGGGTATTGTCGGGGAATGATATTCCGTAAATATCCTTTTTCATTGGCGCTCCCGGCCACCATTCGATGAACCTGAGTGGCTCTCCTTTACCGATTACCTCTGGCAAGGCAAGAGTGGCGCCACGCGCTCTCAAATCTGTCATGGCTGGCACTGGGTCATATTCACCCTGATGCGGCCAATAAAAACCAATCCGCTGATTCTCAAGGATAGGAAAGCCTTGTGTCAGTGCAGCGGTAATTGCATCACTCCAGAGAACGCGCTGTGCTGCTGGGATCTGCAGGCGTAATTCGCGCAGATGAGTACGCTGCTGCTGTTTCCAGTGCTGGGAAGTTACGTTACTCATGAACACAAGATTGGAGTAAGGGTTGGGTCATTAACAACAATTTTCTGACAGGAGCGGGGATTGCCCGTTGCAAAGCTTCCTCAATTGTCATCCAAAGAAAGTCATTTTCCTCGCTATTTTCTTCACATTCGGGCAGATACATTATTGATTGCAGGAGTTGCGGCTGAATAATCAATTTAAAATGTGTGAACGTATGTTGCAAATGAGGAAGCACAGCAAATTTTAACACCTGTAGATGTAAATTCTTTTTACAGTAATCAACACTGTCCTCATCAATAGAAGTTTCCGGGAAACACCACAATCCACCCCAAATACCGGAAGCTGGTCGCTTCTTTAGCAAAATACGGCCTTGATTCAGGAGGATTAAATGTACAATTTCTTTGACAGGAGGCGTTTTCCTGGGCTTGGGAGCAGGCAAAACGGCCGTCAGATCATTCTGATATGCGTAGCAATCAGCCTGTAACGGACAATGTTCGCAACGTGGTTGGGTACGCACACAGACCAGCGCTCCAAGATCCATTAGTGCCTGGGTATAGGATGCTATAGTTTTATGATCTTCTTCAACAGGCAACAGACCTTCCGCCAATTGCCACAGTTGTTCTTCAATCATTCTTTCACCTGGGTGCCCGTTAACACCGAAGTAACGGATCAAAATACGCTTGACGTTTCCGTCAAGAATCGTGCAACGCTTACCAAATGCAAAAGCAGCAATGGCCGCTGCGGTAGAACGGCCTATCCCTGGCAATCGTTGAAGTGTAGCGATATCCTGCGGAAAAGCGCCACCATACTGCTCCATTATCATACGTGCTGTCCGGTGCAAATTGCGTCCGCGTGAGTAATAACCCAAACCGCTCCATAGCGTGAGCACTTCTTCAACCGGCGCGCTGGCAAGTGGTGCAATATTTGGAAAAACAGTCATAAAACGCTCGTAATATGGAATAACCGTGCTGACCTGTGTTTGTTGCAGCATTATCTCGGATATCCATATAGCATAAGGATCACTGATTCCCTGCCATGGCAGGGAATGTCGCCCGTATACAAGCTGCCAGCGGATCAACCTGCCAGCGAAAAAATCTGATTCAACAGCTGAAGTCCGAGGCCGTCTGGTTGCCTGTTGAATCATAAATTTAACGGTACATCATAATTATATTTTCTGGTTATCATTTTTCTCCATGTATTTTCCCAACAGAAGAGCCTGCAGGATAATGAAGACAAACATAAGCCCCATGAAGCCAAACAATTTGAAATTTACCCAGGTATCGGTCGAATAGTTGTAGGCAACATAAAGATTAAGAGCCCCCATCGCACCAAAAAAAACTGACCAGCTGATATTGAGCCTCACCCATACCGGTTCAGGCAACTTGATCTGATCCTTCATCATAGCTCGGATCAGATTTTTCCCAAAAAAACTGTGTGCCAAAAAAAGAATGACAGCAAACAACCAATAAAGCACGGTAGGTTTCCATTTAATAAAAGTCTCATCCTGCAGGATGAGCGTTGCACCACCAAAAACGATAATGATTGCAAGACTCACCCATAACATATTGTCAACCTTACGGTGGCGCAGCCACACCCAGCCAATTTGAGCAAAAGTAGCGACGATGGCAACCGCTGTCGCGCTGTAGATACCGTAAATTTTGTAGGTGGCGAAAAACAGGATTATCGGAAAAAGATCAAAAAGAAATTTCATTCAAAATACCCCTAACGTTGCCAATATAATCATAGTTATGCTGTTCGTTATATCAGTGACATGTTTACCTTAACGCAACATCATCAAAAATAGATATTATCTGACTGAAGTCTGGCTAATCATAGATAATGCATCCAGGTTCCCAAGATCTAACAGCTGATCAGCAAGATCAAGTATTGCAGGGCGCGCCGAAAGAATCAGAACTGTGCGATTACTAAGTAATACGCACAGCGCGCGCATCAAGAAAGGATTATCAGTATCGAAACAGGCAATACTTTCATCCAGAATAATAATACCGGGATCCTTTAATAGCGCTCGGGCAATAAGAATACGCTGGCGCTGGTCATCGGAAAGCACATCGTTACATCTCTTGAGCTTCGTTTGCAGACCATGTGGCAGCTTACAGATAAATTCCATTGCCTGACTAGCATGTGCTGCTGTAGTAATCGCTATCTCCTTACTGCAACGTAAACTGCCGTAGGCAATATTTGCTGCAATTGTGTCAGTTAAAAGATCTTCATCTGGAGTAATCCAGGCGATATTGCCACATAATTCAGCATGGCTTATCCGACTAATATCTTTATCATCCAGCAAAATTCTGCCGGTTGATGGCTGCTCGAAACCACAAACAAGATCGGCAAATAGTTTGTTAATACGAACATCATGATTTATTAATGCAATTTTCTTTCCAGGAGCGATTTCAAGGTTAAAGTAGGGTAACCAAGATTTTTCCTGATAATCCTTATAACTAACACTCTCAAGCCGCAGCTTACCCTTGGCACGTTCAACCCGGACAGCAAGAGTATTTTCAACAACCATTTCAGAATTCTGATCCAACAATGAAAAAATAACGTGCAATGCTTCATTACATTGCTGCAGTAACAAATTGATATGAGACAATCGCTTCAACGGAAAAACAAGCATCAGCCCTGCCGTAAAAAATGCAACAGCGTCCTCTACAGTCAATTGGCTCAGAACAAGTTGTTGCAAAAAATAATAAAGAATCCCTGTAAGTATCCCTGCCAGGAAAATAGAGGCCAATAATTCCAGTAGTCCTGTCTGATAGATCTGCCTCAGTAAAGTAAGTTGTAATTGCCTGAACATATTTCGGATACGCTCAACCTCTTGTTTATAACCTTTATCCAAGAAGATAACTCTGCTATGTCGCAGTGTTTTGGATATCACTCTGGAAACTTCATGTTGTTCTTGATCCAGCATACTTCGCTGATAAGTATTCGCATAAAATATTTGCCTGATTAAAAGCGCTGCAGCCAGCACTGTTAGTATCAAAAAGGATATATCCGGATTCAGCCAGATCATTATTGAAAATAATCCGACTACAATCAGGGAATCTCTGTATAAACAGATTCCAAGTGAGATAGCATTGCGATATAGCTTTTCTATAGATTTGAAGAAGTATAAGGAAATTGTGTTAGCAGGAAGATCGGAACAAGCTGGCGGCAATATCAGTAATTTCTTGAATATTTCCACACGTATATCCAGTATGAGCCCGTCAAGCAAGCGATGAATCACATAATATCCTGACCAACTGGCGATAACGATTACTAACAAGAGTACCACCAATATCAAAGGAAGTGATTGCAGTAACTGCCGGTTACCTCCGGGTAATATTTGAGTAAATAATTGCCCTGCTATTAATGGGATTAATGAAGCTGAGATAGCAGCCAATCCACCAACAACAATAATTATTATAAAGGATGTCCAGTGGGATCCATTCCAGGTTAAAAAGCGCTTCAACAGTTCAATCTGAATCACTAGCCGCTTATCTGGCATTGCAAGGGGGTAAGATGAGGGAATCAGTGTAACAAGTAAAACTACATCAAATCACGAGGATACTGATAGTAACCTAACGATACAAAACATCAGAAGATATTTAGAAAACACCAATTATTTAATACAGTTTATTACTATAAATAAAAATTCGCTCAACTAATAATTGAATCAAGTAAGACACTACAGATGGAAATCAGGCGATGCTCACAGAAAAACTTTGGCTTTCTGATTAACCTTAAAGACTAACTGCCCGAAATATCAACCAAGCTGTCATTTTATGATACAGGTTGCTTCAAATTGTCGAATAATTCAATAAGATCTACTAGAAAACATGCGTGTGTTATCGCAGGTTTGCAGAGATGAGATTCAATAAAAACTGAATAAAGCTCATGTGAGTAACGATTATCAAAGATAATTCGAGCTGAAAATACAGAAAAAGCAGGATAATTTAAATTATCCTGCTTTTTCTTACTTTTTTAATTCTAAGTTAGAACTCAGCAGTACGAATGATAATATTCTTAATCTTCTTCGGTATTGCTTTCACTTTCTTCGGAAGAAGATTCGTGTTCATGCTCATGCTCATGCTCAGTGGCATTTTCATCCTCAGCATCTCCATGATGGTGTTCATGTGCCTCTTCTTCTTTAGTGTCGGCAGACGCTCCTTGAACTAACGATGTAAATCGAGCAGTATATGTTTTATTATCCTCTGGTACTGCGAAAACAGATATTACTGTTTCGGGAGTAATTTTAAAATCGCCTGTTCCTTTCATGAAATTTGCAAATATAGGCGTCAGTTTTATTGAAACCTTGTTTCCATCTTTATCAAAAATATTTGCTTTTGCTGATCCGCCCTTAGAAAGTATTTGATCACGATTGTTTTGATCAGTAATATACAAACGTAATTCACCATCCTTAGCCAGCAACTCAAAGTGATACGGACCTGTTGCAAGCAATTGCCCGCCATGCGCTCCTTTTACTACTTTTGAATCCTCACCTGGATGTGAATGTGCCCACGCTGAACCAGTCAACAAAACAATCAAACCAGAAAAAACAACACCGACTAGAAAATTTTTCATACCACCCCCTCTCACAGTTAAAAATTGCTCTACAAGCTCTACAATTTTATTATTAAACCTACTTAAATAGGCCAACTAAAACTCTTCTTTCTGAAGTTTCTCTTGATAGAATTAATGTGCATGATTATGCAGCTGTGGCAATATCTCCTTTTCCTGATTAAGTTGCTGAAGTTGATCAGTAAGTAACACCAGGTTATCCCAGCCAAATTGATCCATCGAGGGTATCCATCGTGCACGCAAAAAGCCAAACCGATCAACAAGAAATTCCATGTGATCAGGTATATTACCTTTTCCTAGAATATCAGGATATTTAAGGGTTCGCCTATATAAAATGTAACTATCTTTTATTTCAAGCCATCCATCCCTTACCACTTCAATAGAGTTATTGGCAGCAAAGTCAGCTATTGCTGTTTCACTGTATTCATCTAAAGGAATGGCGAGTATAACAGTATTTAAGTTTCTAAATTTTTCGTAATTTTCGCTCAACTCTTTCAATCTTTCTAAAGAACTGGGCCAGCTAAAAAATGCTAGCAAAACATTTTTATTTTGTCGATATTCTTTAAGAGTACCAGTAGTGTCAGTATAGGTTGTAAACTGGAAATCAGGTGGTGTCGTTGAGAGTTTATACGAAGCAGCAATGGGACCCAGCCACCTTAGCTGATAGCCACTCGACATTGCTCGAATATAATTAACAATATCCCATCGATCCTCTTCCTCTAGCTTTTCAGAAAAACCAGGCATGCCTGCTTCTTTAATACCATGACTTATCCAATGAAAAAAATCGCCAGCAAGATGTCTCGATGTATATAAATCAGTGAGTAAATCTGTAGGCATCTTCGGTAGGGTTTTAGCAAGAATGCCATTACCTATCCCTTGCGGCCCATGACAAGTGGAGCAAAATTCAGAAAAATGAGCTGTTCCATTCGAAATTGAAATTGCATCAAATGGAATTGGTGTATTTCGATATGTTTCAGGAAACGCATCAACAGCAAATTGGGGTAACGTAACAGCTGCGCAACCTAACATTAGCGCCATTGTCACCATATTATGTTTTCTGGGACTCCTGTTTTTTTTTATCCCCAGCAAGAATGAACCAATCGCTGTAACAAATAAAATGACTCCCAATACCAGAAAAAACTGAACACTTGGATCTTTCCATGTCCCCGCTCCCAAAGTTCCCTCTATTGTGAAGCGGAATGAATAAGGCCAATTTTCAACTATTGCATGTTTAGCGGGCACAGAGTTGGAGAGGATTGTTGCAAACAATACAAGCAACAATGCGAATAAAAATTCAATCCGAACCCATTTCCTTAATTTTTCCACACCAATATTGGCAGCATCCCCATCATAATCATAGTTTTCTGCCTGAACAGCTTTATGCATTACTTTTGAAAATAGGAAATTCTTCCGTTCACTTTCCTTTTTAAGCTCGGAGAAATTAATCGAATCACAAACTCGTTCAAATGAAGGAAGCCACTTTGATCGTGCCTGGAAAGCTATCAATAAAATAACCACCAATAAAGAAATTTTGATGATCAATGCCCAGCCATAAGTGCTCGCAACCAGTGCATGATAATAATTCTCAACCATCCGATCTGTCAGAACCAGGCCTGTTAATATAATTACAGTCATAACGGGCAAAGCAATGAAAGAAAACTTCTTAAGGCTTTCTACATTCAAAACCAGTTGAGTACCCTTTTCCTCACAATTACGTCGATCAAAAATAATAAACAAAAATGCCGGCAGCGCACCAAACCACACTCCAGCCATCAAAATATGCATGACATAAACAGGAGCATAAAACAAGAAATTCTCGTCTGAACCAGCATGACTTACCATAGCAGAAGCTATCAAAGGCAGAGATGCCAAGCCTGCAACCATGACGTAATGCCATCTGGCCCGCTCACGTTTTAGCGAGACAAATGTAGCAGCACCCAGCAAAAGCAAAGCTGATACCGCACGTACTGCCCACATGTGCCCCATATTGGTATGTTGGACAATTTTTATCCATGCATCAGGCTTCCATACGTTTGATTCAATCCCTGTTGCTTTTCCCGTAGTAGTTGCCAAAATCCCTACGAGACCAATTAAAATTATACAAGCCAACAATGGAAATAATTTTTCTAAACGTAGGATCCAGTTATTACTAAATAACTCCTTCCTTGCGCCCGCTACCGCGAGATAAGTACAACTGCCAAGCAATACCAGATTAGCAACAAGCTGTGACCAACGAGCGAGTATCGCAACAACTTCCATTACTTTTACTTAATTTTATTTTTCTTAACCGTAAATTTATATTCTGAATCCAGTACGTGCCCATCTACCGACAACACCCGAAACTTAACTGTATACCGACCTTCTGCTAATTCCGGCAGCTCCAGGTAGATAGATTTTGAATCGTCTGGATGTGCAATAGGTTTTTTTTCCGTTAAAACTTTATTATCTGCATCAAGCAAGGAAAGCGAAGCATAATCTGCCTCAATTTCCTCATTGAACCATAACCTAATTTGTTGCGGAGAATCGGCAAGAACAGCTCTGCGCGCAGGCTCAGCTTTAACTAGTTCAGCATGTGCAAACACAGCAGTAGGATGCGCCACCAGAATTACCAATCCAAATCCTAGAATTGCAATATTCATCTTTACCGTAGTAGCTAGCTTTATCATAATAAATTTAAAATAATTATTCTTGATCATATCACCATCCTATTGATAATTAAGACAAATAAAAGAATCAGGATTACTATTCGCCAAATAAAAATTTATTTTAGTATTCCTGTACGAATGATCCGACTATGTATTTTTTTCTTTTTGACTTTTTGAAGAGAAGAAGAAGTATCCACCGCCTATGACAATGATCAACAAGGGCCAGAAATACATATTCATCTTAAATTTGCCTCCTGTGCCCACAGCGAAAGGGA
>NZ_QICQ01000023.1 GCF_003201195.1 Nitrosomonas eutropha | reverse complement strand
TCTCGGCAAACTTCTCTCGGCTGATGTCACTGGCGTATTTTGGTCTCTTCATCTATTTATTATCAGGGGTGAGAAACAGATTGTAAACAGACTCTTAACATGTACAACATTATTTGCTATACTATCAATGACTTGTGTGGCTGCTGCATTTCCGAGTGTGGTGGCCATTTTTATTTATCCTCCCCGTTTTCTAGCAGCTTGCGTAAGTCAGAAACCCGCCATGCTGTTGTTCGCTTACCCAGCTTTACACCAGCAGGATAAATACCCTTTTTAACGCCTGCGTACCAGCTTGACCTACAAACTGGGAAAACTGCTAAAACTTCCGGCAGACGAAGAAAACCCTCTTGTGTCAGAGGGTTAGTTGTACCTTTCTGCATATCAGACTCCATATTTAAACTGTGATGGAGTGATTCTATGTCTACCGATAGCTAAAAGTTGGGCGCAAAACGTACTTGGGCACTCCCAACCCCCTTTTAACCTGTCTGATCGTTTATATTTCTCCAACGTGCCCACCACGCCCCATCGAGTTCTTTCCTCTTTATCGCGTCTCTGGCGGTTTCCATCTTTTTTACCAGAGCTTTGTAAACCTGCTTCCGCCACCGGCTATCGTCAGAACCATTAACCCCGCACAGCCCCCGAAGTTGTATCTCCTTTACAAAGGATGAGCCATTTTTCAGATAGTCATTTGCAGGCTTTGTGCACTCAAGGTCACCGCCCGGCACCCGCACAAAATAATCTTTGAAAACATAACCCCATACCTTCTGCACTTTGGCCTCAAAAGCGTAATGGTTATGCAGCCCACTACCGCTCAAGCGACAGGTTTCGTCCCTGACCTCCAGCGTACGTACCTCCCCAGGCACAAGGCCGGCTAACCCACTGAACGGCTCATATATATGGGGCACATACCCCATCCCCCACGATGGATCTGGTTCCAGCCATTTGATTATGGCCAGCGGTTTAGGCTGGACAGTCTTTTTACGTGGCATTAGGCCATCCTCCTGGGTAGTGCAATAATCTCAGCACCAGTTTTTAACTTATCCAGATAATCCGCCCAATCCTGCATCATTTGTTTACGCTCCGGTAAGTGCGTAGTTCTGTTATAAGCCCGTCCGTTTGCATCACGCACAGCATGGGCTAACTGGTGTTCAATAAAGTCAGGGCGAACATGTAACTCTTGATCAAGAATAGTCCGAGCCATTGCACGGAACCCGTGGCCGGTCATTTCATCCTTACCAAACCCCATCCGCCGCAGTGCTGCCAGAACCGCGTTATTACTCATTGGGCGGCTAGTGGTACGAGCACCCGGAAACACAAAACGACCACTCCCGGTAAGTGCATATAACTCACGTAATATCTCTACAACCTGGGTGGCCAGAGGCACAAGATGAGGCTCACGCATCTTCATCCGCTCAGCAGGTATATCCCATTCAGCTTGATCAAGGTTAATCTCAACCCATTCAGCGTTACGCAACTCACCCGGACGAACAAAAACATAAGGCGCTATACGTAACGCGCACTTAGTCACAAAATAACCTTGATAACTGTCTATGGCTCGCAGTAACTCACCAACCGCTTGCGGCTCAATGATGGCTGCGTGGTGTGCTGGTTTGGGGGAGGGGAGAAAGTCGCGTAATGAAGGAGCGGGGTTTAGTTCGACACGACCTGTGGCTACTGCGTAGCGGAATATTTGCCCACAATTTTGTAAGGCTCTGTGTGCTGTCTCTTTTGCACCACGTGATTCAATCCTGCCTAATACGCTCAGCAACGCAGGTGCATTAACATCTGTTATATGTTGTTTGCCGATCCAAGGGAAAATATCACGCTCCAGCCGACGGATAATCTTGTCTGCATGAGACGGTGCCCACTCAGTTGAAAACTTGCTGAACCATTCACGGGCAACATCTTCAAATGAGTCTATTGCAGGCAGTCCTTCAGCAATACGCCTATCGGCTTCCCTTTCTGTTGCTTGTTTGGCTTTGTGATCTTTGCGGCTGGTACTGGGGTCTATGCCATTAACAACATCTTGGCGGGCTGCATCAGCCCTATCACGTGCTGCTTTCAGGCTAACAGTTGGGTAAACACCCAAAGATAGAGTTTTACGCTTGCCGTCTATACTGTAGTCAAACCGCCACCATTTAGAATTGTTGGGTTTGATTAACAGGTATAAGCCAGCACCGTCAGATAACCGCTGAGTTTTATCATCAGGTTTTGAATTGCGAATAGCTACATCCGCCAAAAGATGGCGCTTCATGCTGCCTCCAGAACAATGCAGTAACTTTCTACGAAAAAGCAGTAACCCCGGCGGTTACTGTAAAAGTTACTGCATATTATACTGGATTCTACTGCTTGTTACTGGATTTGCTAAGACACTAAAGATCTAATAATGTTATGTTTTCATAAACTTACTAACTTCTTTGGATGTCTCCAAACCCTAAATTGGTGGAGGCGGCGGGAATTGAACCCGCGTCCGCAAGTCCTCTACAGACAGTTCTACATACTTAGCCATGTTGTTTAATTTAACCTGGCATCCGCCAACCGGCAAGCTGATGATAGGCGAGTTACCTATTTTTTAACGCTTTGTAAAGTAACCCTGCAAAGCGCGATCCTCGTTAGTGACTCCACTGTCTGTTGCCAGACCCAGCGTTGAGGCCCACTGGCGTGGAGTTTAGCCGGATTAAGCGGCTAAAGCGTAGTTTTCGTCGTTTGCGACTATTTTTTTCTCAGCTGTTTTACGAGGGTACTGAACCTCGGTATGCCCTGCGCTGCTTTGCAACCCACGTCGAAACCGGATCGCCCCCGAACATGAATTCTTAATGTATAAGAGCTGGTGTGGCTCAGAAAGTTCAACCGGAAAATTGTAACAGATTAAATATACCGTAATAGATCACCTGGGTGGTTAATTAGTTCAAATGCTCCCCATGTTGCCGGTGGATCACCGGTACCGAGATAACCATAAAGCGCTACAATCGGTTTTATTCCAGCAGCAAGGCTGGCTTGCACATCACGAATATCATCTCCCAGATAAATACAATGATCAGGAGCTACGTTTATCTGACGACAAGCAGTAAGCAATGGTTCCGGATGAGGCTTGGTGTAGGTAGTATCATCTCCACTGATAATACAGGCTGCACGGTGATGTAATCCAAGCAGGTGTATGAGCGGCCGAGTGAATCTTGCCGGCTTATTAGTGACGATTCCCCATGGGATGGCCTGATCATCCAGTTGTTCCAGTAATTCAGGGATACCTGGAAACAGGCGAGTATCCTGGCAAAGCTGTTCGGTATAAAAGGAGAGAAACTCCTCCCGCATGACCTGGTAACCGGGATCATCCGGTTTCAAACCAAAACCAAGATTCAACAACCCACGTGCGCCAGCAGACGCAACGGTACGGATCAGTTCGATCGACAGAGGCGGCTGATCATGCGCAATACGCTGCCTGTTGAGTGCGCGGCCAAGATCCGGTGCTGTGTCCGCAATGGTGCCGTCGAAATCGAACAGGACAGCTTTTCTGATCATCAGGAATATTTGATGTGCTTGTATTAAATCAGGCTTGGAATGTCATGATGTAGTTGACACTGGTATCAGCTTCCAGAGCATAGATTTTTGTGATTGGATTGTAGGTCATACCGATAATCCCGGACTCTATCAATCCGGCAGTACGCGCCATGCGCGCCAGTTCAGAAGGTTTAATAAATTTTGCGTACTCATGCGTTCCTCGTGGCAGCAATCGAAGAATATATTCAGCACCAATGATGGCATAAAGATACGCTTTCAGATTACGGTTCAAGGTCGAAAAAAATACCCATCCACCATTTTTTACAAGACGGGCACATGATTGAATGACGCTGGCAGGATCCGGTACATGTTCCAGCATCTCCATGCAGGTAACAATGTCATAATGCTGAGGAAGTTCCACCGCAAGCGCTTCCACAGTTATTTTACGATAATCAACCTGATGACCACTTTCCAGAAGATGTAATTTTGCTACTTTCAGCGCCTTGTCGCTCAGGTCAATCCCCGTCACCCTGGCACCACGTGCTGCCATGGATTCGGATAATATCCCGCCGCCACAACCGACATCGACAACTGTTTTTCCATCCAACCCTGCAATTTCGTCAATATAGTTCAACCGAAGTGGATTGATTTCATGCAACGGTTTGAATTCACTGTTTGGATCCCACCAGTGATGCGCCAGTTGACTGAATTTCTCCAGTTCCATTGGATCTGCGTTGATGCCATCATTTTTCATACAATAATTTGCCTGCAAATTTAACTGAAAAGATACTTTTGTCAATAACTGCATCCCTGTACAGTTTAGCTTTGTTCAGGGTATCAAGTTCTCGATTACCCAGCAATATCCGCTTGAACGATCAATGATTAATCGGACAGGACAGGGTCACTTTTCATGCTTTCATAGCCAAAAGCCCTGCACGCTGGCAGGGCTTTTAGGTGATCCACGTTGAATGCGCGGTAAATTTTAGTTAATGGTTTCTCTCGTACCAGCCACTTCAATTTCCACACGACGATCCGGTGCCAGGCAATTAATTAATGTTCTGGTTGCTTTAGTGCCCTGGCAAGAATCACCGGTAACCGGATTTGCTTTACCTTTACCGTCGGTAAAGATACGATCTGCACCGATTCCCTTGGAAACCAGATAGTTTTTGACGGCTTCTGCGCGTCTTACAGAAAGTTTCTTGTTATACGCTTCCGAGCCGATGCGGTCAGTATAGCCTACAGCAATGATCAAATCGTAATTCACCCCTTCCAGGTTTCTGGAAAAATCATCTAGCGCCTGCATACCGGCTGGTTTCAGAACAGCCTTGTCAAAATCAAACAATGCATCTGCCGAGAAAGATACTTTCTCAGGTTCAGTCACGACCGGCACTACCGGTGGCGGGGCCTCAACAACTTGCTCTGGTTGCTTGACCAGATCAGGATCACATTCATAAATAGCCTTGGCAGGTGTCCAGTAGCCGGTGCGCCAGCATAGGCCTGTTGAGTTTCTGGCGACAACCCCGTTATCATCCACAGCATAAGCTTCAGCTTTATCTGCCGCGCTGAAGCCTTGTCTTTGTTCTTCATGTAAATTAGCCATTACAATCCCGGATGCCAGCAATCCGGGCAAAATAACGGCTCCCATCAGATATTTCCTGGCTAATATCATTTTTTTCATGCTATTGTCCTTGTTCTTAAGTATAAAAACCTGTATCACAACCACCCACAATCACTTTTTTATACGATCATTCATACTGTTATGACTCTCCCGCTCGTCGTAATCAGATCAGCGTTGCTCGCATACTACCGGCAACGATTATGAGTTGATCCTTTTATCTTTGTCAAACCGAAGTGTATCTTCTGCACAACACTGTATCAAACCACATAGCCCAATGTGGACAAACCTTCGCGCACTTTTAACGATACATACTCCATAAACGGCGCAGCAATTACAGAGTTAACCAAGATTGTCTTTTTAGCCGAAAAATCTGGCAGAGCAGGTAATATAATATGCAAATCTGATAATAAATATTGCCGTGACCCCAAATAATACATATCCAGTTATTGAGGCAGATGGTTTAAAACGCTGCTTCGGCCGTCATGTTGTCGTGCACGAGGTAAACCTGAAATTAGGCTGCGGGGATGTCCTCGGATTTCTGGGTCCAAATGGTGCCGGCAAAAGCACCACCATGCGGATGTTAACCGGGAATCTCGCACCCGACAGTGGGAGCGTCCGGATTTGCGGGGTAGATTTACTGAAAAATCCACTTGAGGCAAAACGTTATATTGGTTATCTGCCTGAAATACCTCCTCTCTATAAAGAATTGACGGTAGATGAGTATTTACAGTTTGCTGCTCGGCTGCACGGTCTTGCTAACACATCGGTACAGATCGCACTGGATGAGGTAAAACAACAATGTGAACTGAGTGATGTGGGAAAGCGGCTGATTGGTATTTTGTCGAAAGGCTATCAACAGCGGGTTGCAATTGCCCAGGCAATTATTCACCGGCCACAACTGATTATTATGGATGAGCCAACCGTCGGTCTTGATCCAAACCAGATACAAAAAGTACGCGCACTGATTCGCGAACTCGGTAAAACTCACGCCATCATTCTCTCCTCCCACATCCTCTCGGAAGTAGAAAGTGTATGTAATCGTGTACAAATCATGCACCAGGGCAGGCTGGTACTGGACGACAATCTGGACAACCTGAAACAGCGAAATATGAACCTGGAAAATATATTTACGCAACTCACGGCAGAGAATGCACCTGCCTGGGAATGGGCGCAATGACGATGTTTACTATCGCCAGCAAAGAACTCAAGTTGTTATTCGTATCATCGCTAGTGTGGGTTTTTCTGGCAGTGATGCAACTGGTGCTGGCCTGGGTATTTCTGGGGCGACTAAATACCTTCCTCGAAATACAGCCTCAACTGGCACAGCTCGCCAATCCACCGGGTATAACTGAAGTAATCGTGGCACCGGTATTCTCCATAGCATCCATCGTACTCCTAGCGGTAACCCCCGTACTAAGCATGCGTTTATTCGCAGAAGAGCGCCGTAACCATACGCTGGTCATGCTGATTTCAGCACCGGTTTCCATACCAGCCATCGTGCTGGGCAAGTTTCTGGCACTCATGATTTTTTTCTGTCTGATGCCGCTGTTAATAGTCATGCTGTCCATTTCATTATTGACAGGGGGCATGCTGGATTTCGGGCTGCTGGGCAGTAATGTAATCGGGCTGATTTTGCTGGCAAGCTGTTTCGCTTCACTGGGGCTGTATATTTCCAGCCTCACGTCCTACCCGGCCATTGCCGCGCTGGGCAGTCTGGGGGTGTTGCTGTGCTTATGGGTAATGGATATCGTGACCATCGAATCAGAAAGTGCTGTACGCCATTTTTCCCTGTTCAGACATTTTGAAAACTTCAATATTGGTCTAATCGATACGTTCAGCCTGGCTTTTCTTCTTCTTTTTGCCATCACCTTTCTGGTGCTGACCATATACCATCTGGATGGAGAGCGGCTGAATGGCTAAGTTTCTGATCCAACCGGTTTTTTATGACCACGTTTAACAAAAAATCAGGATTACGATCCCGCTGGCAAAACGGTCTATTCATTGCCTTGTTCCTGGTATTAGCGGGAGTACTGGGTTATCTGGCGCTGGAGTTTCGTACACAGTGGGATCTCAGTCAGAATAATCGCAACAGCTTGAGTCAGGCCAGCATCGATATATTGCAAAAGTTTGACGGCCCGGTACAAATTACCGTTTATGCAACACAACAGGATTTGCAACTGGGCGATATTCGCGGAATCATCAGCAACTTCGTCAGCGTGTATCAACGAATTAAACCGGATCTGATCCTGAATTTCATTGATCCGGTAGAACAGCCACAGCAGGCGCAAAGCGCAGGTGTCAGGCTTAATGGCGAAATCGTCATCAGTTTCAAGGAACGCAAAGAGCGTCTTGCCACCATTAACGAACAGGCATTTTCGAATGCATTGGTTCGATTGGCGCGCACCGAAAAAAAACAGTTGCTGGTATTGTCTGGCCATGGTGAGCGAAAAATGGATGGTGTCACCCAGCGTGATATGGGGAATTTTAACAAGAAGTTGCTGGAAATCGGTTTCGAAAGCAAACCTTTCAGCTTTACCGATCAACCAGAGATTCCAGATACCGGCATACTGATTATTGCATCCCCGCAGACTGAACTGCTGGAAGGAGAGGTGAAAAAGATACTGGATTACCTTGCCAAAGGTGGAAATTTGCTGTGGCTGGTGGATACAGGCCCCCTGCATGGATTGCTGCCGCTGGCTGAAAAACTCGGCATTGTATTGACACCCGGCGTGGTGGTTGATCCCCAGGCAGATCGGCTGAGAGTACCATCAACGTTTGCGCTGGGAACCCTTTACGGCGCACATGCTGTAACAGAAAATTTTGATTTCATTACGGTATTTCCTTTTACTCGCCAGCTCATCCCCGAGGAAAATACCGATTGGCGCAGTGTCACTCTGGCAGAAGCAGCCCCGCAGGGTTGGGTGGAAACTGGCCCGCTGGAAGGTGAAATCAGTTTTGATGAGGAAAATGATGTTGCAGGTCCGGTGGAGATCGCCGTCGCATTGAACCGGGTGGTAGAAGACCGCGAACAACGGGTTGTCGTCGTTGGCAGCGGACATTTCCTGGCCAACAGTTATCTCGGTAACGGCGGCAACCTGGATTTGGGTATGAATATGATCAACTGGCTCGCCGGAGATGAGTCATTTATCTCGATTCAGCCGCGTGTCACTATCGACAGCCGACTAGAGCTGAGTGAGCTGCAATTAACCCTGATCGCCACTGGTTTTCTCATCGCTCTGCCACTGATATTTCTTGTAAGTGGACTCTTCATCAGCTGGTACCGCAAACGCAGATGACGTGTAATCCAGTTTCTGCTGTTTGCTACAAATTTTTGTCAGATCATGCCGGAACTGCCTGAAGTCGAAGTCACCCGGCGTGGAATAGACGCCCACCTGGCCGGCAGATACATTACACAGGTAAAAATACGAAATTACGCTTTACGCTGGCCGGTATCGCCTGAATTGATCACACTGCTCCCCGGTCAAAGAATTAACACCATTACCAGACGAGCAAAATATCTTCTGTTTGCTTGCAGCAAAGGCACACTTATCATACATCTGGGCATGTCGGGCAGTTTGCGCGTACTACCTGTATCCACGCCGTCATTACTGCATGATCATTTTGAACTGTGGCTGGATAATGAAAAAATGCTGCGTTTTCGTGATCCTCGGCGGTTTGGCGTAATATTGTGGTGGGATGGGGATGTTCGCCAACATCCATTATTGCAAAAGTTGGGCCCTGAACCCCTGAGTGATGCTTTTAATGGATTGTTTCTGCATGAAAAAATACAAAGACGCAGTATCAGCATCAAAGAAGCACTCATGAATCAGCATATCGTGGTCGGCATAGGTAACATTTATGCTAATGAAGCCTTGTTTCATGCCGGTATTTCTCCCCTGATTGCCGCAGGCAGTCTGAGTACGGCGCTTTGTGCGAGATTGGTTGATGCTGTCAAGATGACCTTGCAGCGTGCAATTGAAGCAGGCGGGAGCAGTTTGCGCGATTTTACTGATTGCGATGGTAGCCCAGGTTGCTTTCAGCAACAATATTGGGTGTACGGGCGAACAGGGCAGCCATGCCGGAAATGTGGCGCACTTGTGAGTAAAACTCGCCAGGGACAACGATCCAGCTTTTTCTGTGCGCAGTGCCAAAAATAAAAAAGCCAGTCAAAGATTCAGCTCACGAGCTTAATCAAACCTCATGCTGCTGCAACCAGGTATCCAGCAATCGGCGCAGTGATTCAATCGGACGATAACCTGTGGTGATCAAATGGCGATCTGTTCCGCTTTCGGCCACAAGTGCCGGAAACCCGCTTATACCCCATTGTGCAGCACGATGGAAACCAGCCAAAGTTTGTTGTTTCGCCTCTTCCGATTGAAACACCGAAGCAAACTGCAATGCCGATATATCCAGATCAGCAGCAAGTTTTGCCAGGACGGAAAATTGCGTCACGTCTTTTTGTTCGACATAAAAAGCGTGCTGTATCGCAGCAAAAAGGGGAAATATTTTTTCCGATTCGATCAATGACATACTGACAACGCTCCGACAGGCAGGTTCAGTATCGTAAATGAATCCCTCCGGCAGGGCATTTTCAAAGGTAAAAGGTTGGCCAGTCTTGGTATGCACCGTATGCCAATGCTGCAGAATTTGTGCTTTTTTTTCTGGTAAAAGCGGCATATTCGTTCCTGGCCGCAGCCCTCCGGGCATCAACTCTATCGTCAAGGATGCCGAATATTCCTGCCTAATTTGCTCGATAACCGGCGCAAACCCCCAGCACCATGAGCACATGGGGTCAGCGATATACCATAGAACCAATTTTTTATATCTGCTGCCAGGAAACATCAGGCAACGGAGCGGCCCGCCCGTTTACGCTCGTGTTCCAGCAGGAAACGTTTACGGATACGGATACTTTTTGGAGTAATTTCAACCAACTCATCATCCGTAATGAATTCAACTGCTGATTCCAATGTCAACTGAATCGGGGGTGTCAGCACAACCGCCTCATCATG
Organism: Nitrosomonas eutropha; assembly: GCF_003201195.1. Lineage (GTDB taxonomy): Bacteria > Pseudomonadota > Gammaproteobacteria > Burkholderiales > Nitrosomonadaceae > Nitrosomonas > Nitrosomonas eutropha. Next base: position 36,621 of record NZ_QICQ01000023.1, on the reverse strand, counting down.
GCCGGATGCCCGGATATTAGTCAGTTGTTTACCTTTGATCGGGTTAACGACGAGATCATTCTCACGGGTATGTATGCCAATCACCATCCCTTCATAAACCGGCTCACCGGGGCTGACAAACATGCGGCCACGCTCCTGTAGCTTCCAGAGCGCGTAAGCCACTACCTCACCATATTCTGCCGAGATCAGCACACCATTTTTACGTGAAGCAATATCCGGCCGCATCGGTGCATATTCATCGAAGATATGGCTTATGATGCCAGTGCCGCGCGTCAGTGTCATAAATTCGGATTGGAATCCAATCAGGCCGCGTGCAGGAATACGATAATCCAGCCTGACCCGGCCACGCCCGTCACTTATCATATCCAGCAGATCACCACGGCGTGTTCCCAATGTCTCCATCACCGCTCCCTGGTGGGTTTCATCAATATCAATCGTCAATATCTCGAACGGTTCGCACTTAACGCCATCAATTTCCCGGATAACCACCTTGGGGCGAGACACCGCCAGCTCATAACCTTCCCGACGCATGTTTTCAAGCAGAATTGTCAAATGCAGCTCACCACGCCCAGAAACAAGAAATGAATCGGTTTCGCCGGTTTCTTCCAGCTTCAATGCAACATTGGTCAGCAATTCTTTTTCAAGGCGCTCGCGCAACTGGCGGCTGGTAATAAATTTACCCTCCTTGCCGGCAAAAGGTGAAGTATTGACCTGAAAATTCATTGAAAGCGTTGGTTCATCAACCTTTGGCATCGGCAAAGCTTCCGGGCGATCAGTATCCGCCAGCGTCGTGCCAATACTGAGCTCATCAATCCCGCTGATCAACACAATTTCGCCCGCAGCTGCTTCACTCAACTGAACCCGATCCAGTCCGCTAAAAGCAGATATCTGGTTGACACGCGCTTTTTTCGGTGTTTGTCCACCCGTCATTACCATCACTTCCTGCCCCGATTTCAGACGACCCCGGCTGATTCTGCCAATACCAAGACGCCCAACAAAACTGGAATAATCAAGCGCACTGATTTGCAGTTGCAGCGGCTGATCAGGATCTCCTGTCGGTGCGGGTACATGCTTGAGTATCAGATCAAACAGCGGACGCATATCGCTGCCAGGCTGTTTGGGATCCGATGTGGCATAACCGTTGAGTCCGGAAGCGTAGATCACCGGGAAATCCAGTTGTTCTTCGGTAGCATTCAATTTATCGAACAAATCGAATGTCTGGTTCACCACCCAATCCGGCCGGGCACCGGGACGGTCTATCTTGTTAATCACCACAATCGGGCACAAACCGGCTGCCAGCGCCTTGCGAGTGACGAAACGGGTTTGCGGCATAGGGCCCTCAACCGCATCCACCAGCAACAACACACCATCCACCATTGACAGCACACGCTCGACTTCTCCGCCAAAATCGGCGTGGCCCGGGGTATCCACAATATTGATATGTACGCCGGCATAATCGATTGCACAATTTTTGGAAAAAATCGTGATTCCGCGTTCGCGCTCAATATCATCAGAATCCATCACCCGTTCAGCAATGGTCTGGTGAGCAGCAAAGGTGCCGGCCTGATGCAGCAGCTTATCCACCATCGTGGTCTTGCCATGGTCCACATGGGCGATAATGGCGATATTACGGAGCAGGCGTGTCATAATTGAAAGTTCCTCGGAAATCGGCCCGGGCAATCCCGGATAAACTGTTGATTATAACAGTGTTCGAACTATCAGACTGACCGGGGTATTATCTATTTACAATGGAATTTGTTTCAAAACTCGGGAAAAGGCATGTTTACTGGAATCATCAAAGCAGTTGGCCGTATCAGGCACGTCTATCCCAAAGAAGACGCTGTTCGTATCCATATTGATCCCGGCAAGCTGGATCTCACAGATGTCGCCATTGGGGATAGTATTGCCGTCAATGGTGCCTGTCTGACACTCACTGCATTTGAGGAAGGGTGCTTCACCGTCGATGTATCCGGTGAAACATTGAGTTGTACACATGGTCTGGATATTCCCGGCAATCCGGTCAACCTGGAAAAAGCGTTACGATTTTCTGATCGGCTCGATGGTCACCTGGTCAGCGGGCATGTGGAAGGAGTCGGTGAAGTTGTACAATTCACACAAGCAGGTGATCGCTGCCTGCTGGCAATCCAGCCGCCGCCACAATTGTTTAAATATATTATCCCCAAGGGGTCAATTACGATCGATGGCGTCAGTCTTACGGTGAATCAGGTGGCATCTGAACGGGTTGAAATCAACCTTATTCCCCATACATTAGCCAATACAACTTTCAAACAGTTTGAGCCCGGCAAAAAAGTGAATCTCGAAACAGATATGATAGCGAAATACGTGGCACGTTTACTCGATCAGGCACAAGGCAAGCAATCATGACAATCTCATCGATTGAAGAAGTTCTGGCAGACTTCAAAAATGGAAAGATGGTTATCCTCATTGACGAGGAAAATCGTGAGAATGAGGGCGATCTGGTACTGGCGGCTGATTTTATTACGCCCGAAGCAATCAATTTCATGGCCAGATACGGCAGGGGATTGATCTGCCTGACATTGACAGAAGAGCGTTGCCGTCAGCTTAAGCTGCCCATGATGGTTGCCGACAATCATTCGCCATTGGGCACCAATTTCACTGCCTCCATTGAAGCAGCCAGCGGTGTAACAACCGGAATTTCCGCTGCCGATCGCGCCCGTACTGTTCAAACAGCCGTCCAAGCGGATGCTAAACCGGAAGATCTGGTTCAACCCGGCCATATTTTTCCGCTCAAAGCGCAGAAGGGTGGGGTGCTGGCACGCGCCGGCCATACCGAAGCTGGCTGTGATCTGGCGCGGCTGGCGGGTTTAACCGAGGCCGCAGTGATTTGCGAGATTCTGAAAGAAAACGGTGAAATGGCAAGGCTGCCAGATCTAATCGAATTCTCCGATGAGCACCATCTCAAGATCGGGACAATTGCTGATCTCATTCATTATCGCCGTCTCACAGAAAGCCTGGTCACACGAACGACTGAACGTCCCTTACAAACTGCTCACGGAGAATTCAGACTGATTGCCTACCATGATAAGATTGCCGGCGTCACTCATCTCGCGCTGGTAAAAGGGACATGGAATACCGGTGAGGAAATACTGGTACGAGTGCACGAACCGCTGACGGTGATTGATCTGCTGGAAATTGATGATTACACTCACTCCTGGAGTATTCATGATGCAATGGCAGCCATCACACATGCCGGAAAGGGCGTAGTCGTGCTGCTACAGCGCAAAAATGATGCCAGCGTGTTAACTGAGCGGATTCTGCAAACCACACCGCATCCAGCGGATAAACCCGTATCGGATCTGCGCCATCATGGTATCGGTGCGCAGATTCTTAAAGATCTAGGAGTCAGTAAAATGCGCCTGCTGGCAACCCCTCGCAGAATGCCTAGTATGACCGGCTTTGGTCTGGAAGTTACCGGGTATCTGGAACCGGAAGATCGCGATCGCGTGTAAAAATCTGTTCAAAGTCTCGATCAAGGGATGCAAGGCAAGGCAAAATTGAACGAGAAAGCGGAGCATACTTGAAATATGTGAGCATTTTGAGTTCAATTTCAACGCCGTAATGCGCCCTTCCGTGAGCTATTGAACAGGTTCTAAGACACTTTTGCTATCAATTTCCGGCCACAAGGCCAATCAACCAACTTTAAAACAAAGAGCAGAGAGGTACGTCTTTTATGTCCTACTATGACAATATTCTCGAAATAGATTCAGACCTCAATGGAAACGGGCTGTGCATCGGTATTGTCATGAGCCGTTTCAATATTGATACGAGTGAAGGGTTGCTTGGCGCCTGCACAACGGAACTTGCCAAACTGGGCGTGCAGGAAGCAGATATCGTTCTGGTAACTGTACCCGGTGCGCTGGAGATTCCGCTTGCGCTACAAAAACTCGCCATATCTGACCGGTACGATGCCCTGATTGCTTTAGGTGCAGTTATTCATGGTGAAACCTATCATTTTGACGTAGTGGCCAATGAATCGGCACGCGGGCTGATAGCAGTCGGACTGGAATACGACATCCCCATTGCAAATGGCATTCTTACAACGGATAACGAAGATCAAGCCACTGCCCGTATGACCGAAAAAGGGGCTGAAACCGCGCGTGTCGCGGTAGAAATGGCCAATCTGGCATTAACGCTTGGCGAAATGGATCAATCCACCACCTCTTCATGATACCAACAGACACTGCTCCACCATCCAAACCAGCACAAGGACACAAAGGCTATAAAAATCGCCGGCGTCTGTCACGTGAACTGGCCTTGCAGGGAATTTACCAATGGCGTCTTGCCGGGGGAAATGCTCAGGAAATTGACCTGCAACTGCAACAGGTCAATTTTTACAGCAAAGCGGATGGTTCCTACTTTTCCGATTTGCTGCAGGGTGTATTGGAACATTCCCGTGATCTGGAAGCACAAATCCAAGCTTATCTTGATCGGCAGCTGGCAGAACTAAGTCCGGTGGAATGTTCGATTCTCCTAATTGGTACCTATGAAATGGTGCATCATCCTGAAATACCCTGTCGGGCTATCATCAATGAAGCGATAGAACTGGCCAAGAGTTATGGCGGGACAGACGGGCACAAATACGTCAACGGTGTACTGGACAAACTGGCCGCCCAGTTGCGGGCTGTTGAACTTCAATCCAGCCCCGTCCGGAATAAGGATCCACACTAGATCCGGTCATTACGTCGATAGCAACACCTCTCTAAAAAATTGTTTAACCAAAACAGTCAACAGGAAAAGAGGGGGTGATTTATTTTGCCATTGCAAACGCTGTTTTCTTTTCCTTATCTTCGCGAGCCGCAACCCAGTGTGGCGTGGTAATCTAGTTTCTCTAGCACCATTGCTGCTGGGGGGTTGCTTCCCGCCATCCGTCAACATCACACTCACGGTTGCAGTCCGCAATAATAGCTATCGATTTATCTAACTTTTCATAAATGGTGTAGCTATGAACTCCGAGTTTGACATCATTAATCGCTATTTTTCCCGTCCCGTACGCAACGCGCTGCTGGGGCCGGGAGATGATGCCGCATTAATTACCTGCACACCAGGAATGGATTGGGCCGTATCGGTTGATACGCTGGTCTCGGGACGACATTTTTTCCTCGATATTGAGCCTTCTACACTGGGTCACAAAGTGCTTGCTGTCAATCTTTCCGATATGGCTGCCATGGGTGCTACACCGCGCTGGATAACGCTTTCTCTGACATTAACTGAAACACTCGCACAGGATGATGCCTGGCTCAAGGCTTTTTCCAGTGGGTTTTTCGCGCTGGCAGATCAGTATCAGATCGAGTTAATCGGCGGAGATACCACCAGCGGCCCACTCAATATTGGTGTACAGATCATTGGCGAAGTCGAGCAGGGCAAAGCCCTCCGGCGAAGTGACGCCAAGCCGGGAGATGATATCTGGGTATCCGGTTTTTTGGGAGACGCTGCCCTGGCGCTGCAATTCCTGCAACAGCGTATAACACTGACGGAGCAAGAGGCAACTCCTTGTCTAATCGCATTGTATACCCCCACACCGCGTGTTGTTCTTGGAAAAGCGCTGGTAAATGTAGCGCATAGTGCAATTGATATTTCCGATGGTCTGCTGGCTGATCTCGGCCATATTCTGGAACGATCCGATGTTGCCGCCACAGTTGATTTCGACCGCATTCCCTGCTCTCCGGCATTAAAAAACAAACTGCAACAGGAAAATGCCACTCGGCAATTGGCCATTGACTGTTTATTATCAGGCGGTGATGATTATGAACTGTGTTTCACCGCACCAGAAAACAGGCATGATGTCATTGCACAACTTGCGCAGCAAACGGGCGTGAAACTCTCCCGCATCGGCAAAATCGTGCCGGGAAAAGGATTGGCCGTACTAAATGCCAATGATAACCCGCTAATTTTTAATAATAAAGGCTATGATCACTTCCTTACCCGATGACTATTCACCACGACGTCAAACGCCACTAAAACCAGATATTACCTTTGTGCATGTCCGGCTAGCGCATTTCATTGCAATGGGCGCTGGTGTCGGTCTCATCCGCTTCGCTCCGGGCACTTTTGGCACACTTGCCGCCATCCCTCTTTTCCAGCTTTTGGATTCGATCCTCGAACCCGTTTCAGTGCTGCTGATCCTTGATGTTTTTTTTATCCTGGGGATCTGGGCATGCGCAGTCACCGGACGAGCACTCAATTCACCCGATCATTCCGGCATGGTGTGGGATGAAATCGTCGCCTTCATGCTGGTGCTGTTTTTCACACCAACCCACTGGGTCTGGCAGCTGGCCGCTTTCCTGTTATTCCGGTTCTTCGATATTGTCAAACCTGCCCCCATTGGCTATCTGGACAGCAAACTCAAAGGTGGATTCGGCGTCATGCTGGATGACCTGCTGGCAGCGTTTTATACCCTGCTTTGCCTCGCAGGCTGGAAATCGATGGTGCTGTTCGAAAGCTACTTTTGAGCGCTTACCCAACCATTCCGGATGACGTAACGCTGCTGGAATTCGCCCGCCAAACCGGACAAACTCTCAAAAATAACGGGTTGAAGCTGGTTTCAGCAGAATCCTGCACCGGCGGCTGGATCGGGCAGATCGTCACCGCCATTTCCGGCAGCTCCGCCTGGTATGATTGCGGTTTCATTAGCTACAGCAATTTATCCAAGCAGCAGCTGTTGCGTGTACAACCACAAACGCTGACACAGTTTGGTGCGGTTTCCGAACAAATCGCACGGGAAATGGCGCAAGGTGCGCTCACGATGAGCCAGGCTCAGGTTGCAGTGTCCGTAACCGGCATCGCCGGCCCTACCGGCGGTTCCACAGAAAAACCGGTCGGCACCGTTTGTTTCGCCTGGATACTGGAGAATTCATCTACAACCGCTGCAAACAGCAAAACCTGCCGGTTCCGCGGTGATCGCGAAGCCATCCGGCGACAATCTGTCGCCACGGCACTGCAAGGTATCCTTGAACTACTGAAAAACGCTACGTCTCTATCCCTTGCCTAAGCAGCAGGGTATCCCTGGCCATTGAACCTGGAACACAGATTCAATCATCTGTGTGTTTAATTTGTGCCTCTGTTAGAATCAGTGCGGGAAGTCGGTCAGACAGTCGCTGCCTGGTAACAGGGAGAGGAAAGTCCGGGCTCCACAGAGCAGGATGCCGGTTAACGGCCGGCCGCCGTGAGGTGAGGAACAGGGCCACAGAGACGAGCGTATTAAGTTACGGTGAAACGCGGTAACCTCCATCCGGAGCAAGATCAAATAGGCAGATGATGACGCTGCTCGCCGAGTCTGTGGGTAGATCGCTTGAGCATACGGGTAACGGTATGCCTAGAGGAATGACTGTCCATGACAGAACCCGGCTTATCGACCGGCTTCCCCCATAAACAACTTCAATAACAGATTTAAGCAACTTCAAAAAGAAAAAGGGCAGAGTAATCTGCCCTTTCCTACAGTGTGATTAACTAATTGTTAATAATTAGAAATCGTGGCGAACACCGACTGTGTAAACGTTACGGTCAGCATCTACGCCAGGAGCAAGATTTCTATCTTTTACCCAAACGCGCTGATAACCACCAAACAGGCTGGAGCGACGGCTCAGGTTATGAATCACACCGACGGTAATGTTTTCAACGTTACGCTTGGCATAGGTTCCAAATGGCTCAGTAGCCTCACCAGTTTTCTTGGCGACAGCCATACCCCCTTGTGCAACCAGCATGGTGTTACCAATAGTGTAATCTGCACCAACGATCCACAGACTACCGTTACCATTCGGGTTCATAGCGGAGTTACATTGGCCACGACCGTTGTTACCTAGAGCGTTAATATCTCCAAATGCTGCAGCCTGGGTACAAGTAGCTGCCCCACCAAATGGGTTAGCATCAATTACATGCTCATACTGGCCACGCAACCGGAAATCAGCCACGCTGAAAATTGCACCACCACGCCAGATTTGCTCATCTTTTACACCATATGATTTCTGGAATTTACTGACATTATCCCGGGAATAGGCACCAAACACATCGACACCCACGATATCAAACTGGCCGCTGTATTTAGCGGCAGCCTGGAAATCCCATTCGCCGTTTTCACCACCGGCATTCTCACTGCCAATAGCAGTGGCAGAGCCAGGAAGTCCCATAAAATTACTAGCACCCGTTGGGTCAATTTTGTCGGCATCACCGGGCATCAACAAACCGGCTACGGAGAAACCTTCCACTACTGGTGAATCAAAACGTACTGCACTTTTGACGAAACCGTGCTCACCAGAACCATAACCATTGGCGGAAGAAACCATCAAACCACCGCTACCATTGGCGTGCAGACTGGTTTCAGCAAAGGCATCAACCGTAAGGCCACCGGCGAAATCACGCAACACGGATTGAACGCGACCAAATTTGAGTTCACCCCATTGATCACCACCTAATCCCACCCATTGCTCACGTGCGGTGTTATGAAGATCTCCTCCCGGATTGAGTGCATATTCGATACGACCCAGCGCACGCAGCCCCATACCCAGATCTTCAGCAATCTGCAGACCCCAACGGGATTGCAGTGCATCATCCGCTACAGCGGTCTGTGCATTGAATCCGTCAACATCAATAGTTGCATACTCAGCCTGCAAGCGGCCGAAAATGGTGACATGTGTACCATCGGCAGCGGCAGTGAGCGGAACTGCCATCACGCCAGCGATTGCCAGTGCCATCAGTTTTTTATTCATTTGAAACTCTCCTTAAAGAAAAATATCTGGATCAATAAAGATGGACCTTGATTCTCTATACATCTACATTCTTTACTACTTCCGTTCCTGCCTGATCAGAGGTGTTGCATATCGCATACTTTTCCGAACAGAAGGGTTGAACGGATTGTGCCCAAGCAGAATCTGTTGTGCAACACCAAACCCGATTTTTATACTTTTTTCACTAAATTATGTTGTGTTATTGCAACACTCTGGCTCTATTCATAAAAAAATCTGTTTTTTACTGTGTATAAATCGGGGGAAAAGCTGGATCGTCACAGTCCAACGGACCCAAGAAGAAGTATTTACCGGATTTCACATACATCAGGCGCAGATAAACCAATGGGAGCTTGCTGGTGTGAAGCAGAATGATGATAAGGTGACAAACGCAGCTTTATGCGGGTTTCTCCACGCAAAATACCTCTGGCCGCCGGTGCGAGCTGCAGGGTAAACCGTTCCCCGCCAGCAGTGAAATAACCCAGTGCCAGCAGGTGTCTGAATACGATGCGCCAGCCTTCGATGCTGAGTTCATGACCAATGCCGAAGGTGCTGACGCGATCATGTCCCCATTGCCTGATCCGGTTGGTCTGTTTTCCGGTCAGGACATCAATCAGATATTCCATGCCAAAATTCTGACCTGTCCGGTAAACGCAGGACAGTGCTTTCTGGGCAGCAAGCGTGACATCCTGAACGGGAGTGGTGGTCAGGCAGGCATCACAATTGCCACATGCCAGTTCACTGCTTGAATCAGATGGTTCGCCAAAATAGTCAAGCAATCGTGTTCTGCGACAGGCGGTTGTTTCACACAGCGCCAGCAACGCATCCAGCCGGGCAGTAGCGGCTTGCTGGACTGGAATGGATATTTGTCCTGCGTTGGATTCAGCCTGATAACGCAACCGGATAATATCGCTTGGCCCATACACCATCCATGCATCAGCCGGCAGGCCATCCCGCCCGGCCCGGCCGGTTTCCTGATAATAGCTTTCAATACTTCTGGGCAAATCCAGGTGCGCAACAAAACGGATATCCGGTTTATCAATCCCCAGCCCGAATGCCGAGGTAGCGATCATGACAATGCCGTTCTCCCGCAGAAATTTTTTCTGGTGTTGTGTGCGTACAGGTGTTTCCATACCGGCATGGTAGGCAAGCGCCGGAATGTGATTAGCATTCAGCCAGGCGGCTGTTTCTTCAGTTTTTTTGCGGGATTGGCAATAAACGATACCTGCCTCGCCGGGATGCTGATTGCGGATAAAGTTTAACAGCTGTCGCCGGCTGTTGGATCGGGCGGTAATGCGGTAGCAAAGATTGGGACGATCAAAACTACTGATGAAAGCACGTGCCTGGCCTAACTCAAGACAACGCAGAATATCGGTGCGGGTTCTGGCATCAGCGCTGGCAGTCAGGGCGATACGCGGTACGCCCGGAAATTTCTCCGGCAGCATTGAAAGCCTGCCGTATTCTGGCCGGAAATCGTGCCCCCACTGGGAAACGCAATGCGCTTCATCAATAGCAAACAGGGCAATGGGAATACGCTGCAGCAGCGCGTGAAAGCGGTTGGTCAGTAATCTTTCCGGTGCAACATAGACCAGATCGTAGTTGCCCGCCAGCATGTCTTGTTCGATTACTGCTGCAGCTTTGGAAGTTTGCGTAGAATTAAGATATGTTGCCCGCACACCGCGTTCATGCAATACAGAGACCTGATTTTCCATCAGTGCAATCAGTGGTGAGATGACAATGGCCACGCCATCCCGCAATAATGCTGGCAGCTGGTAGCATAACGATTTACCGCCACCAGTCGGCATTAAGACCAGGCAACTGTTTCCGTTTGCGATATGGGTAATGATTTCAGCCTGCTGCCCGCGAAATTCGGTGTAACCAAAGATTTCTCTGAGCAGAGTTTGTGCACGGACAGCCAGGGAAGTCATTTCCCGTCCACAAAGCGCTCCAGGTCGCGCCGCACACGCTTGGTCGGCCGACCTTTACCAGCGTAACGCGGTGGCGTTGGCTGCGATTTGAGCTCTCCTGCCAGCATCTCGCGCGCTTGTCGGCTTTCTTCTGTTTCTTGATAAAGTAGGCGAGCTTCCGTAGCAGATCGACGCTGATTGGACAATGCCAGCACTTTCACCCGATGATGATACGGCCCGATGCGAATATCGAGCATATCGTCTACGTTCAGGATTCTGGATGGCTTCACCCGCATGCCGTTAATTTGCACCTGGCCACGCTCAACCGCATCAGCGGCTTGCGAGCGCGTCTTGTAAAAACGGGCAGCAAACAACCATTTATCGATGCGGAGTTTCTCATCTGTGGCCTGTGCACTCTTTTCAGTCATGGCATATCCGGGGTGAATAGGTCAATAAAAAGCATAAGCCCCTTGATAAGCATACTGAGCGCAATGCACCAAGTCAGAATAGCGAAACCACGTTCCAGCTTGGCTTCGTCAAAACTGTGAGCATAGTGTTTGCCGATCAGCGTACCGGCAACTGTACCTGCGGTAAAAGGTAAAGCAAGCGGCCAGTTCATAAAGCCCATGGAGGTTGCCGAAATAACGCCCGTCAAGGAGATTAGCGCTGTAATGGAAAGCGCGGTGGCAATCAGGGTTTTCATGGATAAATCTGAGACTTTCCTTAGCGCAGGAATGATGATGAATCCCCCTCCCACACCGAGCAAACCGGATAGAAACCCGGTTGCAGCACCTGAAACCAGCAATCCTTTGGCACAGGGAATGGTCCATATCAAACGGCCGCTTTCCAGATTGAGCTGACAAGGTGGAAAAACAGCTTCTTCCGGCTGTGCAGCAAGATTACTCTTGCGATACATGTACAAAGCCGCATATGCCAGCACAGCAGAAAACAATACCGTCAGCAATGCATCAGAAAACTGCTGCGCCACCCATACTCCGGCAGGCGTAATCAGCATACCAGTACCCGCAATGAGACCAGCTGCCCGGTAGCGAATAATTCTTTGTCTGAGGGATGAATAAGTGGCGACTGCTGCTGATACGCCCACTGACAGCAACGCAACCGGCGCGGCTTCCGCTACGGTTACGTTCAGGCCAAAAATCAGTAAGGGAACGGCAATAATGGTGCCACCGGAGCCGGTTAGCCCAAGTACAAACCCCGTAAAAATACCCGGCAAAATACCCAGCCAGTGAACTTCCATACAGAATCTATTTGGATTCAGTGGATCCAGCCAGCCACTCACGTCCTTTCAGCAGACAATCCCAGTATACCCATGGGAAAAGATTAACTTTCATCCACCAGTATAACTTTCTGGCAATAACCGGGTTAAGCGGAAAAGTTGGCAGCAATTTTCCGCCATAACCAAATTCTGCCAGAACCACTTTGCCATTTTCGACGGTCAACGGGCAAGCGCCGTAACCATCGTAAACCGCGCGAAGTTCACGTCCTTCTTTTGCTGCCAGCAGATTTTCAGCAACGATGACCACCTGTTTTCTAACCGCGGCTGCTGTTTTAGAGTTAGGAGCAGAACAGGCATCACCCAGTGAGAAAACATTGGAGAAGCAAGTGCTTCGCAGTGTTTTGGGATCAACCTCACAGAATCCGGCAGCATTTGCCAGTGGACTGTTGCTCAAGAAATCCGGCGCGACCTGGGGTGGCGTGATGTGCAGCATATCGAACGGCTTATCGACACGGGTAACTTCGCCTGCCTCATTCTTGATTTCAAAGGTAGCAATTTTTTCCGGGCCATTGACCTTGACCAGATTGGAATTGAACACCAGCCCGGCATGATATTTATGAACATACTCCATCAAAGGCGGCACAAACTCGGGAACCCCAAACAAAACTGCTCCTGCCAGATCAAATTCGACATCGATTTTGTCCAGAACGCCATGGCGCTGCCAATAATCACAAGATAAATACATCGCTTTCTGTGGAGCTCCAGCACATTTGATCGGCATTGGCGGTTGTGTAAACAGCGCCTTACCACCTTTAAGCTGTTGTACCAGTGACCAGGTATATGGTGCGAGATCGAACAGGTAGTTAGAGGTGACGCCGTTTTTGCCAAGTGTTTCCTGGGCACCTTCTATTTTTTCCCAGGCCAGACGAATACCTGGACATACGATCAATTGACGGTAGCCGACGGAACGACCATCTGCCAGATGAACCAGATTTTTTTCAGGCGCAAATTTGGATGCTGCTACCTTGATCCACTCTGCGCCATGCGGCATGACATCAGCTGTATTGCGAGCGGTCTGATCAATAGCATACGCGCCGCCACCGACCAACGTCCAGGCAGGTTGATAATAATGTTTCTCGCTTGGTTCAATAACGGCAATACGTAGAGATGAACGCCGACGCAGCAGGCTTGCAGTTACTCCTAGACCAGCTGATCCGCCGCCTACCACCACAATGTCAAAAACATCATCCCAGTTGCAAGCTGCGACTGTTTCGGTCTGACGTTTATCTGCCGGTTCACAATAAGTTTCGGCTACATCCTCCACTTTTTCTTGTGTGCCAGTACTGGCAGATGCTGTAGAAGCGCCGGTATTGCGAGTGTACAATGCCTGGGCACGATTACCCGAGCCGCAAAAAGCCAGTACCGGGCCAGGCAGTGTTTGCATCAGTTGGTGAAAAGCAGAACATTTTTCATCTGAAACCTGGCCAACTTCAACCGGCATATAAGCAAACTGCAACCCAGCCGCCTTCGCTGCGTTCTCCAGTGCAGTGCGAGCTGGCTGACTTTCTCCGCCTTCTCCATCGGGGCGATTACAAATAATCGACTTGTAGCCCGCAGCCGCAATGCCAGCGATATCATCCACGCTAATCTGGCCAGTGACTGCTATTTTTTTATCCAGTTCTTTCCATTTTGTTTCAGGGGTGACACTCATAATGATTTCTCCTTACTTTTGTTTTTTATTACTGTCGATTTGATAGCGGCTTCGTATCGGTATGTAGTGTAACTGCTCCAGAGACTGCTCCAGAGTTGAATTCCAAGAGCTTAATCCTGCTCTTGCGGATGCCGTTTGTCAGCGTGAACATTGCTGGTGGAACGACATGATTCGTCGCAACCATTTGTGTCATCTGAAATTGGGTAATTTTCATTTCCGCAGTATAAATCAAACAGTGTGCTAATGATTTGCACTGCTTCCCGGCTGGCAAGACTGTAATAAATATATTTTCCCTGGCGTTCCGTGGAGACAAGCCTTTCCTCTCGCAGCACAGTAAGTTGCTGCGACAAGGTAGGTTGCCGGATACCCAATAATTGCTCCAGTTCGCCGACATTCTTCTTTCCCTGTATCAACTGACACAGGATCATCAGCCGGTCTTCATTAGCTAGAATTTTCAGCATGGAACAGGCTTTGATTGCAGCAGCCTTTTTTTCCACCATGGCCGACAGAGCCTGTTGCAGGTATGAATCTATCATTCTCTGCCAATATTTTTTTGTTGTCGATCATTTGGTTTTGAAACAGCCTGACGGTATTTTTCCAGTCGATCAAAAATGATCATACCCAGCAACATAGCCATCATAAATATGATGGCTCCGGAATGACCCGATGCAGCCAGAACCAGACTTGGCCCCGGACAAAGACCTGCCAGTCCCCATCCTGCACCAAACAACAGACTGCCCAGGATTAGACGGCGGTCAATCGTATGGGAAACAGGCAAATGAAGCGGTGCAGACAATAGCGTTTGGCCACGTTGTTTTGCTGCCCTGAAAGCAAGAAATCCGATGCTGATCGCGCCCAGCATGACAAGAGCCAGTGAAGGATCCCAGGATCCGGCAACATCCAGAAACGCTAATACCTTTGCAGGATCTGTCATGCCAGACAGGATCAACCCCAGACCAAAAATCAGACCGGAAAGCAATGCAGCAATTAAGATAAGCATATATTTTCCTCTCAAAATTGAATGCAACGCTAGCTCAAGCTATGGCGAATAATGTAAACCACGCACATTCCCATGGCCATAAACGAAATTGTTGCCACCACTGAACGTGGTGAAAGACGCGATAGACCACAAACGCCATGACCGCTGGTACAACCAGAGCCATAACGAGTCCCAACTCCGACCGCCAACCCGGCCAACGCCAGCATTGCATAACTGGTTTCGACATGAACTGGAGGCAGTTCGCCCAGCCAACGCCACAACCACGGAGCGAGCAATAATCCAATAACAAACGCCGCTCGCCAGGCAAGATCTCCTTTACGTAATTCGATCAACCCGCCAACGATACCGGATATGCCCGCAATCCGGCCTGCAACGAGCAGCAGCAGCGCAGTTGCCAGGCCAATAATCATGCCGCCTGTGAATGCGCTAACCGGGGTAAATGATTGCCAGTCAATCATAAGTTTTCCTCCTTGACAGATAAATTATCCTAACACATTATATATTTTTATGATTTAATGTTTTATATATTAAAAATATTTGAATACAAACAACCCAAGGAGATGATGATGCAACCCAATATCCAAGCTTTCTTTGATCCTGTTACCGGGACAGTCAGCTATGTTGTGTTTGACAGGTCGGGAGGGCGTTGCGCCATTATCGACCCGGTGCTTGATTACGATCCCAAATCCGGGAGAACAAAACACCACTCCGCTGATGTACTGATCAAATTTGTGCACTCAAAGAAGTTGACGACGGATTGGATACTTGAAACCCATGCGCACGCTGATCATCTTTCTTCAGCGCACTACCTCAAGCAGGAACTAGGGGGGAAAACAGCCATAGGCAGCCGGATTCCCGACGTGCAGCAGGTATTTAAAAAGCTGTTCAACATGGGGGCAGATTTTCAGCCGGATGGCTCGCAATTTGATCATCTGTTTGATGACGGTGACAGCTTTGAGGTGGGCGAACTCAAGGGTAAGGTGATTTTCGTACCTGGCCACACACCGGCTGACCTTGCTTATCAGTTCGACGATGCAATTTTTATCAGTGATACGATGTTTATGCCAGATATAGGGACGGCACGTGCCGATTTCCCCGGAGGCGATGCCCGGCAGCTTTATCGATCTATCCGCAGGTTGCTGAATAATTATCCACCGGAAACAAGATTGTTCATGTGCCATGACTATCCACCCGGTGACCGCCCGGTACAGTGGGAAAGCACAGTCGCTGACCAGTGTGCCAACAATATTCATGTACACGACGGTATCAGTGAAGACGAATTTGTCGCGATACGTACCACACGTGATGCCACATTAGATGTGCCGGTACTGATTCTGCCATCCGTTCAGGTCAATGTGCGTGCCGGCCAGATGCCACCCGCTGAAGATAATGGCACTGTGTATTTGAAAATACCGATTAATGTATTGTAAGCAGGTTTATGTGAACACCTGGTCAGGAAACTGGCCGGGAAGAATGTACCTACAGGAGTTTTTGATCAATCAGAAGTTTTCTAGTTACCAATAGCGAACGTTACCGGTATCAACATGGATAAAATTTGATTCCGGGTAGTAGCCAACGCCTCCAACACGCATCGACATGGCCGCACGTCGCAACGCATTAAGTGGAACACCGGGCAAACGAATATCTATTGCCTTACCTTGCATATGCAGGCTTTTTTTAGCTACACCGTGGCTTTTCGCTGCGAGGGTAGCATTGGTAGCCGGCGATCGATACCCAGAAATTACCTGAAATTCTTTTGAGCTGCCTGTTTTATGGTGCAGATGCTGGATCAGATCAAGCAATCCTGGATCAATCGGGTGACGTTCACCGGAACGATGGTCGCGCAATACTTTAGCTATCGCCTGCAATGCTTCCGGAATATATTTTCCCTGCTCCCAGTAAGCTGTCCTGATTCTTTCTCCGGTATGCAGATTTAACAAGGACAGGCGTTTTTCATAAATACGGGGGGAATTGGCAGCATTGGCTGCCGGCATGGCAAATAGTGCACATGCGCCTAAACTGGCTTGCAACAGTCGCCGCCGACTGTTGCCATGTGCGGTAAGTGTTTCCAGATTGTCTGCAATGATAAGTTTGGACATTGTTATCCTCCATGATCGTGCCAAATTAAAAAGACTGTCATAGACACTTTTCCGGCTGTTACCAGTGGGCGTATGCCAGCGCCCGTTTGTCACGCCCGTAGACATCGGATGAAAAGTAAACTTCGCCCTGCTCATCGCTCCAAGCGGTCAGATACAATAAATAAACAGGTATTTTTTCAGGTAAATGCACGGTTTGTGTCTTGCCACTGCTGATTTTTTCAGCAATATCGGCTTGTTCAAATGATTGCCCTAAGACAAACTCTGCCAGTTGCAATGGCTTCTCCAGACGGATACAACCCGAGCTGAAAGTACGAATATCCTTCTGAAACAGATATTTGGAAGGCGTATCGTGTAAATAGATGCTGAAAGGATTGGGAAACATGAATTTGATAGTGCCCAGTGCATTTCTTCTACCAGGATCCTGGCGCAAGATATAAGGAAGAGATCTGCTGGTCGAATGCCAGTCGATAAAATCAGGATTCAGCTCGGATTCATATTTGTAATCGGAAAATACCCTGATTCCCTCGGAAGCAAAATAATCCGGGTTATATCTCTGTTTTGGCAGTAAATCCTTGCGTGCAATGCTGGCAGGCACATTCCAGTACGGGTTAAGAACCAGGTGAGTAATTTTGCTGTTGAAACTTGGTGTTGAACGATAATCGCGCCCGACAACTATTTTCATATCCAGCACGCGCACATTCTCCTGGACTGCCACCAGATTAAATCCGGCAATATTGACCAGGATATAGCGATCACCGAGTTTCCTGGGCAGCCAGCGCAATCGTTCAAGCGTGATACGCAACTGCTGAACATGCTCTCCTGGCGTTATGTTCATGGCTCGCCGGGTATTTTTACCAATAATGCCATCTGCATTTAATCCGTGTTGACGCTGAAAGGCCTTGACCGCTATTTCCAGCTGATCATCATAAAACTCGCTATCACTGACAACAATACCATATTCCGGTTTTTCAAAAATATGATATGCCTCCTGAATACGTTGACGTACCTGTGGAATAGAAGTATGCCTGGTATGCGGGCGAATCAATGAAGTTTCCTCCGGTATCCTGGTCCATATGGTATCGGCAGCAACCAGTGTACGAAATTTGTTCAACAGTTGTTTGAGCGAACGGTATTGTGGAATATCAGGTGGCAAATCTGCAAAGGCCTGTTCCAGTTTTCCTGAAGTGAGTGCTTGCTGCAGAAACGTTACCGGATCAAATTGCTGTTGTGGAATGTGCCAGTCCGGATCAGCCAGAGAAGCCGTCAGCCGGCCACTGTGCAAATCATGGGCAAGCGCCAGCAATGATCGGGTTGTATCCAGTTCGAGTAGTAGGGAAATTGGATCAGAAGTTTCGTTACGAAGTTTTCGTAAGGATTCAATATGGTAATCATTGCTGGAAAGCCCTTCTTCATCAGCCTGCCTAATAAGCACTAACGCAGTGTCCAGCAAGACAGCAGAATGACCAGCCAAAGTCCAGACTGGTTGATAATCACGTTGCGCATAAAATCGCTGCAGGTTTATCTGTACCGCACTATCCTGATTGTTCTGAATATTTTTTGCCAGTTGTTCGCGTATCGATTCTGCGCTGGCAATCCAATTTTCAGCAATGACGGGCAAAATCGTAAACATCAGCGCAAGAAAGGTTAAATACCGCGCTGCCGCTGAAGGATTGATCCAGAACTTTTTGGAATTTTGAATAAATAACAAAAAAATATTCCTGTATTCCCGGTTTAAAAGGGCCATTATCAGACAGTTTTCCCTCTGTACCCAGAGCAGTTTTTAAAAGATATTTTGTAAAGATATGTTTTTTATCATACCTACCCGGGTTGATAAAATGAAAATCAAAAGGATAAATCTGAAAGCTATTGGCCGGTTTTCTGACTGCCGCAAACACAGGCCAAACAAAATCAACAGAGCTGTAATCCAGGCCTGGCGAAGCTGTACGCAATAAGACAACCTTTCCGGAAAAACTTCATTATACTAACCTCCTCAGCAGATAAACGGGGTTCACGTAAACTTATAAAAAACCCTTTTGCTTTTACACCGCACTTAACTGTTTGTTTTTCCTCTCTAGTTTTTTTCAAGTTTCACCGGAATACTTTTCTAAATCCGGGTTAATTTCTTCTACTTGTCATGCAGAAAATAGAGACTTTCTGGTATTTCTGTCTTAAGCATTTCAAACAGGAATTGAATGGACAGCAGTTTAATACCTGGATCAAGCCGCTCAAGCTGGAAATCTGTCCGGATGTGGAAAATACCCTGGTCTTAATTGCTCCCAATCGTTTTGTATTGCAATGGATCAAGGATAATTTTGTCAACCGCATCGACGAAATGGCACAAGGTCATTTCAATGAAAAAATCCATTTCAAACTGGAGCTGAAAGATCCAGCCGAGATCAAAACAGCAACAATCAAGGCACCTGAACCGAAAAGCAAGGAAGACAAGAAACCACCTACAGATAAAGCGCATGGCACCACCGCCAGAAAAACCAATCCCAGCCGGCTCAATCCTGCTTTTACCTTTGACGCCTTTGTTACCGGGAAGGCCAATCAGCTGGCACGTGCCGGGGCCATTCAGGTAGCAGAACGACCAGGTATTGCCTATAACCCTTTGTTTATTTACGGGGGGGTAGGATTAGGCAAAACGCATCTGATGCATGCGGTCGGCAATTACGTTATGGAACTGGATGCCGGGGCCAAAATCCGCTATGTCCATGCTGAAAAATATGTATCGGATGTCGTCAGTGCTTATCAGCACAAGTCATTCGATAAATTCAAGCTTTACTATCATTCGCTTGATCTGTTGCTGGTGGATGATGTTCAGTTTTTCAGCGGTAAAAACCGGACACAGGAAGAATTTTTCTACGCCTTCAACGCATTAATCGAAGCACACAAGCAAGTAATCATAACTTCCGATTGTTATCCGAAGGAGATTTCCGGGCTGGAGGAACGTTTGGTATCAAGGTTCGGTTGGGGATTGACCGTGGCGATCGAACCCCCCGAACTCGAAATGCGCGTAGCCATTCTGCTCAAAAAAGCTTTCATCGAGAAGATCGAACTGGACGAAAGTACCGCCTTTTTCATCGCTAAATATATCCGTTCCAATGTCCGGGAACTGGAAGGCGCACTAAAACGGGTTCTGGCGTATTCACGCTTTACCGGTCATCCGATTTCCCTTGATCTGGCCAAGGAAGCGTTAAAGGATCTGCTAGCCATACAAAATCGGCAGATTTCAATCGAAAACATTCAGAAAACCGTAGCGGATTACTACAAAATAAAAGTAGCCGACATGTACTCAAAGAAACGTGTCAGGGCTATCGCCCGACCCAGACAAGTTGCAATGGCTATCGCCAAGGAACTAACTCAGTTAAGTCTGCCTGATATAGGCGAAGCTTTCGGTGGAAGAGACCATACAACTGTACTGCATGCCCATCGTAAAATCGTAGAACTACGTGCTTCTGATCCCGGAATAAACCGGGATTACAGTACATTGATACATATCCTGCGTGGATGACGTAATACGCCAATAACCCCTGCATGTTTTGTGGATAACTCGCATAAAATCCTGATTGGAAAATTTTGTTCACAATTCATCCACAGGCTATACTCAAATCATACAGGATTAATTTAACGTGTAAATATATAATATGTAAGTAATTTTGTTACTTATCCTTATTTTTTTCACTGCTTAATTATTATTATTTAGTTTTTAAATTAAATGAAACTAACAATATCCGACCGGGATTTGCTGTTCAAACCACTACAAACAGTGAGTGGTATCGTAGAACGAAGACACACGCTTCCCATACTTTTAAACGTCCTGATTTCAATCAGGGATGGCAAACTGGCACTGGTGACAACAGATCTGGAAATAGAAGTCGAGGCAACTTCCAATATTCCGGAACTGGAAAATCAGGGTTCACTGCAAATGACTGTTTCTGTCAGAAAATTACAGGACATATTGCGCGCTTTGCCATCTGGTTCCCCAGTCGAACTGATCCGGTCAGAAAACCGGTTACAAATTGTTTCTGGAAAAAGCCGTTTTAGTCTGCAACTACTTCCGGCTGAAGATTTTCCGAGAATGGCCAAGGACAATGAGCGTTGCGATGCCTCGTTCACACTGACACAACAAATACTGAAAAAGCATCTGCAGCGGGTATCACACGCCATGGCGCAGCAGGATCTGCGTTATTACCTGAACGGGACATTATTGCTGATCGAAGACAACAAGCTGATGCTGGTAGCCACTGACACGCACAGACTGGCGATAACTTCTTTCGATCTGGATGGACAGTTTGAAAAATCGGAAACAATTATCCCGCGCAAGACGGTGTTGGAACTGATCAGACAGCTGGAAGATAGTGACAAACCGGTAATTGTCGAAATTTACTCAAAAAAGATCTGCTTCCACTTTTCAGATGCTGTGTTAGTGTCGAAAGTCATTTCAGGAAAATTTATCGATTTCAGACGTGCAATTCCGCAAACCAGTGTTTTTCAGTTCGATATAAATCGTCTTGATTTCCTCCACGCACTGCAGCGCACCGCGATTATTTCCAGTAGTAATGATTTATTTCGCAACGTTCATCTGAATATCACGAACGGAAAGCTGAATATATCCGCCAAAAACAAGGAACAGGAAGAAGCACAGGAAGAAATTGAAATCGTTTATTCAAATGAAACAATTGATACCAGTTTTAATATCGTTTACCTGATGGAAGTATTGAACAACCTGGATAGCGAGCATATCAGGTGCTCTTTTGAGAACATGCAAAGCGCTATATTAATTACGTTGCCGGATGATGATCAGTTCAATCATGTCCTAATGCCAATGCGCGAGTAGTACAAACCTGCTCGCCTTATCAGATTTACCGGAATTACAAAAGAGATAACTTTAAATATGAATACAAGTCAGCCAGAGTCCACCAAAAATACCGAGAGCAGTCAACGCGATTACGACTCGAACAGCATTAAAATTCTGAAGGGACTGGATGCTGTTCGCAAGCGCCCCGGAATGTATATTGGTGATACCAGTGATGGCACCGGGCTGCATCATATGGTGTTCGAGGTTGTCGATAATGCCATCGACGAGGCCTTGGCAGGCTACTGTGATGAAATTTCCGTAATTATCCATGCTGATAACTCCATCAGTGTTCAGGACAATGGTCGCGGGATTCCTACTGATATCAAGCAGGATGATGAGCAGAAACGTTCTGCTGCTGAAATTGTCATGACGGAGCTGCATGCGGGCGGCAAGTTTGATGACAATTCCTACAAGGTATCTGGCGGGTTGCATGGTGTTGGTGTGTCCGTGGTGAATGCGCTGTCAGAATGGTTACGACTGACGATTTACCGCAAGGGAAATGTTCATCAGATAGAGTTTCGGGACGGCGTAGCGGTTGCTCCATTGGCAGTTACTGGCCAAACCGATAAACACGGAACAGAGGTGCACTTCCTCGCCAGTCAAGCGATATTTGGTAATGTAACTTATCATTACGATATCTTCGCCAGACGATTGCGCGAACTCTCCTTTCTTAATTACGGAATCAGGATCAGGCTGGTCGACCGGCGTGATAATCGGGAAGAGACTTTTGCGTTTTCCGGTGGCATCCGTAATTTCGTCGAATACATCAACCGTACCAAAACTGTGTTGCACCCGAGCATCTTTTATGCGAAAGGAATGAAAGATGATATTACTGTCGAAATTGCAATGCAGTGGAATGACAGTTATGCTGAACAAGTACTGTGTTTCACTAATAACATCCCACAGAAGGATGGTGGCACCCATCTGACCGGATTGCGTGCAGCGATGACGCGCACACTCAACAGCTATATAGAAAAAAACGAGCTGGCCAAGAAAGCAAAGGTTGATACCACGGGTGATGACATGCGAGAAGGGATGACCTGTGTGTTGTCGATCAAGCTGTTCGAACCTAAGTTTTCATCCCAAACCAAGGAAAAACTGGTTTCATCCGAAGTACGTCCGGTGGTTGAGGAAGTTGTTTCACATAAACTTTCAGAGTTTATGCTGGAAAATCCCAATGAAGCAAAGATTATCTGCAACAAGATTATTGAAGCTGCCAGAGCACGGGAAGCTGCCAGAAAAGCCCGCGAACTGACACGCAGAAAAGGCGTCCTGGATAGTATGGGTTTGCCTGGAAAACTGGCAGACTGTCAGGAAAAAGACCCGAAACTATGCGAGCTTTATCTGGTGGAGGGAGATTCTGCCGGCGGTTCTGCTAAACAGGGACGTGATCGTAAATTCCAGGCAATTATGCCGCTCAAAGGCAAAATCCTGAACGTCGAGAAATCCCGCTTTGACAAGCTAATTTCCTCCCAGGAAATCGTGTCACTTATAACTGCTTTGGGAACAGGCATCGGCAAGGATGAATACAACCCGGATAAACTGCGTTACCATCGCATTATCATCATGACTGACGCGGACGTGGATGGATCGCACATCCGGACTCTGCTGCTGACCTTTTTCTACCGGCAAATGCCTGAATTGATTGAGCGTGGTCACATTTACATTGCGCAACCACCTTTGTACAAAATCAAACATGGCAAGCAGGAACGTTATCTCAAGGATGATTATGAACTCAAGCGCCACATACTTGGTTTAGCGCTCGTGGGTGCAGAACTGCATCCCGGGATGGATAATCCACCGATTGTCGGAGAAACATTAGCAAAGATTGCAGATGAATACCTGGTAGCTGAGGCAGTGATTGAACGAATGAGCCAGTTGATTGATCGGGCTGTGATGTATGCGCTACTTAAGCAACCTAATATCGATCTAAGTTCAGAAGCCAGTGCACAAGACAGCGCCGTCAGATTGGCATCGTTGCTGGATGATGTTGAAATTACTGCGGAATACGATGAAGATTCTGAGAATTACCAGCTCAGGATTAATCGTAAACAGCACGGCAATCTTCGAACTAGTTATCTGGATACTGATTTTCTGAAAAGTGGTGATTTCGCCAAGATCAGGCAAACTGCACAAATATTGCATGGTCTGATCGGTGAAGGTGCGAAGGTTAAGCGGGGTGAACAGGAAGTACCCATTCTGGAATTTAAGGAAGCTCTGGAATGGTTGCTGGCGGAGGCCAAGAAGGGTGTTACTATCCAGCGTTACAAGGGACTGGGAGAAATGAATCCGGAGCAGTTATGGGAAACGACGATGGATCCGAGTAATCGCCTCCTGTTACGTGTACAGATTGAGGATAGTATCCTGACCGATGAAATCTTCACTACCTTGATGGGCGATGTGGTCGAGCCTCGCCGGGCATTCATTGAAAGTAATGCTCTTCGCGCAAGGAATATTGACATTTAGGTGAATTTTGAGGATTTTTTATGTCGACAGAATTTAATAAATCAATGAATCAGGCACAAACGAATATTAACCTGCTTCAACTGCATGATTCACCTGTCGTGCGCTGGCTATACTTGAGTATCGGTGTAACTGCCCTGTTTATAGGTATATTAGGCATATTTTTACCCATACTGCCAACAACACCATTTGTTTTACTGGCGGCAGGCTGTTTTGCGCGCAGCTCCGAGCGTTTTCATGGCTATCTGCTCAGTCATCGTATCGCCGGACCGATTATTTACGAATGGTGCGAATATCGCAGTGTGACGCGCCAGGTCAAGCGTTGGGCATATCTGGTGATGTCGTTATCCTTTGGCAGCTCGATTTTGATCGTTTCTTCCTGGGGATTAAAAAGTATGTTGGTTTTACTGGCTGTAATCCTGTTTACGTTTATCTGGCGCTTGCCTGTACGGGATGAGAACAAGTAATACACCTATTTCACGTTTTTGATGATGTGTAGTTCTATAAGCAGTTTGTTTATTGATGGAAAAAGTTCGCTTGTCCAAGCTGATGTCCGCGCAGGGAATGTGCTCGCGCAGGGAAGCAGATGTTTATATCGAACAAGGTTGGGTCTATGTGGATGGACAGCCGGCTCGTGAACTGGGGACAAAGATTTATCCCTGGCAGGAAATCACACTTGATCGAACAGCCCAGATCAAACAGAATCAGCAAGTAACGATTTTGTTGAACAAACCGGTTGGTTATGTATCCGGTCAGCCTGAGCTTGGCTATAAACCAGCGGCCAGTCTGATTTGTCACGATTCTCGTTTTCATCGAGATCGTTCTTCTCTGAAATTTACTTCGCAACACCTTAAAAATCTTGCCCCGGCTGGTCGGCTTGATATTGATTCACAGGGATTGCTGGTATTCACTCAGGATGGCCGTGTTGCCAAACAGTTGATCGGAGAATATTCGCGAATTGAAAAGGAATATCTGGTACGGGTAATCGGCAATCTGACGCGCAAAGGGCTGGCATTACTCAATCATGGTTTGCAGCTCGACGGCCAAGTATTAAAACCCGCCAAGGTGAGTCTCTTAAATCAAGATCAGCTTCGTTTTATCCTGCAGGAAGGTAAAAAGCGGCAAATCCGGCGGATGTGTGAGTTGGTTGGTTTAAACGTGTCCGGATTAAAACGTGTCCGGATTGGCCAGATCAGATTGGCTGACCTGCCAGAAGGAAAATGGCGCTATCTTGGCAAGAACGAATTGTTTTGAATGTCCTGGATCCCGAGTTAGTTTCAATCAAAACAATTATTATCAAAGCCATAATTCTTGACAAATTTGAAGGGGTCTCTATAATCACCCGTCTGTCGAGAGGCAAATCCAAGTTTATTAGTCCGTTGTAGTTTGCGGGAATAGCTCAGTTGGTAGAGCACGACCTTGCCAAGGTCGGGGTCGCGAGTTCGAGTCTCGTTTCCCGCTCCAATTTAAGATCTACAGAGTTCCACTGAAGTCTGTAAGTCATTGAAAACAGGGGCCTTTGGCCCCTTTTTCATTCCAGTGACGTCTACTGAAATCCACCCACATCCAGGATTTTTTAGTCCATAAATTAGTCCATAAATCCGGGTGAGTGTGAGTCCGTATTCTTGCTGGGCCAAAGCGGTAGATAAGACCACGATCTAGTCCTAACTCGTATTAGGAGCTGGAACGATGGCACTCTCAGACATGGCGGTTCGCCAAGCTAGGGCAACTGGCAAAAACTACACCCTCGGCGATATAGATGGCCTTTCTCTGGCCGTAACGGCCCAAGGCGGCCGATCCTGGCACTTTCGCTATTGCTGGGCTGACAAACAAAAACGCATGTCGCTGGGCACCTATCCAGAAATCGGCTTGCGCGAGGCGCGAGCCCTGCGTGACCAAGCCCGCGCCCTGCTCGCCAAAGGCATCAACCCTAAGGTTGATCGTAAGCACAAGCGCCAGGCGGTTCGTCTGGCCGACGAACACAACTTCAAGGCGGTGTACCTACAGTGGATCGAACATCGCAAGCTGGAACTCAAGGAAGGACGGCAAAGCACCCTTTCGCAAATCCAGCGAATCTTTAAGAACGATGTGCTGCCAAGCTTGGGCAGGACCTCCATCTACGACATTCGCCGTTCCTACTTGCTAGAGGTACTGGCCAAGATCGAGCAGCGCGGCGCACTAACGACCGCAGAGAAGGTGCGCACCTGGTTCAACCAGTTGTTCCGCTTCGCCCTGGTCAAGATCGAGAGACTGGAAACCAATCCAGCGTCAGATCTGGACGTCGTGGCTATCCCCAAGCCGCCAGCCGCCCATAACCCATTTCTTCGCTTACCCGAGATACCAGAACTCCTGCAAAAGCTTCGCAGCTACCGTGGCGCTGTCACGACGAAACTCGGTATCCGCTTATTAATGCTGACGGGCGTGCGTACCGGAGAACTGCGCCTGGCAGCCCCTGACCAATTCGATCTGGAGCGAGGACTGTGGATTATTCCTCCAGAGGTGGTCAAGCAATTGCAACTCGACATGCGCAAAAAGGGGAAGCGCACGCAAGATATACCGCCCTATATCGTGCCCTTGTCGCTACAGGCAATCGAAATTGTCCAGTCCCTGCTGGAGCGGATCAAACCCGCGCAGCGTTATCTGCTCGCACACCGCAGCGATCTGACAAAGCGTATCAGCGAAAATACGCTCAACGGCGCTCTGAAACGCATGGGTTACCAGGACCTGCTTACCGGTCACGGCATACGCGGTACGATCTCGACCGCCCTGAATGAGTTCGGCTACCTCAAGAAGTGGGTTGACGCCCAGCTTTCCCACTCCGATCCGGATAAGGTCAGCACGGCCTATAACCATGCCGAGTACGTCGAGCCACGCCGCCGAATGATGCAGGACTGGGCCGACCGCCTCGACCTTCTCGAACAAGGCCACGTGGCGGCTGCCAGCACACATCTCACGATCCGCATCGAAGGGGTGCCAGCAATGGTCAACAATAAGCACGCTAGCGGCCCTGCCGTCGCATCCGCCACGGACAGTGCACAGACCACAATAGAAACACCCATTATCGTCAGCGCAATCGACCACGGCGCCGCGTTTCAGCGACTCTCACCCCTACCACCGGCAACAGCTCACGTCCTGGCACCGGAGCCAGAGACATCCACAATCCAGCGCGAGCGCGAGGAAATGCTGGCCATCTATGAAGCACCGGACAATCTTCCGGTTCCGCTGTTCGCCAAGCTGGCTGGCAAATCCAAGGATCAGATCAACCGGGAACTAAAGGCCGGCAAGCTGCTATCGATCAGTCTGGGCAATCGGGGGCAGCGCGTTCCCGATTGGCAACTGGTGCCGCTAAAACAGAAACTGGTTCAGGTGCTTCTGAAGCAGTGTCCAGATACCGACCCATGGGCGCTGTACCATCTGTTGACGAAACCGCATGCGGAACTGAGTGATCGCACGGCCATTGACACCGTCACACCGAGCAATCTGGGCACGGTGCTGCAGGCCATTACGTCCGTTCAGAAGCGGTCAAGTGAGCCATTGAATTAACGGTCTGAACCGCTTGAGTTAACCAAGCATTCAATCGTGCTGCACCGAGCGCCAAACACGAACGGGCCAATGCAGGGCAAATCTTTTTGCAGGATGTACGACGGGTATTTACTAACCTCGAGGAGGCTACGACGAGCGCCAAAGCGGCCGCTTCTGGCTATCGCGGCACACTGCGCATCGTCGCCTCCGATGGTACCGTCAAGCCGCGCCTATCGTCGTGGCTGGCACGCTGCTGCGAGGAAGGACCTGAAATAGAAATCCGCCTGTTCGACGTATCTCTGGCCGAGCAACTACGAGGACTACGCAAGGGCCACTTCGATGCAGGGTTCGCATGTGCTGATGCGGTCAGCGAGGACATCGCGGCCCAGGCAATCTGGCAAGACATGCTGATGTTAGCCGTTGCGTTGGCCTTGCGTACGGCGACATCAGAAAGCGCCATAGCTCTAACTCCTGAACGTTAGGCTCAGTGCTAGTTGCTGATCTCGTCACCGGATTTCGCCCACCAACAACCCGGAACCGGCGTCACCCTCATTGTGATGTACATAAAAGTGTACATAATGGGGCTGGATACGGGTGGATTTCAGTGGGCGTCGGTGGAACATCGAATCCGAAATACTTCCCAACACTCAATGACTTACAGACCTTTTTGGACGTCCGTGGAATCCGGTAGACTGTAACAGTGGAGCGGGCGATGGAAACAGTAAAGCCCGCCTACTCCCTTGATTAATAAAAGCTTTATTCAATTCGTGTAGTACGGATGTACCCAATAATGTACCCATCCGTGACGTCTATAATACGCGATGTCTGGCGAAGGCCATAGAGAGCCGTCGAGCTCTACACAACGCTTACGAAAACATGCAGACTAATGCCACAACGACGCACAGTCTTATTGAGCCTTATTGCGCGAGAATAAGCTCGTAGTCTATCTCGGAGCAAACGGGGAGAACTGCCGCTTTAACCTACCACCCCACGATGCGAGACCGTGCCAGCACAGCGCCGCGCCCGCTCAATAAATCGCTTGACCCTCTCCGAAACCTCGTCGCAATAAATCAGAAACGTTGTAATCGTGTGACCGTCTGCGTGAAGAGGTCTCGCGACAATCCCGGCTTCTTGCGCCTCATCAATCCGGGAGCGTGCGGCCAGGCCGACACCATACCCGGCCGCCACCACAGCTGCCATGAACTCAAAACTGCGCGCCTGGGCCGTAACGTATGGTGTTATTTCAGCCTCCACGAACAAAGCTTGCACGTAATAATGCATGGCCGCGCAGACCTCGGAATGCCACATCACCACTGGATAGTCTACAAGTGCAGACAGAGGGATGACTGGATAGGCCAACAATGGCGAGCGCACTGGCAGCATGACCGCCAGTTCGTCATACCAGAGCGGCTGCATCTTCAGGCCGTGCTCGGCCCTCGCATCAAGAGTAAATCCAAGTTCGTAGCGTCTGCCTTTGAGACCCGCGATTTGCTCTACAGGGTCAACCTCATACAGTGCGACGGGCGTTTCAGGTTCCTCTATGCGCTGGCGGGCCAGCAGTGTTGCCAGCTGTGCGTGGATCGCGCCGAATGATACGGCGATTCGCAAAGGTCGCCGATCAGCGTTGGAGGGCATGTTGTTCTCCTTATTTGCAAAGGACTATCGCTCTTCGCTAAAAGCCGGAATCATGCCAAAGTTTTCGCTATGGCTAAACTAGCCGAACGGCTACCTGGCTGATAGAACTGCGTGTATTGCATCAAAGCTCACGCCTTCAACTACTGCTTAATACCTTCTCTTCAAAACAAGAATCTGGTTCAACACTTCGCTCGTATCCTCTCCGCTCAATTCCCGAGTTTGGGATTTAACGGACGACCCCACACTTAACGGCAACGGCCCAAGAATTAGCTGAAAACGGCAGCGCAACTTCCAAAACAAGCCTTAAATCTTATCATGAGTTAAATTTAACGTGGTTTGATTTGTGGTGTCGTACGAAGCTTTTGCTAATGCAGAAACGTACTATCCAACGAGGCCGGCCAACCGGCACCACCACCTATGAAGCAGGACCAGCCATTGCGTTTGGCATGGCCGTTCGGGCAGCAAGAACAGAGCTGGGCATCGCGCAAGAGACACTCGCCCACCTAGCAGGCATCGAACGTTCGCATATGGGGAAGATCGAACGTGGAGAGCATATGCCGAACCTCGCGATTATTCTGCGTATCGCCAGGGCACTGAACAAAAGCGCGAGTGAACTGATAGCGGTCACCGAGCAAAACCTCCAGGCTGCAGCGATCACATCCAAAGGATAGTTCGTGAACAATTTGCGACAATGTCTGAAGAGCCTTTGGGAGCTAAAGCCGATCAGTTGGCTGAACCGCTTCCACAACTAAATATATAGTTCATTTCCAGTGTGATGATTAATCCAGTCATCAATCAGCTTCTTTTCCACGAGACGATAGCGAATATCAGGCATGCATGCCGCCTGCGAGCACCAGTATTGCAGTGGCACGTAACCGTGCACATTGGCGAACAGTAACGTTCATTCTAGTAGAAACATAAAGAAACATTGGCAAAATACGACCTGTCACTGCTCTCCACTCAAGCTGAGTCAGACAACTTGTACAGCCATCAAACCTTCATCCGTAGCCACTTGTACCCAGGGCCAACCTCACAACCTCCCGCCACTTTAGCAAACTCTCCAATTCGAAAAGCGTGTCGGTGGTCAAAATTTGGGACGCTGCATCATCTTGTCAATTTACGGTGCGTAGACTACTGATAGACCCTCTAAGCTGCCCACTTGATTGCCGCCAATCATCAGCAAGATGACTGACGGCAACAATTGGGGAAAAACGTAAGGACTGTGCAAATACGGTTATCACTTACCTGTACCAGATACGGATGATCGATCAAAACGACGTAGTATCTTATCCTTTAGGCTGGGCATTGTAATTTCACCTAAATGCGAGTCAACCATGCGCCCTTGTGCATCAAAAAACAATGTGGTTGGCAAGCCGCGCGACCCCATTAGTCGCATGAGCTCAGAAGCGGGGTCAAGTAAGATGTCCGTTAACTTCAGACCCTCACTCTCAAGAAACGCCTGCGCCTGCTTCGGGTTTTCCCCCTGATTGACCAAAACAAAAGCAACGCCAGGAAACTCCGTCTGAGCCTGTTCGAATACTGGCATCTCACGGCGACATGGTGGACACCAGCTCGCCCAAAGATTTAGCACAATCGGGCGCCCCGCATACGCACTCAGTGAAATGGAACGCTCATCCAGTGTGGCCAACTGCAAGTCTGGCAAAGGTGGTGCGGAGCTTTGCATCAGGTTCAACACACCACCCGCGACAGCCCAGGCTACAACCCCGACCATGACGCCCGCCAACACAGGACCACGCAACGCCTGGGTCAAACGGGTTCGCCACCAAATGTAAGCAACCGCTACTACAATGCCAGCCCACCAAGAGAACCCACGATCGCCAATTGCAAGCATGGACATGGGCTTTGCCGAGTACTCATCCCACCATTGAGCAATGTATATCAAACGAGCCGCCAACAAACCCCAAACTACGGCATCGAGAATCATTGATCCTGCAGTCTTATAAGACACTTCAGGCATTCGCCGAGCCACGAAGCGAGCTGTCATCCAGCCCAGCAGCACAGCACCGATAATGGTGAAAACTTGTATGGGAAATGGACCTACACCGATCATGACACACTCTTCCCGTCCAAGCGCTCCAGTAATCCGTACGCACCAATCTCACCCACCACGTGCAGACTTTGGCGTTTCGTGCCATCCGATTCCACCTGTATAAGCATAAGCAACTCCATGATGCTTCAATATATTTTAAGTAGCGCTATATATCCGTATACACTGACACCCAAAGATCTACTAGCCAAATAACACTCATTCTCTTAAGCCAATTTGAGTTGAGACGCCCCAGGCTGTTTTTTCACCAAGACACCGCCAATAGACAATGCTGCAGCGCTCGAAACCGGCTACAGAAACTGCGTGTTGTCAGACCCTCTAGGTTGAATTCGTTTAATAAATCGACTTAACGGTTCAGAAACGCCAGTCCGAGGATATAGAAGGTAAGTCATCAATTTCGCTTCTCCCTGAGGCATTTGCAATTCTCGGGCAACCACATCCGGGTGTCCGTACATGCCGATCTGGGAGGCGGTGACAAAGCACAGGCCATAGCCTGCTGCCACCAGTGTCAAGGCCATCCCCAAGGAGCTAGCCTGTCCGACCACAATAGGTTCGGCATTAACCTCACTCAACAATTTGACAATCTGCTGTAGGTAACCTTCACACTCGTAAGGATGACCCATCACCAGCGGGTAACGCAGCAATTTATCCAGCGGGATTTGTGCGCGCACCAACAAGGGATGACGTGCGGCCATAACCACTACCAGCGGATCACTCCAGACAAAACCAGCAACGATATCGTTTCCCGTATCGCACGAGTGAGCAAAGCCAGCGTCAAACACGCCTTCTCGCAGCCCCCTCAACTGCTCGGCTAGTGGTACGTCAAACAAGTGGATCTCTACTTCAGGATCTTCCTCACGGCAGTGCGCCAGCAATGTTGCTAATCGGGGTTCGGCTGCTCCATCAGAGACTGCAATACGCAGCATACCGCGATAACCTGCTGCTGCGGCCTTAGCACTCACCGCAGCTTGGTCAAGACTATCAAATACCCGACGCAGATTCAGCAAATAAACCTCACCTGCAGGAGTCAAGGACGTGCCACTTCGATCACGTTTAAACAACGCGACACCCAACTCGTCCTCCAGCTCCTTGATGGAACGCGACAGCGGCGACTGCTCAATGTGCAGCCGCTCAGCTGCGCGAGTGAAGTGTAACTCCTCAGCCAGTACGATAAAGCGACGTAAATGGCGTAATTCCATTCTAGACCGCCTCCAGCTGCTGATCCCGCATGATACGTTGATCTAACGCCGCACTAGCACTACGCCGATACCAATCACGCACCCTGAATCGCCCCGGGTTTTGCGGAGGCTCCACTCTTTGAGAAAATGGAGCCACTATGAGCAAGCAGAACAAGTTTTCGCCGGAAGTCCGTGAACGCGCCGTGCGCCTGGTGCAGGAGCATCGTGGCGAGTATCCGTCGCTGTGGGCGGCCGTCGAGTCCATTGCGCCGAAGATCGGCTGCGTGCCGGCCACGCTGCTGGACTGGGTCAAGCGCAGCGAGATCGACAGCGGCAAGCGTGACGGCATGACTACCAGCGAACGCGAACGCATGAAGGCGCTGGAACGAGAGAACAAAGAACTGCGCCGGGCCAACGAGATACTGAAGTCGGCCAGTGCTTTTTTCGCCCAGGCGGCGCTCGACCGCGAACTGAAGAAGTAAACGCCTATATCGACCGGCACCGGGACGTCTACGGGGTCGAGCCGATCTGCAAGGTGTTGCAGGTTGCCCCATCGGCGTATCGGCGTCATGCCGCCCGCCAACGATGCCCGAAACTGCGCAGTGCGCGCAGCCAGCGCGACGAGGGTTTGATGGCCGAGATTCGGCGTGTCTGGCAAGCCAACATGCAGGTCTACGGCGTACGCAAGGTATGGTACCAGTTGCAACGCGAAGGCATTGCCGTGGCTCGCTGCACGGTTGAACGCCTGATGCGTCGCCTGGGTTTGCAGGGCGTGCGCCGGGGCAAGCGGGTGCGCACCACCATTGCCGACGGTTCGCAGGCATGCTCACTGGATCGCGTCAATCGCCACTTCCATGCCGACAGGCCCAATCAGTTATGGGTCTCGGACTTCACCTACGTGTCGACCTGGCAAGGCTGGCTGTATGTGGCCTTCGTCATCGACGTGTTTGCCCGGCGCATCGTCGGCTGGCGCGTGAGCACCACCATGAGTACAGACTTCGTGCTCGATGCTCTGGAGCAGGCTCTGTATGACCGGCGTCCCGCCGAGTCTCTGATTCACCATTCCGATCGAGGATCGCAATACGTGTCCATCCGCTACACCGAACGCCTGGCCGAGGCAGGCATCGAACCGTCGGTGGGCAGCCGTGGCGACAGTTACGACAATGCCCTGGCTGAAACCATTAACGGGCTGTACAAGGCCGAACTGATTCATCGCCGAGCGCCCTGGAAAACCAGGGCTGCTGTGGAATTGGCAACGTTGGAATGGGTCGCCTGGTACAACCATCAGCGTCTGCTCGGGTCCATCGGGTATATTCCTCCTGCGCAGGCTGAAGAACTCTATCACCGTACCCACTCTGAAACTGTGCCGATGAACGCTGTACTTTAACCAAACAGCCTCCTCGATTCCCGGGGCGATTCACCCAACCATCTTTATAGTAAACAAATAGAGGATAAAACAAACGATTCAAAACCATGAATTCCTAGCAAAGGCTATAACAGCACGCTTATGCTGAATAGCTTCGAGAAATAACAACAAACCCACTATCTGAGTGATATTCGATATCAAAATAATTTGCCACTTGCTGAAAGGAGTAGGTTCTCAGTCAATGCAGTGAAATAGCGTAAGCAACAGGTCCTGACACTAAGACAGACCAAATAATGTGTATCTGCTTATAAGGGAAGGAGGGAGATATCCACAAAACCTCATCAACTGTGCATTCGCCCATATACTATTTACTCGGCTCTTCAAAGTTACAATGCCCTGATTAAAGACGGGCAATGTTAACTTCAAGACTCTACCCACACGATGATGACAGTTTGATGACGCATCAATTACAAAAATGTAATGAGCTCATTCGAAGTATCCCTAAACTGCTGAGACGAGCTTTTCATGAGTTTTTTATACCATCAATAAAGAGACATAAAACATCTAAAGAAGCTAACTCAGGCCACATCATTTTTCGGCATTATTTCTCGTACATGCATCTTCGGTCAGAATCTTTGACCATGCAGACACTAGATTGAAGATGCCCTCTTCGATGTAGTCACTACGCCACTATCCGGTAGTTACGCATTAACCCAAAGTCCTCATGCTCCAGCATGTGACAGTGATAGAGATAAAGTCCCGTATAGTCACTAAAACGCATCAGAAGTTTCACGCGCTCACCTGGCATCACCAGTACCGTGTCCTTCCAGCCCTGATCGACATAACCATCACGCACATCATCGCTACCTTTTCCATTACGCCGCTCCAACACTTGAAACTGCTGATCGTGGACATGTATCGGATGTGCCATCGCCATCATGCCGCTATCGTTAACGAACTCCCAAACTTCTGTGGTATTCAGCTTGACAAGCTCATCGGGCGCCACGGCCGTCATTTCAAAGGTGCGTCCGTTAAATCCCCATTGCATATGCCCCATCGTAATTCGGAATGTTCTCGGCGCTGTACGATTGACGGCATCCTCAACTGGTAGCCAGGTGATTTTGGACAACTGCTCGGGTAGCTCAAGCGATCCATTCGACTCGCGCGTCACTTCGATCATAAACATCGGAAACTGCGCTCCAGCAGCCATCGATGATGTGCCCATCATCCGCCCCATGCCGCCCCCCATCATGCCTCTCATCGCCCCTTCGAACGCAAGACTCATGAGTGTGATTTTTGTGCCAACATCATCGTTGCTGAAATCGGCCCACAACTCAATACGTTCAGCGGGAGCCAACATCACGTAGTTCTTATGCACAGGACGCTCAAGCAATCCACCATCCGTTCCAATTACAATGAGCGGCCGTCCGTCCTGCCATGCTAGCTTATAGATCCGCGAATTAGAGCCATTAAGAATACGCAATCGATAAGGGTGCCTAGCAACTTCCAGTGATGCATCAGAGCGACCATTCACCAGAATGGTGTCACCAAAGAACCCCATCATTGACGTCATCATACCGCCCGACATCATTCCTCCACCACCCATCATGCCACCCAACGCCTGCCGCGCGCCGAAGGCGCTACTCGCTGCGGCAGCAGGGCCGGTGCCGCTCAGATAACGGAATTGGTTATTGTCATCGAAGCTCCGATCCTGAATGATGATCGGAACATCATATTCGCCGCGTGGCAGCTGTAGCACCTGTTCCTCATCGTCACTCACCAGAAGTAAGCCAGCGAGCCCAAAGTACACCTGCTCACCCGTTTGACCATGGGGATGTGGGTGATACCAATAAGTGCCGGCACGATTGCGCACTTCAAATTCGTAGCGATAACGTTCGCCCGGTCCAATCGCGAAGCGTGGATGCCCGTCCATGGTGTCTGGCACATGCAAACCGTGCCAGTGTACGTTGCTGGCTTGGTCGAGTTGATTTAAGAAATCGATGCGCAGTTTCTGTCCGCGTTGGACGTGTAAGGTCGGCCCAAGGTAACTGCCATGCAACACCTGGACACTTGCGGGATCTCCCTTGAGTACGCGGGCTCGATAGGACCACACATTAGTGGCCAACCCAGGGCGTAGCGCAGCGCTATTCGGTGCGGCCGTCAATTCGATCCAAAGATCCGGTTCGAAGCTGTTGTGTATCTGGGTGGCAGTACTTGGCTCTGGAAGTCCAAGCAGCAATGCAGTCGATCCCAAACCTGCATAACGCAGAAAGCTGCGTCGGTTAATTAAATGATTGGTTGTCACTGTAATCTCCTGACGTCATTTTTTGTCGCAATGTGAAAGTAACCCTCAAGAGCTCGCCGGTCGGGCTCAGTGCAAACAATAAGAGGTACCGGCGAGGTAGGAGCTATAAAGCATCTCTACCCTACTCCCTCCGGTCGCTGTATCTCTTTTGATGCCCGTGCCCAAGGGAAGACCAGTCTGAAAACGCAATCACATAAAGAACAATCAAATTGAGCATTGGAATTAGCATCAGCAGACTGAGCCAGCCCGAAAAACCAGCCTTAGAACCTGTTCAAAGTCTAGGGGAGTATGAGAAACTCGGAAGATGAGAAGAAGTTACCCGAGCGACATCAGTCGTGAACAATTCGAGCTTATCAAGCCTTTGCTGGAGAGCGCGCGCAGGAAGACCAGCCCTCGACGAATAGATCTGTACGATGTTTTTTGTGCGGTGCTGTATTTGCTCAAGAGCGGCTGCCAGTGGCGAGCCCTGCCTAATGACTTTCCCAAGTGGCGCACTGTCCACTCATACTG
>NZ_QICQ01000022.1 GCF_003201195.1 Nitrosomonas eutropha | reverse complement strand
GATTTCCAGGCTTCTGGCAGCTTCTGCTATCGTTAATCCCTGATCCAGTACCAAGCTGATTGCATCCAGCTTGAATTCCTTTGTATAGTGTTTCCCAGGCTCCATTTCATCCTCCAATTAAGACTATTTTCTCTTAACTGGAGTGTCCGGGTCTATTAGACCATATCAGATTGCCGTCAGGTTAAACAGGATGCCTTGCTGTTCCGGTGAAATGAATTTGTCGGGATTGCTGACAGGTTACTGGTTAACTTCCTTATCCAGAATATCCAGCACCCATTTACGAAACTCCTTGGCAACTTTGGTGCGGGTAAACATGGCCAACAGGCGACAATTAGCCTGATACAAGGGGGGGGATTGGGTAGAAGGTATGGCGAATGCGTAAGATGCTGTGAAGGGCAGGTTTGTTTGATGACTAGATGAAAAAACCGTTAACCCAACTTTAGTTTAAAAAGAACAGAGTATGTTTTTTCCACAAACCTTACTGAGGCCGGTTGAATGATCGTAATAATATAAAAAACAGGAGGTTAATTCTTGAAGAATGTCTCCTGTCAATTACGTCAGATAAGTAAGATGTTACCTGAGTGTGGTGATGTACTCAGATACTGCCTTCATCTCTTGTTCACTCATGCGCGAAACAATCATCTGCATGGCACTGTTCGTGTCATTCTTGCGTGTTCCCAGGCGAAATGCTTGTAGCTGGGACAGAGTGTAGGCGGCATGCTGGCCATCTATTCTTGGATAATGCGGTGGAATACCTTGTCCATTGGGAGAATGGCAGCTGGAGCACGCAGGAATAAAGTTTTCCAGATTTCCGCCCTGATAAAGCCTTTTTCCTTCCTCTATCAGGGAAGCATCACCAACTATTCCGGGTTGTGGCTTTTGCTGTGAATAGTAAGCAGCAAGATTTTCGATGTCGCTCTCGCTTAATGTTGCCACCATGGGAGCCATAATCATATTGTCACGCGCGGCAGTTTCACCTGCTGCGGCCTTGAAATCATGCAATTGCTTGGCAGTATATCCCGGTTCCTGCCCCGCAAGAATGGGGTAAATAGGAATAGTACTGTTACCATCAGCATTGTGACAGCCTGCACATATTCCGGCTGCAATTTCTTTGCCTTTCTCAACATCGCCCGCAGCTGGGGATTCGGCAAATACAAAGCTGGAAAATGTGAGTGCGATTGCTGCTACAGTAGTTCCAATGAGTTTCATGATCGTTATAGGCTATAAAGTAGTTTCTGATAAAAGAGACAATATATATGTATTCTAACAAGATTTGTTGACTACAGTAAACGCTGCTATTGTTTACTTATAAATCTATGAGATGAAAAAACTTCTTCTTTTTTTATTGCTGGCAAATATAGGTGCTGCTTTTTACTTTTACAGCCTGCCGAAAAATAATTTTTCTGTACAGAAGCCATTGATTCATCCAGAAAAAATAGAGCTATTGCCTACCAAGGTTGCATGTCTTAAATGGGGAAGCCTGCCAGAACCTGTTGCCAGATTAGCCAGAGCGGAAATTTCTAAATGGGAAACGAGGAAAGATCTTGTCACTGAGATTTCCCAAGGAAAAATTACTATTCATTGGATGCACATTCCACCATTACAAAACGCACGTGAGACTGCGAAGCAGATCGAACAACTGGAAAAATTGGAGATTCCTCATTTGCATATTCAAGAA
This sequence comes from Nitrosomonas eutropha, assembly GCF_003201195.1. Taxonomy (GTDB): domain Bacteria; phylum Pseudomonadota; class Gammaproteobacteria; order Burkholderiales; family Nitrosomonadaceae; genus Nitrosomonas; species Nitrosomonas eutropha. The sequence goes on along the minus strand of NZ_QICQ01000022.1, from coordinate 46,154 downwards.
AATGCAGATAACCCGTGGCATAATGCAATTTCATTGGCAATCCTGATGGATAACTCCGATGCGGTGGCGTTGACAGAAGACATGAAAAACAAGGGTGTGGAACATGTGTTGGATAGTGAACAAACTCTGGAACAATTTGAGTTTGTAGTTCGCAGTCCAACTAAACAGATCACTGAAAATATTCAGCAGCTGATCCGTCAGTTCCCGGGTACACAGCTTGAAGTTAGCGAATGTGATCGCTTATAAAATCTGGTGGCGCAGTATTCTCGAGCGGTAAAATCAATGAATTGTTTATCTGTAGATTTTTCACAGATTTCTTCAAATATTTATCATGATTATTGGAGCAAGTTGGAGTGGGTGTGGTAGTTCATATTAAAACAGCACAGGAAATTGAAACCATGCGTATTGCCGGGCGACTGGCGTCTGAGGTGCTAGATTATATTGAACCCTATGTAGTACCCGGCATAACAACAGGTGAGCTGGATAAGCTTTGCCATCATTATATGGTCGATGTACAGAAAACGATACCGGCTCCTCTTAATTATGCACCGCCTGGTTACAGTCCTTATCCGAAATCTATCTGTACCTCTGTGAATCATCAGGTTTGTCACGGTGTGCCGGGAGATAAAAAGCTTAAGGACGGAGATATTGTCAATCTCGACATAACGGTCATCTATGAAGGTTACCATGGTGATACCAGCCGTATGTATTACGCAGGTGAGCCTTCCATTCAGGCCAAGCGGTTATGCGAGTTCACCTATGAGGCAATGTGGCGTGGAATCGAGGAGGTGCGTCCGGGCAAACATTTAGGAGATATTGGCCACGCGATCCAGCGTCTGGCAGAAAAAACTGGTTATGGCATCGTCAGAGAATTTTGTGGGCATGGTATTGGTGCAAAATTCCATGAAGATCCCCAAGTATTGCACTATGGCCGCGCTGGTACGGGAATCGAGCTTAAACCTGGTATGATTTTTACAATCGAACCCATGATCAATGCAGGAAAAGCTGCCATCAAGCAACTCCCGGATGGATGGACAGTGATTACCAAGGATCGCAGTCTGTCTGCGCAATGGGAGCATACAATACTGGTTACCGATAATGGCTACGAAGTGCTGACCATATCATCGGGATCTCCCGCCAAACCTGACTACCATTTCTCAGTCTGATGACATTATCCGATAGCACGCTGGAATTACATTATCAGTGCAAAAAATAAGTGATTGATATGCCACGATACAATCATCGTACGCTTGCACAAATGCGCCCGATCAGAATAACTCGCCACTATATCCGGCATGCTGAGGGTTCGGTGTTGATTGAATACGGTGAAACCAAGGTCATTTGTACCGCTAGTGTTATTGAAAAAGTCCCGCCTTTTCTCAAGGGGGCCGGGCAAGGCTGGTTGACGGCAGAATATGGCATGTTGCCGCGTTCCACAGGTGAAAGAATGCAGCGTGAAGCGGCCAAAGGTAAACAATCCGGACGTACTATGGAAATTCAGCGCTTGATCGGGAGAGCATTGCGTTCCGTACTGGATCTGAAAAAACTTGGTGAACGCACAATTCAGATTGACTGTGATGTGATCCAGGCCGATGGGGGAACTCGTACCGCTAGCATTACCGGCGCATTTGTTGCCTTGTGTGATGCAGTTGGATATTTGCGTGCAGAAAAAATAATTTCAGAAAATCCGATCAAGGATCACGTTGCTGCTGTTTCGGTTGGCATACTGAAAGGCCAACCCCTACTGGATCTGGATTATGCGGAAGATTCCAGTTGCGATACTGATCTGAATGTCGTCATGACTGGTAATCTGGGATTAGTGGAAGTTCAAGGTACTGCAGAAAAAGTCGTTTTCAGCCGTCAGGAACTGGATGTCATGCTTGATATGGCTCAACAGGGGCTGCAAGAGCTGTTTGACCTGCAACGTAAAACACTTGAAACCGCTGCTTCCTGACAATAAAAGTAACTACACATGCAGCACTCCCTGAGCAGGATTGTTATCGCCAGCAATAATGCCGGAAAGCTTGCTGAAATAGGAAAACTGCTGGCTCCCCTTGGTATTGAAGTGGTTACACAAGCATCGCTTGGAGTAACTGAAGCGGATGAACCTCACATGACGTTTGTGGAAAATGCGCTGGCCAAAGCACGACATGCGAGTCTCGCAACCGGATTACCCGCATTGGCAGATGATTCCGGGATATGTGTTAATGCTTTGCAAGGTGCGCCCGGTGTATTGTCCGCCCGCTATGCGGGCGAACCTCGCTCGGATAAACGTAACAATCGCAAACTGGTTGAAGCACTGCATGGCCAATCCGATCACCGGGCCTATTATTACTGTGTGATTATCCTGTTGCGTCATGGGCAGGATCCGCAACCTGTCATTATCGAAGATACTTGGCATGGAGAAATCATTGCTGAACCCAAAGGTCAGGGCGGATTTGGTTATGATCCCCATTTTTTTCTGCCCAAACTGGGTAAAACCGCAGCCGAGCTTTCCATGGAAGAAAAAAACAAGATCAGTCATCGCGGCAAGGCGCTTGCCAGGCTGGTACAAATACTGGCGGGGAATGAAAAAATGCCGGTTTAGTTTGACATAACGTGTTTGTGATCATGCGATTGACATGAAAAAAATAATCCCGGTTTTATCCCTGCCTGATTCAAAATCACCTCATCTGATTGAGCTTCCTCCCTTAGGGTTGTACATTCATCTGCCCTGGTGCGTCAGAAAATGTCCTTATTGTGATTTCAATTCGCATGCAATTGATCCGAATAGCGCGCTCCCGGAGGCCGAATATGTTGCAGCACTCAAGCGTGATCTGGAGCTATCGTTGCCACAAATCTGGGGGCGGCCTGTTACCAGCGTATTTTTGGGTGGCGGAACCCCGAGCCTGTTCAGTGGTGCCTCAATCGATGCAATTCTTTCGTATGCGCGTATGCTGCTGTCTTTTGCTCCCGAGACTGAAATTACACTGGAAGCCAATCCGGGAACGCTGGAAGCACAAAAGTTTGCAGATTTCCGGTCTGCTGGCATTAATCGACTGTCCATTGGTATCCAAAGTTTCAATCCCGGGCATTTGCAGGCATTGGGGCGTATCCATAATGATGCTGAAGCTTCTCGTGCGGTTGAACAGGCGCTACAGCATTTCAGCAATATCAATCTGGATTTAATGTATGCACTGCCGAATCAAACCCAGGATGAAGCATTGCAGGACATTGAGGCAGCCTGTGGCTGGGGCGTACCGCATATCTCTGCTTATCACCTGACGCTTGAACCCAATACCCTGTTTTATCGCCAGCCGCCAAAATTGCCAGATGAAGATACATCAGCTGATATGCAGATCATGATCGAGCGTGTTCTTGCAGAAAAAGGCTACCAGCACTACGAGACTTCTGCATTTGCACAGCCCGGGAGGATGTGTGTGCATAATATGAACTACTGGCAATATGGCGATTATCTGGGGATCGGTGCCGGGGCGCACAGCAAAATCAGCTTTCGAGAAAAAATTATCCGGCAGATGCGTCATAAGCACCCTCGTCACTATCTGGAGCAGGCCGCAGCTAGAAATACCAATCTTGAAAATATGCTTGCCACGGAACAGGAAGTTGGGCCGCAAGACCGGATTTTTGAGTTCATGATGAATGCACTGCGATTGACGGACGGTTTTGATCCTGGGCTGTTTCATACTCGTACTGGCTTGACAGTTGCCTCAATTCAGCAGCAACTAACCACTGCCGAGCAACGAGGGTTGATTGAGTGGCAGCACGATTGTATCCGGCCGACGGCTGACGGGCGAAGGTTTTTGAATGACTTGCTGGAGATTTTTCTGCCAGAATCCAGGCAAACGACAACTTCCTGAACTTAAAATAGCGGGGGGGGGGGAGATCGGAATGAAGGACTCAATTTCAAGACGCGCCTTTCTGAAAAAATCAGGCACACTGGGAACCCTTACTGCTCTGGACGGGATGCTGCCGACCTATGCCTGGTCTAATTTCTTAAGTGCTGTTACGCCGGCTATGCAGCTAAGCGGAGATGTTATCAATCTCACTATCGCCAGAACGCCGTTTCGTATCGATCATCGCACTACAACCGCCACAACTGTCAATGGTACCGTTCCAGGGCCTTTACTTCGTTTGCGCGAAGGGCAGGATGTTACCCTGAATGTGACTAACCGCCTGGACGAAACGTCTTCAATACATTGGCACGGCATTCTCCTGCCACCTGAAATGGATGGTGTGCCTGGTGTCAGTTTCCCGGGTATTGAGCCGGGAACAACCTTTTCCTATCGCTTCACGATCAGGCAGTACGGCACGTACTGGTTTCACAGTCATTCAGGCGGCCAGGAGCAGGCAGGCGTGTATGCACCAATGATTATTGATCCGCTTGAACCAGACCCGATCCAGTACGATCGCGAATATGTGATCATGCTTTCGGACTGGAGCTTTTCTTCAGTGGATGCAATGATCGGAAAGCTCAAGAAGCAGCCCGGCTACTTCAACTTTCAAAAGCGCACGCTGGGTGATTTTATTAAGGACGTCATGCAGGATGGCTGGCTCCCGGCATTTGACAATTACTTGATGTGGGCCCGGATGCGAATGGATCCGACAGACTTGGCAGACGTAACGGGTTATGCCTACACCTACCTCATGAATGGATTGACCTCGGCCGCAAATTGGACGGGGATTTTCCGTCCGGGTGAACGCGTACGATTGCGCTTTATTCAAGCAGGGGCTATGACATTTCAGGACATCCGGATTCCCGGACTCAGGATGACCGTAGTGCAAGCGGATGGTCAGAATGTACAACCTGTTGAAGTGGATGAGTTCCGCATCGGTCCGGCTGAAACCTACGATATTATCGTGGAACCTAAAGAGGATCGTGCTTACACGATTTTTGCAGAGACACTGGATCGAAGTGGTTTCGCACGCGGCACCCTGGCACCGCGCCCTGGAATGACGGCAGAGATTCCGCCGCGCCGCTCCCGTCCGCTTCTCACCATGGCAGATATGGGCATGCGACACATGAACGCCGAGAGCCATGGTGACCACGAATCTCACGATGCAGCTAGAGGTGAACCGACAAAAGGGATGCAGCTCGACGACACGCATGGAGAGCATGATCGGCCCGGGCATCTCGATACCAAGCCAGTCAGGCATGCTGCTGACGATCATGGTCCTGGCAATCAGTTCATTCCGGATTTCACACAGAGTCGTATGGATGAACCGGGCATCGGGCTGGGAAATGATGGCCGCCGGGTGTTAGTCTATACCGATTTAAAGAGCCTCAAGCCCTATCCTGATCAGCGCAAACCTGAGCGTGAGCTCGAAATTCACCTTACCGGTCATATGGAACGCTTCATATGGTCGTTCGATGGCAAGAAATATTCAGATGCCAGGGAGCCGATCCTTTTCCATCATGGAGAGCGGTTACGCTGGATTTTTGTTAACGATACGATGATGGACCACACGATGCATCTGCATGGCATGTGGATGTATCTGGAAAATGGCGCTGGCGCATACCTTCCGCGTAAGCACACGGTTCTTGTCAAGCCCGCTGAACGCATTTCTGTTGCCATTACTGCTGATGCACCTGGTCCTTGGGCCTTTCACTGCCACTTGCTCTTGCATATGGAAACAGGAATGTTTCGTGTGGTTGAGACCCTGGATGCAGTTCCCGGAACAGAACCGTGAAATTCTTTCTGCAACTTGGGGCTGGCATTGTTGCGATTCTGTTCTTAGGTGCGGGTAGCAGCCTGCCGGCAGCAAGCGCAGAAATACTGTCAGACAAAGCAAAACAGACTTTGCCCAATCATCTGCTCCAATCTCGGGGTGAATATCATCATCCGACCCATAGTGATCAGAACTATGCGTTCCTGAGTGCTGGTGTGCTTGAATACCGTCCGGGAGAGGATGGCGGCGATTTCCGCTGGGATATACAGGGTTGGTACGGAGGAGACTTCAACCGACTGTGGTTTAAAAGTGAAGGCGAACGAAATACGGCTTTCAAAGCAGACCACGACATCGACATACAGCTTCTGTACGGTAGATTTATTGGGAAGTATTATGATTTTCAGATCGGTGTGCGCGGAGAGACACAAATCTTTAAAGGGAGAGATGTGGCGCGGGCTCATGCGGTTATCGGGTTTCAAGGGCTCGCTCCGTATCGCTACGAAGTGGAGTCTGCGCTCTTTATTAGCCAGGATGGAGATGTGTCCATGCGTTTCCAGACATCCCGCAACTTTTTGCTGACACAGCGGTTGATCTTGCAAGGACGTATTGAGACTCATGCAGCCGTGCAAAAGGTAGAAAAGTTTACTACTGGCCAAGGGCTCAACAATATTGAGCTGGGGTTGCGGCTGCGTTATGAAATCAGGCGAGAAATCGCACCTTATATTGGAATTTCATACGACCGCAGCTTTTTTAAGACGGCTGATCTTGTGCGAGAGGAAGGCGGAGATTCCAGCCAGGTTCGCTTTGTGGCCGGCGTGCAGTTGTGGTTCTAGTCATCGCAGTTTTTATTAAATACCGTCAGAAAATATCGGTTTAACCTATCCATGTACCCGCAACAGCCAAGCAGCGCAGCTCATCATCCCCAGGCTGACCGTCAGCATAAAGAGCGCGTGGCGGCGACATTTCCGGATCAACTCCGTTTGCGGGAACCGATATGATAAACGGACGTCTGTCATCTTCCGGTCTGGAAATATGATGGATTTCCAGTTCGTGCAATAGCTGTTGATGAAGGGTGTGAGCTTGTGATCGAGCAGCCTCACGAGCGATTTCCCATTCTGCCTGATCTATCTCGCTATCCCGATTGCTGTCAAAGCGTTCCAGCAATTGCTCTCTGTCCTGTTTCCAATCACTGAGCAGATCACGTGTAATATTCTGCACAGATTGCTCGGTTGCCGGTGATCGCGTTTGCAGATGGCCGAGGATATACAGCCGTTGCCCAGGCAGGATCAATCGCTCACTGTAGCGGTAACGGCTGGTCAGCGCGACAATGGCTGAAGCGCTATCCAGCACCTGGGTTTGTGTTGGCCATTCGGTATTACCGTGCCAGATCAGTTTTTCATTGCTGGTGATTTCTGCCCCTTCCGGATTGATCAGACAGATACCAGTACCATCATCCAGCATAAACGACTGATCGCTGGTGTGCTGATACAGGATTTTCCATTCGGTGCGGGTGCGTATTGCCTAAATTGCCTACAACTACTCTGATCCGGACATGGAAGATGTACTTGATGAGATTGCCAGCCTGCGCCAGTTCTGCCGTTTTGAACTGGATCGCATGCTTGATGAAAGCGCTATACTTATACTGCGTTTTCGTCACCTGCTGGAACAACATAACCTGGCTCAGCAAGGCTTTGCCACTGTCAATCGCCAACTGGCAGCCCAAAGTTTCTCAAACAAGATGATCGTCGATGTCAGCTTGATTGCTGCACCGCCTTCCACCAGGAATACTGAAGGCAAACGCAATTCTGAAAGGTACTCAAGCAAGAAAGGCGGCCCATGGCGTGTGTCACGAACACAGGCGGCAGTATAGTGGTTCAATAGTTTCGGACTTGTATGGCTACCGGCCGGGGCGATTCAGTGGGGTGGCCAAGCGTTTCGTGATACCCAGTTCAGCCAGCTCTTCAAACCATTGCGTTATGCATCTTCCTCAAGTTCACTTTGCAATAATTCTAGCTCTTCTAAGTTATTGAGCCAGGTTTCTTCCAGTTTCACTTGCTGTTGTAGCAAGTTGGTTTGCTGGTTTAAGTGTTGCTTGAGCTGCTCTTTTTGTGGCGGCTCATAGAGATTATTATCAGTCAAGATGGTTTCCAAAGCCTGTAGCTCTTTTTGAATGTTATCTAACTGTTTTTCCAATGTATCAGTGTGCTTGCGTAGCGGTGCCAGTTGTTTACGTAGTGCTGCAGCTGCTTGGCGTTGTGCACGGCGATCGACTTTATCGGGGCTGGTGCCTGCATCGCTATTAGGATGCTGGCGCAAACGATAGTCGCTGAGCCATTTGCTGTAGTCCTCAAGATCACCTGCAAACTCTTGTACCCGGCCCTCGGCGACTAAGTACAACTCATCCATGGTACTTTTAATCAGATGACGATCGTGAGACACCAGCAGTAGTGCACCGGAGAAATCTTGTAAAGCCATACTCAATGCTTGTCTCATTTCTAAATCAAGGTGGTTGGTGGGTTCATCGAGCAGTAATAAATTAGGTTTGCCCCACGCAATCAGTGCCAAAGCTAAGCGGGCTTTTTCACCACCAGAGAAATTGAGCACGGGTTCATCACAGCGCTTGCCTCGAAAATTAAAACCGCCGAGAAAATTACGCAAGACTTGCTCGTGCTCATCTTGAGCAATGCGTTGAAAATGCAGTAACGGGCTGGCTTTGGGATCAAGTGAATCCAGTTGATGCTGAGCAAAGTAGCCGATCACTAAGTTTTCACTACAGGTGAGCTGGCCTGCCAATAACGGTAAATCACCCATAATACTTTTAATCAGCGTTGATTTACCTGCACCGTTGGGGCCAAGCAAAGCAATCCGTGCGCCGGGGACTAGCTGTAGTTTTACATTGCTTAAAATAGGCTGCTCTGCGTGGTAGCCAAGCGCTGCTTCATCGAGATTCAGCAGCGGGGTAGAGACTTTATCGGCTTTGCGGAAAATAAAGTCAAAAGGTGAATCAAAGTGTGCTGGCGCCAACTCCTCCATGCGCTCCAGGGCTTTAACACGGCTTTGTGCTTGCCGTGCTTTACTGGCCTTGGCTTTAAAGCGTCGGATGAAATCTTCCATATGCGCGCGCTGTGCGCTTTGTTTTTCGTGCGCTTGTTGCTGCTGCATAATACGTTCAGCACAGGCGCGTTCAAAGGCTGTGTAGCCGCCGCGATACAGCGTTAGTTTTTGCTGATTAATATGGACAATATGACCGACCACCGCATCTAAAAAATCACGGTCATGGGAAATCAGTAACAAAGTACCGGAGTAGTTTTGCAGCCAACCTTCCAACCATAAAATTGCATCGAGGTCCAAGTGGTTGGTGGGCTCATCAAGTAATAGTAAATCTGATGGGCACATCAATGCTTGCGCTAGATTTAAGCGCATCCGCCAGCCACCGGAAAAGCTGTTGACCTGGTTTTCCATTTGTTCTTCCAAGAAACCCAAACCAGCTAATAATTTACGCGCGCGCGCGTCGGAGGTATAGGCATCAGCGTTGTCAAGTTCCGAGTACAAGCGACCAAGCTCGACCCCATCTTGCCGTTGTTCAGCTTTGGCTAATTGCTGTTGAATATCGCGTAAGTGGCTGTCACCATCGAGTACATAATCAATCGCATCACGATCAGGTGCGTCGATTTCTTGACGCATATGGGCAATGCGCCAGTTCATCGGCAATAAACAATCGCCCGCGTCAGGATGCAGTTCGCCGCGCAGCAGGGCGAATAAGCTGGATTTGCCGGCACCATTGGCACCAATTAAGCCGACTTTATGCCCTGGGTGTAGGGTTAAATCTGCATTTTCTAGTAAGCGCAAAGGGCCACGTTGCAGGGTTAGTTCTGAGATTCGTATCATGGCGCGCAGTTTAGCAGTTTCGCGGCTGTTACTGATATGGAGAGAGCCATTTAGTTTGTCTTACGAGCTTTTGAGTGAGGGTAGCCATAAGAATGATGCCTGTTGCTGAGTAATAACAGTTTGATGATTTCAAATTGTTCGCGACTGATATCACTCGGGTAACTTATCTCTGGCTAATTGTCGCATCCCGGATGATTGTATGGTTTTTTATGAAAGAGATGGGGATGAGTTTTATGCCATTCATTCATGGCCTGCATTGGAGCTTTACTCTTGAGGGCAGACAGCGGTAGTTGCGGGTTTACAGACTGACATAACGTATCAGGGTCTGTTCCAGATCTTCAGCGCTATTGAAGCGATATATTTTGAGTACGTCAGTAATATGTCTGTTGAAACGTTCGACCATCCCATTGGTTTGCGCAGTGTGTGGCCGGGTCAGGCGATGTTCGATACCGAGTTCCTGGCACAGCTGGTCAAACTGATGATTGCCACTGGGATTACGTTCACGGCTGGCAAACAGTCTGTCAGTAAATTCCTTGCCGTTGTCTGTCAGCATACGAGTAATCTTGATCGGACAGGCATTGTGCAGCGCCTTCAGAAATGCTCCGGCACTGGGCGCTGGCTGCGGTTTTGTTGGGTTTGGTGGCCACATACACCCAACGGGTGGCCCTGTCTATTGCTATCAACAGGTAGCGCCTGCGGTGTTCATCTTGCATTTGTGGCAGGTATTTGATGTCGATATGGATATAACCGGGTTGATAATGCTTGAAAGCCTTGTGTGCGGGTTGCGCTTCTTTGGGTTTGAGCACACATTAAGATTACCCACACCATGGCGTTGCAAGCATCTGCCCAGCCCGGAGCGAGAGACGTCAGGGCATAAAAATTCACGGGTGATGGCCAGCAGATCATCCAAAGGCAGCAGCAGTGAGCGACGCAGATAAATCACAATGGCTTCTTGTGCTGGTGTAAGCGTAGTCTGCAGCCGGTGTGGCGTATGTGACCGATCGGTAAAAACATCGCGATGCTTCCATTTGCAGATCGTCTGTTCGGTGACGTCATAGCGTTGCGCCAGCACCGCAGCAGAGTCAACGCTTGCGGCAATTTCAGCCCGTATCGCTGGTGTAGTACGAGCATTCTTATGTAAAGCTATATCATTTCATGGCTCTCCCGGATGGCCTGAAGGATTCTATCAGCTCTCTCATGACAGCTCGCGCCATGAACAGCGGATAACGAGTTTTATCTATACAATCATATGGGACTGAACAAATAACTCTTTAACTTCGGTACTAGGGTATCCAACTATTCGATTCCACTTGTTGTAGTAGCCTATGGCAGGCCTTGCACGGTAAACTCCAGCCATGATGGAGTATCTCGTTCAGATTATTCTACTGCTGGCCGTTGCCATCACTGTGGTGGTGGTTTTTCAGCGGCTGCATATCCCCACCAGCCTGGGTTACCTACTGGTTGGAATCCTGCTGGGGCCCCATACAGCTGGGCCTGTGGTCTCTATGCCTGGGCTGGAATCGCTCGCGGAGTTCGGTGTTGTTTTCTTGTTGTTTACCATTGGGCTTAACTTTTCCCTGCCGCAAATGGATGCGCTGAGAACCCGGGTTCTCGGACTGGGTACCGGGCAAGTCGTGCTTACCACCTTGGTGGTGGGCGTTGTTACCTGGCTTGCCGGGCTTCCTATCATTGCAGCATTCGTGTTTGGTGCGGTGTTTGCCCAGTCCTCCACCACTATTATTGCCAGCCTGCTCACTGAACAAGGTGAGGTAAATACGCCCCACGGCCGTCTGGGTCTGGCCATGTCAGTGTTTCAGGATGTCACTGCCGTTCCATTTCTGGTGGTGATCCCGGTTCTAGGTGTATCCGTGGCCGCCGATGTGCTGGCTGGATCCCTGGCTCTGGCTTTTGCCAAAGCGGTGTTGGCTTTCATTCTGGTGTTCATCGTCGGGCGCTGGCTATTATCCCCATTTTTTCAGATTATTTCTGAACGCAGGTCAGTTGAGGTATTTACGCTGGCCGTGTTGCTGGTGGCCCTGTTTGCCGCATGGATTACTAACAGCTTGGGCTTGTCACTGGCCTTCGGTGGATTCCTTGCCGGCCTTGTTCTGGGTAAAACAGAGTTTCGCCATCAGGTTGAGTCCAGTATCAGCCCGTTCCGGGATGTGTTGCTGGGCCTTTTCTTTATTGGTATTGGCATGCGTTTCAACCCGGTGGCGATACCGCCTATCTGGCAGTGGACACTGCTAGGCGCCTTGCTTATTTTGATCAGCAAGATCCTGATTGTTGCCGCATTGGTACGCGGGATTGGGGTTGATGCCAGGATGATGTGGCGCACGGGACTAATGTTGAGTGTGGGTGGTGAGTTCGGGCTTGCCCTCATTGCAATTGCACTTGATTCTGGTGTGATTGACATCGGGCTTGGTCAGATCGCGATATCATCCGTACTTCTGTCGATGGTTTTGGGTGCTGTGCTGATCCGCTTCAATGATGCCATCGCTACTTTCTTGACTAAGACTTCACCGCCATCTGATGAGGAGGCAGCCGAGTTGCCGCAAGCGGCCGAGCGTTCCGTGATAATTGGTGGCTACGGGCGCATGGGGCGTACGATTGCTATTTTATTGCATGCATGCGGTATACCGTTTGTGGCGTTTGATACGGATCCCCGACGGGTGGCCCTGGGCCGGGCGGATCGACATGCGGTTTGGCTCGGTGATATTGCCGATCCCATATTACTGGCCTCCATTCGGGTGGAGCGGGCGTCTCTGATCGTGCTGGCAGTTGATATCAAGAGCACCGCATTAAGTGCCATGATCTATATAAAAAGAACCAGTGCCCATGTTCCGGTGATTGTACGGGTACGGGACCTGGAAACCAGCCGGCATTTGCTAGCGGCCGGTGCTGCCCATGCTTACCCGGAAACAATTGAATCGAGTCTGAGCCTTGGGGTGACAGCGCTGCGGATGCTCAATGTTGCGGCCGATGAAATTGAGGAGGCCGTTCAAAATCTGAGAAACCGAGGTTATCAGCCCGTTGTGGAAGATGAAAAAAAGAGGTTGTGAGAGCGTTCATACTTCACCACACAGCCAACGGGTGAGGTGTGTTGTCAAAAATGGAGTCCATGTGTTTAAGCGGCGATCAGATTTGCATAACATTGTTATTTAAATTCTACTGGCGATAGATAACCGAGTCTTTCCTGTTTTACTTGTAATCGTATTCTGAATTTCCGATGCTGTACCAATTCGGTTTCGAAGATTCTCCAGAAGCTTCCGCTAGGGGCGTTATCCCAGCAATCTCCCTTGCCACTCATGGAGGCGCGACCAAACCAAATTGTTTTAATATGTGCTGGTCATCATGTGAGCAATATTGGCTACCACGATCCAAGTGAAGAATTAAGCCTTGCTCCGGAAGTTTTTCGTCAATTGCACGGAACAATGGAACAGTGCCCGGATAACCAGATTCGATCTCATCTAGTCACGCAGGTGACCAGCTGCCCCGCGCGCTCTTGGCAAACATTTGATCTACCAGCATGAGCCGATCACTTTTCTTTTACTGGGCCCGATTCAGTTTGAGGTGAGTGTAAGAACCGCCTTCGTTACAACGACCAATTCCAATACCGCACTCAATTACCAGGACATTTATCATGCACAACATCGTTCAAGACTCAGTCAAAGATTATTACGGTCGCCAATTACAGCATACTGGCGATCTCAAAACCAGTACCTGCTGCGATATCAGTGCGATGCCAGCCTGGCTCAAGCCTGTGTTTGAGCACATCCATCCGGAAGTGCTATCGCGCTATTATGGTTGTGGCCTGGTTTGTCCGCCCTTGTTGGAAGGTTGCCGAGTGCTCGATCTCGGATGTGGCTCAGGACGCGATGTGTATGCTCTGGCGCAACTGGTAGGACCGACGGGCGAGGTGATCGGCATTGACATGACTGACGAGCAACTCGCTGTGGCCGTAAAACACAAGGCTTTCCATGTGCAATCCATCGGTTACGACAATGTGCGCTTTTTGCACGGCTATATTGAGCGTCTGGATGAACTCGACCTGGAGCCGGGTAGTTTCGATGTGATCGTCTCCAATTGTGTCGTCAACCTGTCGCCTGACAAGGATGCGGTACTGCGTGGTGTGCAATACCTGCTGAAAGACGGTGGCGAATTCTACTTCTCTGATGTGTACGCCGACCGACGCGTGCCGGCAGCAGTACGCGACGATTCAGTGTTGTACGGCGAATGTCTGGGGGGCGCATTGTACTGGAATGACTTTCTGCGCCTGGCGCATCGACACGGCTTTCTTGATCCGCGCTTGGTGACCGACCGTCCATTGCAGATCACCGATCCTGCATTGGCGCCACGGGTCGGTGATGTACGTTTTTTTTCAGCCAACTACAGGCTCTTCAAGCTCGGTGATCTGGAAACGGCGTGTGAGGATTATGGCCAGGCTGTCATCTACCGCGGCACAATTCCCTACTGCGCCGAACGTTTCGTTCTCGACAAACATCACGCGATCGACACTGGCCGCGTCTTTCCCGTGTGCGGCAACACTTGGCGCATGTTGCATGATTCTCGTTTTGCATCACATTTTGATTTTATCGGTAATTTTGAGCGTCATTTTGGTTTGTTTGACGGCTGTGGCAGCAAGTTGCCGTTCGATATGAACACTTCCTTGTCAGGCTCTGGCGGCACGTGCTGCTAGAAATAAACGTTTGTACAAGAGAGATCAAGAATGAACATCAAGACTGTAGTAGGCAATCCGGAGAGTATTGGTTATATCTCCATCGGCACAGGGCGCGCCGATCAAGTTGCTGCCGTTGGAAGAAATGGCGGCTACTGTTGCTAACGTGCGCGCCGGGCATATCCTGTTACCGGCGGCCGGGTCGGCTATCGCTGCTGGGCTCATGCTTGGCATCGGTCGTGCCACGGCGGAGACAGCGGCGTTGATTTTCACCAGCAGCTATGTTGATCGCATACCGGAATCATTGTCCGATACTGGCCGTGCCTTGGCTGTGCATATCTACGATACAATCTATCAATGAACGTCAGCGGTGATGAAGCGCAGCCTATTCCTCAGCACTAGCGCTCTCTGGTGGCCAACAATAGTGTGGTTATGCATTTGCCCGCGCATTGGTGCTGGAGACATCGGTTCTGCTGCTTCAACCATGCAAAAATATTTTCTACCAAGTGTCGGTAATCACAAGCGCAAGGAGGATTGTTCAGGCAGCTTTGGTGAATATCAGGTCGCGGATGGTGTGGCCGAGCTTCATGCCACGTTGCTCGAATTTGGTCAGTGGCCGGTATGCGGGGCGGGGGGCATAGTCAGCGGCAGTATTGATGAGCCGCTGCTCGCTGCTTAAAACATGCAGGCTATGAATGGCGTAGTCTTCCCAGTCGGTGGCGATATGCAGATAACCACCAGGTTTCAGCCGGTTACACAGCAGCGAGACAAAATCCGACTGGATCAGGCGGCGCTTATGGTGGCGTGCCTTGGGCCACGGATCCGGGAAAAAAATGTGGATCCCATCCAGTGATTCACCAGTAAGCATGTGTTGCAAAACCAGTTTGGCATCATGCGGAATAATCCGCAGATTGGTCAGGCCGTGTTTCTCGATACGATCAAGCAGGCTGCCAATTCCGGGTGCATGAACCTCAATGGCCACAAAATCTTTTTCCGGATGCTGGGCAGCAATCTCGACAGTGGTTTCCCCCATGCCTGATCCGATTTCCAGAATTTTTGGTGCGGTACGTCCAAAAATCGAATCGAGATCAATCGGGTTTTCCGAGAATGGAATACCGTAACGCGGCAGCAGGGATTCGTAAGCGTGCCGCTGTGCATGGGAAAAATACCCCTGGCGGAGCACATAGCTGCGAATAGGAGGGTGAGAAGACAAAAATCGGTTTCCTGAAGAAGCGTTGCTGCAGCTTAATTGTTTGCAGCAGAATGCGGCGATCCGGTAATCATGCCTTCTGACGGGGAGCTTGGCGTGGCCTGATAAATTTTCTTCGGCATGCGTCCGGCCAACCAGGCTTCGCGTCCTGCTTCAACTGCTTTGCGCATGGCCGAGGCCATCAGTATCGGGTTGCGGGCGCTGGCTACAGCCGTATTCATCAGTACACCATCACAGCCGAGCTCCATGGCAATGGCGGCATCCGATGCAGTACCGACGCCAGCATCAACGATAACCGGCACTTTGACCTTGTCAATGATGATCTGCAGATTCCAGGGATTCAGGATGCCCATGCCGGAACCAATCAGCGAGGCCAGTGGCATGATGGCGGCACAGCCGATATCCTCCAGTTGTCTGGCGACGATGGGATCATCCGATGTATAGACCATGACATGGAAACCATCCTTGACCAGAATTCTGGCTGCTTCGAGCGTTGCCACCACATCGGGAAACAGCGTTTTCTGATCGCCCAGCACTTCCAGTTTAACTAACGCATGTCCGTCGAGCAGTTCGCGTGCCAGGCGTAGCGTGCGAACGGCGTCTGCTGCCGTGTAACAGCCGGCGGTATTGGGCAGGAGCGTAAATTGTGAGGGAGGCAGTACATCCAGCAGGTTGGGTTCATCGGGATTCTGCCCGATATTGGTACGACGTATGGCTACGGTGATAATTTGTGTGCCACTGACATCAACTGCAGCGCGGGTTTCAGTAAAATCCTTGTATTTTCCCGTCCCCAGCAGTAAACGGGAAGTATAACTTTTACCAGCAATGACGAGCGTGTCCATAAGTGTGTCAGTGGTTGTTTTGTGTTAGTTGGGGACAGGATCAAAGCAAATTTTAATAATCAGCCCCCACCAACTGCCACAATAATTTCCAGTTGATCCCCATCATTGAGGATTTGTTCGGGAAAACTGCTGCGGGGGATGATTTCACCGTTGCGTTCAATGGCTATGCGCTTGTTCTGCAGCGACAAGTGTTCAACCAGTTGCTGTATATTCAGCGGGCCATCATAACTTTGTTGCTGTCCGTTGATTATGAGTTGCATAATATTTAAAAAGTACCCAAGGTAAGGTAGACTTTAAACCAAGCAATCCATTCTAACATGCGGGTGTAGCTCAATGGTAGAGCAGAGGCTTCCCAAGCCTACGACGAGGGTTCGATTCCCTTCACCCGCTCATCCAGAGACTGACAACCCACGTTAATTTTATCTGTCAGAATTATCCGGTTACCGAGAGTGATTCTTTAACTATTACAAAAATTCAGAAACCCCGATGACTATTCGTTTAATCAGACAGATCTTGTACATCTTGTCTGCAGTTTTGCTGCTATTGCCTTATGGTGCCACCTGGGCAGAAAAATCTGCCGAGACCCCGGATTCCCTAAAAATTCTTGGCTGGGTTGAATTTATCCGCCTGGAACCTTGGGGAATTAAGATGCCTGCACGAGTCGATACCGGCGCTAATACTGCTTCCATGAGCGCTCGCGATATTGAGGTATTCAGAAAAAATGGTAAGCCATGGGTTAAATTTACCTTTGATTTCAGGAAGGGTTCCGGGGAACGCTCTGTCGAGATTGAGCGCCCGTTGACCCGGATGCTTAAAATCAAACAGCACGACGGACCTTCTCAGGAACGCCCGGTGATTTCCATGGAGATCTGTCTGGCAGATGAGGTTCGGGAAACCGAGTTTGATTTGATTGATCGCCGTGCCTTGAATTATCCGGTATTGCTCGGGCGCAAGGCGCTGGCCGGTTATGCACTGGTTGATCCTGCGCGTGCCTATCTCACCAAGGCAGTGTGCGGTCACGTCAAAAAGAAAAAGAAGAGTGATGAACCAACTGATTCCAGGCAGCCTGAATGAGAAAACTGCATCTTTATTTGCTGGCTTTCATACTGTGTTTCATAGGACTGGGACTGGCCTATTACAAGGTTGCTGTAATTGGCCTGCCTTTGACTGCTTCCGAACAGGCAGAGGTATGGGATATTGAAGCGCGTATCAGCTTTCGCGCTAAATCTGACAGCGCGATCAAGGTAACCCTGCCGCTTCCGCTTAACCCTCCCGGTTATTCCATTCTTGATGAGGATTTTGTCAGTGCGGATTATGGGCTGGCAATCGAGCAGGATAATGCCGGTCGTGTTGCGCACTGGGCTAAACGAAGAGCGCAGGGTAAGCAGTTACTGTTTTACCGGGTTGTATTATTTGAAAACGAGGGAGCTGTACAAAAACCGGATGTGGTGCCAGTTTATCCGAAGGCCCCGGAGTATCCGGAAAACCTGGCCCCGGTGATTCAAGGACTGTTGGATAAGGCACGTCAGCAATCTGCCGATACCGTTTCTTTTTCGCAGCGTGTGATTGAACAGTTGAATGCAGCAGCATCCATGACGGAGCTAAAATTGCTGCTGAAGCATATCAACCGGACACGTAATTTGGCAAAAAATCTGAGCTGGATACTGGCCGGCGCTCGTATTCCTTCCCGTATCGTTCGCGGCCTGCGCCTGCAGGACAACAAAGAATATTCGGAGCTGGAGCATTTTCTGCAGGTTTATGATGGCAAACAGTGGCGTTCACTGAATATCAAGGATGGACAGGAAGGATTGCCGTCGAATTTCATTGTGTGGCAGATTGACGATGATCGAGCCTTCTCAATTGAAGGCGCTACAGAATCGAGCATTCAATATACTGTTGCCAGTGCATTACAGGAAACCATCAATATTGCCGGCTCCCGTTCGGCGGAAAGAGGTTTCCATCTGATGGATTTTTCACTGTACTCGTTGCCGGTGCATGTCCAGAATGTGTACAAAGTGTTGCTGATGATACCGCTGGGCGCTTTAGTGGTGGTATTCATGCGCAACATCATCGGAATCCGGACGTTTGGCACGTTCATGCCGGTCCTGATCGCACTGGCTTTCCGCGAAACAGAATTATTATGGGGCGTGATTCTGTTCTGTCTGATTGTCGGTCTCGGATTGCTGTTGCGCGCCTATGTTGAACAGTTGAAACTGCTGCTGGTACCTCGCCTTGCAGCGGTGTTGACCATGGTGGTGTTACTGGTCGCTGGTGTTAGCGTGGTCATGCACAAGCTTGGGCTGGAGACCGGGTTGTCCGTGGCCTTGTTCCCGATCGTTATTATGACGATGACAATCGAGCGTATGTCACTGACCTGGGAAGAGGCTGGTCCAGCTGAAGCATTCAAGCAGGTT
The DNA here is from genome assembly GCF_003201195.1 of Nitrosomonas eutropha. GTDB lineage: Bacteria > Pseudomonadota > Gammaproteobacteria > Burkholderiales > Nitrosomonadaceae > Nitrosomonas > Nitrosomonas eutropha. Next base: position 27,455 of record NZ_QICQ01000022.1, on the reverse strand, counting down.
TCAGGCAGCCTGCTGGTAGCGGTGATAGGTTATCTGGCCATGAATATCAATGAATTTCAGTACATGTTCTTTGCCTTTCCAGAACTGTTGCTGGTAGTGTTGGCCATAATCCTGCTACTGGGGCGCTACTCGGGCTACCGACTGATGGAACTCTGGCGTTTCCGTGCATTTGCGCGGAACAAGCCGTAATATCATGTTTGGAATCTGGGAAAGGCTCAAGCAGAGTGGAGTCGTTGGTATGAATCAGCGCAATGCTGATTTTATTCTGCGTTATAACAAGCGCTCGCTTTATCCGCTGGTGGATGACAAGTTGCGGACCAAATATTTGGCGACAGCTTCCGGTATTGCGGTACCCGAGCTGTATGGCGTGATTGAAATCCAATATGATGTCAGCCGCGTTCCCGAGATCGTCAAGGATCATGAAGATTTTGTGATCAAACCGGCGCATGGCTCGGGAGGCAGTGGTATTTGTGTCATTACCGGGCGTCTCAATAATCGTTACCGGCAAAATAATGGTGACCTGCTGACCGGGGAAGATATCGAATATCATATTTCCAACATACTCAGCGGCCTGTACAGCCTGGGTGGCCAGCCCGATCAGGCGCTGATTGAATACCGGGTCAAGTTTGATCCGCTGTTTGAGGAAGTTTCCTACCGTGGCGTGCCGGATATTCGCACCATCGTCTTCAGAGGAATTCCAGTCGCTTCCATGGTACGCTTGCCAACCCGCATGTCGGATGGCAAGGCCAATCTTCACCAGGGTGCAGTGGGTGCTGGTATCGATATGATGACCGGCTGTACCACCCATGCTATCTGGCAAAATTACCCAATTGAACAACACCCGGATACCGGTGTTGCCATCAGTGGACTCAAAATTCCTCACTGGCATAAATTGCTGACACTGGCAGCGCAATGTCATGAGCTGGTCGGACTAGGCTATCTGGGGGTGGACGTTGTGCTCGATCGGGAATTGGGCCCACTGGTACTGGAACTCAATGCACGCCCCGGTTTATCCATCCAGATTGCCAACCGCAGAGGTATGAGCCAGTTGTTGGAAAAAATCGCCAAACTGAAAGAAATTCCTACCTCGGCATCAGCCCGTGCCACACTGGGACAACAATTGTTTCTGGAAAATCAGACTTGATGTTGCGAAAATTTATCCGTTTGAATATATCCCATTTTATATCCCATTTCAGTGGTCTGTTAGGGCTTTAAACACATATGACAGACAACATAGTAGTTAACACCAAAGCGGCCCATATAAATATGGACCCAACAGGAAGAGCTGTTTACATTAATTGTTAAAGATATGCAGCTCACTAAATTTGGTAATACCGAAATTACAATATCGGACTAAACAATCTGGCGACAATGGTCCCGGTACGGATGTACCATGGCCGCAGCCGACCATGACTCGCATTCATGTTATCGGAAGCTGCGAAATCTTGTTCCAGCATTTGTGCTGCCTCCTGAACAAGACCGGGATCTGCTACCGCCAGCATCAGTTCGAAATTCAGGTGCAGAGAGCGATTGTCCAGATTAGTTGATCCGATCAGTACCAGATTGTCGTCCGCCAGAATGCACTTCTGGTGCATGAATCCTTCGGAACAATAACGGTATACCGGAATGCCCAGTGATTCGAGTTGCTGTTCGTAATAGAAGCCGGCAAGGAACACGAGCCAGGAGTCAGCCTTTTCGGGAATCAGAATTCTCACATCGATGCCTCTTGCCCGAGCCATCGATAGCGCCGTAATGCAGGAATCATCCGGGACTAAGTACGGAGAACTGATCCACAGCCGCTTTCGAGCGCAGCCGGCAATGGTAGCGAACATCATGGTAGCGCGCATACGGTCGTCTGTCGGGCCGGTCGCGCACACCGCCGCCATTCCATGCTGATCACCCGAAACGACTTGTACTTCGGCAATCGTGCTCCAGACAGCTTCCGGCAGATCCCGTCGAGTGGCCCAATAGTAATCACTGGCGAATACGGCTTGAATTTTTCGGGCAACTGCTCCGTCAACATGAATTGCCGTGTCCCGCCAGCGAGGAGCCCAGGAGATGCGACCAAGATATTCGTCACCGACATTCAGGCCACCTACGATCGCTCGCTGCCCATCGATCACGACGAGTTTACGGTGGTTGCGAAAGTTCAATTGAAAACGATTGGCCCAACCCTGACGCGTATTGAAAGCCAACACGTCCACACCGGCATCGCGGACCCGCTGCAACCATGTCTTTGTCAGTTTCGTGCAGCCGATTTCGTCGTACAGCAGACGCACAGTGACTCCGGCCTGAGCGCGTTTGCATAAAGCTTCTGCAAACTCACGGCCAATATTGTCATCTCGGATAATGTAAAATTCGATATAAATATAGCTTTTTGCGCTGTGGATCTGTTCAAACAACGTGTTAAAAAAAGACTCGCCATCAATCAACAATAGAAAAGTATTGTTACAACTCAATGGTGTATCAAGAACGTCTGCTAGAACGTCCAACGGCGACTCGCCCGTTGCACTGCCGGCGTTTCTGTCCGTCATCAATTCACGATGGACCGCTTCGACGGAAGCTTGGTGCTGCTCACCCACCTGCCGAATGGCGTCTCGATAACCTGCAAACTGTTTCTGTCCGAATACCCAGTACAGCGGTAGCGCCAAAATCGGCATCGCGACGAGGCCAACAGCCCACGCGACGGCCGCCTGGGACGTTCTAACTTTGTTTATCGCATGCCAGGCTGACGCAATGCCAAGCAGTTCAGTGGTTGTGACAAAGATCATGACCACGGTAGTCTGCGATTCACTTAGCAGATTCAGAACGACGTCCATTCAGATTTGGTTCCTTTGCCTTTTATTGATTAACACCCGGAAGATTCCGGCTTATCCAGCAAGTGCGTACTTTGTGGTAAAAATGTTGAAGAAAGTAGATTTGAGGCTGAAATTGTCTCTGAATTTTAACCATGAAGCTTTTTCAATATATTCACCAGTTTTCTATATCGCAACCTTTGGCATAGTTGATGATTTTTATCAAAGTACGCATTTTATTGTGGACATCATAATTGTTTCAATACAGAAAGATAAATGGCGATAAAAGTGTTCGGTTTATCTAAAGCCAGAAGTACCCCAAGCACGAAGTGCTACTACTACTGGAGCAGTTTCATGCTCTGACTGAAATGCTGCGTTCTGGACTGGAATCATGCGACCGATAGCTTGGTAGTGCTGGTTGCACCGGGGATATTCACTTTTATCATCCGCCGCGCCCGGTGGCCATCAGCTTCCGCCCTCAGCCATGGATACGCATCACACAATCAGCCGACTGTTTGTTACCAAATTTTGGGACTGATGCAGCTGTTTGAGGACAACCTGACAGCCTGATTGAAGTTTTTCCCGTAGGCGGCGCAGCCAGTAAACTCTTGTGCCTGGCCTTGTGCGATATCGAGAAAAATGGGAGGTGCCGCCTGTAACCCGGAGATTTATTTGCGTTTCTTTATCAGCTGGCGGTGATTTGCAGTGGCCACCAGTTGCCGAACGGCCAGTAACCGTACAGGTAGATCCAACCGGTTATCGCGACTTCGATACCGACAAAATATGTCATCGCGATAGTCATCCCCATGAGTTTGGTGTTGCCCTTGGTCATTATTTGGTAGAACAGGTACCAGAGAATGCCGTATGTGATCCATTCAAAGGTCCAGCCCAGATCTCCATCCATAAAAGCCTTGATGGCATAAGACACAGTCGTGAATGCAACCAGCAGGCAGTAATACCCCAGCGCACGCTGATCTTCAGCGCCGCGAACTGCGTTGATACCGACCCACAGATAGGTCATGGCGAACAGCAAACCTCCGGCGGACAGCGGAAAATTGTTCTGTACCAAACCGAAATAAAGTGCGCCAATAGTGGCGAGGATCCCAACTAGCAGGTTGAAGATTCCAACATCCTTGGTATCCACCTTGCCCTGTAGCCATATAGCGTTAACAATAAGGATAAATCCTATGAACAGTAGTGGCACACCTAAAAAATCACCAGCCATCTTTAATCCTCTTTAAACTGAATTACTATTACTGCTTTCATTATTCCACCAGCCTAGCAGTAGTGCCCAAGGTCTGGTCAAATTTGTTTGGCAGGACGCCGTTGATGCCGTAAATGATGAAGTTCACCACCTCGACGGATGCATAACATAATTCCCAATCTGTTGACTATTGTCAACGGCGATTTAAAACCGATACACCGCCATTACATTCGCATACTACTTTGACAGTTTCTTAAAAAAACCAGGTATCAGAGGCCCGTATCCGGGCTGGCTGCAACGCATGTCCAGGTATGCCGATTGTTGATACCCAGAGTGTAAAAAATACGGATACCACCGAGGAAAAAGGCTACGATGCAGGCAAGAAAGCGTCCGGAATCAAACAACATATTGCTTGACACCTTGGGATTGCCCCACGCCATTGCAGCAACAACCTTGCAGACGTTATCAATCGTTAAGAGGACACTATTGTTGCATTAACGCCAAGCATCCTGACTGTCCTGCGTATTGAGCATGCTTACTGATTCTGGCTACACAGCTCAACCATTTACCGAGGCAGTCAGGTTTGTTTGGGTGAGGTGGTCGCGAGATCGCCAGGAGAAGTAAACTGCACACTTTTACAGTCATTTCCAGGTGCTGGATTATGAAACGAATTTTTCATGGTCGGAAAAATGTCGGCGATTATGGAAGAGCTGCGAGCGAAAACGCAATACCAGCCTGCAATTTGTCCACCTGGCACTTTTAACGCTATTGCCCAGAAGAGCATAAACAGGTTCATAGGCGTGGCTCGCTTCGGAGACCATAGCTTATACCCTGCAAAATATCCAGCACCAACGCGCGGGCTGTCCAACTGATCTCACCTTCCATTTTGATGCTCATGGCGTCTTTTTTCCATTATCATCTGCACAGGTTTTTACTGGATCGTTACACACACCCATCATCAATATTGATGAATGCCAATTACTTTCTTGAGATTCGACCTATCATTAATTGACACAAAGACAGCTTTTATTTTTCTCAAGGCAAAGAAATCTTAAAAAACCCTGTTACATTCCCATATTCTTTAGTTTGTTTTACAAAATCCTCTTCATTGTTGGTATTTTATAATCTAACGTATTTTTTATAAAAAATAGTATTGACGATTTAAATTCAGGTTATCGTGACTGTAAGATCTGTTTATCTATTCATGCTGCAGCACTTCAAAGCTGTTTTTTAATTCCATTTTTGAAAGGTTCCACAATGAATTCTTTGAACCATGACTACCCAGACGTTCTGCTGCATAACAAGGAGGTGCCTTGTCTGTCGCTGTACCAGACGACGCACCGGCTGCATCCCGACAACGTGCAAGACCCGATCCGCTTTCGCAATCTGGTAAAAGAGTTGGAAGAGTCGCTGCGCCAGAAGTACCCCAAGCGGGAAGTGATGCCGCTGCTGGAGCAGTTTCATACTCTGGCCGACAATGCTGCGTTCTGGAACCATACGACCGATGGCTTGGCGGTACTGGCTGCACCGGGGATGTTTCGTGTCTATTGTCTGCCACGCCCGGTGGCCGATCTGGTCGTGGTGGCCGACAGTTTTCATACCAAGCCATTGATGCGCATCACGCAATCGGCCGACCATTACCAGATTTTGGGACTGAGCCGCAGTAGCTTTAAACTGTTTGAGGGTAACCGCGACAACCTGGTTGAAATGTTTCCTATGGAAAGCGGTGCCTGGACGGCGGAAGGAATGCTTGGCAAAGACCCAGGCGCCCGCGAAGGCGCGCACCGCGCTTATGGCCCTACTGGCGGCCATGGCCCTACTGGTGGCTCTGTATGGTCAGGCACCGACGTCAAGCAGAACCTGGTCGACCGCGACACCGAGCAGTTTTTCCGTGCTGTCGATCAGGCTGTAATGCATCGCTATGACAAGTCTAGCGGAATGGGCTTGATCCTGGCCGCGCTGCCTGAGCATCACAACCTGTTCCGCTCGGTCAGCAAAAATCCGCAGCTGCTGAAAGATGCTCTGGACGTGCACCCCGATGCCATGTCGATCGACGCGCTGCGTGAGCGCGCATGGCAATTGATCCAGCCACAATACCTCGAACGCCTGGCGGGCTTTGTCGATTCTTATGGCGTCGCTAATGGCAGGGGTCAGGGCTCTGACTTGCTGGACGACATTGCCAAGGCTGCCGTCGAAGGGCGCGTGGCCACGCTGTTGATCGAAGCCGACCGTATCGTTCCGGGTCAGATCGACGTTGCCACCGGCAGGGTGACTGTTGGCAAGCTGGATGACCCAGAGGTAGATGACCTGCTGGACGATCTGGGCGAACTGGTGCTCAAGACTGGCGGCGAAGTGGTGATAGTGCCTGCTGAGCGCATGCCTACCAACACAGGTGCAGCAGCAGTTTTTCGTTTCTAAACGGCAAGACGCCCGAGAGGATATCACCCGGGCGTCTTTGCTGCGGATTGAGTAGTATCTGTCCCGGATGATTGTATGGTTTTTATGAAAGAGATGGGGGATGAGTTTTATGCCATTCTTTCATGGCCTGCATTGGAGCTTTACTCTTGAGGGCAGACTGCGGTAGTTGCGGGTTTACAGGCTGACATAACGTATCAGGGTCTGTTCCAGATTTTCAGCGCTATTGAATCGATGTTGTCTTGAGTACGTCAGCAATACGCCCATTGAAACGTTCGACTATCCCATTGGTTTGCGCAGTGCGTGGCCGGGTCAGGCGATGTCCGATACCGAGTTCCTGGCACAGCTGGTCAAACTGATGATTGCCACTGGGATTACGTTCACGGCTGGCAAACAGTCTGTCAGTAAATTCCTTGCCGTTGTTTGTCAGGATACGGGTAATCCTGATCGGACGGGCATTGTGCAGCGCCTTCAGAAATGCTCTGGCACTGGCTGCGGTTTTGTTGGGTTTGATGGCCACATACACCCAACGTGTGGCTCTGTCTATCGACACAAACTGTGGCTTTGCACTTGACGAATATTTGTGACAGAACTCCTTTTATCAACCAGCTCAGGCTGGTCGATAAATGAAATGCCGGTATCTATGGATTATTTCCGCTTGTTGTCGACAAAAAGAAGCGCGTCGATCATGCGGGCCGAATAACCCCATTCATTGTCGTACCACGAGATGGTCTTGGCCATATGTGTGCCGATCACCATGGTCGCTCTCGAATCGAAGATCGATGAATGAGGGTCGTTCATCATGTCTGTCGAGACGACCGGGTCTTCGGTGTAAGCAAGGATGCCGTTCAAAGTCGTTTGCGCGGCTTTTTTCATTGCAGCGTTGATGGATTCGACCGTCACAGGCTTTTCGAAGGTCGCGACAAGATCAACGCACGAAACATTGGGTGTTGGAACGCGAACCGACATGCCGTCGAGTTTGCCTTTGAGCTCAGGCATCGCCTTGGTCACGGCAACGGCTGCGCCAGTGGTGGTGATGACCATGTTCACAGCGGCTGCGCGAGCACGGCGGAAGTCCGACTTATGCGGTGCATCCAGGAGGCCTTGGTCGTTTGTGTACGAGTGAATTGTTGTCATGAGGCCGTTCTGAATACCGAAGTTTTCATGCAGGACCTTTGCAACTGGAGCCAGGCAATTGGTAGTGCAGCTCGCGACGTCGATCACAGTCATATCAGGAGTGAAACCTTCTTCGTTCACGCCCAACACAAAAGTCATGTCGAGGCCCTTGCCGGGAGCCGACATGAGCACAAATTTTGCGCCAGCTTCGATGTGTTTCGAAACCTGCTCTTTATTGCGGAAAATACCCGTGCATTCCAGCACATAATCCACACCAAGATCGCCCCATGGAATATTGGAGGGGTCTCTTTCAGAAAAAACGCGTATCTTGTCACCGTCGACGCTGATCAAGTTTTCGGTGCTGCTGACCACGCCCGCGTATTTGCCATGCGTTGAGTCGTACTTAAAGAGGTACGCAAGCTGCTCGGCGCTTGTCAGATCGTTAATTGCGACAAGGTCGACGCTAGGGTTCTGAGCCGCAATGCGTGCAACGCAGCGACCGATTCGTCCGAAGCCGTTGATACCAATTTTGATCGCCATGATGTCCTCGTGCTGGTTAGGTGTATAGGAAAAATAAACGGTTCTGTCGCATTAGGCGCAAAACGCATATTTTGGATGAGCTGACATGCCATCCTCTTAAACTAGCAGATTTTTATTCCGCCAGTGTATAAAACTGCTTAGTAACTCAGTAAACTTCTTCCAAATTTTATGCCTCTGGCCGTTGTCACTATTGCTTTATCTCCACTATTCCTCCCGCCCGTGCTATTCCGCTCATGATTCGTCCAGTGTGGTTACGTATTTGTACCACTTCTCCTTCGGCAGCAGCAGCGAGTGCTTCACCTTCCGTGCTGACGGCAAATCCTGCTCCGGTTGCGGTGAGCCGTATTTTCTGTCCACGTGTGATGATATATGGAGCGCGTAGCTGGTGTGTGCGTATCGGCTGGCCGGAAGCAAGAAAGGTTACCGCCACCTTGCCGACTACCTGATCAGGATCCGTGACTGCCCCAGCGGGGATGCGCACGAGATCGACTTCCTTGCTCACAATATCCTGTGTATCCACTAATTTTCCCATGTTGATGGGCTGTGCGGCGTGTATGACGTTGGCAATCACTTCGATTTCAACCGGCACATAAAGTGTCCAGGCAGCTTCATCCTGACAACGCACGCCAACTGAGAATTTTCCCCATAAGCGTCCGCCTGGCGGCAGAAAAGGCTGAAGCTGGTTACACGGGCGTAATGTCTGACGTGAATCCAACTGGTTTGTCTTGATGATGACCCTGCCGGGCAGGTGACGGGTTTCCACACGCACAAAATCATTGATTATCTTGTGTATTGTTTCTGTAGGTAAGTCTTCGCTAGCGATTGCCGTTGTAGGGAGCAGGAGGCTGCATACGAGTATGATCAATAAGGGTTTTTTGTTCATGTCCGGTATGGTTGGCTATCGGGATTGACAATCAGGACGGTCAGTTTTTGCCGCTGACGGCAATTTTTGCCGCTGGTTCAGCATGGTATCGCCGCAATTCCCTGGCTAACCTGGAAACTGAAAGGTGATTATGGATCAGTTTGATTGATTGGCTGGAAATAATGGCTTGTTCAATTTGGCATGGTTCCTGCTTATAGTAATTATGACTACTTTGCAGGAGGAAAACATGATCAACAAACTGGACAATCTGCTTGGCTTTAACCAAAAGGCACTCGGGTTACGAGCGGCCCGGCAGGAGCTGTTGTCGGGAAATATTGCCAATGCGGATACCCCGAGTTTTAAGGCGAAAGATTTCGATTTTTCCAAGGCAATGCAAAACGTTCAGTCGCCAAGACAGGTACAAAGTGCGCTGGCGACGACTTCATCAAGACATATCGGCTTGTCCGATTTCAGATCGATTACGTCCGTGCCGGAGCAGTATCGTGTTCCGCAGCAACCCAGTATAGACGGTAATACCGTTGATATGGATACCGAGCGTATGCAGTTTATGGATAACGCCATACGCTATGACGCTGGACTGACATTTATCAGCGGCCAGTTCCGAACCCTGTTATCCGCTATCAGAGAAGGAAATTAATAGCCATGTCCCTGTTCAGTGTATTCAATGTCGCCGGTTCAGCCATGGCCGCCCAGTCACAGCGGCTGAATGTGGTGGCCAGTAATCTCGCCAATGCAGACAGCGCTACCAGTTCAACGGGTGAAGCCTATCGTTCCCGGCAAGTTGTTTTTCGTACCGTTGATATTTCTGCAGATAAGGCAAAGGGCGTCAAGGTGGCAGGTATCGTGCATGATCCCTCGCCCATGCGGGTGGTGTATGACCCGAAGCATCCGATGGCGGACGAAAAAGGCTACGTTACCCTGCCCAATGTCAACGTTGTGGATGAAATGGTCAATATGATGTCGGCATCGCGTTCCTATCAGAACAGCGTTGACATGATGAACGTGACCAAAACATTGCTGCAAAAAACACTATCAATTGGCCAATAAGGAGAGATAGATATGAGTCAGGTGCAAAACAATTCCAGCGTATCCGAACTGCTGACTTCCAATGGGGGCAGTATCAAGACTGCCCGCAAGGGTGATGAGGATATGCAGGAGCGGTTTCTCAAACTGCTGGTGACACAAATGCAAAATCAGGATCCGCTCAGCCCGATGGATAACGCAGAAGTAACCAGCCAGATGGCGCAGATCAGTACCGTAAGCGGCATCGACAAGCTCAATAGCACGCTGGAAAAGCTGGTATCGGATTCCGATGCACGGCGTTCATTTGAAGCCGCCAACATGATTGGCCGTAGCGTGTTGGTTCCAGGCGCTGACATGCAACTGGAAAACCACACCGGAATCGGCGGATTTGAACTGACCGAACCGGTAGACAAGCTGGTCGTCACCATCAAGGATAGCGCCGGTATTGCCGTGCGTGACATTGATCTAGGCACGCAACCGGCAGGGGTGGGCACATTTGCCTGGGATGGCCTGGCAAACAATGGTAACGAAGCTGCCGGGGGGCAATACAGTTTCGCCCTGAAAGCCGTGCGCAGTAACCAGGAGGTAGCTGCTTCCACTCTGGCATTTGGTTCGGTCAGCAGCGCACAGGCTGGCAAGGAGGGCGCCTTGCTGGAAGTAGGTAGGCTGGGTTACGTCGGTATGCATGATATTAAAAAAATATTTTGATCAGGGGAGTAAATCATGGGTTTTCAGCATGGATTAAGTGGTCTAAAAGCAGCCTCGGCCAAACTGGACGTTACCGGTAATAATATTGCTAACGCTAATACGGTTGGCTTCAAGCAATCACAAGCGCAGTTCAGTGATGTATTCGCCAATTCATTAGGTGGGGGCAAGAATCAGATCGGAATTGGCACCCAGGTGGCAGCTATCGCGCAGGAATTTGCCCAGGGGAATGTGACCAGTTCCGACAATCCGCTAGATGTGGCAATAACCGGAAATGGTTTTTTTCGGACGAATAACAATGGCACGATCAGCTATACCCGTAACGGCCAGTTTCATCTGGATAAGGATGGATTTCTGGTTAATGCAAATAGTTACAACGTTACTGGTTTTGCCGCCGATGCTTCCGGTCAGATTATTCCCAATATACCGGTTAATCTGCGATTACCTACTTCGGATCTGACACCTAAGCCAACTGCCAATTTTGCAACAGGCGTCAATTTGGATGCGCGTACAAGTGTTACAAGTGTGGCGTTTGACGCAAACAATCCATTAACCTATGCCCATTCCACTTCAGGTGAGATATTCGACAGTCTGGGTAATTCCCATATATTGAATCTGTTTTTCCAGAAAACAAATTCAACGGAATGGGGTGTATTTGCAACTGTCGATGGAGCTGTTGATACCACTAACGGGTTACCACTCGGTGTGACATTTGGAGGGGGAGGATCCACTTCTCTGACCTTTGATTCCAATGGAATCATGACTACGCCCACAGGACCAATTGATGTCACTGTCGATTTTCAAGCAATAGATGCTACTAAATGGGGGGCGATCCCAGATCTTACATTTTCGTTCGATCTGACTCGCTCTACCCAGTTTGGCAACAAGTTCGGTGTCAACATGATGAATCAGGATGGATTTACTTCGGGCCGTCTGGCCGGGTACAGTATTTCTGATAATGGTGAGATCAGGGGCAGTTATACCAATGGTGTCACACGCACGCTCGGGCAGCTTGCGTTGGCAGGTTTTTCCAATCCTAACGGTCTCAAACCGATGGGAAACAATCAATGGGCAGAGACCGCTGAATCCGGGTTGCCGTTGATTGGCACGCCAGAGACTGGTGTGCTGGGTTCACTGCAATCTTCGGCGGTGGAAGAATCCAATGTCGATCTGACTAGTGAATTAGTCAGCCTGATCATGACGCAGCGCGTGTATCAGGCTAATGCCAAGACCATTCAGACACAGGATGCGGTCATGCAATCCATCATGAATATCTGAAGGATTTTCTGTTTAACCCTGACCTGGTAACGCTCTAAAAATGGATAGACTGATTTATACCGCGATGACCGGCGCGCTGCATACCCTGACGCAGCAGGCAACGGTTTCCCATAATCTGGCCAACGCCTCGACCACAGGTTTTCGTGCACAGGCCGATGCTTTCCGGGCAGTGCCTGTTTACGGAGAGTCGCTACCCACGCGTGCATTTGTACTGGATTCAACCACCGGCGCGGATTTTACACCGGGCGCGATCCAGCAGACCGACCGTCCGCTGGATGTAGCGATACAGGGTTCCGGCTGGATTACGGTACAGCTTGAAAACGGTGAAGAAGCCTATACCCGGCATGGCAATCTCAAGACGGATGCCAACGGTGTACTGCAAACACAGCAGGGGTTCAATATCAAGGGAGAAACGGGGCCGATTACTATTCCACCGGATAGTAGGGTGGCGATTGGCAAGGATGGCAGTGTCTCGGTATTGCCGTCAGATTCCCGGATCACGGCGGTATCGATTATCGGGCGCATCAAACTGGTGGATCCGCCTGCAGAGCAGCTTGTCAGAGGAGATGACGGCCTGTTCCGATTGAAACAAGGGGGTGAAGCACCTGCCAGCGGTAAAGTAGCCCTGATTGATGGAGCGCTCGAGAGCAGTAATGTCAATGCAGTCAGTGAGATGGTGAAGATGATTACGCTTGCCCGGCAGTTCGATATGCAAATGAAGATGCTCGAAAACGCCCAGCAGAATGCCCAGCAGGCTAGTGAAATCATGACACTGAGAGGCTGAATTCTACCTGTTTTTAATTTTCCAAAAAGGATAACGCTATGGTTCGCTCGTTGTGGATATCAAAAACCGGTCTGGATGCCCAGCAGACCAAAATGGATGTGATTGCCAATAATCTGGCCAACATCAGTACCAATGGCTTCAAGCGCATGCGTCCGGTGTTTGAAGATTTGCTGTATCAGACCATCCGCCAACCGGGTGCGCAGTCATCCGAACGCACGCGTCTGCCTTCTGGTTTGCAGCTGGGAACCGGGGTGCGGCCGGTGGCAACCGAAAATATCTTTTTGCAGGGTAATTTGCAGCAGACTGGCAATACACGTGATGTAGCGATTCAGGGGGAAGGATTTTTTCAGATTTTGCTGCCGGATGGCACGCTGGCCTATACCCGCGATGGTGCATTCCAGTCTGATCAGGATGGTCAGCTGGTGACCGCCAGTGGCTTTCCGCTGCAGCCATCCATTACCATTCCGCCGAATACGCTAAGTATCACGATCGGACGGGATGGCACGGTATCTGTACTGACACCGGGTTCGGCCACACCATTGCCAGTGGGTAATATTCAATTGACCTCTTTCATTAACCCTGCTGGCCTGCAGCGCTTTGGTGAAAACCTTTATCTGGAGACTATGAGCAGTGGTGTGCCCAATCCCGGTATTCCGGGGACTAACGGCATCGGACTGCTAAATCAGGGATTTGTGGAAACTTCCAACGTGAATGTGGTGGAAGAGCTGGTTGAAATGATTCAGACCCAGCGCGCGTATGAAATCAATTCCCGGTCGATCCAGACTTCCGACCAGATGTTAAGCAGACTTACCCAACTTTGATTCAGTTTGAATGAATGTGGTTTTAACACATCAGCTGTATCAATTGGAAATTCAGGCTTTTTGGTACGCTCATGGGATGTGTGGCTTCTGATTTTATGGATAGGTAATGTTCTGGCGCCATGGAATTTTTGTATGAAGAATTTTGGGGAAACACTGATTAAATTGATGGACGTCATTGCGAATGAAATGAAGCAATCCAGCTGCTTTGACGCAATAAATCAGCGTCTTCTTGGCACGCTGATTTCTCCCGTATTAATTGTCATGGTCAGTATGGTGACAGGGTGTTCAATGATCACGCCCGCGCCGAAAGTGCAGCAACCGATGACGATCCGGCCGCCTGAGCCGCTGATTATTCCTGTCAGTCAGAGCAATGGTGGGATTTATCAGGCGGCATTCAACTATCAGGGCAGCGGGCGCTATACGCCATTATTCGAGGATCGTCGCGCGCGCGGCATCGGTGACACCATCATCGTCATGCTCAACGAGAAGACCAATGCGAGCAAGAAAAGTGGCAGTAACGCCCAGCGTGATGGGGGGATTGATCTTTCAGTACCGTCATTCCTCGGTTTGCCATTCAAATCCATTTTTCAGGATCTTGATCTGGAAGCCAAATCAAGCAACAAGTTTGATGGCAAGGGAGAGAGCTCCAGCAACAATAATTTCACCGGCACGATTACTGTGACTGTGATCGATATTCTGCCCAACGGCAATTTGCTGGTGAGCGGTGAAAAGCAGATCGGTATCAATCAGGGACATGAATTCATCCGGCTTTCCGGGGTGATCAACCCGATTAATGTTATGAACAACACCGTGTCATCGGTGCAGGTGGCTGATGCGCGTATCGAATACCGGGGCACTGGTTATCTGGATGAAGCGCAAACCATGGGTTGGCTGTCACGTTTCTTTTTGTCGATTTCACCTTTTTAAGCATACCAGAGGCATATCGCTATGACTTTATCCAAATGGATTCGGAATTTCGGGCTGCTGAATCTCGGATTATTGGGCTGCCTGATTATTTCTGCCCCAGCTTCTGCCGAACGCATCAAGGATCTGGTCAATATCCAGGGCGTGCGTGCTAATCAGTTGATTGGCTATGGATTGGTAGTCGGCTTAGATGGTACGGGTGATCAAACCCAGCAGACACCCTTTACCGTACAAAGTATCCTCAGCATGTTGGGGCAATTGGGCGTGAATCTTCCGCCAGGAGTCAATTTACAGTTACGCAATGTTGCTTCTGTCATGGTAACGGCTACCTTGCCGGCCTTCGCCAAACCGGGGCAGCAGATTGATGTGACGGTTTCATCCATGGGTAATGCCAAGAGCCTGCGTGGCGGCACCTTGCTGATGACCCCGTTAAAAGGGATTGATAACCAGGTGTATGCCGTTGCCCAAGGCAGCCTGGTGATTGGCGGTGCGGGTGCCAGTTCAGCCGGCAGTAGTGTTCAGATTAATCATCTGGGCGCAGGGCGGATCAGTGCGGGTGCGATTGTGGAACGCGCTGTGCCAACGTTGCTCGGCCAGGGGGAGTACATCAACCTGGAATTGCACGACACTGATTTCACGACCGCACGGCGTATCGTGGAGACAATCAACAGCCGTTTTTCGTATGGAACGGCCACTGCACTGGATGGGCGCGTTATCCAGCTGCGGGCACCCGTGGATAACAATCAGCGTGTCACGTTTATTTCACAGATTGAAGGTCTTGATGTCATGCCGGCACAGGGTGTGGCCAAGGTCATCATCAATGCGCGTACCGGTTCGGTCGTCATGAACCAGATGGTGACGCTTGAACCCAGTGCGGTGGCGCATGGCAATCTCTCGGTGATCATCAATACCCAGCCGATTGTCAGCCAGCCCGGACCCTTCTCACAGCGTGGTGAAACGGTGGTGGTGCCGCAATCACAAATCGAAGTGCGTTCGGAAGAAGGTAATCTGATGTTGTTGCCGGGATCAGCTAGTCTGGCTGATGTGGTGAAAGCGCTGAATGCCATTGGTGCCACTCCGCAGGATTTGCTGGCAATTTTGCAAGCACTCAAGGCAGCGGGATCATTGCGGGCAGAGCTGGAAATTATTTGATTAGGTTGGCGATATGATCAATTCTCCCGACATTTCCGGCCAGTTGGCCATCGATGCGCAAGCAGTTGATCAATTGCGCAATCAAGCCCGGCGCGATCCGCAGGAAGGGCTGAAGCAGACGGCAAAGCAGTTTGAGGCGCTGTTTCTCAACATGATGATGAAAAGTATGCGTGAAGCCACGCCCAAAGAAGGATTGTTTGATAGTGATCAATCGCGTTTTTATACCCAGATGCTTGATCAGCAACTGGTGCAGAATCTTTCTGACAAGGGAATTGGCCTGGCAGACATGATCGTACGGCAATTGTCACAAGCTGTCGGCAAGGAACAGGCTAACGCCATAGACGGAGCAGAATCTCTCTTGACAGCTATTGTCGGAAATGATGAGAAACCACTGGTTTCAGTGGCGCCGGGGCAAACAAAGGATCTGCCTTCCCAACTCTGGACGAATCTTAATCGGGCTACCGCTAAACCAAATTTTTCAGCTGTCTCGCCCGCATGGCGAACAAACCGGATGGGAATTGCTTCCAGCTCCGGGAATGATGGTCCTGAGATAGCTGCGGTTGATCAGCCCAGAGAGTTTGTGCTGGATGTATTGCCGCATGCCCGCAAAGTGGCGCGTGAAACCGGCATTCCTGAACATTTCATGATTGCCCAGGCCGCGCTGGAAACTGGCTGGGGCAGGCATCAGATCCGGCGGACGGACAATCAGCCAAGCTTCAATCTGTTTGGCATCAAGGCAAGCGGGAACTGGCGTGGACAAGTGGTGGAAACCATGACCACCGAATATGTGGATGGTACACCGCAAAAGATCAGGGAAAAATTCCGGGCATACAATTCCTACGAGGAAGCCTTCCGGGATTATGCGCGGTTACTGCAGAACACTCCCCGTTATGCAGCCGTGCTGAAAAGCCGCAGTGCCACAGCGTTTGCCTGGGGGTTGCAACAGGCTGGTTATGCGACTGATCCATCCTACGCGGAAAAGCTGCTGAAGATCATCAACAGTGATGCGTTGAACATATAAGGAGTTGTTAAATATTTGCTGCTTTTTTGCGAATACCAGCATCCAGTAGCAGTGGTTCCAAAGGTGTTGGATTGCTTCACGCCACCCACCTGTTTCACTATGTTCGCAGTGACGGCTAAAGCTTAAAACGGATCTCGCAAAGAGGGCGGTTGCGGGATTCATAACGAAATGAGCAAATATGATGAATCATGGCTTTAATCCCACTGGAATTTTGCCGTAAACAAATAGAAGTAATTCACGATAATCGAGGGTAGAACAATGGCAAACAGTATTATGAATGTGGGTGTTTCCGGGCTACAGGCTGCACAAACTGCCTTGCTGACGACCAGCCACAATATCAGCAATGCGACCACACCCGGTTATAACCGCCAGCAAGCTATTCAGAGTACGAATACCCCCCTGCCGCACAGTAATGGATTTATCGGCCGAGGCGTGCAGGTGTCAACCGTACAACGTATCTACAACCAGTATCTGGTCAGTCAGTCGTTGCAAGCGCAAGGCCAGAGCAGCCAATTGGATAGTCATTACAATGAGATCAAACAGATCGATAATTTGTTGGCGGATACCACTTCCGGGCTGACGCCTGCGCTGCACAATTTTTTCAATGCAGTACAGGATGTCGCCTCCAACCCGACCTCGATCCCTTCCCGCCAGGCGATGTTGAGCAACGCTGAAGCATTGGTTTCCCGCTTTCAGTCAATGGATCAGCGTTTGTCGGAAATGCGTGAGGGAGTGAACAGCCAGATTGCTAGTAGCGTGAATGAGATTAATTCACTGGCGCAGCAGGTTGTGCGGCTGAATACCAATATCCAGGCAGTAGAAGGCTCGGCAAATAGTCAGCCGGCCAATGATCTGTACGATCAGCGCGATGCGCTCATCCGTGATCTCAGCAAACTGGCCAATGTGGATGTCGTGCGTCAGAGTAATGGCCATTACAACGTCTTTATTGGTAATGGTCAGTCGTTGGTGGTCGGCACCAGTGCGATGGCACTCAAGGCGGTGCCCTCTTCAAGTGATCCGCAGCGCCTAGTAGTGGCGATGGACGTGGGCGATAAAGAGATATTGTTGCCCGAGCATCAGTTGCAGGGGGGAAGTTTGGGAGGATTACTGGCTTTTCGCAGTGAAACACTGGATGCCATACAAACTGACTTTAATCAGCTTGCCAAGGGGCTTGCCGATACTTTCAATGATCGGCATACATTAGGACTCGATCTACAGGGTACGGTAGGTAAAAATTTTTTTGAGGTGACGGATTCCAATCATGTTGCGCGAAGTATTGAGGTCGCAATCAGTGATCCCGCTGAAATTGCGGCAGCTTTAAATGATGGAGGCAGTTTTGATGATCGTGTGGCCGATAACCGTAATGCTTTGCAGCTTGCCAAGTTGCAGACAACAAACACTCTGCAGGGTGGAACAGCATCCTATCAGTCGGCGTATGCAAGTCTGGTCAGTCAGGTGGGTAATAAAACCCGTGAACTGGAAGTCACCAGCCAGGCGCAGGAGAGCCTGCTTGCGCAGACAGATCAGGCCATACAGTCATTATCCGGGGTCAATCTGGAGGAAGAAGCTGCTAACCTGCTGCGTTATCAGCGGATGTTTCAGGCTTCCAGCAAGGTGATCGAAATCAGCAATTCGCTGTTTGATTCGTTGCTCAGAATCTGATCAATTTTTGACAGAAAAGGAATTTATCATGCGCGTCAGTACTAATACCTTATATGATCAGGGAACCCGATCCATGCTGCAGCAGCAAAGTTCATTGTTCAAGCTGCAGCAACAGCTTTCAAGCGGCAAGCGCATCATGACCCCGTCGGACGATCCGATCGGAGCGGCGCGTGCGCATGAGTTATCCCAATCACTGGCATTGAATACGCAATATGCTGATAACCGTTACCGGGCAATGGACAGCCTGCAGCAAGTGGATAGTACACTCGGCAGTGTTTCCAATGTTATCCAGAGTGTGCGAACCATGGCGGTAGCAGCGGGTAATCCGGCCTATTCTGATAATGAGCGGCAGATGATGGCCGTCGAACTGCGCGGTCATTTCGAACACTTACTGGGACTGGCGAATACCAAGGATGAACAGGGCAATTATCTGTTCTCCGGATTTAAGGGTAATACCCAACCGTTCGTCGAGCAGTCTGCTGGCGTTGTGACGTATCAAGGTGATCAGGAACAACGGCTGATACAAGTTTCCGGTTCCCGGCAGTTGCCGGTAAGTGAAACCGGTGATGCTGTTTTTGAACCGGGTGGTCAAAATCTGTTTCAGACAGTGGATAATTTTATTTCAGCACTGAAAACCCCTGGTGGTATGCCCAATGGGGCAGTGGGTAATGTGTTGCAGGAGTTGGATACTGCTTTGGATAATGTATTGACCAAACGGGCTGCGGTTGGATCACGGCTGCAGGAAATCGATGCGCTGCAGCAAATTGGTGAGGATACTGCCGTTCAGTATCAGCAATCACTCTCGCGCCTGCAGGATCTGGATTTTGCGCAAGCTATATCTGATATGGTGCGTCAACAAGCCTTGCTGGAAGCAGCACAGAAATCCTTTACCCGTGTTTCCGAGCTGTCATTGTTTAATGTGATTTAGCCTGTTTCACTTGCCCGTGTTCAGCAGATTGCCGGTATTCAGGTAAATTCGTGACGATCTGCTTTTGGAGAATGATATGAACCGGGAAGAATTGTATTTGAAGATTGCAGAGCTGCATCTCAAGCGTGTAGAAGTACTGCAAACAGTTGAATGGAGACTCACATTAAGTATCTGGACATTTGTAGCGGGTGTTGCGATGGTGAGTCTGGCCAATGCCAATAAAGTGCAACAGGTAGCCGTGGCTATGGGGAGCTTTCTCGGGCCTTTTGTCATATTGTCTCTGGTAAGTGCCATTTATGGGGTACTCTGGTACTCGTATACCATCAGATTTTGCAAGAAGAATTACAACAGCCTCGTAACGGAACGTAATCGTTATCAGCGCATGCAGAATGAAGCGATAAAACTCCTTTTGAAAGCCAAATCCAGGGATTTCCTGATTAAAGCTGAGACCGAAGATAAACAGGTTGCTGAATCAGGTTTTCAGGAACCATCCTTCGAGCATCTTTCGGGTGATAGTTTTAAAAAATCAGGTATATGGCAGTTCAAAGCGGTTGTGACAGCGACATTGATGTTCTTTTCGTGGCTGCTTGTTGCAATGATTGTTGTTCCTGCTATCCAGTAAAAACCTGAATGATGCCGTAGTGGCCGCAGGTGAGCCAGTCTGGTTGAAGCGTGGTGGTTTTCGCGGCAACTTCAGGTGTAAGGCCAGCCAGCACTTCTGATTTGAGTGTGCGTAAAAACAGGGCTGATCGGCCAAAGCGCTGCAAAAAATAATCTTTTTCTGTGGTGTGCGGCCAGCGTCGATCACCAGCAAAATAGCGATAATTCAAGTCCCCCTTGAAAATAACCAATTCTGCATTCTCAAAAGTTTCACGGGTAAGTGTTTCATCCGCATAAAAACTGGCAGGTAATCCCAATGCAGGACTGGTGCGCAGTGTCAGCTGATTTTGGCGCAACAACTGCGTAATATCTTCCCCCAGTTTGCGTGCTGCCGGAATAGATGAAATTCCCAGTTTTTCGATCAGACTTTCCATATTGATCATAGTCATGTCCGAAACAAACATCGGATAAGGCCTGACATGCGCAACGATGTGTGAACAGTAGCTGCTGATCTTGCGGATCAGCAGCAGGTCTGTCAGTACATCCATTCCGGCATTATCAAACACCAGATCAATCCGCTGCATTCGGGAAGCAATTAACTTTGTTGCCGCATCACGCTCATCTACCAGCAGCGAAACCTGATCAGCTTCCGGGATGGTGTGTTGACTGAGATCAGCTGTGTTTCCAATGACTGACCAGCGCAGCAGTTTGTGGGTATCGCAGTCGGGATCACAATACTCAACCAGTGTGGCAAGCGATTCAATGGCCTGTAAGTTGGCTGCTTCTTTAGCTAGCTGGAAAGGATCGGCCGGCGCGGCTGTGCTATAACCGAAGGCCAGCAAAATCCGTGCGTAGAAATAGAGCTCGACGGTAAGAAACGGCATGTTTGCCCAGCTCCGTCCGCTGTACGGTTTGATTATCTGATCAAGTGTGCCAAAAATTACCGGTGGCAAGGTAGTGATTTTTCCTTCCCGCATCTCTGTTGCCAGTTGCTGCAAAGCGTGTAAGACAGCTGTGTCAGCGTTATCGATAAGCTTGCCAAGAATGACAGGTAACCGCTTTTCCAGTGAAAAGGAAGCGAAGGAGCCGGGTTCTTCAGTAGTTAGACGGGGTGGAGGCAGAATTGACTGATGAGATGGCATGAGTGGTATTCTTGAATCTTATGACTGAATTGGACATTGTACCGGGAGGGTCGTGAAACGGCCATTTTCCGCAGACGGGGTGTATGGGTTGTAACAGGAGAGATGAGGATGAGATGGCTGATAAAGAGACACGACAGACTGTTATGGGTACTTGGTATGCTGATTGTTTTTCCTGGCACAAGTTTTTCTGAAGCCAGTTTCGATCGACCATCTCTTCACAGTAGGCAATCCCAGATTCTTCCGGCAATCTGGATGGGAGGTGGTTTGTCGTATTTCCCTTTTTATATTCAACCGCTTCTGCTCTATCCGGAAATACCGGGGCTGTACCCCTGTTTCCCTTTTGGCAGTTGCATGGTGCTGCAACCGTATCGGAAATATGAACGGCGTGAGAAACAGCGGCCAGTATTCAAGCGGGGAGCGCCTTTGGCAGATGACGCCATGGAAATCTGGCGGGCAGGATTGCGCCCAGCTGTAGAGCCATTTCGTACTGATGAGCAGTTAATTATGCCGGCATTCCGGGGGCACAGCCTGATCCGGCCGGAATATCAGAAGGCTGGCAGCATTCTCCCCGAATTTTCAGCCGATGAGCGGAATGAGAACGATGAAAATGAGTGGCCAGATGAACAGTAAAATCCGGATACGAATCTGTTCATCTGGTGATGAAGCAGCACTTGCACTGATTGGCCAGGCGACATTTCTCGAAGCGTTTGCGGGCGTTCTGGAGGGACAAAATATTCTCACGCATTGTGCCAACGCCCATTCTGTTGAGTGTTATCGCAGCTGGCTAGCCGATAGCCGCTATCAACTCTGGCTGGCCGAAATCAGCCCGGGTCACGCCCCCATTGGTTACATGACTGTCGCGCCATCGCCGTTTTTGCTGCCGGACAGCTCCTCGCGTGATCTTGAATTGAAACGAATTTATATTTTCAGCAAATTTCAGGGGCGGGGCCTTGGTAAAAGGCTGCTACAGGAAGCCATTGCCGAATCACGTGCCCGCATGGCGGAGCGTTTGTTACTCGGTGTATATGAACATAATGATGCCGCCATCGGGTTTTATACCCGCATGGGGTTTCGCAAGGTAGGGACGCGCAAATTCAACATGGGCGGGCTGGAATGTGATGACTACGTCATGGGGCTGACAGTCTTTGCTTCCGAGTCTATCCATTCGGAAAATATATTGTAAACTGCCCATTGGTATGACGTGTATTCATCTCTCATAAAAATAGTCGTGTAATCAATCTAAACGGATAACAACAATATGGCCAGAAATGTGCAATGCATCAAACTTGGGTGTGAAGCGGAGGGGCTGGATTTTCCACCTTACCCAGGGGAATTGGGTAAACGGATTTTTGAAAATGTCTCCAGGGAAGCATGGGGGCAATGGATCAAACACCAGACGATGCTGGTGAATGAAATGCGGCTGAGCATGGCAGATATCAAGGCGCGCAAATATCTCGCCACCCAAATGGAAGCCTATTTCTTTGGTGAAGGAGCTGAGCAGCCGGTTGGCTACGTTCCTCCCGAAAAATAAGCTATTGCGACCGTTTTCTACATTCCGGAAATATTGGGCAGGGGCTGATCGTGGTAAATAACGAACCGGACAAGGCATCGGCAACCAGGCCGGATATCCCGCTTACCAAACAGTTTCTGAACCGCGAGCTTAGCCAGATTGAATTTAATCGCCGCGTGCTGGCTCAGGCGGAAAATGAAGAAATCCCGTTGCTGGAGCGTTTGCGCTTTATCTGTATTGTCAGCAGCAATCTTGATGAATTCTTTGAAGTGCGCATTGCCGGGCTAAAAGAACAGATCAAGCTGGATTCCCCAGGTTTTGGTTCGGATGGCATGTCGCCGGGCCAGACGTTTGAACAGGTATCCAGGCAGGTGCATGAGCTGATTTCCCGGCAATATCAGCTGCTCAATGATGACGTTCTTCCCGCGTTGGTGGAGCAGGGTATCTGTTTTTTGCGTCGTAATGTCTGGGATGACAGCCAGCGTGAATGGATCCGGAATTTTTTCTTTCGTGAGCTGATGCCGATGCTGACCCCCATCGGTCTTGATCCTTTGCATCCCTTTCCGCGCGTGTTGAATAAAAGCCTGAATTTTGCGGTCGGGCTGGAAGGAAAAGATGCATTTGGCCGCAACTCTGGTGTTGCGATCGTACAGGCGCCCCGTATCCTGCCACGTCTGATACGGTTGCCCAAAGAAGTCAGTAGCTACCCCTATAGTTTCGTATTTTTGTCCTCCATTATTCACGCGCATGTCGGCGAACTTTTCGCAGGGATGCATGTTACCGGCTGTTACCAGTTTCGCGTTACCCGCGATAGTGATTTGTATGTGGATGAAGAAGAAATCAAGAATCTGCGGATCGCATTACAGGGCGAGTTATCACAGCGCCATCTGGGGGATGCAGTCAGGCTTGAGGTAGCAGATAACTGCTCACAGCAAATGGCAGAATTTCTGCTGGAACAGTTTGCACTCAAAAACGAGGACCTGTTCCAGGTAAGGGGGCCAGTCAATTTGGTCAGATTGATGCAGGTGTTTGATCTGATTGATCGGCCTGATCTCAAATTTCCACGTTTCGTTCCGGGTCTTCCTTTCTTGCCCCGGAAAAAGAAGGGGCATAATATTTTTGAGGTGATCAGCAAGGGTGATATCTTGCTGCATCATCCTTACCAGTCGTTTCAGCCAGTTGTTGAATTCATCCAGCAAGCCAGCGCTGATCCGGATGTTATGGCAATCAAGCAGACGGTGTATCGTGCCGGTTCAGACTCGACTCTGATGGAGGCGCTTGTGGCAGCCGCCAGTCTAGGCAAGGAAGTGACCGTAGTGGTGGAACTACTTGCTCGCTTCGATGAAGAAGCCAACATCAACTGGGCCAAGCGGCTGGAAGAGGTGGGCGCGCACGTTATTTATGGTGTCTTTGGCCACAAAACACACTGCAAAATGGCCATGGTGGTGCGGCGTGAAGCAGGCCAGCTAAAGCGCTATGTACACTTGGGAACAGGCAATTATCATACGGGAACAGCGCGGGTTTATACCGATTTTGGCTTGCTGACCTGTCATGAAGAAATCTGTACTGATGTCAGCGAGGTGTTTTTGCAATTAACCGGACTGGGCAAGGCAAGCAAACTGCGGCATCTCTGGCAGTCACCTTTTAATTTGCATAACCAGATACTGAACAGCATCCAGCAGGAAGTAAAACATGCTACTGCAGGAAAGCCGGCTGCCATCATTGCTAAAATGAATGCCTTACTGGAACCGGCTGTCATTCAGGCGCTGTATGCCGCTTCCGCCGCCGGGGTAAAAATCAATCTGATTGTACGAGGTGCCTGTGCATTGCGCCCCGGTGTACCGGGGTTATCGGAGAATATCCGGGTGCGTTCCATTGTCGGGCGGTTTCTGGAGCATTCCCGTATTTTTTATTTTCTCAACAGCAAGCAGCACAACGTCTATCTGGCAAGCGCCGACTGGATGAGCCGGAATTTCTTCCGGCGCGTGGAAATTTGTTTTCCGGTGCTTGATCCACGGCTGAAAAAACGCGTTATTGTAGAAGGATTGAAACCGTATTTGCGCGATAACGTACAAGCCTGGGAAATGGATGGCGACGGGTATTACAAGCACAAATCAGCCAGAAGGAACAGTAGATTCAGTGCGCAGGAGGTCTTGCTTGAAAAGCTTGCAGCAGTTAAACAGGAGGCGATCGAATAATGTAATCTCATACAGGCGTTTTATAGTGGCGCGTGCGTAGTATCGTAATCCTTGGCAATTTCCTCTCCCATACCATCAAAGCTTTCCATGATCTCCTGTGCACGCTGTAAGGCGGCCTCAATATGGGGCAGAATATTTTCTTGGCCAATGCTGCTAGTAATGGATGAACGCTTTAGCATCTGTGCTGGCTGGTTACGTATGCCACACACAAGCAAGGTTTTGCCCGCCTGCTGCAAACGTTCAGGCAAACTTTCCAATGCATGTAGTCCTGTTGCATCAATTGCAATCATGTTGTGTAGATGCAGAATCACAATGGGTGCGAACTGAGTAAGGTCTGTTGTTTTTTCCAATAGTTTATCGGTTGCGCCAAATAAAAATGGCCCCTGAATGCGCAAGATTGAAACATAGGAGGGGAGTCCCCTGTCTTGCAAGCTGTGAGCACGTCCGCTCTGAACATACTCATCGGTTACCGTGTAGACCGACGTTGTTTGTGATACACGATAGATATACAGCAGCGCAGCCAGCACAATACCAACTTCAACTGCAACGGTTAAATCAGCTAATACGGTTAAGCTAAAGGTGGCGGCCCATACTGCCTGCTCGGCTTTAGGAAGACGTATGATGCCGCGAATTTCTTTCCATTCTCCCATGTTGTAGGCGACGACAAAGAGCACTGCTGCCAACACTGCCAGCGGAATAAAACGCGCCAGGGGCGCTGCGATCAATAAAATGAGTAACAGTGTCAGGGCATGAATAACGCCTGCAACCGGGGTTTTTGCACCAGAACGAATATTGGTGGCTGTGCGCGCAATTGCACCGGTAGCAGGAATGCCTCCCACCAGTGGTGTGGCCAGATTCGCTACACCCTGCGCAATCAGCTCTACGTTAGAGTCGTGTTTGTCACCACTCATACCATCAGCGACCACTGCCGAGAGCAGACTTTCCACTGCTGCAAGTAATGCAACGGTTAATGCAGAAGGGAGAAGTGGAATGATCAGATCAGGTTGGAAAGCGGGCATGGTTAGTGCGGGTAAACCGGTTGGAATATCACCAAATGTACTGCCAATGGTTTCAATCGGCAGATTAAATCCCGCAGCACAAGCAGTTCCTAAGAACAACGCCACAATTGAGCCCGGAATATGTTTACTGATGCGTGGAAACAGTAAAATGACCGCCAGTGAAGTGCTTGCCATCAACACTGTTGGGATATTGATCGTGTCAATATATGTCCAGAGCATGGTAATGCGTTCTATAAATTCACTGGGAGCAGCAGGTGTTTGTAGCCCTAAAAAATCCTTGATTTGAGTTGAGGCAATCAGTAATGCAATCCCGTTAGTAAAACCAATAATTACTGGGCGCGGAATGAACTTGACTGCGGTACCCAAACCGGTAATGCCCATGATGATCAGTATCACACCAGCCATCATCGTAACCATCAATAAACCGGAAAAACCAAATTTGATAATGATGTCTGCAACAATCACCACAAACGCGCCGGTTGGGCCACCGATTTGCGTGTGCGAACCACCCAATGCCGAGATAATGAATCCGGCTACAACGGCAGTATAAATTCCCGATTGCGGAGTAGCACCTGAAGCAATGCCAAAAGCCATTGCTAATGGCAGCGCTACCAGGCCAACAGTCAGCCCGGCGATCAGATCAGCCACAAAATCCTGCCTAGAGTAGTTACGCAGGCATACAACAAGTTTGGGCATCCATTGATTCCAGCCGGAAGTGTATTTACTCATTGTTCGCCGGATTCTGTTTTATCTATCTGCTCAAGCTCCTGAAACATCATCATGGATTCCTCAATATGCGTCTGAAAGTAGCGGCGCATGATATCCAGAACCTCTATAAGAAGTGGATCACGCACCATATAAAAAACCTGATTACCTTTTTTACGCGTAGCGACAATCTGCTTGGCGCGTAAGACAGCGAGATGCTGTGAAGCATTTGCCTGCTCTAACGCCAACTTATCGATAATAATGCCAGCGGACAGCTCACCCTCTCGTAGCGCTTCTACAATAGCAATACGCGTTGGGTGTGCCAGCGCCTGAAAAACACTGGCCTTGAATTGTCGCAAAACATCCGACATTGAAACACCTGCTGTTGAAATAGAAGGATGGAAGTGTAATATTATATTTGTATATTCGCAATAAAGAATATAGCTATGAATTCTATATGTGGATGAAATAGACAAAAGACATGAGTAATACGAAAAGATATCGAGATCAGCGAAGATTGTCGTGATTCATCGTCTGCGCAATAATCGTTGACACAAGCATCTTCATCAGTGACATCAACGCCGATAGGAAGTAACATCACTCATCCACAAAACGGAAGATGTCGGCAACATGTAGTGGTCAAGTAATTTCAGACACTACGATAGGTTCCAGGGATCCAAAACTCATCTGCATCTTCTACTCCACTCACCTTTTACCTTTCGCCAGTTTAGGTGTTTATTTGGCTAAGTGGGGAAGTTGTGCAGGAGTCTTCAGGTTGTCGGCCACCGCAATGTCACCTGGCTGCAACGTGGGGTACAGGCATGTTTGAATATAGGCGAGAAACGCGGCCCCGTTCATTGGGCCGTCGAGCACTAACGGAGCGGTGATCGCATCGTGACGCAGCCCCGCAATGAAGGTGGTGCTCTTCCAGTGGCCGTTGCCGTCTCATCCAGGAAGACCAGGTGACGGCAATCCCAATGCTGCTGCTCGCGGGCCCACTCAGTTCGTGCCTGACGTACGTCTGTGCGCG
>NZ_QICQ01000021.1 GCF_003201195.1 Nitrosomonas eutropha | reverse complement strand
GTGACTGGGAAAAGCTCATTAATTGGTGGCTGGATCATATAGGGGAAAATGACCCGCTACTGCGCAATACGACCCTTGACCAATGTCGGAGGGACGCTGAAGCCAGAAAGTATTTTATGGAGCACGCCATCCTTGAGAGAAGGAAAGATTAAACACAACCAGTGGTTTAATTATTGAAGGAGACATGAAATGTCAAAGAATGCCGAATGATTGAAAAAATATTGAGAGAAGGAAAGATTAAACACAACCAGTGGTTTAATTATTGAAGGAGACATGAAATGTCAAAGAATGCCGAATGATTGAAAAAATACCGTGCCAAGATGGATGATGCTGGATTTAGGCGGCTGAGCTTTTATGTATGCCCTGAATTGGGGCAACTACTGGATAGGGAGCATCGCCCTTCAGAGTGCAGAGGGCGTACCCTGGAGCGCTTGCTATTGGGTAAGGCTGCAAAGCGTCCTGATTATTGGACGGAAGAAGAACGAGCGCGCAGGACGGCAAAGTGCCAGGCAATCATGAAAAAATTCAAGCTATCTTAACGTAACGATAGGGGAATTTTCAACCACCGACATACACACGCGCGATAATGGAAATCACCACTACCGAGGAAGCCTGAAATTTTAAGGTGTCCGCGTGGTGGTGGTTAGTGACATTTCAAAAAACGGGTAGAAAACTGGGTGTTTTAGAGATCCATAAATCCAATACTCCCTTATATACGTCATTTCCAATGATTATTCGAATCCCGCCTTCAAAAAAGCCTCATCCTGTATATGGATGGGGCTTTTTTGCACCAATCTGCTGTCCTGCAACAACCCGGTAATGACCCAGTCACGCCTAACCTTGAACAATACACCATTAAATTCTCATTGAAGAAAACACAGAAGCCATGAAATAGCTGACTACTTTTCAAGCTTGCCCTTTGAGAGCAATCGCTATGGTCTGTGCCTTCCTGTGGTTACCAATGTGAAACGGGAACAGGCCCTAAATCCAGACAAATTTCATATATTTCCTCAGCTGTTTATCAAGCCTGCTTTATAAATGCCGTTGTTTTAGCTCATAACAACATAAAAACTTTTATTATTGCGAGCTCGGTATCCATAAGCTATGAATCGATGCATTATTGACTACAAAACAATAAAATCCACGCAACCGGAGATTATCTCCAGGATTATCGAAATTGATGAAGAATCCTCGAACTGTTTCAGGGAGATGGATTGTTTGTTGCGCTCTGATCAGGTGGTTGCATCGTTCATTCTCAGAGTGGCCAATTCACCTATTTATAACCGCAGTCAACCGATTAGAACGCTGCCTATCGCAATCAGCCTGCTAGGAATCAACATCATTCGTTCCCTAGTCATACTGGCCTTTTCACGCTCGGTATTCTCTAAAAACAAAAATACATTAGTACGTACACATATCTGGCAGCACTCACTATTAGTTGCAATTGCAAGTTACAACATCTGTTCTGAATTAGGTAAATCAGCGGATTGTGAAGAAGCTTTTGTTGCCGGTCTGGTGCATGATATTGGCAAAATTCTGCTTTTTACCCATGCACGCAAGGATTATATGGATGCCCTCACCCATGCACTTGAGAGCGATTGTTCAAGCAGGGAGGCGGAGCAGAAATTCCTGGGAACGGATCATTATCAGATTGGTGAGCAAGCGGTCAGGGCATGGAAACTTCCATCGCAGTTTCAACTATATGTCGGCACTGATCTCGATCAGCTGATACCCGGGCAAACTGAAAACAAAATCCAGCTTTGGCTGGCCATTGCCAATAATCTGATCAAAGGTGCCGGTATTGGTGCCAACCCCTGTGATCTGGATGTTCGCAAGGAGAAATTGATAGCTTACGGGCTAAGTGAAGAATATGCCGATCACCTACTCGACGAGGCGTTCTTTCAAAAATTGATCAATGATGAAATCTATCAATTCTGTGCAAATGATCACAGCTAAAACACCTTTTGCAGCAAATTCAAGTGAAGCCAGGCCGATCGCTATTCGATCCAGTTACCCGATCATCATTACTTCGCTTGAGCAAAATATCTGGCAAGAGCTTGAACGAAAAATTGCACACTCACTGGAACGTTTGTGTTGCCAGCGCCTACTGGATTCAACCGTACTGCTATTACACAAGCTGATTACGAATCTGGTTAAAACCATGCATCGTCATGCTTTCCAGCAGGCAATTGAAGGTGATCTCGGTCTTAATGTCGCCAGCAGGAATAGCGTATTTAATGAACTCCTGCAAAACGAACTGGTCATGCATGGCGATCGGAATATCGAGCAATTCTGTAAAGAGAACAATTTTCAGATCATGCTGACTTTCCCTGAAGAAAAAGATACTTTGATACAGATTGAATACCCGATCAGCTGTGACGATAGCGCCTATCTGGATAACAAGCTTGCCAGAGCAATCGGATTCGTATTGTCAAAACAGACTCATGATAAGTATTCGCCAGGATATTCTGCTGCCAGAATAGTAAGGAATATTGCAGAACATCACCTCTATCAGTCGCAGACAGGACACTCTCAATTGCTGACCTGTGCGGAGGAGTCAGATAAGGCCCAGGTTATTTTCAGCAAGCTGGGCTACAGCATTATCGTTTTCTCCAGCGCCGGGGATATTCTGGCTATATCACCCACAATTCTCAACAACCTGAAACTGGAAGTATCGCCTGTTTCAGCACATACCCTTGCAGGTATTATCCCCAGCCATTTTTATAATGATGTGTTGTGGGGGCTTGCGTTGGAATTACAGAATGGTTTGTTCGAGAACTACAGAACCCGCATCAGGCTGCCCCATGATGACAGCCTGTCGATACTTTTCAATATTAGTGGTTACCGTCACCATGACATGACAATCCACACGATGTGGCAAATCGTATCGCTGGATCACAAGGCCACTGACACACTGGCAGAAGGCTCTATCCTCAACGAAGCTCGTGTGCATAACATTACCCGTAATTATGTGCCTCAGCTAGTCGAGCAGAAAGCCAGAGAAATCGTCCGGCTGGGTGGCAATGCACTCCCTAATGAAGAATGTCAGCTTGCCGTTCTGTTTTGCGATATTGCCGGCTTTACCACTTACGTGGAAAACAATGAAAAAGAAGAATCCGTTATCCACACGCTCAATCTGATACTTGGCAGAATCACAAAAGCAGTCAAACAGCATGAAGGCGTCATCGACAAGTTCATGGGAGATTGCGTCATGGCGCTCTTCAAGGAACCATATAAAGCCGTACTGGCCGCACTCGACATTCACAAACATTCCCATGATTTCAATAGTCTGCGGATGCGTGCCAGCAAAGATCTGCTGCTATTGCGTATCGGCATCCATTGGGGAAAGGTTGTAATTGGCAATGTCGGTGCTTCAGGCAGGCTAGACTGGACAACAATTGGTGATGTTGTGAATACCGCTGCCCGGCTTGAGAAAAGTTGTTGTCCGGGCGCGATACTGATTAGTGAAGAATTACATGAAGCCATTGCACAGATTGATCACACCGAGATCAGCTTCAGCAAGCGCTTTTATCTCAAACTGAAAGGAAAACGCAACAAACAGGCTGTCCGCTACGTCCAGATAACCAGCCAACCTCTTTTGCATGATATTTTTATCACCCGTTCGAGAGCCTAAATTCAAGGAGATCATTGGGCACTGCCATATAACCCTGTGTGATCTCGGCTGGATCAAAATACAGAGCCAGGAGGGGAGAATTCTTGCTTCCCGATATCGACATACCAGCTGCTTTACCCTGTGAGCATTGCCCCGCTACTATCGCCCGGATAACTCCATAAGCCGATCCACCTCGCGATAATTCATCGTAACGCACTTCCCTCCATCGCTACTCCTCAAAACCAGAAAAGGGGACTACTGCCCCAAGTTAACATTTCCACATGAAAACTTGCTATTCCTTATTATTTCTGGTATTGATGACAGATTTCTTTTCCTCAACTCTACAATTATAAAGCGTATTATCAGAAGGAGCATGTCACGAATGGGTAAACAATTGGAATCAAACACCATTCCCCCTTATGAACCCAAAGCAGGTGAGGAATATATGAGCCCGGAGCAATTGGCACATTTCCGGAAAATACTGGAAGTCCAGCGGGCTGAACTTGGTAAGGAAATTGATCGTACTGTACACGTCATGCAGGAAGAATCCACAATTTTTGCTGACCCGGCTGACCGGGCCACCCAAGAATCTGACATGGCGCTGGAACTGCGCAGCCGTGACCGCGAACGCAAGCTGATCAAAAAAATTGGTGAAATCATCACCAAAATTGACGAGGGTGATTATGGTTATTGCGAAAAATGTGGTATCGAAATTGGCCTAAAGCGGCTGGAAGCTCGGCCAACAGCAACACTTTGTATCGACTGCAAGACCCTGGACGAAATCCGGGAAAGACAAGTCGCCAAATAACAGTTTAGGGCCTGTTCCCGTTTAATCTCAAGCTATTGATTTAAAGAAGCAAGCTCGTACGCTGTATTTCAACAGCAATACGAGCTTGCAATGTCACGATTACTGCTCAATGATGAGCCTGGTCGAAGCTGCTGACCATTTTTGTTTACTACACGCCAGTTCTGCAGGCATGCTGGGCACCACGGCCACTGGAAGAGCACCACCTTCATTGCGGGACTGCGTCACGATGCGATCACCGCTCCGTTAGTGCTCAACGGCCCAATGAACGGGGCCGCGTTTCTCGCCTATATTCATCAAACCTGCCTGTGCCCCACGCTGCAGCCAGGTGACATTGTGGTGGCCGACAACCTGTCTTGTCACAAGGTTCCAGGCGTCCGCGCAGCCATTGAAGCGGCAGGTGCCACGCTGCTCTACTTACCGCCGTATTCGCCTGATCTGAATCCAATCGAGAAAATGTTCTCCAAACTCAAAGCCCTATTACGCAAAGCCGCCAAACGAACCATGGATGCCTTATGGGCACAGATCGGCAAAGTGTTGGATCTGTTCACTCCGGAGGAGTGTGCCAACTACTTCGCTTCATGTGGATATGTAAACAAGTAAGCCAAAAATGCTCTAGTAAAATGTCTTTACATACAACGGACAGCCAATTACATAAGCCAATACCAAAGCATGGCGGAAGGCATTGATGCGTGCCGGTATCGAAAATTTCCGCTGGCATGAGCGACACACCTGGGCAAGTTGGTTAGCTCGAAGAGGTGCGCCTTTGAATGTGATCCAGGAGATGGGAGCTTGGGAATCAACCGAGATGGCGAAGTGTTATGCTCATCTCGCTCCCGAGTAATTCAGAAAACATGCAGAAGTGGTAGATGTTCTGCTGCTTCCTGACACAAATTTGACCGGAAAAATCAGCAGATTAGAAAACTCACCTACCCTATTGATTTAATGGTGCCGACAGCAAGAATCGAACTCGCGACCTTCTGATTACAAATCAGCTGCTCTACCAACTGAGCTATGCCGGCAAATAAAAAAATAAAACTATTTTACAATTTTTAAAAACGCTTTATCTCGTTGTTTACCTTCAACGGATAAAGCTTGGTCTTTCTGTAAAATAGAATCATCTATGTAACTCCCCTCGGTCCATCCCGTATTAATCTCCGGAATAAAGGTAAGTCCTTGCCCTGATTCTCGCGCAAATATTGCAGATACAGCTGCAATCATAATCCTGATTTTTTTTGGTACTCCATTGAACCGAGTTATAAATTGAATTATTTCATTATCAATCTGTAAGTCATTCACTGACTGGCTGCTTATATTAAGTATAATTTCTTTATTCTTAAATAACTCAGCCGGAATACCAGAACATCCATCTTCTAATGCTGAGATATAAGGGCAATATCCATTATTAATACACCACTCATGGACAGCACGTATTAAATAAGGTTTGATTGAAGAGACATTATTCATTTACGCATCAATTTTTCAGCTGGAGTCAATGCATCAATAAATAGCGGTCTGCTAAAAAGCCTTTCAGCATACTTTAGCAACGCAGCAGCCTGCTTTGGTAGCTTGATCCCATAGTGATCAAGCCTCCACAATAACGGAGCAATTGCCACATCCAGCATGGTATATTCATCTCCCAGCATATATCTCTGTTTGTCGAAGATAGGGGCAATCATTGCCAATCCATTCGCAATTTCTATGCGAATTTTGTCTGCTGCTTTTGGATTGCCCTGCTCCAGAGACTCAACATGGCTGAAAAGCTCCTTCTCAAATCGGTGTAATAGTAATCTCGCGCGAGCACGCATCACTGGTTCCGCAGGCATTAATTGCGGATGAGGAAAACGATCATCGATATATTCATTGATGATGTTTGCTTCATACAATACAAGATCTCTTTCAACCAGGATTGGCACTTTTCCGTGTGAACTAATTACAGCGATATCCTCAGGTATATTATTAGGATCAACATCGATAACCTGAAAATCCATATCCTTTTCATGCAATACAATTCGACAACGATGGCTGAAAGGACAAGTTGCTGTTGAATATAATGTCATCATAGCTTCTGTATAACAAGTAATTAATTTACAGAAGATAATTCTGAAGAATCTTCAATGTATATCTCTCCAGTATTCTTTCTTAAGCAGATAGGTTAGCCCAAGCATACCAAACAGAAACAGTAATACGATGACTCCAAGTTCTTTACGATAAGATGCATGTGGCTCACCTAAATAAACCATATAATTTACTAAATCAGCTACAAATTTATCGTATTCCCCTTTTGTCATCGTCCCGGATTTTGTTAAAACCAAATTTTTGGTTCCCGGTTCCAATGTCTGCCATCCTTGTAAATGATGCAGAACGTGAGGCATTGCAACTTTGTCAAAAGTCAAGTTATTCCAACCACTATAAGTGGACGTATCCTGATAAAAAGTACGTAAATAGGTATACAACCAATCTGCTCCACGGGATCGAGCGATAACAGATAAATCTGGAGGAGCCACACCGAACCATTGCTCAGCCTCTTTCTTTCTCATAGCTGCTTCCATAAGATCGCCAGTCTTTTGTCCGGTATGAATAAGTTCCGTACGAATATCATCCTCACTCATTCCGATATCACGATGTCGGTTATAGCGCATAAAATCAGCGCCATGACATGTGAGACAGTATTCAACGAAACTATTGGCACCACGTTTCAGCGATTCCTTATCAGTCCTATCTATAGGAGCTTTGTCTAACTCAACTTCCTGCCCGGAAGAATGTGCGACAAAAGGAGTTAGTAATACAGCCAGTAATAAAATTTTTATCATTCTCATTTTGTTACGTTCTCTGGTTCAGGTTTAACTTTATCTATTTTGCTATACCACGGCATCAGCAGAAAGAAAGCAAAATAAATCGTAGTAAAGATTTGTGCCAGTAAAGTATACAAAGGTGTTACCGATTTAGTCCCCAACCACCCGAGAACAAAAAAGCTGATCACAAAAAGAGTCAACGCAATTTTAAAATAGGGTCCTTTATAGCGGATTGATTTAACCGGACTGCGGTCCAGCCAAGGCAGGAAACAAAAGATAACTACAGCCGCCGCCATTAAAATCACACCCCATAATTTGGCATCCACACCCAAAAAGTTCACTGTCACTGCACGCAACATGGAGTAATATGGAGTGAAATACCATACTGGAGCAATATGATCCGGGGTATGTAAAGGATTGGCTGGTATAAAATTATTATCTTCCAGAAAATATCCACCCATCTCTGGTGCAAAGAAAATAATCCCACAGAACACAATCAAAAATCCCACTGCTCCAAAGATATCCTTGACCGTGTAATAAGGATGAAACGGTATGCCATCGACCGGGATCCCGGTTTGTGGATCTTTGTTAGCCTTGATTTCTATACCATCAGGATTATTGGATCCCGTTTCGTGCAAAGCAATGATATGTACAAACACCAGCACTACAATCAAAACAGGAAGTGTTACCACGTGATAAGCAAAAAACCGGTTTAAAGCTGCATCCGACAGCATGAAGTCACCGAGAATCCAGTTTGACAAGGTATCGCCTATAAGTGGTATTGCTCCGAACATACTGACGATAACCTGAGCTCCCCAATAGGACATTTGCCCCCATGGCAAAATATATCCTGTAAAGGCCAGGCTCATCAGAACAAAAAATATGGCCATACCTATCAACCACAGCAATTCACGCGGCTTTCGGTAAGATCCGTACATCATTCCGCGAAACATGTGCAGATAAACCACCACAAAAAACATGGAAGCACCAGTTGAATGCATATATCTGATCAACCAGCCAAAATCCACATCTCGCATGATATATTCAACCGACGCGAAGGCCATTCCGGCATCTGGTTTATAACTCATGGTCAGAAAAATACCTGTCAGCAGCTGATTAACCAGCACCAATAACGCTAACGATCCAAAGTAATACCAAAAATTGAAATTCTTGGGAGCATAATATTCAGATAGATGCGCTTTCCAAGTAGAAGTCAATGGAAAACGCTCGTCTATCCATTTTATCATTGAATTTTGCTGTTTATTCATTTTAGGCGGACTCTTTACTGTCAGAACCAACCAAAAGTTGGTTATCACTTAAATAGGTATAAGGAGGTACTACCAGATTGGTAGGAGCCGGTACGTTTTTGTAGACACGTCCAGCCAAGTCAAACTTGGATCCATGACAAGGGCAAAAGAACCCCCCTAGCCAGTCTTCACCTAGATCAGCAGGCGCTATATCCTTCCGATATACCGGGGAACATCCAAGATGCGTACAAACTCCCAGCACAACCAGTATCTGGGGTTTGATTGATCTTGTCGGGTTTTGCGCGTAAGGAGGCTGTTGATCTCGCTCAGAGTTCGGGTCAGCCAGCTGGTCATTTAATTTCTTCAGATCATCCAACATTTCAGAAGTACGCTTCAGTACCCAAACAGGCTTTCCTCGCCATTCAGCTGTCAGCAGCATACCTGGTTCCAGCTTACTGATATCCACTTCAACCGGTGCCCCTGCAGCTTTAGCTCGTTCGCTAGGCATCATACTACGCAAAAAAGGTGTCGCCACACCCGCGCCAGCAACCACCCCAGCAACCGAAGTGGCCACCAGTAAAAAGCGGCGTCGCCCGCTCATCTTTCCGTTATCACCACTGTCTGTCATTTTCTAACAATTCCATTTCATTAATTACCAGCTAATCAATAACACACTTAATTCCGGCACCTTGAAGCACATGAATTTCTAAAAT
This sequence comes from Nitrosomonas eutropha, assembly GCF_003201195.1. Lineage (GTDB taxonomy): Bacteria > Pseudomonadota > Gammaproteobacteria > Burkholderiales > Nitrosomonadaceae > Nitrosomonas > Nitrosomonas eutropha. Next base: position 42,955 of record NZ_QICQ01000021.1, on the reverse strand, counting down.
GGCACCCTGGCACCCTCCTAAAAAGCGCGATTATTTTAGCATAGACTATACTCGCCAAGATAGATTGATTACTATCGACTAATTGATATGGGCCTTAATCTAATTTACCATGACATTGCTTATATTTCCTGCCTGATCCACAAGGACATGGATCATTCCGTCCAATCTTGTCACTTTTACGTACAAATGGTTGTTGCTTGGCTTCATGACCCTCCGTGACTGATTGATGCTCCTCTTCCGCCTCACTATAAGCAGCGTGATGATATTGCAAATTTTTCGGGGTTGAGGTTTCTGCTACTGATTCAACCTGCTGCTCACTACGGATTTGTACGGTCATAAGAATTTTTGTTACATCAGCTTTAATCGCGTCGAGCATCCCCGCAAACAGCTCAAAAGCTTCCCTTTTATATTCCTGCTTAGGATTTTGTTGAGCATAGCCGCGCAAATGAATCCCTTGTCTCAAATGATCCAGCGCAGCCAAATGCTCACGCCAATGTGAATCTATACTGTGCAACATCACCATACGCTCATATTGATTCATGATTGATGCACCCACTTGTTCGACTTTACCCTGATAGCTGGTGTTCACAGATTCCATGATACGGCTACGCAGATTTTCTTCATGCAGTTCACTATCAGCTTCCAACCATTCCTGCACGGGAATTCGCAAGAGAAATTCACTGGCCAAAGCTTTCTCTAACCCAGGAACATCCCATTGTTCTTCTATACTTTGTGCAGGAATATAAAGACCAATTAGTTGGTTTATCACACTCTCACGAATAGCACTAACGGTTTCTGAAATACCTTGCTCGGCATCCAGCAACTCGTTGCGCTGCTGATAAATAACCTTGCGCTGATCATTGGCCACATCATCGTATTCCAGTAATTGCTTGCGAATATCAAAATTTCTGGCTTCGACTTTTCTCTGAGCATTTTCTATTGCACGCGTCACCCATGGATGTTCGATTGCCTCTCCCTCTGGCATTTTAAGGCGCGTCATAATATTCGCTACCCGGTCGGAAGAAAAAATACGTAACAGTGGATCTTCTAGGGAAAGATAAAAACGGCTGGAGCCCGGATCACCCTGCCGGCCGGAACGTCCACGCAGCTGATTATCAATCCGGCGTGATTCATGCCGTTCAGTGCCAATGATATGCAATCCTCCCAGCTTGATTACCTCATCATGCCTGACTTGCCACGCTTGGCGGGTTTCCTTTATTTTTTCTGTTTTGGTCATATCATCAAGAGCATCATCTACCCGAATACGATTGATTACCTGCTCCAGATTTCCGCCTAGCACAATATCCGTTCCTCGACCAGCCATATTAGTCGCTATGGTCACCATCTTCGACTGCCCTGCCTGAGCGATGATATCGGCCTCCCGTTCATGCTGCTTGGCGTTGAGAACCTGATGAGGTAGCTTCTCTTTTGTCAGCATGGTTGATAGCAATTCATTATTTTCGATTGAGCCAGTTCCAACCAGAACTGGCTGTCCACGCTCGTAACAGCTTTTGATATCCGCAATAATCGCCTGATATTTTTCTCGTGCCGTACGAAAAACCTGATCCATACGATCTTCCCGTGCGATCGGACGGTGAGTTGGAATGACAACCGTCTCCAATCCATAGATTTGCTGAAACTCAAATGCCTCCGTATCAGCAGTACCGGTCATACCGGCAAGTTTTTCATACATCCTGAAATAGTTCTGAAAGGTGATAGATGCCAAAGTTTGATTTTCTTTCTGAATTGAAACATTTTCTTTGGCTTCAACAGCCTGGTGCAATCCCTCCGACCAGCGCCTTCCCGGCATTAAACGACCAGTAAATTCATCTACAATAACCACCTCATCGTTCTGCACAACATAATGCTGATCGCGGTTGTATAACGCATGCGCACGCAATCCCGCATTAAGGTGGTGAATCAAAGTAATATTAGCTGGATCATACAAACTGGATTCCGCTGGCAGCAAGCCAACCTCACCCAGTAATTTTTCAGCATGTATAAATCCTTCCTCGCTCAGTAATACCTGTTGCGTTTTTTCATCCACACTATAATCACCCGGACTATTTTCATCCTTCTGCCGAGTAAGCCGGGGAATCAATACGTCAACGCGTTTATAGACTTCGGTATCCCCTTCAGCCATGCCAGAAATGATCAAAGGCGTTCGGGCTTCATCAATAAGGATCGAATCAACCTCGTCCACAATTGCAAAGTTAAGCACGCGTTGTACCCGCTCTGCGCTATGCCCCACCATATTGTCACGCAGGTAATCAAAGCCATATTCGTTGTTCGTACCGTAAGTTATATCTGCACCATAAGCAGCTTGTTTATCTTCATGAGGCATCTGTGACAAAACCACCCCGACACTCAATCCGAGGAATTGATAAATTTGCCCCATCCATTCAGCATCGCGCTTCGCCAGATAATCATTGACTGTAACAATATGCACTCCCTTTCCGGAAAGCGCATTAAGATAGATTGGTAAGGTGGCCATCAATGTCTTTCCCTCACCGGTACGCATCTCGGCGATTTTCCCTTCATGCAGCACCATTCCGCCGATTAGCTGTACATCGAAATGACGCATGCCAAGAACACGTTTACTCGCCTCCCTGACTACGGCAAACGCTTCTGGCAGCAATTGATCCAGTTTTTCGCCATTTGAGATACGTTGCTTGAACTCGCTCGTCTTGTCACGCAGCTCCTCATCCGACAGTGGTGAAATGACAGCTTCCAGCTCATTGATGGTGCGGACGATCCTTGAATATTGCTTTACCAATCGATCGTTACGACTACCAAAAATACCTTTTAGTAAATTACTCAGCATGGGAAATTGTTGTTTATCTATTGATGTAAAAATGCACTGTAATACAGATCAACTATCAAACATGATCTATTTCACAGCAGGGGGAAGCAGAGGGGTACTGAAATTGCTTGCTAGCTGATTCATGATCAAACCAGAATAATGTTATAGAAAATGCATGCAAGCGCATAATAGTTGCAGATACGTAACGAGGATAAATGATACACATTATATTTGGATTCAGTGCGTTAAGTAGTGCTTGCTGTGACCCGCACTTTTCTTATTTACGCAATCATTTATCTGGCTGAGCATCAACTGATCTAATTCATCGTATGTCAGGATAAATTCCGCAGCGACACATCAAATCGTTGCGATAGTAAAGTCCGATCATACTACCATAATCGAAATGATAAGCAGAAAAGACAATAACTGTTTTGGTACTGAGCATATTGTCTCAAACCCTGATTATCCAGCATAATCTTCAATATTTATAATATGTATACAAAGCAAAATGGTATGTCCATCCTTAATCTAAGCAACTATCTGACAGTTCTGAGTAATACGCCCGATTATGGTCAATTATTTATCAAGGCAAGACATCTGGCAGAGGTACAAAAACACCTACTGGATATCATTCCATCTCAATTCAAAAATCGATGTACGGCAGGGCAGCATACCGCTGACGGCCTCTTGGTTATTTATGTGGATAACGGTGCTTCTGCCACTCGGCTACGCAACTTTGCCCCATCAATTCAACAAAAAATGAATAAAACCGGAATCAAGGTTGAAGATATCAGGTTTCGCATCCAGCCTCAGTTGCATTCCCAAGAATCTGAAGACACTCATGAAATTAAACGTTTACTGAGCCAGACTGCTGTTGAGCATCTGGACAGGCTATCCTGTTCATTACCAGCTGAATCCCCCTTGCAATCTTCCCTCAAAGCCTTGCTGGCAAACAGCCGTCATGAATAAAAATCGCTGTTTAACCCTTCTCCATATTGCTGATAAACGTATTGGCTTCATTTATAGATTTTTCCATCGCGGCAACCAGAATTGAGACATTCGATTGCAGTGTTTTCAATTCTCCTTTCAATGAAGCAATCGCCCGGGCATTTAGGTTATGTTTAAGATACATGACTTGATCATTAAAAACAGTCAACACAGGTTGTATTCTGGATTCAGCATTTTTCATGGCAGCAACAAGCTGTCTGTAATATGACTTCGTTGTATCGAGCTTTTCCTGGCTGCTTCGTTTTAAAGTCGAGTTTGAGTATTGTGTAATCTCCTGTTCCCACTCCCTGAACAATGCGGCCGAAACACTTTCGATATCCTCTATCCGGCTTCTGACTTCATTTGCCTTATCCACGCTTGCTTCGTATTCACGGTTCAGCTTTTTATAGACTCCTTCAAGATCGCCACCTTTAAAATTCGTGGCAACAGAAAATTGCTCCAAAGCTGATTTGAATTGCTCTCTAGTTTCTTCTTGCGTGTCCCTCGCCTTTTCCACGCGATAAACCAATATATCCCGTTTCGGGATGCCAACTTTCTCCAGCCCACTGTAATACATAGTAGAACAAGCAGTTAGAAGAACTGCAAAACCCATAACAAAAATTTGATTTGAATATTTCATTGTCGCGCCCCAATAAATCTCGTAAACCCTCGGTGAGGACTCAGAATATAGATATTAATCTCACCGCAGTACGCCACGCCGCAGTAATTGCCACATCACCTTATAGCCCCAGAGTATCGGATGGCGCCTTAACATCGGCGTAATCTCCACCTTGATGCCTGTATGCCGCTCAATTTTCCACGCAGCATAATCCAGACAATCCCGGAAAGTTATCGTCGCCTTGCTCAGGCGTAGTATTGATAAAACTCTTCCCTGCCAGCGCCGCAATCGCCATTGGATACGTGTACTTAATTTCTTTAGCGAGGTTACCGCTCCAATATGATACTGCTCATCAGTTTGCAAACTCAGCAATGGACTCAAGGCAGGTACGGCCGCTACGGTTAATTGGTTGTAGAACTCGGGATCAAGCTGTACTAAATGTTGAGCGCGTCCCTTGCGCTCAGCACGCAGCTCAGCTGCATAAGTCAGCATTAGCCCGGAAGTCCAGATTGTCTCCAGATTACTGGAGCCTGACTCAAGTACAGGCAACGTTGAACTGATAAATTTAAGTATGGCATGCGCCTGCGCACGGTAGATACGCTTCTGAATCTGGTCGTCACGTGTATAAAGCAATCTGGCCGGTTGCGAAAAACGCGCCCAGATATAGGGATGAAACCAGTGACGGGCGCCACGTTCAAAATCTGCTGTAGATATAACTGCATACTTTGCACGCATGACACCGGTTGAAGCGGGAATCTCCAGATAAAAGACATTTGGTGGCAACCAGGCATTCAGATAGGCCAGCAGATGATCGGAATAAGCTAGCTGATAATCACTGATCAGCACATAAAAATCGACAATACCTTCAGTCAGATCAGAAGTATGCAGGCATGAGCCGTATAGAACGATTGCATCCAGAGCCTCCCCGAAACGCTGTCTCAACGCATCAGTAAAGCCTTGAAATAACGGGTGTACAGGCTGAGCATCCTGGATCGCTATTTTCTGTATCAGGAGGTCAGGGATACTTTGCAAATCAACGGAATCACCCATTCAGATCTCTCTTTTAGAAAACACGGAACAGAATCGGGCCATCAGCCGTGATTTTTACTGGTCCGTACTGACTGGAAGCATGATAAAGCTCGCCATCCACGATATACTCATCATCCAGCCACAATTCAACTGAAGCTGCGTTATAACTGATATAGCCTTCCTCTCTTTTCAAGTGGTGGCCGCGCCCTGCGATCAGCGGCCAGATATTTCGCCAGAAGTGCTTACTGTGTTGCTCGACAAATGTTGTACGTAACGGCGCAGGTTCCTGCCCCCAATAAGGGCGAATGCCGAGCAATAATCTTTCCAGCGTGCTGACGAGCGCAAACAGATATACTTTTTCGCTCAAGGTACCCGTGTTATCTTCTTGAGTAATATGCACCGGGGCCCACTCAGTTTGTGGGCGTCCCAGAAAGGAGCCCACCAACGAACGTAGTACGATCAACACTGTAAAGATATTGCCAGTAATCCCCATGTGCTTAATCTGACTGTGCGAGAATTTCACGCCACGAGCAATCAAACCAAGGCCAAATATCATTCCGTATACATTTCTTGTACCGGCCTGTTCAATCCGCAATACTGGCCTCTTTATCCGCTTCACCTCACCAGGTTGGTGCACATATTGCCTGATTCTGGTCAAAATCTGCTCTGCCCGCCCATTCGTCCCTAGATCCAATGCAGTCATGTTGGTTGTTCCAGCCGGTACAATAGTGATTTCCGGCCATCTATCCAGCGACAAGCGTTCAAACAAACAACTGATCACACCTTGCAGAGTACCGTCTCCCCCCACAACAACCAGCCATTCAATCTTTGCTTCGATTATAGCGATAACAGCCTGCTCAAACTCAACTGGGCTGGTTGCCTGAATTTGTCTGATTTCCGGCAATGTTGCCAGAAGACTCTGCATCTGTGCGGCATGTTTACGAAACCAGCCTCCCAGCGGGTTGTAGATCAAACCTACCCTGGCAGATACAAAATCCCCCACAGAGTTACTGGTCATCTCATGTTGGCCTGACATATCGCTGGGAAAGAGACGGCCGGGTAAATACTCTGACTGCAAATTGCCGTCTGTCACGAACGGGATCAATGCCCTCCATCCATGAGTAAAGTACACCGTCCCGGGATCGGCTTTGCCAGGCGATAAACAGCCTGCAAATAAGGAAGAAGGTAGACAGACAATGCCACAGTACGACCAGAATGAATCCAATATCCGGCCTATCAACTATCCAGCCAGCAGTTAACAAGATCAAGTTCGGATTACGCCGTGCGGTAATTAGGCGGTGAAATGAATCGACCTTACGCCAGATGAAAATATCGAAAGAGGCCAGCCAGAACTGAAAGGCGCCTTCGCAAAGACGACCACCTATATAGCCAATAAACATTAACCAGGTGAATAATTCGAGATTGGTCAGCGGTGTGGTGGTAGTCATAAGACCAACACCCCAAGCCAGATACCATAAGGGCGGATGGATAATATCCAAACCATGATCTAATATATCGCCCACCTTGCTTGATGTCAGCGTAACGCGTGCCAGTTTGCCATCGACCGTATCCAGAAAAGTCATCAACCATGCCATGATCAGGCCGACACCAAACGCACCATACCAGAATGCCACGCCCGCCAGTACAGCCAGAACCAAGCTAAGTAATGTTACATGATTAGGCTTCAGTCCCAGCTGCACACACAGACGTGTAGCCATAAACGCTGGCCAAGGCCATAGCCATTTAGTGACCAGATCAGTCACACCTTTATAGGAGGCGGCAAAAAGCTCGGATTCAAGCGCGGCCTGGTTGCAACGCAGAATCGGCAGTACATAAGGTGGATCTTTCTTTTTCAGATTTTGCTGTACCTGAATCGGGAGGTCTTTTAAGGTGCAGCGTGGAAGATCATCGGGTACCGGCCGTTTCTCGCTCAATACTTCACACATCACACCAGCGTCGTTTCCGTCTGCCCGGATCGCCACTGGAATTTCATCCACAGGTGTAACAAGTACCGTGTGTTTATCCAATACCATCAGGGCATTGATCACTCTGGCATCGAACAGATAATCAGCCCGCAGCAACAACACGAAATCCGCTCCAGCCAATTGTGAAAGATCTTCTACCACAGCAGCTGTCCCGATTGAGCTCAGCATCCGTTCAAGACGAGTGCGCCCACTCACCCCCCACAAATTAGTTTTACTATTGCCGACAATATGAACAAAGAAAGTTGCAGACATGTTTATCTCAGAAAGTTCATCGTAACAGCCAATATGCTGCAATAACAATCAGAATTGATCCAGGTGCAATTGAAACAACGATAGGATTCAACTGAAATACCAGCCCGATATTAGCGATAATCTGATCGAGCAGATAAATACTGATCCCCATCAATGAAGCCAGAACCAGTTTTCCTCCCAATCCTTCACGCACCGAGCCAAAAATGAAGGGAATTGCTATCAAAATCATTGCAATAGTCATCACTACACTACCGACCTTGCGCCATAAAGCCATAACATAGGCATCCGCTTTCTGACCGGTCATCTTTAAGAATTCGGCATGGTGCAACAACTCCAATGGGGTCAGGCTTTCAGGCGGTTTTGTCAGTGTCGCGATATCTTCAGGGCCGAGAAACGAGTGCCACTGAAGTGCGTGTACTTTCCTGGAAAAGATACGATCTGGGGCAAACATACGTACAGTAACATCATGCAATTTCCACATACTTTTGTCGAAAATATCTGCATATTGCGCATGTATATGGGCAGTCATCAATCCCTGTTTATCAAAATGCATGACTTCGATATCTATTGCCCGCCCTTTATGCAGCATTTCACCAATACGCAATATATTCTGCTCATTACGTGTCCAGATTCCGAGCCCCTTCCCCAATTCCGCACTTTGCTCCAACGCCACCGCACGCAATACAATCGCCTGCTGTTGAAATTGTGGCGCCACCAAATACTCAAGTGCTATGGTTGAGGTGATAAGCCCCCCCCCGATTCCAATCGGGGCAAGGCTGATCATCAAAGGAGAAAATCCTGCCACGCGCATCGCCACCAATTCAAGGCTGACCGCTAACCCGCCTAGCGCACCTACTGTCCCCAGCAGCGCAATGAAAGGCGCAATCTGGATAAATCTGCGAGGCATCAGCATTGCCGTATACAGGAAAGCATCCCGGGTGGTATATGTTCCTTTCCCCACATCATCCAGCTGATCAAGCAGATCAAAAAAACTGAACAAGGGCAACAGCACCACAGTAGCAATAATCATCCCTGTCAAAACCTGCAAGGCGATGTAGCGATAACAGATCTTCACTATTTTCTTGCAGATAAGAATAACCTGAGCTCAGGCAGGCGCAATACAACAACCATGAGAAGCAATCCATATACCCACCAGATCCCCGGCACGGCAGCAACAACGCCCTGCTCCACCCAGGTTTTCGCTAATCCACTGAGGTTGTAATAAACAGCGAATACTAGCGCTGCAACAATAAATGTTCTATCAGCTTTATCTTTACGTGGCGCTGTCCGGGTAAAAGAAACCGCGATCAAAGCCAGCAAAATGGTTGCGGCTGGCCGGGAAAGCCGCCATTGTAATTCCGCTATCTCCTGCGGTTGCTCGGAATTCCATAATGATTGCGTTGATGCAGCCTTGCGTCGATAGTTTTGAGCTTGATCGTTTTCATTAAAGTAAATCATCTTTTCAAACTGAACAGTGCTATCCCTGGCTGCATCATATCCAAGACGATAGATTTTCCCGTCCAGCAATTCAATATACGGCCATTGCTCCTGTGTCATGGGCTGCTGGTAACCTTCTCGGGATACGATAATTTCTCTGTTTTCAGCTGTTCTGATGTAGTGAAAAATGCCTTCCATGCGTTTTTCAAGATCATCTTTTCCCCGGATAAAGATTACACGGCCACTTTTCTCACTACCGTAGAATCTTCCTGGCTGAAATCGATCAGTATTTAACTCAGCTTCAGCCTGTGCATTCATCACATAGCTTTCTGCATACGCCCACGGGCGAGCATAAATGGAAAGGACTCCACTGAGGACGGCAATGGGTAGGGCAATTATGAAAACAGTACGAATAATCTGGTTGTCACCATAACCGACAGAACGTAACACATTAATTTCCTGATCACGGTTCATCCGGCTTAAACCATGGATTACCGCAACATAAAAAGCAATCGGCACCAGCACTTCCAGCGCAATAATAGTTTTCAGCCCCACCAGTTTGAACATGGCTATGGCACCCAAGGTCTCAGCCACCGCCCCGGTTAAAAAACGCGCAACGCTGAAACTTACGAAAAGCCCGATCAGGATGATAGTTACTACGAAGAAAGGAAGTAATAGTTCCCGTGAGATATATCTTTCAATAATTCCCATGAAAGTCAGCTGTCCGTTCTACACCGGTGGATGTGTCGATATTGCTTTGGCCAGAACAGATTTTACCAGCTGTAAATCTTCCACTTTATCAACATCAATGCCTGCTTCAGGAAATGGCAAAATTACCGGACGCACCTGCACCCCTGTTTTTTCTGAAACTTCCTGTAGCGCCTGATCAAGCGTTAAACGTCCGGTCAGATATGACCAGACAGCTCGCCAACCCAGCACCCGGTTGATCAGTTTCCAGGGACGTTTGCGCAATGCCTCTGCCTGCTGCCAGAAATCCACCAGTGTGCGCCCCCGAGAATTGAATGTGAACAAGTTACAGCCACAGAAATTTCCATCACGCAAACGAATTACCGTGCGCCTGGCATTACCATATCTGTCTTGCAAAGTTTCATACCGGATGATCCCGACAGTCGCATCACATTCCAGATTGCGGGAGGCTTGCAAGAAATATTCCACAATTTCCGGCGTCAACAGGGCGTGATCGGCTGTCGTCAGCAAAATTCTTTGATGCATATCGATTTGCGAGAGCCCATGAACAGCACTACGGGCGGGTGAGTCCAGATTTTTCACCCAATCTACCTGCTTATTTTCTATACGTTGCTTGAGTTCTCCGCATGCAGATAGCAGCGATTCGGGCGGGCCGCACAGAAGAATAGATTTTATTTTGTTACAACCGCTCAAGGCATCGAGTACCCGGATAACCATTGGTTTTCCACAAACAGGGGCATAAGCCTTGCATGCCGCTCCCGTATACCTTGCCACAGGATCCTGATCACCCCGGTCGGCAGCCAATACCAGGGCAGCAAATTGATCGTTATCGCGCATCGCGAACAAAGCAGAATTTTGTCTTGCTGGATTGATTTGATCGCATCCTGATCATGCCAACGTTTTCTCATAAATACGATAACGCTTGTACTCTTTCCCTCCTATTCTTTCGAGAATTGCACGCATGGGCAGATTATCCTCAAAGACCCAGGATAATTCAACATGCTGAATACCCCTGGTTCTGGCTATTTTTCTTGGTGCATCAATAACCTTGAAGGCCAATGCCATCCCGGAGAGCGTATGATGAAATTGCTTGCGAACACCCATTAGGGGAACTCTTCCGGTGGTAATTGAATTGGATTTCAGTTTATTAACCAGGTGGAGCCAGCCAAAGGGAAAAAGATTTCCATTCAGATCTGGCAATACTTCATTCAGATTTGGTAGCACTGCCATGAAAGCGACAGGCTCCCCATCCATTTCTGCTATCTGGACGAATTCATCCGGAACCAGCCAGCGTAAAGAACTGCCCAGTTCGGCAAATTCTTCCTGCGTAAAGGGAACGAATCCCCAATTCCCCGACCATGCATCATTAAATATATTTCGCATGATCTCGATTTCCTCGCTAAACCGATTGCGTTGCAGCGTCCTGATCTTTATCCGATGCTGATATTTACGATCAATAGTCTGCATGGCGGGAGGCGATTCAAAATCTGTTTCAAGCCAGTAAGCCAGCAAATCCTTCCCGGGATGATAACCATTTTGTTCCAGCAGATTGACATACCACCGAGGTGAATACGGCATCATGAAAACAGGGGGGGTATCAAACCCCTGAACCAACAGGCCACACTCCTGGTTAATAGAAAAATTGAATGGCCCGCTGATCTGACGCGCTCCCCGTTTAACCAGCCAATCTTCAGCCGCCTGTATCAGCCCACTAAAAACGGTTTCATCATTAATTGATTCCAGCATACCAAAATGTCCGGTATCTGGTCCGTACCGCTGCCGATGCAGTTCATCTATCTGTGCACTAATTCTGCCAACAGGCTGATTATTACGGTAGGCGATCCATCCTTGCCACTGGGCATGCTTGAAATAGGGATTGAATCTGGAGAAATACAATCGCCGTTCCAGCCGAAGAGGAGGCACCCACAGCGGATCATCTGCATATACTTGCCAAGGTACATCAATAAACTTCCCTACTCCGCGAAAACCAGAAATCGGGAGAATTTCGATTTTTCCTTCCGATGGATGATCCGGGAATATGCTCATGTCCTCATTAATAAACAGGCTCGCTCAAGCTCAAGCAACGACTTGTCCGACAAATCGAACACTTCCTTCCGGATATAATTGCAACCTGATTATTTTTTGAACTGCTCAGTATAAACCAGCAAAACTGTAACCATTTGCTGAAAAGTCTGCTGCTGTTGATGCTGACTGAGTTGTTCTGCAGTAAAGTCCTGTGCATTTCCTCCAGGTAAACCTTCCTGCTCATTTCCACCTAGACGTGCAAACTGGTAGAACTTGTTCCATGCAACGTTATATTCACGCAACTGATTTTGTGGAATGAAATTTCTCAGGACTTCAAAGGCATCCCGCAACACAGGCAGGCGAGGCTGCATATAGGCCACCAGATCATCCGGCCAGCGAGTGGTCACCGGATACAAACCAATTAGTTCCTCGTGAAAAACAGAGTCGTAATATTCCACCGCTCCTGCTCGGCGCCGATGATTAATAATATCCACCCCCACCCCCACAACCAAAACCAAACCCAGCAGGGTAAATGGCCAAATCGGGGCATCATGAATATAGAGTGATACCTGTTCAATAAATTTTTCCAAAATATCCTCCTCTTTCCTCTAAAAGAGATAACGTGTTCAAGACAACTAATATTTGCCACTGCAACCGATTGATATTGCCACAGGTCACCAGCGGTCGCAATGCTTTACAATTCGATAGTTTCGCGCACAGCCTCTACAGGAAGCAAATTCATAGAAACGGTAAAGAACATGATAAATCGCTCGTTGCCATACGGCTGTATTACAAAAACCCGGTAGAAAAGTAATCCTGGTAACAGAAATGGCCTGAATTTTATATCGAAACAACCAAGGAGGGAGTAGTGGAGGACAAAGAAAAAAATACGTCTGAATTATTACAACTGATTGTTATACAAAATAACAATGAGATGATCACTGTCGATCAGATCAAACATTCTCTGGATGAACGAGGATTTGCTGTATTGCTGGCTATTGCCACCTTGCCAATTTGTCTTCCTATTCCCGCCCCACCTGGTTTTACGACTGTTTTTGCTATTCCGCTTTTTATTTTTTCAGTACAGATGATATGCGGCATGAGGGCACCCTGGATTCCCCAGTGGCTGGCAAGGAAAGCAATAAGAAAAAAAACACTGGATAAACTGATCAACAAGATCACACCATGGTTGCGAAAAATAGAAAGACACCTGCACCCGCGGCTAACCTACATCAGCGTGCATGCCTGGGAGCGAATCATTGGCCTCTTCTCTTTTATTTTTTCAATTTCTATTGCGCTGCCCATTCCCTTGATCAATTTTTTGCCAGGCTGGGGTATTCTTATTATGTCGCTCGGATTACTCAGCAAAGATGGCCTGACCATTTTCGCCGGCATGATCGTCGGCACCATCGGCGTTGGAATAGCTCTGATAATCGTTGCATTGTTATGGATGGGAGTTCCGATACCATACCTGCATCCGGCTGATTAATTCAACCTGCAGCCACTTTGCTGATCACATAGCGAAATTTGCCTGATTTCTCGGCTGAAATTTCGGATACCTGCTCTATTTTGATTATTACACCCCGGCCCAACCGAGCCTGGAATAACGCAATAATCTGGCCTGTATCCACTTGACTCAAGCCGCCCTCAGTAACGATTAGTACGTGGGTAAGATCTATACTTTCCTGTATGATTTTAAATGTTTTTATCTGCGGCATATCTCGCAGGATGTAAATCAGTGCCAGGCCATGCATGACTGTACCATCCCGGGCGACGACGAAATCAGTGCTGCGACCCTGTATTTCCCTGATCAGCGGCAAGCCACGTCCGCAGTCACATACCTTGTCATCAAGCGTGCCAATATCACCGGTTCGATAACGAATAAAAGGAAAATCCCTGCTGGCCAGATGAGTCACGACAATCTCACCTGACTCCCCATGCGGGAGAGGATGGCCGTGAGAGTCGACAATTTCAACAATAATATCCTCAGCGGTAATATGCATCCCGCCTGCAGGGCATTCATGCGCAATAAAACCTGCATCCCGGCTGCCATAGCCATTTGCTACCCGGCAGCCAAACGTATCGCTGATCTGCTTACGCTGATCGCCATACAGCCGTTCAGATGTCACAAATGCCACCTTAATACCCAGATTGCGCATGATGATGCCGGTTTTATCAGCATGTTTCGCGATATGGGATAAAGCTGAGGGATAGCCAAACAACATTTTGGGTCGAAATTCACAGATAGTACTGAGGAAACTCTCTACTTTTTGATCAGACATTTCAAATGCCGGTAGCAATTTGCTGCGAAACAGACGGTCGCGCACGGCACGTAATGCATCCTGCGCCCCCAACTCGATTGGAGAGCCCCACACCACAATCTCCGGATCTCCTATATCCACTCCCCACCAACGTGTAGCACGCCACTTGGCAGCGATATCGTGACTGACACGCTCTTTCCCGATAAAAAACACCAGCGGCTCGCCACTTGATCCACCCGTATTGAAGCGAGCCAGATGACGCGCCTGATTGGATTTAAGTGCTTCCAGATTGGCACGAATCGCTGGTTTGTCCAGAAAAGGTAGATGCTGCAAATCAGCCAACACATTTATCTTTTCCGGCTGAAAATTTAACCCGGCAAATAGTTTTTGGTAATAAGGAACATGAGTATTCGCGTAGATGAGTAATTGACGCAATCTTTCAATCTGTAACTGTGTAATCTCTTCAGGAGAAAACCACTGGGTGTTCTCCATAGACTTACGCACATTAACACTGCTGTGTTTTTTAATCTGTTCATGAAGTGGAAAAAGAAACCTGGATACCAAATGAGTACTAATATTAGGCATAAACTTACTGTCTATCTTAATGATCCATATCGTTTCGCCTGCTCTGATTGAGCAGCAATTTTCGTAAATTCTTCTACAAGCACAGCAACTCTCTGATCCCAAGAATTTTTATATGCATAATCAATAATTTTTTGCTGATTCCAATTGCTCTTTAAAGCATTATCAATCGCCGACCTAAGTGCCTGTTGATCATTAAAGGGTACTAATTTACCTAACTCTGTATTACAGACGACTTCAGCATTCCCTCCCACATTAGTAGTGACAACTGGCAAGCCACAAGCCATCGCTTCAAGAAATACATTGGCCCAGCCTTCGTTTCTTGTAGCAAGCACAAACAGATCAGCGGCTGAAAGCAGGATTTTCAAACGATCCGGCGAAACAATACCCAGAAATCGGACATGCTCCTCCAGCCCGGATTCAGAAACTTGTTGCTTCAATCTCCCAGTCCAGTCACCCTCGGCACTTGCCCCACCTGCTATCAGAAACCGAATATCAGGATAAATTTTTCTTAAATCAGGCAAGCACTCGATAACACGGTGAAACCCCTTACGTTCACAAAGACCACCCACTGACACCAATATTGGTATATCTTCCGGTATCCCCAAGCTCCTGCGTGCTTCAAGCCGATCAACACGACAAAATTTATCAAGATCTACACCATTTCCTACTACGAGTATTTTGCCTTCCTGAATTCCGACTGTCACCGCTACTCGCTTTAAAGAATCCGATACTGAAAAAATTTTTACGGCACGTATCATGGCTTTACGCATGAGGAAACGGTATAAAAATCTACAGGAAAGCCGCGCTTCCGTCCCTCGCAAGGTAATAGTGACGGGAACTCGAAACCATTTTCCCAAAAGGCTTGCAGCGTACCCATCCGGATAAGCAAAATGTGCATCAATAATCTGAAAATCGAAACGTTGCTTAAGCTGCCACAAAGTCAGCAAACTACCTAATGCCATGAAAAAACCATCCAGAAATTTCAGAAATCCAGGTACAGAAAAAAAACGTGGATGGTAAATTTCAAAATCTTGCTGATACTCCTGATAAGGTGCATCTGGCCTGAAATGAGGGCGCCAGCGGCGCAGAATCCCCTGCAATGGGAACCAAGGAACAGGAGCAATTACCACAAGCGGCAGATGTTTACCCACTCGAAACATACGCTCACGAATGAACAATCCCGCATTAGGCTGACCGGGATGTGGAAAAAGTGAAGTAAATACAACAACCCCAAGATCGCTATCATTGCCTTTATCCCTATTCTTCACTTCCCATGGAGTGTGTCTCATACTACTAAAACCATAATTATTTGATCAAAAAAGATAATAACAAATCATCTATGACAGTAGCATTCAATAAAATATCTTAAAAGAAGAAAATTGGAATCATAAAATCATGTATTAACTTTAACTTTAATAAGTACGCCCCAGAAACTAAGCCACGACAAATCTTCATCAGAAATATCTTGAAATGATTCAGCAAGATATGACCTGATCGATTTAATATTCTGCTCTTCAACAAACAAGGTAAAAGTAAGACACATTAAAATTGTGGCAAAACCTGTGGTAGCCAAAGCTCCGGTAGTAGTTAACATGCCACTACTAATTAGGAACTCCTTTATAGGAACTCCTTTATAGGTTATATCCATGATCCATGTAGTCTGTAACTCTTTAAATCTACCTCATGTAGTACTACCAAACTACCTTCATGCAATACCTCGAGCTATAGTCAAATACTGCTTGCTGTATGGAGGATCAGGCGGCCACCAGTTTTGGAGTTCCACTTCCCTGGAATGACTGCCTTGGCACCTTGCTGTTCGATTTGATCGCGTATGATCTGACTGTCTAGCCTTTGCCTGCAATAATAGATTGAGCCGCACCCAGCCTGAATAGCAAAGCCGATGCGTGTGTGCAATCATTGATCTGACCACCGGTAATATCGAATACGATGGAAAGTCTGTGGGCATCACCGCCATGCGAATCTTGCAAGTATACCGCCCCAGCTTTTTCCGATTGCCTTATCCTTTCCACTCGCACTGTGCTGGTGAGCCTTGATATAGAACTACCATAGATGAAAACCCGCTCCATGTCCGGCTCAACCACCAGAGCCTGAAATACCTTGAGCCATTTTCCGCTGGCAGACCAGGCGGTGAATCGTTTATAAATCTTGCTCCAGTTCCCGAATACCCTTAGGTAAACCTCTCCAGGAAGAACCAGTACGCATGCGGTACAGCATGCCTTCGATAATCATACGCAAATCTTGCTTGTTGTAGAGGTTATTGTGAAGCAAAATGGTCAGTGGCTTTGACCAGAGCTCAGCATTGAGCAGTAATCGGGGCATTGCAAGCTCGTATTGCTGTTGTGTGAGAACTACAACGGCAATACGAGTCTGTTCTTATGAAGCAAGAAGACAGCCTGAAACGGCAACAGACCCTAATCAGGTAAAATTTTATACGCAAGCGACATCTGCACTGGTTCACGGCCTGCCGATAGAAAAATACTCAAATCCTTCGGTTCGGATACTATCTGGATCGTATATATTACGTCCGTCAAAAATTACTGCATTCCTGAGCTTACGCCGGATTTCACTGAAATCCGGAGAACGGAACATCTTCCACTCTGTTACAACAATGAGTGCATCAGCACCTTCCAAAGCTGACATAGATGAATTTGCCAGTTTTAGGCCGGGTTCACTCGCGAAAAGTCTTTTTGTCTCATCCATCGCCACCGGATCATAAGCAGAAACAGCAGCACCCTGCGCCAACAAACCGGTAATCAGCATTCTACTGGGAGCTTCCCGCATATCATCTGTATTGGGTTTAAAAGCAAGTCCCCACAGCGCAAATGTTTTACCTGAAAGATCAGAGCCAAATCTTGCCCGAATTTTGTCAAGCAAGACCTCTTTCTGACGAGCATTCACAGCTTCTACCGCTTCCAGAATTTTTAATCCAGTTCCATTTTCTCTTGCAGTGCGTTGCAATGCCTTAACATCCTTGGGAAAACAAGATCCCCCATAACCGCAACCCGCATACAGAAAATGATAACCAATACGTGGATCAGAACCGATCCCCCGACGAACATGCTCGATATCGGCTCCCAATTTCTCAGCTAGTAATGCCAGCTCATTCATAAATGAAATGCGTGTTGCCAGCATAGCATTGGCAGCATATTTGGTCAGCTCGGCTGATCTGGCATCCATTACGACCAGCCGGTCATGATTTCGGTTAAAAGGCGTATATAATGTCCGTAAAAGTTCTATGGCCTTATCATCATCTGCGCCGATAACGATCCGATCCGGGCGCATAAAATCGTCTACAGCAGCACCCTCTTTCAAAAACTCCGGATTGGATGCAACACTGAAATCAATCTCAACACCACGTTTTGCCAATTCTTCATAAATAACTCCGCGTACTCTATCTACAGTCCCCACAGGAACGGTGGATTTATCCACAATCAGCTTATAATCCTGCATATTCTGGCCAATTGCCCGTGCTGCCGTCGTAACGTATTGCATATCGGCAGAACCATCCTCATCTGGCGGGGTCCCGACTGCGATAAATTGTACCAACCCGTGATCCGTACATTCTGCCTGATCCAAAGTAAAGCGCAAACGGCCTACGGATACATTGCGCCTGACCATGTCTTCTAGATCAGGTTCATAAATCGGAATCTCACCTTGTTTCAACAAATTGATCTTATTGACGTCCACATCCAGGCATAACACATCGTTGCCCACTTCAGCCAGACAAGTACCTGTTACCAGTCCGACATAGCCAGTTCCAATTACACTTATTTTCATAATTTTCTACCCATTTTCATCTTATCTCAAAGTAAACGTCCAAGCCACGGCACAAATTTAACTCACATATTTTCCGCTTTGAATATCTACCCAGAAACAATCATCTTTTGTTTTTTTGTCTGTTAAGTAAATCACAATAAACAAACTGGTATCTGTCCACACTTTTCCGCCAGTTGCGTTCGGTCTCTACAAATTTCCGTCCTGCTCTGCGCAATTCTTCCCATTGCTGAGGGGTGTTCAGAAGTGTTCCGACCTTCTCTGCCAATGAATGGGGATCACCAGATTTAAACAAGATACCATTATGATTGTCGCGGATCAGCTCCCGGTGGCCACCGACATCCGAGGCAGCCAACACCCTGCCCTGCGCCATAGCTTCCAGCGGCTTTAAAGGAGTGACGAGATCGGTAAGGCGCATGGAAAGGCGGGGATAAACCAGCACATCAATCAAATCATAATAAAATTGAACCTGATCATGCGGCACACGGCCGGTGAAGATAACCTCATCTTCTATACCAAGCTGGCTGGCCAGTTGCCGCAACTGTTTATCCTGTGGCCCGCCTCCAACCAGTAGTACGCGCAAATCAGGATGGTACGGTGACATGAGCGGCAAGGCTTGTAGCAGGATATCCAGGCCTTCATAGGCATAGAACGAACCAATAAAACCAATAACCTGCTTGTGCCTGAGCCCCAATCGTTCTCTCAGCGATTCATCAGCAGGATATGTTGACACAAACTGCTCAATATCGACAGCATTAGGGATAATGGTGATTTTTTCCGGCGCAATCCCCCGCCCGATCATGTCGTTGCGCAACCCTTCGCAAATCGTGGTGATTGCATCCACATGCCGTAATGCATAATTTTCCAGGCTGCGCGTTAGACGATAGCGCATGCCCCATTCCCGGCTGGTACCGTGATCCACGGCCGCATCTTCCCAGAATGCTCTGACTTCATAAACGACAGGAATCCCTGATTTACGAGCAACACGCAAGGCAGGAATAGCATTGAGCGCCGGAGAATGCGCGTGCAGAATATCGGGCTTGACGGACTGAACAATCTCGATAAGGCGATCAGTCAAGCTACTCATAACAGCAACCTGATTCAGAACGGGCAACTTGTTGACAGGATGCGCACGCCTGGGTGTCCGGAAGAAATGCCAGTCATCAACATCTTCTTCTAACATGGTTAAGCCAGCATGTTTGGCACTCGTCACATGGAATGTCTCCCAGCCAAGAGCACGCTGTTCTTTCAAAATTGCCAGGGTACGAAATGTATAACCGCTGTGTAACGGGATGGAGTGATCCAGAATGTGCAGAATACGCATAATTTAGTTTTCAGCCGGATAAAATTCAGATAACGGTACCATCGATATTTTTCCAACGACAAAACCCCTTCTTTCTTTATTACCACGCAATTTCTGTATCCTTTCTTATTTGATAAATCTTGCTACCAGACGGATATCTATTCCGATTTTCCGAATATCAGTTATCTGTAAATTATATTTCTCTGATAAATCTGTAATTTCGGGTAGTACCAGCATTGCTTGCGCCGAATTACCCAACAGGTTAGGGGCAAAATAAAAAATAATCTCATCTATCAATTCGGCTGCTACCAACGCCCCGTTCAACACTGGACCTGCTTCAACCAGCAGCTCATTGATACCCAATTCGGCCAGTTTCGTTATCATTGCTTTAAGATCAACTTTACCTGCCAGATCAGGCAGAACAACGACATGAGCACCCGCATCCTCCAGAAGATGTATTTTTCCCCTGTCAGCCTGCACCGTAAAAATCCAGGTTGTATCAGCATTTTCCAGCAGTTTTGCCTGTAGAGGAATTTCCAGATTCGAATCCAGAACGATACGTATGGGTTGCCTCGAAGTCTCGATATATCGTACTGTCAACAGTGGATCATCCACCTTTACTGAATTGACTCCCGTTAATATTGCACATGAACGGGCACGCCACCTATGGCCATCCTGTCGAGCTGGCTCGCCTGTAATCCACTGGCTTTTCCCATTTTTCAATGCAATCCTGCCATCCAGGCTGGCCGCTATCTTAGTTCGTATCCACGGTCGGCTATGGTGCATCCGGGTAATAAATCCAATATTCAGTTGCTGTGCTTCATCCTCCAACAAGCCTGTTTGCACTTCAACTCCGGCTTTCTGCAGCTTCTCCTTTCCTTGACCGTTTACATGAGGATTAGGGTCATCCATTGCCATAATCACTCTGCATACCTCAGCGCAAATCAAAGCTTCAACGCATGGCGGTGTACGACCATGATGACTGCAAGGTTCCAGTGTTACGTAAACTGTAGCACCTCTGGCCAAATCCCCCGCTTCCCGCAACGCATTGATTTCTGCATGCGATTCCCCCACCCGCTCATGCCATCCAGTTCCGACTACCTTGCCATCATTTACAATCACACACCCTACACGCGGATTCGGGCTTGTGGTAAACAACCCTCTTTCTGCCAACTGTAAGGCATGCGACATGTGCATATAATCTGAAGCAGTAAACACTTGTTTTATCATCCCTTTAAGAAAGATAAATCGATAATGCACGATCACCTTAATTTATCAGTACGATCTATCCCTCCTTTCAACAACTCAAAAAATCAATCGCCAGATCTAATTAGGTAACTATTATCATTGCATAATTTATATCGGCTCTTTTACCTGTCCCGGTATTCATGCTACGATTTTCGTACATTATTTTACAGTTGGAGGTAAAAATGTTTTTTGCGAGGACAATTATCACCCTTCTCGTCTTATCGTCGACAAGCTTGGTGTTCGCTAAAGATCAGGTACCGTATGCTACGCAGGTTAATGATCTGATGCGCTATTATCGTGTCACTCCCCAAATTGCCACTTCTGGAGCTCTTACTCATGACAGCATTCAAGAGCTGGTCAAGCACAGCTTCAACACTGTAATTGATTTACGTATTGAATCGGAAGGTACACCAAATGAAAGAAAAGCTGTCGAAGCAGCTGGAATGACCTATATCAATATTCCCGTTACCAATGACGGCGTAAATGAATCACAATTGATAGCCTTTAAGCGGGTTCTGGAACAAGCATCTCCTCCTTTTCTGGTACATTGCGCAACTGGCAACCGGGCAGGCGCCATGTGGACGGCTTATCGACTGAAGGAAGGTATTTCTCCAGAAATCGCCTTCAAGGAAGGACGTGCTGCTGGTATGAGTGTCGGCATGGAAGAAAAAATCAAGAAATACTGGTGTGCCAAGATTGAGGGTGGATGTTAAGCAGATCTATCCATCATTTCGCAACAGAGAATACCCGCCCCTCTGTTTTTGTACCTAAAATACCATGGGCATTCTAAAACTGAGTCTGACATCCTGTGCATCATTGGTTGTGCCTATAGCAACAGAGAAATTCAAGGTGGTCTGCTGCGAATATTTGAATGCATAGCCAAGCAGTAACTGTCCTATATCCAGCTGACTACCTTTCAATGTACGGTTATTTATTTTGGTGTTAAAAATGTGACGATGGCCATACCCGATATTGAAAGACGAGCGCTCGTTGATCCCGAACCCCATACCAAAAGTCATACCCACCGCATAACCTGGATCGACCTTAAATTTGTCGCCTGATCCATCAAGTGCCTTTTCCTTAGTGCCCATATTATAGTTATAGGCCAGATTTGCGAAGAATACGGCCGGGTCAGTCGCGTAAAGTGCAGTTACACTTGGCTCAAAGCTGAAGAAACCAGATCCTGTAGGAACCTCGGTAGGAAATATAGCTCCAGGAACTCCTTGTGCTCGTGCATATTTAATATCAAAAGGGCCTTTGCCCGTAGGCGCTGTAGCTCGCATATTTCCCACCAGAATAGGCCACCCTCCCGCTCCCGAGTTAAGCTGATAGCGAGCAGCAAATTCAATGTCTCCCAAACCATTTCCAGATGCGTTGAATGTTTCATCAATCCCCGCACCAATGCTGACCGGCCTGGAGCGTTGCTCATCAAAACGTGCACGATAAGGGACTCTTGCTTCGATCTCAAGACGGTCTGTCACGCCATAACGAGCTCCAATGCTTGCCATCATGCTATGTTGATCTACCTGGCGGATATCTATCAAGCCGATAGCAATTGCCGGGATAAATGTAAATGCATCCAGAAAAACCCGATTACTGTCTGTAAAAGCATATTCCAGCGCAGGCTCAATCACAATTTTTCCGTGGCGTGTCAGTACCCCCCCTACTGCGTCACTCAATCTGGGCATTTCAGGTGGTCTTGGTTTTTCATCCTGTTTGGGGGGTGCCTGCCCTACCGGCTTTGATGGAAGATTACTGGATTCTGCACGCACCTGAACATGATCAGTATTTTTATTAATCGGTTTAGCAGCCGTCGTCTTTGGTGGAGAAGATTGTGATGGGTGGGATGCTCCATTTTTAGCAGCAGTATTTCCAGAGGAATTGCGATCAGCTGATTGCGAGGTAATCAAAGAATCCAGGCGAGCTTTCAGATTCTCAATTTCCTTTCCCTGCTCAATGATAGTCTGTCGCTGCTTCTCAAATTCCTTTTGTTGCTGTGCAAAAAGAGATTTATATTGCTCAAGCACTTCATCTGCTGACCTTCCTGCTTGAGCGTAAATGACGAGAAATACTGCGAGACAACCTGCGAATAATTTGTACATCATACTACCCGTCAACTGACCAACTTCTTTAGGTACATCTCTTTTCATATCCAGCAACGTAAATGATTAAACTATCGCAATAATGCCGGAGCCAGAAATTCAGTAAAAATACGATGATTACTGCCATTCGCCATCACTTCCTTCAAGTTGCTCACCTCTATGTTGATTTTTGTCAGTGCATCAATATGCTGACTATCCAGCGTGTTCTGAATAAAAGAACTGAGTTGCGGCATTGCAACAGAATCAGGTATCGAATTTTGCATACCCGTCTGTAAAACCACACTTTCTCCAGGAACTTGCATGGAAGATGAATGCACCAGCATATCATTCAAATGAATAAATTTTTCCAGATTCATATCAATGTGTATGCCGTTTGGAAGAACAAACCCTCCTCTTAATGTTGAAAGCTCTTCATCTGTTACTCGCTCCCATTCCTGGTGAAAATGATCTTGTGCCGACGTTCTAGTATTCAAATCCTCTGCATATGCCGCAACCATGGAACAAGACAGTACCAACATAGCAAGACATGATTGAATATTTTTAACCATCAGACGAAAACTCTTGATTCTCATTTTTCCCCCGCGCTGTACGAATTATCAAAAGTCCCAAGGGCCTGGGTGCAATACATTAAAAACTCCCAAACTTGATCGATCAACAGCCTCACCCAGCGGAGCCACTCTGCCCACCCATTCCTGATATATTTTTTGATAGCTTACTTCAGGATCGCGATTATCATGGATCAGAAATAAAATACGATTCCCCCACATTTCTTCAAATTCGGAACGATCCATGGATTTAACACCCTGAGCCGGATCACCTAATAAAATTTTGAATTCATCCACTCCCTTAATGATGACAAAGTGCATGTAACCATTATGGTTGATAATGGTAATAGCTGGATTTCCAGTAGAACGCAATTTGTTCAGATCAATCTTGAAACCATCCGAGCGATATCCTCTGCGTTCAAGATACCGTTTCATATCCAGCATGGAAAAGCCTTCCCGTTTTATTTTTTCCTGATTTCCATGCTGAAACATGTCGATAAATACAGATTGCTCGTCTACCGTATCGTCATAATGAAAAGTAAGTAGGCTCGCCAGAGCAGCAGAACCGCAGCTGAAATCATACTGCTGCCGATAAACAGTATTGAAACGCCGTTCTGCAAAAGTTTTTACTTGTATATTAAAGTTAGCACCACCTACCATATCGATCATATCCATCCCTGATACTTCACTACAAGGAATTATCAGGATCCCTAATAAAGCAAACGTGATCAGAGACAGTCTCATATGCGATTTTGTCCTGGAGTAACTAAAATTGCTTACCACCTCATGCAAACTATGTAATAAATCTCAAGCAGCTAACAAAACATAAACCGTGTGTGCTTTATATGTTATCGGCTGTTCTCTCAAAATATTCAATCTAAATCAGGGTAATATCGTTACATTAATAATTGTCGAATCCTGAATAAGAACATTGTTACCCGAATTCTGAATCACTGAAAACATACCCCCTGATCCGGCAAAAGAACCGCTGTCAATCATATTAAAGCCACTAGCATTGTTCGTTGCTGTATTGCCAGAGAGAAGTGCACGAACATTCATATTGTTCAAGGTAGTTACATCAATACCCTCTCGGCCTGTCGCCCCATCAAGCTCCTCCAAGGAAGCTCTTTCTGCATGAGGAAGGTATGCATCCTCAACCGCCATCAATTCTGTACCGGATGCCGCGTAAATCATGCTAACAGGCATGAATAATGCAAACGCAATCAAGCCTTTTCTGATATCGGCTTTCATACCGACCTCCACATATTGCTTATATTTATATCTTCTGTTTTAGCAAAAAAAACTGGCAAGCAATATCATTACTGCTTGCCAGTTAGAAGAGTTACATTATTAACTCAAGTTGTAATTATCCAAACTTACAATTATTGGTTAACGTTTACATTACCCTGGAAGGAAACTTGCTGTTGAACCAGTGAGCTGGATCCAAGGTTCTGAGCAACTTGATTCAGGCCTGCACCATTGAACGAATCAGAAATATTGTTGCTTAAACTTCCACCTGAAAGTGCAACAGCTTCTTCAACTGACAAACCACCAGCTGACTGACCTGTTACAGATCCTTCCAATGCTGAATTGTTAACAGAATAGGTAGCTGTCGCATCGCCACCATTGGATGCTGCACTGCCATTGCTTGCAGTAGTTTGGCTGTTATCACTGTTGTTGGTGTTGTCTACAGTTGCAGTACCGCCATTGTTGGCAGCTGCGGATTGGCCTTCAGCAGATGCAGAGCTGTTATCACTATGATCGCTGTTGTCAACCGTGGCTGTACTACCATTGTTAGCTGCAGCACTGCCTTGGCCACTCGCATCAGCCAAGCTGTTGTCACTGTTATCGCTGTTGTCGCTGTTGTCGCTGTTGTCAGCAGTAGCGGTACTTCCATTATTGGCAGCAGTACCATAGCCGTCAGCATACGCAGAGCTGTTGTCGTTATTGCTATCAGCGGTGTTGGTGCTGTTATCGCTGCTGTCGTTATTGCTGTCAGCAGTGTTGGTGCTGTTATCGCTGCTGTCGTTATTGCTGTCAGCAGTGTTGGTGCTGTTGTCGTTGCCGTTGTTGTCAGCAGTGCTCGAGTTGGTGCTGTTGTCGTTACCATTGTTGTCAGCAGTGCTCGAGTTGGTGCTGTTGTCGTTGCCGTTGTTGTCAGCAGTACTCGAGTTGGTGCTGTTGTCGTTACCATTGTTGTCAGCAGTACTCGAGTTGGTGCTGTTGTCGTTACCATTGTTGTCAGCAGTGCTCGAGTTGGTGCTGTTGTCGTTACCGTTGTTGTCAGCAGTGCTCGAGTTGGTGCTGTTGTCGTTACCGTTGTTGTCAGCAGTGCTCGAGTTGGTGCTGTTGTCGTTACCGTTGTTGTCAGCAGTGCTCGAGTTGGTGCTGTTGTCGTTACCGTTGTTGTCAGCAGTGCTCGAGTTGGTGCTGTTGTCGTTACCGTTGTTGTCAGCAGTGCTCGAGTTGGTGCTGTTGTCGTTACCGTTGTTGTCAGCAGTGCTCGAGTTGGTGCTGTTGTCGTTACCGTTGTTGTCAGCAGTACTTGTGTTGCCATCAGCGGAGGTTGTATTGCCGTTTGCTGTGCTTGCAGTACTTCCGTCACCTTTGACTCCAGCAGAATCAGCTACAGCTATATTTGGCAGCGGTGCCGCGCCGTCAACTGCCCAAGCATTACCTGCAAAACCAAACGCCAGAACGATACTGGCAGCCAGAATTTTTTTAGAAAATTGATCCATGGTATTTTCCTTTAATATCAACTATTTAATTAAATATAGATATTGCATAACATCTATTGCATTACTCAACAAGGCGAATGTCGCTAATCAACCACAACCCTTGTCGAGTCGAGATACTAATGAAATTACTGTCACAGTGGCAATACTGCAATTGCATACAAGCTATAATTCCAGTACAAAAAAATATATTTGCTCCATAAAGCTCACCTGATATTTATGTCGTAAAATTTAACAGTTACCGATAAAATACTTTTTTTAAAAAAAATAACTTTTAATAATCAATATATTAAATATATTGGCATAGTTTATGCTTATTAATCTATCTATATATACTTACGAAGACCGAGGCATTCAGGGAAAATACTGCTTTGTAGCGAATTAAGCCTTAAAAATAGCGTTTATAACCGCTCACAAATGACAGCAATAAAAATAAGCCTCGATAAAATTGGAGTGAAGTTTTATGGACTATGAAAAATATAAGCGCCTACCCCGATCGCACTACACCTTGCTTGAGGCCAGCCGTGAAAAGAAAACAACCAATACAAAGATCCTCGCACAGCACCTCAATCGATCTCCGGCAACCATTCGAACCCAGTTCCAGAGAATCCTGGCGTTTCTTCAGGTTCACTGCAGATATGAAGCACTGCGTAAAGCAGAGGAGAAAGGTTTGATCAGGCAGAATAGACGTCTTCCCTCTGCCTGCAAAGAAGAGAGTAGCTCACCGCAAGCCTAGGAGATGAATCTGAAAAGCCCTCATCAACTACAGTAAGCTACGCTTACCAGAGATGACCCAAAGAAGATAAGATTTTTTAGTGGAGACTGTAAAATTTATCGACAGCCAGTTGCTGGTATGATCTTAAAAAAAAAGCACGTAATATTTCACCAAAATCAGGTTGGTGACGCCCTCCAGAAATTGGCAAAAATCAGTACCAACACCCTGACAGGCTCAGCCAACGGCAGTATGAAATTCAGAAAACAGAAAATGTAAGGCAAGAAATAGCAGAGAGTGTCGAATTTTTTTACAGCAATCCGCACTGGTTACTACGCATCACTCTCCGCTCATCTTGCAATGGCCTGATCAAAACAGGTATCACTCAAAATAGGGGTCAAGAAGCGGATCAGCTCAGCAAACTGGCGATACGCTTGACAGCCTCCCTGAGATTTTCCATGGAAGTCGCAAACGATAACCGCATATAGCCCTCACAGCCAAAGGCTGACCCTGGCACAACAGCCACTTCAGCCTGTTCCAGCAAATAACTGCAAAAAGCAACGTCACTGCTGTCCTGCAACACTTGTTGGGATTGCAACTGCTTAATTGCCTGCCTTGCATCCGCAAAAGCATAAAATGCCCCTTCGGATAATAAACAGTGAATACCCGTTATGGAATTCAGCGCATCTGTCAGAAACTGATTGCGTTCCTTAAAAGCCTCCACCATTGGAATCATGCAGGATTGATCACCATTTAATGCAGCTTCTGCTGCCATTTGAGCAATAGAGTTCGGGTTGGATGTACTTTGTGATTGAATATTTTCCATTGCGGTTATGATTGCTGCCGGCCCACCGCAATAGCCAATTCGCCAGCCGGTCATGGCATAAGCTTTGGAAACGCCATTGAGGACAACGGTGCGTGCTTTCAGATCAGGGCAAGCGTTCAGGATATTGACGAACTTATCACTGGTCAGGAGGATATGTTCATACATATCATCGGTAGCGATCAGAATTTCCGGATGTTTACGTAATACTGCCCCTAATGCCTGTAATTCTTCCTGACCGTATACACTGCCGGAAGGGTTGCCTGGGCTGTTGAGAATAAACATGCGGGTTCTGGGTGTTATCGCTTTCTCAAGCTGATCGGCTGATATTTTGAATTTTTCTTCGATCCCGGTATTAATAAAAACAGGTTTTCCTTGTGCAATCAAGACCATATCCGGATAGGAAACCCAGTATGGCGCCGGGATGATAACCTCGTCACCCGGGTCAATTGTAGCCAGTATCAAGTTGAAAAAACTTTGTTTTCCTCCGCTGGAGACCAAGATCTCTCCGGCAGTAAAATCCAGGGAATTTTCCCGTTTGAACTTCGAGATAATCGCCTGCTTTAAAGATGCAGTACCACCCACAGCCGTATACTTTGTAAAACCATTCCGGATTGCCGTAATCGCTGCATCCTTGATATGCAACGGCGTATCGAAATCCGGCTCACCTGCACCCAGACCAATAATATTTTTTCCTTCCGCCTTGAGCCTGGCTGCTTTGGCAGTCACTGCCAGGGTGGGCGAAGGTTTGATAGCCTGAACGCGTTGCGAGAGTTTCACGAGACAGCTCCTGATGTATGTGATTTGCGCATGTTAGAATCAAAAAATAATTAAATTTCGAGTACAGCGATCAAACTTGTGATTATTACCTTTCCGGACAGTCCTTACAAGCTCAATCAGGCATTTCAGCCTGCGGGTGATCAACCGGATGCCATCCGCAAGTTGGTGGATGGAATAGAATCAGGCTTGTCATTCCAGACGTTGTTAGGCGTAACCGGATCCGGAAAAACGTTCACCATCGCCAATATGATTGCGCAACTCGGGCGCCCGGCCATCATCATGGCCCCGAACAAGACGCTGGCCGCGCAGCTCTATGCTGAAATGCGTGAATTCTTTCCAGAAAATGCAGTTGAGTATTTTGTCTCCTACTATGATTATTACCAGCCTGAAGCCTATGTTCCCTCCCGCGATCTGTTCATCGAAAAGGATTCCAGTATTAACGAACATATCGAACAGATGCGCCTCTCTGCTACAAAATCCCTACTGGAACGGGAAGACACCATCATTGTAGCAAGCGTATCCTGCATTTACGGCATTGGTGATCCCGTTGATTATCACGGTATGATTCTACATGTGCGTGAGCATGAAAAAATCACGCAACGCGACATCATCCAGCGGTTGGCAGACATGCAATACCAGCGTAACGAATTCGAGTTTGCGCGTGGCACCTTTCGTGTACGTGGCGACGTGCTGGATATCTTCCCGGCAGAGAACTCTGAAACCGCACTACGCATTTCCCTGTTTGATGATGAGGTGGAAAGCATAGCGCTGTTTGATCCGCTCACCGGACATACCCGGCAGAAAGTTTCGCGCTATACGGTTTACCCTTCCAGTCATTACGTCACTCCGCGCAGCACCACCCTGCGCGCAATCGAAACCATCAAAACCGAACTTGCCGAACGACTCAATCATCTTCACGAAAATCATAAGCTGGTGGAAGCTCAGCGCCTGGAACAACGTACCCGTTTCGATCTGGAAATGTTAAATGAATTGGGTTTCTGCAAAGGAATTGAGAACTACTCGCGCCATTTGTCAGGTCGCTTACCCGGGGATCCACCGCCAACACTCATTGATTACCTGCCGGGTAACGCATTGATGATTATTGATGAGAGCCATGTTACCGTGCCTCAAGTTGGCGGAATGTACAAAGGTGATCGTTCAAGAAAGGAAAACCTGGTGGCTTACGGATTTCGCCTGCCTTCCGCATTGGACAACCGGCCGCTCAGGTTTGAGGAATTTGAAAAACTGATGCCTCAAACTATTTTCGTTTCCGCCACACCGGCAGATTATGAAATACAGCACAGCGGCCAGATTGTTGAACAGGTTGTACGACCAACCGGGCTGGTGGATCCGGTAATCATCATCCGTCCGGTAGCCACCCAGGTGGACGACCTGATGTCTGAAGTCTCAATGCGTACCAAACAAGGCGAGCGAACATTGATCACCACCCTGACCAAGCGCATGGCGGAAGATCTGACCGATTATTTTTCTGATCACGGCATCCGGGTACGTTATCTACATTCCGATATTGATACCGTTGAGCGAGTTGAAATTATTCGTGATCTGCGCCTGGGAAAATTTGACGTCCTGGTCGGAATCAATCTGTTACGGGAGGGACTGGATATTCCAGAAGCTTCACTGGTTGGCATACTGGATGCCGATAAAGAAGGTTTCCTGCGTTCAGAACGCTCATTGATCCAGACCATGGGACGCGCCGCCCGACATATCAATGGAACCGTCATTCTTTATGCTGACAGGATTACCAATTCGATGCGGCGCGCCATTGATGAAACTGAACGGCGACGTAACAAACAGAAGCTGTTCAATCAGCAGAACGATATTACGCCACGCGGTGTCAGCAAGCGGATCAAGGATTTGATTGATGGTGTTTACGACAGCAAAGATGCGGCAGAACATCAGAAAGTCGCACAAATCCAGGCACACTACGCTGCCATGGATGAAACACAACTTGCAAAAGAAATTCAACGGTTGGAAAAAGCCATGCTGACGGCCGCAAAAAGCATGGAATTTGAACAGGCAGCCCAGTATCGTGATGAAATAAAAAATCTTAAAAACAAGCTGTTTATCGGTATGATTGATCCCACTGAAATTGGGGACATACTGCAGCCAGCGATTAAAAAATCCGGAAAAAAATCCGGGAAGCGTCTCCAAATCTGATTGATTCCCTCTCCTGTAGGTTTTGCATAGATCGTTCATCCATGTCAAAATAAAAAGGAACGCTCGGCTGGAAACAGGGTTTTCCGGCAATCTCATTTCCTTGCTTACAACCAGCACACACTTCTTCGGACAAAAAATTTGTCCGCATTATTTCCGGGAGTGACCAGCCATCACTGACAGGAGTTTCGATAGAATATGCCTGCCGATCATTGTGATATATCTATAAAGAACGTAATTCTGTTTGGCGAAGTATTGGCAGATATCTTTCCTGATGGCCCGGTAATGGGAGGAGCTCCCTTCAATGTGGGATATCACCTACAAGCTTTCGGCTTGCACCCGGTCTTGGTAACGCGTACAGGAAACGATCCTCTTCGCCAGAAATTGATCAAGCTGATGAATAATGCCGGGATGTCTACAATCGGTGTCCAGTGTGATTCACACTATCCCACTGGACAAGTTCAGGTTAAACCTGGTGAAAACGGTCATGAGTTTAAAATCCTTGCAGATCAGGCCTACGATTTCATTGATCCACATGTTGCCGGTGATACTGCCTCGACTGCCAAACCCGAGCTGGTGTATTTTGGAACATTAGCACAACGCAACCCGGTATCCGGCGTAGCGCTGGAAGAAGTATTACGACGCACTCCACAAGCCTCTCGTCTGCTTGATATCAATTTAAGAGAACCCTGGTATCGCCCGGAAACCATCCAATATTCACTGACCCAGGCGGATCATGTGAAAGTCAATGAAGACGAACTAGCTGAATTATCCGGCTTATTAGCTTTCCAAGCCAGTGATGCTCGCGACACCGCGTTACGCCTGATAGAAAACTTCCAGCTAAAAACCCTGCTGGTGACACGTGGAGCCAATGGCGCATGGCTGCTTGATCAGGCTAACAATTATACTGAAATACTCGGTATCGCCAATGTGCCGATCGTTGATACCGTTGGTGCGGGAGATGGTTTTTGCGCAGTCTTCATCCTCGGATTACTGTTTGACTGGCCAAATGTACTAACACTGGAACGTGCAAACCGGTTTGCTGCCGCCCTATGCGGGATACGTGGCGCCACACCGGAATCAGCCGGATTTTATGATGTTTTTCTCAAGAATTGGAACCTGCTATGATAATAAAACGATGTTAGATCAAAAACTTTACATTCTGATGATCAGTGTACATGGCCTGATACGCGGTCATGATATGGAGCTGGGGCACGATGCGGATACCGGCGGACAGATCACCTATGTTGTCGAACTGGCGCGCGCATTGGGACGCAACAGTAATATTGCCCAGGTTGATCTGCTAACGCGCCAGATTGAAGATTCAAAAATCTCCCCTGATTATGCAACCCATATCGAAAAACTCGGGCCAAACGCGCAGATCGTTCGATTACCCTGCGGCCCCCGTAAATATCTGCGTAAAGAGTTGTTGTGGCCA
Source organism: Nitrosomonas eutropha (assembly GCF_003201195.1). Taxonomy (GTDB): domain Bacteria; phylum Pseudomonadota; class Gammaproteobacteria; order Burkholderiales; family Nitrosomonadaceae; genus Nitrosomonas; species Nitrosomonas eutropha. Next base: position 10,608 of record NZ_QICQ01000021.1, on the reverse strand, counting down.
CACCTGGACCAGATGGTGGATCGCTGTCTGCACTATCTGCGCCAACAAGGACGTTTGCCCGATTTAATCCATACGCATTATGCAGATGCCGGCTATGTCGGCCTGCATTTATCCAATCTGCTGGGCATTCCACAAATACATACAGGCCATTCGCTTGGTCGCCCCAAACGGGAACGTCTGCTTGCCGCCGGCCGTAAAGAGCAGACAATCGAACGACAATTCAATCTATCGCAACGCATCGCGGCTGAAGAAGAAACACTGGTCCACGCTTCATTGATCGTCACCAGCACCTCGCAGGAAATAGAAGATCAATATGGCATGTATAAAAATACTGATCCGCGCCACTGCCGAGTTATTCCGCCAGGAACTGATACCTCGCGTTTCTCACCACCTGGGCGCAAGCTTATTGACCCCAACACACAAACAGGCGTAGATCGATTTCTAAGCAACCCCAAGAAACCGATGATTCTGGCTATTTCCCGTCCGGACACACGCAAGAATCTCGATGGACTGATAGAGGCATACGGCTCAGATCAATCCCTGCAGGATATCGCCAACCTGGTAATCGTTGCCGGCTCCCGTGAAGATATTCGTATGATGGAAACATCGCAGCGCGAAGTCATGAATGATTTATTGCTTGATATTGATCGTTATGATTTGTGGGGCAAGGTTGCGATCCCCAAGCACTTCACAGCAGAAGACATACCGGAACTTTACCGCTTGGCTGTTCGCAGACGTGGTATCTTTATCAACCCCGCCCTGACTGAACCCTTCGGGCTTACCCTGATTGAAGCTGCAGCCAGTGGCCTGCCCATTATTGCGCCGGAAGATGGTGGTCCGCGTGACATCATCGCCAATTGCCGCAATGGATTACTCGTCAACACACTGAACCATACAGAAATTGCTAACGCGTTGAAAGAAGCGTTATCCGACAGGAAACGCTGGCGCGACTGGTCCAGAAATGGCATAACCAATGTCAGGCGCCACTACACCTGGGATGCCCATGTCACAAAATATGTAAGGGAAGTCAATAAATTATTGCGTAAGGCGCGTAAACGTCTACGCCGCCAGTCCGCAGCTACGCTGTATCCTGATTGGGCACCTATTCCATTGGCGAGAAAAATAATCATCAGCGATATCGACAACACCCTGCTTGGTGATGAGCAGGGGCTAGCAGAATTGCTGCAATGGCTACGAGCACATGCCGATACCGTCTCATTCGGGGTGGCTACCGGAAGATCGCTCGAAAGCGCGGTAAAAATTCTCAAAAAATGGCATGTACCAATGCCCGACGTCCTGATCACCTCGGTCGGCAGCGAAATCAATTACTGGCCATCCTTGCGGCCAGATCAGGGCTGGAGTAATCACATCCGCCACCAATGGCGACGAGAAGCGCTGGCTGAAGCACTGCAGGCCATCCCGGGATTAACGCTTCAACCCCCGGAAAATCAGCGTGAATTCAAACTGAGTTATTTGGTTGCTCCCGAACAAATGCCTCCACTCGAACAGCTATACCAATATCTCCATCAGCAAAATCTACATGCCAAATTGATCTATTCACACGAAACATTTCTGGATGTGCTACCGACGCGGGCTTCTAAAGGTCTGGCTGTGCGTTATCTAGCCTATAAATGGGGATTATCATTGCAAAATTTTCTGATAGCCGGGGACTCCGGCAACGATGAAGAAATGTTGGTAGGCGATACACTGGGTGTAGTGGTGGGGAACCACAGCCCGGAGTTGGAGCCATTACGCGGACTAGAGCAGATGTACTTTGCGAGCAATACCTATGCCCGTGGAATCTTGGAAGGGCTGGAGCATTACAATTTTGCACAATAAGGATTTCGCCATGACCACGATCGACACATTTACCACTTGCACCCTACAGAATAGGGATGCTGTTTATACGTTATTACGGCGCTATTTCTCAACGAATCGCCCCTTGCTCCTGCAATCCGATCTGCGAGATGAATTGCTACAGCTGGAAAAAGATTGCGAGCGGTCCGATATGCTTCATGAATTTGTATTCCATCTACAGGAAGGCGTCTTCTCTTCACCTTGGGCATATTTTGTACTTCGACCCGGAATTGCCGAATTGGAATTCGTACGTATGCATCAGGAACACCTGATGCCGGAAAAGATAACCATCAATGAATTTCTCGGGTTCAAGGAAACAGTCACCAAAGGTGAAGCGATTGAATCTATTCTAGAGGTCGATTTCGGACCATTCAACCGGGCATTTCCCAAATTGAGGGAATCTCGCTCAATTGGGCAAGGAGTTATCTTCCTCAACCGCCAGTTATCCAGTGAAATGTTCACCCGTATCGAGGCAGGCAGTACCCGATTGCTGCACTTTTTAGGCGTCCATACTATCGACGGACAACAACTGATGTTCACCAGCAATTCACACAATATCAATATGGTGCGCAGCCAGTTGCGGCAGGCGCTGGAAATGCTGGAAGCAGTGGATGGTACGACGCCCTGGGCCGAACTGTCCTCAGACATGAGCAAAATCGGATTCGCACCAGGCTGGGGACATAACGCCGCCCGGGTGGCTGAAACCATGAATATGCTGATGGATATTTTGGAAGCACCCTCCCCTTCTGCACTCGAAGCATTTCTGGCACGTATTCCCATGATCTCTCGTCTATTGATTCTTTCCCCGCATGGTTATTTCGGCCAGGATAATGTGCTCGGACTGCCTGATACCGGTGGTCAGGTTGTCTATATTCTCGATCAGGTACGCGCACTCGAACAGGAAATGCGCGACCGACTGCAACTACAAGGCGTGCAGGTCGAACCCAAAATACTGATTGTCACCCGTCTGATTCCTGATGCGGGTGACACCACTTGCAATCAAAGGTTGGAAAAGGTCAGTGGCTGTACTAATACCTGGATTTTGCGCGTTCCATTTCGTAAAAAAAATGGGGAAATTATTCCTCAATGGATCTCACGCTTTGAGATATGGCCTCATCTCGAGACATTTGCCCTCGATGTTGAACGAGAGGCGCTAGCGGAACTGGGTAGACGTCCCGATCTCATCATTGGAAATTACTCGGATGGCAATCTGGTCGCCACCCTGCTCAGCAGAAGACTGGGCGTCACACAGTGCAACATCGCACACGCTCTGGAAAAAACCAAATATCTGCATTCGGATATTTACTGGCAGGAAAACGAGGACAAATACCATTTTTCCTGCCAATATACGGCAGATCTTCTGGCCATGAACGCCGCTGACTTCATCGTGACAAGCACCTATCAGGAAATCGCCGGGACACGGGAAGCAGAAGGCCAGTACGAAAGTTACCGGGCTTTCTCCATGCCTGGACTTTATCGGGTCATTAACGGAATTGATCTATTCGACCCAAAATTTAATATCGTTTCCCCAGGCGCCGATGCAGAAGTTTATTTCCCCTATACCGATCAGTCCAGGCGTCTGCACAGCCTGATCCCCGAAATTGAGTCCATGCTCTTCGACAATACTGCGAACTTTCCAGCCCGAGGTATTTTACAAGACTCGGATAAGCCTTTGATCTTCACCATGGCGCGCCTGGATCGTATCAAAAACATCACCGGCCTGGTTGAATCATACGGCGCCTCACAGCGCTTACGCTCACTTGCCAATCTTGTCATAGTGGGAGGAAAAATAGATCCGCAGCACTCATCTGACCATGAAGAACAAGAGCAAATACACCAGATGCATCATTTGATGGACGAATACAAGCTCGATCCGCAGGTTCGTTGGCTAGGTATGCGCCTTGACAAAAATCTGGCAGGTGAGCTTTATCGCTATATTGCCGACAAGCGCGGCATATTCGTGCAACCCGCCTTGTTCGAGGCCTTCGGCCTGACTATCATTGAAGCCATGGCATCCGGTCTGCCGACTTTCGCCACCCGCTATGGCGGGCCGCTGGAAATCATCCAGCACAATCGTTCTGGTTTTCATATCGATCCCAATCAAGGTACAGCTACTGCTGATCTGATCGCAGATTTTCTCGAAAAGAGCCATGAAAAACCGCTGGAATGGGAACGTCTCTCGCAAGGCGCACTTGCACGCGTTGCTAGCCGCTACACCTGGAAACTATATGCAGAGCGCATGATGACGCTATCGCGTATATACAGCTTCTGGAAATTCGTCAGTGGGCTTGAGCGAGAAGAAACCGATCTCTACCTCAATATGTTCTACCACCTGCAATTCCGGCCATTGGCGAATAGGCTGGCCGGTGATGCTTGATTAAGGATCAGTCTGTACAACTTCCGCACCATCATTGTGACTACGAATGTAATGAAGTAGGAAACACCCTATAAAGTCTATTTTATCAAATACTTATATGGATCGCACGTTGCTACGTTCCTTACGATAACGAGATTTTGCAGGGGTTCCTCAAGACATCCTCAAAAATACTCATTTAGTTGCCGTTTCTCAATCATCTGTTTATCAAGAACAAGAGAAAATGATGAAACGCACATTTCAATCCACGCAGACTGATTCTCAAGTTTCTCCACAAACTTATCTCACCATACATTCGCTAAGACGTAGCCAAGGCACTCCGGTCTTAACGGTCCTGACAGGCACTTTGAATGACACCCGGGGAATATGGTGCCGTTGGATACAACAAGAAAGTAGAAATACAGTCATCTGGTCGCCCGGAATGGCTAAATCACTTTCGATCAGCTGGATAGAGACGCTACTTGCAAGCGCCGACCTGCAGCACCAATTGCTACTGTATCTAGCGCAGGTTAATCGGTGTACCACGGAAGAAATCTTCCTTGCGCTGAAAAATAAATCGAGTGATGAATTGGAGATTTTCCAACAGCAGTTACCCATTCAGCTCTCTACACAAGAATCGTTACTCCTAAGCTGGTTTTTGACACAAATCGCCTTGTCCTGTGAATTGACACCTGATTTAGCGTCAAATCTGGCACAGGCCATGAAATTGGAAGATGGCGAAAATCTAGCGCAAGGTATCATGGCTTTTACCAAATTATTGCCAGTGGAAATTTTACCCGGCTTACTGATGGAAGTGACTGATGATGAATTATTACGATCTCCATTCATTCGCATGCTGGCGCAGATTGCAGAGCGCCTACCGGAAATGCCAATTGCATTAGCAGCCATACCTGCACACTTCGAAAACTACTGTACAAAAGCACCTGAATCAAGAATAAAGGCTATGTTACGGCTAGGTATTATCAAAGCACAGTCCTATTCAGATTCTCACTACACCTTACCCGACAAGACAGACCAGATTCTTCGGCAATGTAATGCACCGACGCAATTGTATGAGGAAGCGCAATCATTGCTCCGCTTGATCGTTGAGAAGAAAGATGATTCTTCTGTTGCTCGCAGTCAGGCCGAGCAATTTTTATTTCACATACTAGAATGGGTACCGGAAACACGTGGCGTATTCAAGTTAAATGTCAAAATGCCGTTTAAATTTGGGAAGCGACTAATGGAGATTGATCTGTTTTCCATTTCTGACCAAATAGCCTTGGAAATAGATGGCTATTATCATTTTCAGGATCCGGAATCCTGGCGCCGGGATCGGCGCAAGGATCTTGTATTACAAATGCATGACATACTTGTTTTACGCTTCCTGGCAGAAGATATCGTTTCCCAACTGGATGAAATTCTTGATAACGTTTACCAAGCATTACAGCACCGACGAAATAAAAAATTAAACCAGAAAATCAATGATGAGTGCAACTGGATATCTGACACTTCAAGAGCTGATTCCAATTCGATTCCTGGCTTGTTCAGCTAACGGATTGACAATCAGTGAGGTAAAAAAATCATTAACCCCTGTTTTCCATCAAGCGCCCTCAAGTAATGAATGGCTACAAACATTGCAGCAACTAACCGAACATGGGCTATTAAAAAAAACAGGTAAGTCACGATTTCAAATCACGGTTGCAGGGCGGGAACAAGCACTGCAAAAATTGGACCTACCATCCTTACCCCTGACATTACGTTGGCTGACATTGAGAAACTGCTATCTCATTGCTGCTCTGTTGGGATTACCTGCTCCGATCAATGAACGTGATCGCCTAGCTATTACAAGTGCTGATGGCCTTCGGGCAGCTATTTTGGCCAATGCCTTTAAACTTACTACCAGCGCCTATTCTTCTCTGATCAAAGTTAGAGATAACCTGCTCTGGCAACAATTAGCCCAACCTGCTGACAGTGCAAATCTACAATGTAAATTAGCGGCATCCAATATCACACATGCGAAGCCTTTTACGGCAGGCTCGGTTGCGGCCCTGCTTCTAAGTGGCATATTAGGAACCGAGCGTGAATTATCCTGGGATAGTGCATTAAAACAACTGGCTGCAAAAGCTGCAGGTGCACGACGTATCAGTCCAGAAGAACTGCGACTAGCAATTCTCAGAACGGCTACACAACCTTTACAGCAACCTGAGATATTAGAAAAACAACCTCCACAGCAGCCTGAACCATTGAATCTGGAACACTTCGCTAACCAGGTAAATCAATCTGCCAGACGCTGCCAAACGGGTAAATTTGGTGATAACAAACTATTTATCTCGCACGTTTGGCACCAAATAGAGCGTGAGGGTAATACATTTGGGCTGGATCTGAATGAGTTCAAATACTACCTGATACTGGCCAATAACAAGGGGTTAGTCAACCTAAGCCGTGCAGATCTTCCTTATGCTATGGATCAAGATGCCGTCTCGTTGTCAGAAACTCTTTATCTAAACTCGACTTTCCATTTTATACGTTTGAAACCATAAGATGTCTGGAACCCCACAAAAAGAATATCTACAGATTTTTCGTTCCCGCGTAAAGGAAGATATTTTCCATTCCATTACGCATCACAATCAGATTTGGCAACCTGATCCTTATGATATTGAAAGCATCCACCAGGAAAGCCGTGAGTGCTTTGAACGGTTATTGAATCGTGTAAGTAACTGTGAGCAAACAGACTCGGGGCGCATCATGCTGTTGCTGGGAGAGTCTGGAGCTGGAAAAACCCATCTCATGCGAGCTTTCCGTAATTACACGCATGAAAAGTCACTGGGGTATTTTGCCTACATGCAAATGACTTCTTCTATTTCAAATTATGCGAGCTATGCGCTTCATTACACGATAGATTCTCTCGACAAACCGTATTGTGCAATTAATGGCAGCACGACGGGATTGATGCACTTATCCAATGCATTAATTGAAAGACGACAGATTGTTTCACAACATGCCATTGAGCAACTGCGCAATGGTGAATTGAACCATGACGAGTTGAGTGAGCTGATTTCCAAAATCACCGATGCCATTCTGAATAAAGAAGGGGAGCAATTCCGGCACGTTGATCTTGATTTAATTCGCGTACTCCTCTATCTACAGCACGACGAACCCGCTATTCATGCCAGAGTTCGTAAGTATCTTCGCTGCGAAAATATGTCGGAATACGATTGCAAAATACTTGGCAATCTCACACCGCGTGTTCAGGAAGATGCTCCGGATCGTCTGTTACAAGCTTTAGCACATTTGATGATGGCAATCAATAAAGGAGCTTTTGTCATTTGTCTTGATCAATTGGAAGATATTCATCCTGCAGAAGATGTCGAAATAAAATTCCGGCGTGCCATGGAAACAATGACCAGGCTGGCTGAAATACCGAATGTGTTCGTTGTGATAGCTTGCCTGGACGACGTATACATTTTGCTAAGAAATAGTTTACCTCAATCCCAAATTGATCGAATAGAACGTGATCCCGATACGATTACACTCTGCGGGGAGCGCAGCAAAGCAGAAATACGCGAAATAATTAGCATAAGGTTAGAAGCTCTCTACGATAGCCAGGGAATCTACTCCAGTTCAGGGGAATCTATTTTTCCTTTCCAGGATGAGACACCTACGCTGTTGGCCGGGATGAAAACACGCCAAATCATTGACTGGTGCCGCCAGGAACGTGAATATTCAATCCGCACGGGTAATCTTCCGCGATTACCCGACAAAAACAGAGACACACCACCACAAACAGAAGAGAGTGATAAAAAAATCATCCAGCCATTAGAACAGCTATGGAATGATCATTTAGCTTATCCGCATGCTGTACCCGAAAATGAGGATGAAATGTTGCAGTTACTCGGACGCGGGATTGAGCATTGCGCCGTTGAATTCAATCATTCGCTCAAATGTAGTATTGTGCAACGAGATGATTTTCTGGATATAGACATTCAAAATTCTGCGGAGAATATTGCCTATTGGTCAACCATAGGTTTATGCCAAAAACCTTCACAAGGAGGTGCACTGGCAAGACAAATCAATAAACTACAAACAGCGGCAAGCGGACGCACGGCGATCGCTATCCGCTCTATCGAGTTTCCCGCTAATCCAAAAACCCAGATTGCCATCCAACTGGGTAAATTCGTAGCAGATGGTGGTAAAAAAGTGCTGATCCCGGATGCTGACTGGCGCACGATGGTAGCCATGGAATCATTCCGTAAACAATACGCAGAACGATCTGACTTCAAGAGTTGGCTGCAAAAGGCACAGCCATTGCTCAGCTTGCCTTCAATTCAGCAAATTCTGGATCTTGAAATGACTCTGAAAAGATCCGAAACCTCCTCCGTTCCAGAAAATGCACAGCCACCAGTTCCTCCTGCTCTTGTGAACGTGCAACTATTGGCCCCAGATACCTCACAGCTGAAAATAGGTATGACTCAAGGCTATCAACCCTCCTTTTACAAAGTCGATATTTCTCAATTCGTGCGTCACGCTGCTTTTTTGGGCAGTTCCGGGAGCGGCAAAACAACTCTGGCCTTGAATATCATCGAACAATTACTGCTGCAAGGCATTCCGGCAATTCTTCTGGATAGAAAGGGTGATCTTTGCAGCTATGCAAAAGACGAAGCATGGCGTAGCCCTGTCGCAGATCCAATGCGCGCTCAAATGCGCAAGGATTTACGAAATAAAATTGAAGTGGTCGTTTACACACCTGGCGTTATTGAAGGACAAGGCCGTCCTTTAAGCATACCTATCGTACCTAAAGGATTGGAGAATTTATCATCTGGGGAATGTGATCAGCTGGCCAACCATGCAGCCTTCTCTCTAGGAAGAATTATGGGCTATAAAGATCACGGCCAGGATAAAGCTCGAATCATCATTCTCGGGAAGGCAATTTCCATCCTGGGCCAATTGAACAAGGGCCGTGTATTGACAATTGATCATCTGCTGGATTTTATTGACAAAGATGATCCGCTATTACTCAATGCAATTGGAAGACTCGACTCCAAGTTGTCTAAAAAACTAGTGCAGGATTTACAAACTCTGGCATTGGGACATGGAAGCCTGTTTTCCCGATCAGGAGAATTACTGAATACCGAAAACTTATTCGGCCATTCGAACGGGAAAACCCAGCTAAGTATCATCAACACCAGCAATCTAGGCAACAATGACAACGTATTGTTCTGGGTATCGCAGCTATTACTGGATATTGGCCGTTTCGCAGCAAAATCGCCGAGTGATAAACTGCAAGGCGTCATTTTGCTCGACGAAGCAGATCTTTATTTGCCCGCCCAATCCAAGCCAGCTACCAAAGAGCCATTGGAAAATCTGCTCAGACGCGCCCGCTCGGCTGGAATTGGATTGATGCTTGCAACCCAAAGCCCGGGCGATCTGGATTATCGATCACGTGATCAGATCTCTACATGGTTTATCGGGTGCATCAAAGAAAAAACTGCATTAGATAAATTGAAACCCATGTTAAGTGAAGCGAAAACGGATGTTTCCAGTAAACTAGCCCATCAATCAACTGGGGAATTTTACGCCATTCATAATGGAGAAGTAAGCAGTATCAAGGCAGACCTTTCTCTCGTGCAGGCCGAACAAGTATCAGCACATGAAATTTTAAAGCTAGCCGGTAAGAAAAAAGATAATCGTATTTCAGCCTTTTTTCAAAATGTGTTTACAAGCTCCTGATTCTGTTCTAGCGCGCATTTAAAAGTTTTTTCTGAACAATACCTGTCTCGTGTCTGCTGATCCAGACGCAGAAATTTTTGAAAGCACCATCGAAAGCACTTACCAACACGACAAATTCAGTTAAAACCAGCACACCGTGGGACTAAACATCTAAGAATATTCTTGAGATAGTCGGTGCTGCTATTGCACTGGTAGCGCTGGCTTACACTGCTTACAGCGTGGGCATAAGTCGAAAGATCTCGCGGGCAGAATTCTGGCTCGAATTGCGAGATCATTTCTCAAGGTGTTCTGGTCAAGTAAACCTGGACACATTATTAAGTACTTTTTTCAAACTCCTGCGGAGTCATATTTCCCAAAGTGGTATGCAATCTGCGTGAGTTGTAATACACCATATAGGCTTGCACATCCTGAATGGCATCTTCTCTTGTTTGATAGAGGACACCAGTCAACCATTCTCGCTTCAAGCTGCTGAAGAAGCGCTCTGTAGGTGCGTTTACCTATCACTTTACCCTGGTGGTTAATGACTACACCAACATGTGTATCTAAATGGGTATCAACGCCAAGAATAACTTCATTCTGAATCAATGTGCCGTCCATATTTTATACTCCTCAGTCAAGATTGGCGCATTACCAACCCCACTTACCGGACAGGACACTCACGGTGCAAT
>NZ_QICQ01000020.1 GCF_003201195.1 Nitrosomonas eutropha | reverse complement strand
GCGCGCGCTCTTACTTCGGGGGAATATTTATTTGATTTGTTCATGGCTCCATCTTCTCAGATAGTGGAGCCTCCTCAAAACCCGGGGCGGTTCAAACGGGGCGAAAATGGGCGAAGCCCGCCCCGCTGGCGGAGCGTCCCTCTCGACCGCAATGTTAGGAGTGGCCTTAATTTGCACCGCAGATAGCTTCATATTTTTTGCCGAGCGAGCCACATAAAAACTGTGCGTCATACACGAGCCCTTGGATATCAGGCTTTCCTTTGAAGCACATAATTGTGTTGGTTGTGCTCGGCTTTGAAATTAAGAAGGTTTGCCCGCCGTATGTTGTGGTGTTGGCTGTACCGTAGGCAGAATTGCCGTATGCAGTGGCGTTTGCTGTTGTATATGACTGCGTTGGCGCCGTGTATGCGCTGTGCTTCTCGCGTGATTGGCTGTCAATAATTGCGAAATGGGTAAACCCATTTTTAAGCGTAAGTTCTGCGCTGCGTAGCAGCGCCAATTCTTCTGCTCTTTCTGCGCGAGTGTAGCCGTTTCCTCGGAATGACACTCTAAAAACGTTCGTATCCAGCTGTGTTTCGCTGAACCCGCCTCCAAACCCTTTGGGCTTATATGCGGATGCGCATCCAGCGAGTGCCAAAACCAATGTGATTAACGCGATGTTTCGCATCGTTGATACTCCTAACGCTTGAGTTAAGCCGTGCCGCGAAGCGGCATCGGCTTGAACGAATTGTTAGAGGCCACCCCCAAATACACTGGGCGTTCAAGTGCAGCCGCATAGTCCGCTTGACGGATGAATGGCCATACCTCTACCTCCCCCTGCTGCTTGAACCAATTTGCATAGAATCGGTTGGCAAGCCCAAATGTAAACAGGTTGGCGAGCCCAAGAGCAAAGAACCGCATGCCACGGAGCTCCGGCCACTCGTATGGCAAGTCGGTCTTTAGGAAGAGAACCCAACGGGCGACATGAGATTTATCCTTGGGGGACAGTGCGTGCTTGCCACGAAGCCGATGCTCTTCCAAGTCAGAGTACAAGTGCCAGGCACCCTCTTGATAGATCGCCGCAATGGCAGGGTCTGCGGTGTTGAGAGAGGGGAGCCGTATGTCCTCAAACTGGTCATTGGTAATGGTGCCCGCAACCAAGGCTCGAATCGCTTGGGCAAATCTGTCACGTGCCTCGCGGTCAATCATAGTGACCTCTAACGCCTAAGCTCTGCCGCGGCGGCGCGTTAACGCCGACGTCGGCAGGAGCGCATTGTTAGGCGAATTATTCACTCGGCTTTACCTTGCTATTGCGCTTTTCTATTGCCTCACGCTTATTTTCGGGAAGTTTTCCGTAAAGTTCTTCGACTTTCTTGGGATGGCTAATCATCTGATCGGCAATAGAGTTGATGAGGATGAGTAATTGGCTGGCGGTGTCTCTGTCATCGTTTAGATCGATTACGCCAGGATGCACCGCCTCGTTTCCGATTACACGAACTATATCCAATGACTTTTGAACAAGTGGATTCAATCCTTTTGAAACCAGACTTGCGATGTCATCATCAATGTTCTTGCCTTTCTCCCCAAGATGCATGCAGAGTTTTTGCACACAAAGGCGAAGCAACGCTGCTGCACCTCTTGGCGAATCACCAAGAATGCCCCGAGCTTCCTCATAATCCCGAATTATGTGATCAGGAAGGTCGGGATTTGGGAGCACGCCAAGTTTTTCATTTGGGTGGATCAGATTCCCATGAACCCATACAGCGACTTTGTCGCAGTTATAGCACTGACTTAGGTTTAGGTTGTTAACATTTCTATATACGTATTTGCCGTCATTCTTTTCCAGATAGATTAAACCGCTATCCATCTTGTCACACCATTCGAGGAAATTGCGTTTTGCCTCATCTGGAATGTCCTTAGTCTCGGTTATCCGTTTTCGTGTGTTTCCGTCCGGAATATGCGGGGTGGCGTTTTTGTCTCGCGCATTTGCGTATACCTCAAACCAATACTGAGTCGTGTATGCCCCGCAATGCGGACAATCGAAGGCGGTCTCAGTTATCGACGGCGGGGAAGGTTCTCTCGGCATAGCTATTTCCTTACATTCGTCCTATTCGCCTAACGTTCAGTATACACCGCAAGCGGTGTATACTTCTTCACAAGAAGGTGTATAACAAATTTATTATTTGATAACACAATGAATTTAAAAAAAGTATGAATAAAATGCCACCATCTCATGCGCCGACTTCACCCAAGTTACTTGATCAGCTTCGTGACAAGCTGCGTTTAAAGCATTACAGCATAAGGACTGAGGTGCAATATGTCCAGTGGGTACGGCGCTTCATTTTATTTCATGATAAACGGCATCCACAGGAGATGGGGGCCGGGGAGGTGGAGGCTTTTTTGACACATCTTGCTGTATCGGGCAGGGTGGCGGCATCAACGCAGAATCAGGCACTTTCAGCTTTGCTGTTTTTATATCGGGAAGTGCTGGAAATCGATTTGCCCTGGCTTGACAACGTGGTGCGAGCAAAGCGGCCGGCACGTTTGCCGGTGGTGCTGACGCATAATGAGATACAGGCGGTGTTGGGTCGGATGACAGGAGCACATGGCTTAATGGCGCGCTTGCTGTATGGCACCGGTATGCGGTTAATGGAATGTGTACGTTTGCGGGTTAAAGATGTGGATTTTGAGCGAGCTGAAATACTGGTGCGCGATGGCAAGGGGGCAAAAGATCGGGTAACAATGTTGCCGCAAAGTTTGATCCCGGTTTTGAATGAGCATATACGACACCGGCGATTGCTCTACGAGGATGATCTGGCCAAAGATATGGCCGCAGTGTATTTACCGGATGCACTGGAGCGAAAATATCCAAAGGCGGCGACTGACTGGATTTGGCAGTATATTTTTGTTGCCAAGAGCTATTCAGTTGATCCGCGCAGTGGTGTAGAGCGACGTCATCATATGGATGAAAAATTGCTGCAGCGTGCGATGAAGAAGGCAGTGCTGGCAGCGGGAGTGACCAAGCCAGCTACACCACATACCCTGCGCCATTCCTTTGCCACGCATCTTTTACAAGCTGGCTATGATATTCGTACAGTGCAAGAGCTATTGGGGCATAGTGATGTTGCCACCACAATGATTTATACCCATGTACTGAACAAAGGTGGCAAAGGTGTGATCAGCCCGCTGGATCATCTGTAAAACTGATTAATCAGAATGTTTCCAGTTGCCTAACGCTTATAGGCAGTTCAAGGACAAAGTTAGCAAAAGAATGGAAGCTTTTGAGCAAACTTTAAACGCAGAAATGGCAGCACAGGTAGTTTTTTTACAGGCTCCTTAATGGAAATGTGAGAGTGGCTGCTTCAGAAACGCTTGTTCTTCCGGCGTGGAAATTCGTCCCAAAATTTTATTTCTGTGCGGGTAGCGGCCAAAATGGTCAATGATGGCTTTGTGTCGCTGTTCGTAGTAATAGCTTTTTGCCGAGGCAAAATCCTTATGGAGTGCTGCTGCCACGACATGTATCTGCCGCGATTCACTGTGCATATAAGGCAGCAACAGGAAACCGCGTTGCTTCTGATTCAATGACTGCAGTGCGCCGGAAGCGACAGCTTCCTGGGCAAGCGCCAATGCCATGGGATCCTGGGCAAATGCCTGTGGGGTATCACGATAGACATTACGCGAAAATTGATCCAGTACGATGATTTCAGCAAGACGGCCTGTCGCAGTCGTCCGCCATGAAAACAATTCGGCAGCGGCGGCCTGCTGAATCAAACCGGAGAAACGCTGACGAATCAGTTCATCAAAGTTTGCATCAGCAGAAAACCAGAGTTTTTCCTTGATTTCCTGGAACCAGAATGACAGAACCTCTGTGTATATTTTCATTACCATGCTATCGAGTTTCGAAAAGTTAACGTGCAAACCTGATATCTCGAATCACTAAATTATTACACCTGGTTTTAACGCCTCTCAGATGTGTGATCTGGTTCACGGTGCCCTCAAAAACCGGGAAAACCAGATTGTGATTCCAGTGGGGTGCCATGCTTAAAACGATAGAAATTACACTAATTGAACGATGGTTGGGTAGTGGGTTTTCCTATTCAGCTTGGGTTCAGGCTGGGTGTCCTAACATTGGTAGCATCAGGAATCAACCTGAAAAGAATAATACCAAGGAGAAATATCATGAACGTCAAAACCAAAAAACTGATTGGTCTGGCACTAACCACATTATTGACTGCCAGTCTGGCAACACCCTCCTTGGCGCACGCTGATAGAGGACATCATGGCCATTCCCATCATAAGCATAAGCGCCATAAGCATAAGCACCACCACCATCACCATCATGATCATGATCATCATCGGCACTCTAACGGGCATATGCACATCTATAGTCAGCCGCCTGTCTATTATCAGCAACACTACCCGCAATCACAATATAATTACAATTACAACTATTACCCCCCGGCTCCGGTATATGTTGTACCACCCCGAATGAATATGGGGATCAGTGCCGGGAATGTGGATTTTATGTTACGTTTCTGATGCGAAAGGCGAGAGGCAGATCTAAATTAAAAACTTATTCTGCTTCCGCCTGATTTTAATTATCGGCGTGCAAGGATAAGGGTTTATGAATGGATGGCAGCAAGCGTTATTGGTTGTGCTAATCATGATCGCTGCAATATCCGACACCACCGCCAGCCGACCTAATACAGCCAGTGAGCGCAGCAAAGCAGGCAGTTCAGCAAACGGCATTTCGGAACAGCGAGCAATCGCCATCGCACAACAACATTTCAGGGGACGTGTGCTGGCAATCAACCGAACTGATAATCTCTATCGCATTAAAATACTGAGTGACCAGGGCATAGTGCATACCATTCTGATCAATGCACAGAATGGCGCGGTTGTATCCACGCATTAATCTTCAAAGTAAATTTCATGATTCAATTCAACGCATTTTATTGTCACCCTGTGAGACAAGAGGCTTGAATGCGCATTCTGGTTATCGAAGATGAATTCCTTTTGCAAAACCAGATTCGTCAGCAACTGGAAGCAGCAGGTTACATGGTTGATACTTGCAACAATGGCGAAGAAGGGTTGTTTCTCGCTACGGAATACCGTTTGAATGCCGCCATTATCGATATTGGCCTGTCCGGTAAATCCGGTCTGGATGTAATCAAGGCACTGCGACAGCGGGGCAGTCTCCTGCCAATTTTGATTCTGACCGCGCGCAGCAGTTGGCAAGACAAGGTGCGCGGCCTGGAAACGGGTGCGGATGATTACCTGACCAAGCCATTTCAAATGGAAGAACTGCAAGCCCGGGTCAAAGCATTATTGCGCCGTGCCAACGGCATCCCGCAGACCTTGCTGGAATGCGGCCCTATCGCGGTGGATATGACAGCACAACAGGTTTCCATCAATGGTGTAAATATCGAATTAACCTCATTTGAATACCGCTTGCTGGAAGAACTGGTGCGTCATCGTGGTGAAGTGCTTTCTAAACAAATACTTGCAGACGCCCTTTATCCACATGACGAAGATCGAGACAGCAATGTGCTTGAGGTCATGATTGGCAGGTTGCGGCGCAAACTTGATCCCGCTGGTACATTAAAGCCAATTGAAACCATGCGTGGGCGTGGCTACCGTTTCATACTGGAATGTAATAAATCGGCATGATGTCGCTCAATCAGCGTGTCCTGCTCAGTGCAACGCTGGTATTACTGGTTTTTATTGGCGGCATTACGTTTACATTGGATCGCGCTTTCTACGACAGTGCACGCATAGGGGTGAAGGATCGCCTATTTGCAAAACTGTTAATGCTGATGGGTGATGCCGAAGTGGAAGACGGCGAACTGGATGTGCCTGTCAATCAGCTGGATGTGGAATTTGAACACGTCAACTCGCATACTTATGCCTTCATCATCGGCCCTGCCAACACGATCATTTGGCGTTCCATCTCGTCATTGAATAAATCTATTCCGGCTATTGCCCCACTGGGACAGGGAGAAAAAATATTTGAGCAGATCCTGCTCAATGACGAACCACACTTTATCTATCGCTACGGCATCGCTTGGGAAACCTCCTCTGGCGGTTACCCGCTGACTTTCAACGTCATAACCGATACCACGCTGCTTGATGCCCAGATAGAACGTTATCGTGAAGATCTATGGGGTTGGTTGGGTGTCATGGCGGTAGTTCTGCTCGCTGCACAAATGCTGGTATTACGCTGGGGGCTGCTGCCATTACGCAAAGTTTCCGTGGAGCTTGCCGCAATTGAATCCGGTCGACAGGAAAGCCTCAAGGGTATCTATCCCAGAGAGCTTAAACTACTGACTGACAGCATTAATTCCCTGATTACCCATGAACACAAGCAGCAGAAGCGCTATCGCAACGGTCTTGCTGATCTGGCGCACAGTCTGAAAACACCACTTGCTATACTGCAAGGCGCGATTCATGGTGAGGACGAGGAGGTCATCCGGCACAAAACAATTCAAGAGCAAATCGACCGCATGGATAACACCATCCAGTATCAATTACGCCGTGCCGCGACTGCCGGCAGCTCACCAGGCATGGGGTTGATCTTGTTACGCCCGATGATCGACAGAATCATCAACACGGTGACCAAAGCCTATCGCCACAAGCATCCGGATATTACAGTGAACATTGATAACAGCATCCGTCTGCGCATTGACGAAGGCGATCTGATGGAACTGCTTGGGAACTTGATCGACAATGCATTCAAGTGGTGCCGTTACAGCATTCATTTATCTGCCGGTTATCAGGGAAATCAAGTGGAAATTCAAATCAGGGATGACGGCCCCGGTATCCCACCGCATGAAATCGCCCGCATTCTGGAACGTGGTGCGCGTGCCGACCAATCCACCTCTGGCCACGGTATTGGCTTGGCCATAGTACGCGACATCATGCAGGTATATGGCGGTGAATTATTGATTGAAAACCATCCTGTTGGGGGACTCAGCGTCATACTGCACTTCGAAAGAAGCAAATAACAGCCTGCACTCCCAAGATTGGGTGGCATGATCGCATGGTGTGATAACATCATGATGCGTATACATCAGTCAAAGGAGTTTATTGTGCGTACCACGATAGATATTGAGAACGATGTTCTTGCCGCCGCAAAGGAAATTGCCCGTACGGAAAATGTAAGCGTTGGCAAAGTTATATCACGTCTTGTGCGCCAGGCTCTGGCTGGCCATGTTGCCGAAGTATCTTCTCCTGACGATGCCTCTTCTGTAACCGGTTTTCGGCCATTTCCATCGCGTGGCGTAATTGTCAGCAACGAACTTATTAATCGCCTGCGTGATGAAGAAGGTATTTGATGCGCGCTTTGCTTGACGTCAACGTGTTGATTGCCCTGCTTGATGCGGGCCATGTCCATCATGTTCGTGCCAGTCAATGGCTGGAGCAGGAGATCATCCACGGTTGGGCTTCTTGTCCGCTCACCCAAAACGGGTGTCTGCGCATCATGACTCAGCCGGCCTATCCGGAAGCATTGTCACTGGCTGCTGTGGCCAGCCGATTAGCACAGGCTATAGCGCATCCAACCCATGCATTTGTAGCAGATGATTACAGTCTGCTGGATGCAGAACAAGTAAACTGGCAACAAATGCTTGGTCATTGGCAAATTATTGACAGTTATTTGCTGGGGCTCGCTGTACGCCATCATTGCCGTTTTGTCAGCTTCGATTCGCGCCTGAACCCGGACATTGTTTCAGGTGCAAGCCAACAACATATTGTAATTTTATAACTTCCCTTTAAAAACAGAGATCATGATAGCTCAAACGTATGTGCAGAATCTGCTGGATTTTATCGACAAAAGTCCAAGCCCATGGCATGCCGTTGCTTCGATCGAAGCAGAGATCGAAAAATTTCAATTCATCCGGCTTGATGAAACAGCCAGATGGCAGTTACATCCGGGCAGGCGCTACTATGTGGTGCGAGATGATTCCTCAATTATATTATTCGTACCGGGACAGACACCACCGGCAGAATCTGGATTCAGAATTATCGGCGCACATACCGATTCTCCCGGATTGCGAATCAGACCCAATGCCGCAACTGCCAGTGATGGTATTGTCCGGTTGGGGGTTGAAGTTTATGGCGGCCCCATTCTCGCCACTTTTGCTGATCGTGATCTAAGCCTGGCCGGGCGCGTCAGTTATTCCTACGGGCAGGGACATCTTGCACATAAATTAGTGCGTATTGATCATCCTTTGCTGCGCATACCGAACCTGGCAATTCACATGAACCGGGGCGTCAATGAAGAAGGATTGAAGCTGCACAAACAGAATGAATTGTTGCCATTCCTTGCGCAATTGACCAACGATCAACTGCCGCAATCCTGTTTTTTGGCGCTGCTGGAACAGATGACAGGAATTGGTGCTTCACAAATCCTGTCCTGGGATTTGGCTGTTTACGATACACAGAAAGGGGCATTCTGGGGGGCAAACCAGGAGTTTTATACCAATAGCCAGATTGATAATCTGGCGTCCTGTCATGCCGGATTACAGGCAATGCTGGATGATACTGCGCTTAACCATGCCGCAAATACGTTTGTTTGCGCATTTTTTGATCATGAAGAAATTGGCAGTGAAAGCCATATTGGTGCGGGCGGCAGTTTCTTGACAGATTTGTTACAGCGGATCAGCCTGGCCACTTCT
The DNA here is from genome assembly GCF_003201195.1 of Nitrosomonas eutropha. GTDB lineage: Bacteria > Pseudomonadota > Gammaproteobacteria > Burkholderiales > Nitrosomonadaceae > Nitrosomonas > Nitrosomonas eutropha. Next base: position 43,560 of record NZ_QICQ01000020.1, on the reverse strand, counting down.
CCAGATCACGAAGATGCTGCGCGTGCACTAGCGCAGAGTTTTCTCATTAGTGCAGATATGGCACATGCCTATCACCCCAACTTTCCCTCGGCTTATGATGCAGATCACAAGGTATCCGTGAACCAGGGGCCGGTAATCAAATTCAATGCCAATCACCGCTATAGCTCAGAAAGTATTTCTGCCGCTCATTTCATTCACTGGTGTGAAGCAGCGGATGTACCTTATCAGCGCTATTCACATCGCTCAGATTTACCTTGTGGCAGCACAATCGGGCCAATGACTTCAGCCAAACTGGGTATACGCAGTATTGATATCGGTTGCCCGATGTGGGCCATGCACAGCATCCGGGAGAGCGCGGGCGTGCAGGATCACGAATATATGATCAAAGTGTTGAAACAGTTTTTATTGAGTTAGCGTACCAGCCGCTCCTGATCAGGATGATCCGGCAAACAATCCGCCGGAGCGCTGGACCGTTCTGGAAACGGCTTGATCAATAATATTGCTGTTTCCGGTACAAATGATGGATAACCAGCGTTTTCCCCGGGTGATGCCGGTATAGATCAACTCTCGTGTCAGAACGGGATTCAGTTCGGGTGGTAGCAGCAGGGCACAATGCTCAAATTCCGAGCCTTGTGATTTGTGAACAGTCAGTGCAAAAACAGTTTCGATTGACAAGAGACGACTGGGCAGCACCCAGTGAATACCACCGCTGCCATTTCCTCTGGCAAAGGCAACCCGTATACCCCATTCCAGTTTTCCGGTTGTCCTGTTAGGCGTGGGATAGCTGAGCGCTATCCCGATGTCCCCGTTCATCAAACCAAGCGCATAATCATTGCGGGTGACCAGTACCGGGCGCCCTTCATACCAGATGCTGCCAGGTTTAATCAACTGGTGTCTGGCCAGCAGTGCTTCAATATGCTGATTCATGCCGCTGACCCCAAATGGGCCATTTCTGAGCGCACACAGCAACTGAAAACGGCCGTGCGATTGCAACACCTGATGCGCCCAGGCATCAAATGCAACTTTTTCTGCATCCAGTGGTGGCCGCTCTGCTTTAATGATGCCCAGATAACCCGCAATTCCTTGCGGTGTATCTTTTTCTCCAGATTGGCCGAGCAGGATGGTTGCCAGGCGGCTATCTTCGAGATCAGGTAAATTATGACGGAACAAGTCATCATAGCCTTGCATCCAGATTGTGCGAATGGTTTCCGAATCAGCAGTATTGACTGCACGGGCCAGTTGCCCGATGCCGCTGGCAGCATCAAATCGCCAGTTTGTCCGCAACATCACAATATGCTGGTCAAGTGGCAAGCCGTTTGTATCCAGCAGAACGGGATCAATCTTTTCTCCGGTGGCCGTTTCAACCCATTGGGCAGTTTCAGGCTGGAAATGCCCTTGCTGAGCCCGGTGGCACAAGGCACCCAGCACAGAACCTGCTTCAACAGAAGCCAGTTGATCCTTGTCTCCCAGGATAACCAGGCGAGCGTGAGGGGGCAAGGCAAGGAGTACGGCTGCCATCATTTCCAGATCAATCATGGAGCCCTCATCAATCACCAGTACATCCAGTGGCAACGGGTGGCGTGCATCATGCCGGAACAGCCGGGAATCCGGACGCGAGCCCAGCAAACGGTGCAGGGTTGTCACGTTGCTTGGGATGCTCGTTTTCAGCGTGGTATCGTCCTGAATAAAAGCGGGCAGCTTGTCGATGGCGCCGGTAATGGATTCCTTGAGGCGTGCTGCTGCCTTGCCAGTAGGGGCGGCCAGGCAGATTTTAAGGAGGCATTCCGGATGCTGGATGAGCGCAATCGATTGCAGCAGTGCCAGCAGACGAACTACAGTGGTCGTTTTTCCGGTTCCTGGCCCGCCGGTGATGATACTGAATGCACTGCGGGCAGCAAGTGCACAAGCGATTTTTTGCCAGTCTGTTTGTGTATACGTGGTACCGCTGGGTGGAAAAAGTGCATTCAGTTTGTCTTTGAACTCAATTTCAGGCAACTGGCTGACAATCTGCTGACTACTGGTCAGCCGCTGGTAGATAGCAGCTTCCACCTGACGTTCATAACGCCAGTAGCGGCGCAGATACAGACGAGGGCCAGCAAGCACCAGCGGTGTATTTCTCTCATCCTTGCTGATCAGTTCCGTTTGTTGCGTAAGCCAGCCGGATGCTTTCCAGTCCGCCAGAAGAACGCTGATATGCTGAATTTCTTTTCTGGCAGAGGGCTCATTCTGGCCAGAGGGCAACGACAACGCCGTACAAGGATCGCTTAAGAGATTGTCCAGATCCAGACAAACATGACCTCGCCCCAGTTGGTGACTGACCAGAGCGGTTGCCAGCATCAATACCGGATCCATAGCAGGAACTTCAGTTTTTAAAAAACGTACCAAGGCAAGATCCAGCTCGCGCAGCCAGCCACGGGTAACCCAGCTTTCCAGCAGAGCCAGTATTTCCTGCGGGTTTGTTGCTGGAGTGCTCATGCGCTACCTTCTGTCTTCCCGGCAAATAGCTCATCCAGCGTGTCCATTAACGTTCCCGGGGGGCGTTCAAAATGGACACCGGCTGTGGGTGCATCAATCCCGCGCACGAAGAGACAGGCGGCACCGCCCACATGTTGTTCGTAATTGTAATCGGGCAGACGGGATTTAAGGAGCCGATGCAAGGCAAACAGATAAATGACGTATTGCAGATCGTAACGGTTGGCACGAATCACCTCGTCCATGGCAGCCACAGTGTAATCCTGATCTGTGGCACCGAGCCAGTTTGACTTGTAATCCGCAACGTAATAGCGCCCATCATATTGAAAAACCAGATCGATAAAACCCTTGAGCATTCCGTTTAACTCACTCTGTGTCAGATGCGGGCGCGGGCGACTTGCCAGTGTCTGTTCGATCACGGCGGCATCCAGTAGAGTCAGATCGACATTGCTGGCTTCAGCCCAGAATTCCATCTCGGCTTTAACAACAGTCAGCGTATTGAGGCAAATTCCAATTGAGCCAAACGGCAGGGATGTGGACAGCATGCGCTTGACCCAGTCAACAAGTGGTGCAACCCAGGTTTCCCAGTGGCGCATCTTGCAACGACGCTCAATGGTGTCACGCAAGTCGGTTTCATCACTCGATACAATAGTAAAGCCGGTGTTGGCGACCCATTCCATCAGTTCATGCAGAAAGATGCCCGCCTCAGCTCCTTTGAAAAAATGATGAATGGTCACGCTTGCCGGTTGTTCTGAAACAGGCTGTAGTGAGATGAATGAGCGTTCGAGTTGCTCTTCCAGGAGATTTTCTGCCTGCGGTGTATCTTCCTGAGCTATTCGCGTGGATGGAACATTACCATCAACCCGAAGCGCCGAATAACTGCTGATGCGCCAGTTTTCTCTCACCATCCGCAGCGGGCGGCAAGCCTCACCCGGCGGGGCGGATCGGGTTTCTGCAACGTATTGCTCAAGATTGTTGTCCGGTTTGTCCGTCACACAGAAATCAGGGCGTTCCTGTACAAAAGACTGGAGAGCGTCAAGATATTGTTCAGCCGGGGTAGCTTTCAATCTGAACAAATGACCAACCGCGCTTGACTTGTTCTTGATGGGTGCCAAGCCCATCCAAGTCAGATAGCAGGCACGCGTCAATGCCACATAAAGCTTGCGTACGTCTTCACGGAGGCGTTCCAGATCGGCACGTGCCATGATTTCGGGGTGAGCAGCAAGGGAAATTTTTAATGTGCCCTGATCGTCGTGCCATTTGAGCGGGATATCACTATTTTTGATAGGCCGGGTTATGCAGATGAACGGCAAGAAAACCAGCGGATATTCAAGCCCCTTTGATTTATGAATGGTGACAACTTTCACCAGATCGCTATCGCTTTCCAGACGCAGTTTTTTGCTATCTGCTTCCCCCTCGGGGGCAGCAATTTGCTCGGCCAGAAAACGGATCAACGCATGTTCACCCTCCAGCGTAAAGCTTGCCTGCTGTAATATTTCTGCCAGATGAAGCAGGTCAGTCAGGATGCGTTCTCCGCTCTGGCCGTTGAGATTCTCCTTGAGCGCAAGCAGGCGATCGCCGCATTTAAAATCAACCAGGATGCGGCGCAGCATCGGGAGCACTCCCTGCTTTTGCCATAACTCGCGATAGCCCTTGAATTGAATTACCTGGGCTTCCCACGCCGCTTCATCCGTATTGAGAGCATCAAGCTCTGCTAGCGTGAGGCCCAGCGATGTGGTGGACAGCGCGGCGCGTAGCAGGCGATCGTTGTCAGGTTCAGCACAGGCAGCTAGCCAGCGATGGACTTCGGTTGCCTGACGGGTGGCATAAACCGTGTCCTTATCGGACAAATACACTGAACGGACGCCCCGTTGCAGCAAAGCCTGGCGGATGTTGGCGGCTTCATTTCCGTTATTGACCAAAATGGCTATATCCCCTGGCCTGACTGCCCGGAAAGACATGTCCTGGCCGGCAAACCCGGCTTTTGCGGATTTCCCGTCGTTCAACCAGTCAACGATCCGGGTTGCACAGAGGGCAGACATCTGCTCAATGTAATCGGTTTTTGAGAGTTCCATCTGTTGGGCTGAAACAGCCAGCAGCATGGCGGGCAATGTCTCTCCCTCAATCTGGAATGTATCCCTGCGACCATTGGCTTGAACTTCCAGGAAAGGCACGGGGTTACCATCTCCGGTTCTGAACAGGAATGCGCCGCGAGAATCCGCCTGGTTTTCAACAGATGCAAAGCAATGATTGACAGCATCAACCATCGCTTGGGTTGAGCGGAAATTTGTATTCAGCGTGTAGAGTCGTCCCTCAACTGCTCTCCGGGCCTTGAGATAGGTATGAATATCTGCTCCCCGGAAAGCGTAGATTGCCTGCTTGGGATCACCGATCAGGATGAGTGCACAATCATTTCGATTGCTGGAAATCTCATAAATATATTCAAAAATCCGGTACTGAACGGGATCGGTATCCTGAAATTCATCAATGAGCGCAACCGGAAATTGCTGGCGGATGACTTGAGCCAGCCGCTCGCCATAAAGGCCGGTGAGGGCGGTTTCAAGGCCGGTCAGCAGATCATTGAAACCGATCTGGGAACGGTGTTTCCGAATGGTGTCAAATTTTTTGGCAATCCAGCAGGCAGCATGGCTTAGCAGCTCAATCCTGGGATCGGGCAGGTTATTAAGTGCTTCCTTTAGCACAGGAATTGTGTCGAATGCGGGATGATGGGGGGAGGTACCTTTTTTCCATGCTTTCGCGATCCCTTCCGACGTCAAACGCTCCCAACCCTTACCAATGTCTACGTTATCCATGGCGGGATCATTGGCCCAATCTCTCAGCTTATTTAACCAATTGGTGTACCAGTCAGCACGCAGTTTGCGCCCATCAATCTGGCCGGCTGCCTCAGCAGCATCAAGCAGCGCCTGTAATTCATCTGCCCAAAGTGCCCAAGGTTGTTTGAGCTTGGTCAGTAGATTCTGTTTGTTTTCCTGGCTGGCACTGATAATGGTCGATGGATCCGTAGCAGATAAATCAGGCAATTGATCCACATAATCGAGCAGGGGGGTGACAGCCTTTCCCAGTTCGGTAGGGCTTTTCCAATAACCATTAATCCAGACAATCTCTTCCAGGGTAAGCGGGTAGTAAAAAATCCGCCAATAGTCCCGTACCACTTCTGCCCGTAATTCTGTTTGATCAGTTTCTAGCTCCTGGGTAAAGAGACTTTGGCTATCAAAGGCATGTTCCCGCAGCATCCGGTTGCACCAGCCATGAATGGTCGAGATGGCTGCCTCATCCATCCATTCAGCTGCCAGTTCCAGTTTGCGGGCGCAGGCAGCCCATTCGGCAGGTGAGTATTCGAAGAGCAACTGCTGCAGCGGATCAGTATCGTTCAGTGATTGCGCATTTATTGGGTCAGCTCGAAAGAGGCGGGCGGCTTCTGTCAGACGTGCGCGAATCCGATCGCGTAGTTCCTTGGTGGCGGCCTCCGTAAAAGTTACCACCAGAATTTCTGGGGGTGTCAATGCGCCACCGGAAAAGGCAAATTCCCCCTGATGTCCCAGGATCAGGCGAACGTAGAGCATGGCGATAGTGAAAGTTTTGCCAGTACCGGCGCTGGCTTCGATCAGATGGCTCCCGGTCAAAGGGAGGGTAAAGAGATCAAGTGGTGTGATGTTCTGGCTCATGGTGTGTACTAGCCTTTATTCCGGATTTTTGGTATTTGCCCCAGGTGTGTCGGCATGGTGCATCAACGGCGCGTACAGATCATCACAAAGCTGCGTAAAGCGGCCGTTTGACCACAGTTGTGCAAAGGCTGGATAAAATCGCTGTAGATAGATGCTCTGACTGGCTTCACCAGTACGCTGATAGTCATCTTCATATTGGCTGCGGGCAGTGCCAACAGCCTTTTGCTTACATGCCGCAAGAGGGCCGTTAAAAGGCATCCCTTCTTTTTCCAGCCAGGCAAAACCGGTTTTGGGCGCCAGTGGCAGCGGCGTACACAAGCCGTTAACGTAGGCTTCAATAATCATGTTGAAGTACTGTCTGGCGAGATCCGGCGTCAGTGGATTAATTTGTACCGGATCATTCTTGCCAATGATCCGTGTTGTGATCGGCTGGCCATCGAGATGTGCGGCCAGGTGGAATATCCAAGCAGCAAGCAGTTTGTCATGACGGCATTTGTTATTTTTCAGCAAATCGCTGGAACTCAGTTCGATCCGGCAGTATTTATCACCATTACTTGTATTGCTCGTGTTGCTTGCATCATGCATACAGTAGTGTTGTGTGATGCGCCCCTGCACAGTGATTGCCACACCATTAGTGGTGACGTATGGATACTCAAATATTTGGTCTTCCAGCGGAAATGGCCAACTGGCAATCGCTTCGCGATAACACTTAAACATTTTGTCCAAAGGATCAGCCAGGGTTGCTTTCAGCAAATCTGCCATTCCGCCAAGCGGCAGCTCACCTCGTCGCCGGACGCGATCCAGTTGTTGTTCCACTGCGACTGTTTCGTCATTTTCATGATTGACAGCATCTAGTCGAGCCTGAATCAATTGATCCTGGAGTGACCACTGTTCCAGTCCATTCAGAATGAAAGGCTCGTGATCTTCGCTGGTCAGGTCGTCCATTTCGTAATAAATACCCAGCCGTTCACGGCAGAAGGTTTTGACGGGATCTTTCAAAAAGGCGATCAGCTGTCCGAGCGAGACAGGGCTATTGAAAACAGGCAATGACAAAGAAGGCTCCGTAGCAGCTGGAGCCGCTGGACTGATAAGTTTGCGCTCCCATTCGCGCGCATAGGTGAACAACGCTGAGGTGGCCGGATCCTTGTCAAAATAATCCTGGCTGAAAGCTTGCAACTTGTGTTCAACCGTCAGGGCAGCCAGCAGATCGTTGTCCGGGGAATCCGCCAATTGCCAGCAGGCTGCGATGTGATCCCGCAACTGGCTGACCAGTACGGATGGCGGTAGATCGGAATTATCCAGTATGCTTTTGCCCACCCAGCTGATATGCAGTTTCTCCCGAGCGGAGAGCAGCGCTTCCAGAAACAGATAACGATCATCTTCCCGGCGGGAACGATCGCCCGGGCGTATATCCCGTGCCATCAGATCAAAATCAACGGGTGGGTGGGTACGGGGAAATTCACCATCATTCATGCCGAGCAGGCAGACCATCCGGAACGGAATGGCACGCATTGGCATCAAGGTTGCAAAGGTCAGTTCGCCGGCCATGAAGCGTTGCGCCAGGTTAGGCTGATCAATTTGGGCCAGCCAGTGTTCACGGATAACAGCCAGCGGGATCATTTCGGTAAAACTGGCGGCTGTACAAGCTTCAAGCCAGGCATGCAAGCTGGTTTGCAACTGCAAAAGCAGGGCTGTGTCTTCTGCTGTCTCGCTCTTGAAAAAGCCCTGAAGCAGGAATTGCAACCGCTGGCCCCAAATGGCAGGTGTGGCAGGCTCCGCAAAGGTTTCGGTAAGTGTTTCAAGTTGGATCAGCAACCGGGACAAGGAGCCAGTCAGCGCGGCTTCCAGCCCTGAAACCTCACCATAGGGTTCAATGTCACGCCAACTGTAATCTTCGCGTCCGGTGGGATCACAGCCGACGGCATAGCCCAATAACATACGCTTGAGCCCTTGCGCCCATGTATTTTGCTCAAGACTTTCCTGAATAAATTTCGCGCGATGGCGGGCACTCAACCCCCAGCGGATGTTGGTTTGTCTGATCCATTGATGCAGGCGTGGCAAATCATTAATGCCGATCCCGAAACACTGTCTGACAGCTGGAACGTTAAGCAGATCGAGCAGGTCACTGACAGTCAAGCGTGATTCTGGCACATCCAGCAAAAATTCCAGGGCAAATATAAGTGGCGCTTGCTGGCGTTGCGTGAGATCAGCCATTGAAAATGGAATATAACGCGCATCAGAATGCTCAACTTGTCCAAAAACTGCTTCAATATAGGGTGCATAGGCATTTACATCAGGCACCATCACGATAACATCACGCGGCCGCAGTGTTGCATCTGCATTGAATGCTGCCAGCAGTTGATCATGCAGAATTTCAACCTCGCGCTGTACGCTGTGCGCGCGATGAAAGCGAATTGAGCGATCGCTGGCAGGATCGATTGCCGGCCAGGTATCGCGTGATTCATCCACCGTTCGCAGCAGGCGGATATCGTCCTGCAACTGGTTCAGCAGCGTTGATTCTCCATGGCTCTGAAACAGATCAATCCGCTCGCCGACTTGTTCAAATCGGGCGCGGTAGGCATCAGGTTCATCCAGCTCATCCAGCAGGGCAATGTAATCACGGCCCTGCTTTCCCCACGCAGCTAGTAATGGATGGGCATACAGATGCAAAGCATCTTCCGTGATAGTTGCAGGTGTATTGTTTTTATGAGCATGCCGGTTTGAGGTTCGCCGGGCGTGGTCTTTTTCAGAGAGAAGATTGGCCCAATAATGCTCGCAGGGATTGTGGACGCACAAAAGAATCTGCGTGACAGGCGAGATGGCCAGTAATACTTCCAGCGACTGACGCGGCAGTGAAGACAGACCAAATACAGAAACACGGCGAGGCAGCCCGTCAGGCCGGTTTTTCAGTTTCTTGGCGGCATCCAGAAAACGCTGATGCACAACTGCCCGGCTGCTCTGGCTGGCGACTCCCACGTCTTCAAGCAAAGCGCGCCACAGCATAGCCTGCCAGCAGTGAGTCGCATCGAGCGGGCGAGCAATATGGTGAGTGTTGTACAGTACATGTTCCCCTCTGGCCCAGGCGGCGAGCCAATCGGCACGATAGACCTGGTACTGATCGAAAAGGTCGGCAATTTTTTCAGCCAGCTGGTAGCGCTTGCGAAGATCACTGTCCTGTTCCAGAAAACGTGCCAAGGGTTCATAACCCGGAAGGGGGATAACGTCTGGCAGGAGACGCATCAAGCGCCAGATGAGCAGCGGTTTATCAAATGGGGAGATGTCCGGCACAGCATCAGGCCCCAGCACGGCCCGATAAACCCGCCAGATAAAGCGGGCGGGCAGCAGCATATCGAGTGCTGCCGCAATACCACAACCACTGCCGGGAGTATCTGTTGTATTTGCTGCCAGCGCGAGCTTGAGCCATTGAGCAATCCCGTTGCTTTGCACAAGAATGATTTCATCTTCCAGTGGATCTAGCGAATGTGCCTTGAACCAGTGCACCAGCAACTGCCGCAAAAGCTCGGGCTGATTGCCATGGATAACCATGAAACCGTTTGTAAACTGACCCTGGCCTTCAGGCAAAGCAAAGCTCCCTTTTTATTGTGCTGGAAGTATTGGGTGTATTCCATCCAACTTTGCGATGACGATGATGGCGGTCTACTACAACCTGAAGCGATTGGTCTACTTCAGAGAGACAGAAATCAAGGCCTTTTGATACCCGAAATGGGCCAAATCGCCAATGCCCGGGGCGATTCAGGGTAAAAACGGCGCAACATCGCCAGGAAAAGCGGCGATTTGTCATGGAAATTGAATCGAATTTAATCGCGCTCATCATTTCGCGACCGGATTTACTGAAAACCTCGGGTTATTCAAGGTGCCCAATCGTGGGTTTCGCATTATCGTCGTTGGTGTTGTTTGTGGTGGAAATTGAAAAATTACTGGTACACAGAAAATGGATTGATGTGGATGCTTAAGATTTTCTACCCGTTTAAATTGCCTGAAACGTTAGGGTGGTGGAATAAATCAAGATTTGAACTCAAGTGCTCATTCGCTCGTTAATTTCTAGATTTTTATAGACTCCGGCACACCTGGCTTAGCCATTTTGTTGAGTGCAGATGCACTCATCCATGCTTTTGTTTTTCGCGGCAGGTATTACCTACCGTGAGCTGCCGTTTTCACGGGGTGCCACTCAGCGATTGCTGCCTCCGTAAATCAAATCGGGATATCACCCCATCGCCGTAATCCGTTGTTATACTTGTATCAGTTTGTCACTTGATAACGAGATTTTTTGATCTTGAGACGACGGACTTCGTTGTACTGATAGGGGATTGTTTTTTATAGGTAAAATTTCTCAGCATCGTGCCTCACAGGCTATATTCTCGACGCTAAGCCCAGTTTATTCAACCATGTCTCGCTTAAAGTGACGGCATGTCAGCCCACCCTAAAGATACATTTTTGCGCTTAATGCGACAAAATCCAGAATTGTCCGTCAATCACAATTCTGACCAATGGAGACTATTATGAAACTATATTATGCACCGGGCAGCTGTTCTTTGGCCCCTCACATCGCGTTGCGTGAAGCAGGTCTTAACTTTGAACTGGAGAAAGTAGATCTCGCCAGCAAGCAGACTGAACACGGTGAAGACTTCACCAAGATCAATCCCAATGGTTATGTACCCACCCTTAAACTCGACAACGGCGAGATTCTGAGCGAAGTCGCTGTACTGTTGCAATACATTGCTGATGAAAAGCCGGATGCTAAATTAGCGCCGAAGTTTGGCGGTATGGAGCGTTATCGGTTGATGGAATGGCTAAATTTCATCGCAACGGAGATCCACAAAACACTGGGTGCACTTTTTCATCCCAACATTACGCCAGAATGGAAGACTGCTCAACTTGCCACCTTCAGCAAGCACTGTAATTTTTTAGCCGATCAGCTTGATGGTAAGCAATATTTGCTGGGTAACCTGTTCACCATTGCGGATGCGTACCTGTTTACGACACTAAGTTGGACCAAGTTTCATCAGGTCGATATGAGCAAGTGGCCAGCACTCACGGATTATATGACCCGCATCGCTGCGCGCCCAGCAGTTATCGAAACCATGCAGAAGGAAGGGTTGATACGCTAGTTGTTCGCGCGCAGGCTAAAAGTTAAATTTTTTCCCGAGTTTTGACCTCATTCCTCTCGACAGAAACCAGCCATAGGGCTACCCATTAGGGTTTGGTCGCAAAGCTATCGGGTTCCTTAATCAGGGTTTTCGAGCATTCACTTGATTCTAAAATGGTTTCTTAATGCTAGATAGTGTAGTCATGAGACAAGAAATATGAGATCCTTTTAAGAAATTAAAGGAGATTTGCATGACACCATCCCATCGCAGGCATGATATTTCAGATAAGGTATGGTCGCTACTTGAGGGGCATTTACCAGGTAGAGAAGGGGCATGGGGAGGGATAGCCACAGATAATCGTCGGTTTATCAATGCTGTTTTATGGATTATGCGAACAGGAGCCCCGTGGCGGGATTTGCCGCCGGACTATGGGGGGTGGAGTAATACCCACCGTCGCTTTATTCGCTGGCGTGACAAGGGTATCTGGGAAAAATTGCTGGAAATCCTGATGGATGATCCGGATTATGAATGGCTGATGATAGATACCAGTCACGGCAAGGTTCACCCACATGCCAGCGGGGCCAGAGGAGATAATCAGGAGATGAATCGGGCGAAAGGGGGCTCAACACCAAGATACATCTGGCCGTGGATGCGCATGGTATGCCGGTCAGAATCCTTGTTACACAAGGTACCACTGCTGATTACACGCAAGTTGGCCGCCTGATCGAAGGGATGGATGCAGATCATCTGCTGGCAGATCGTGGCATGACAGTAATGCCATTATTGAACAGGCAGAAAAACGGGGAGTGGAGGTTGTTATTCCTCCAAAGAAGAACCGGAAGACGCAAAGACATTATGATCAAGCGCTGTATAAACTGAGGTATTTCGCCGAAAATACTTTCCTTCTTTTCAAAAGGTAGCGTTGCTACAGACACACCAAAAATACCTCTTCTTTCCTTGCCGCCGTACAAATTAGATGTCTCGCCCTCTGGGCAGATATCTTGTGACTACATTATATAGCAGTGGTTATGACATAATGTGCAACAATTTTTATTTGAATTTTTAGGTGGTCAATATATGCGTTTGGTATTTAAACTTATTCGAATTATTTTAACCCCTTTTATGCTAATCGCCGAAAAGCTAACCACACCTAAAGGCATAAATCGTGATAGTGAAGCGCAAGCCCAAGTTGATGCAGACTGCAGTCAGTTAGCTTTGTATGAGTTTAAGGCTTGTCCATTTTGTATTAGGGTACGTAAAGAAATGGCCCGGTTAAGCCTGAATGTTGTTAAGTACGACGCCCTGGATAATCCAACCCATCGCCAAGCTCTCAAAGCGGGTGGAGGCCGGATTAAAGTCCCTTGCTTACGTATTAGCCATGATAACGGAGAGGTGCAATGGTTGTATGAATCTAACGATATTATTGCCTACCTGCAGCAACGCTTTGCGGCAGAATAACCTAAGTAGGTAAAAAGATAGTGCTAGCATTTTCTCAAGCTTGTGAAAATAACAAAGCGCCTATTCTGCAGGTGTTGACGCAGGTATTTCAGCATAGCAAGCGGGTGTTAGAAATAGGCAGTGGCACCGGCCAACATGCCGTCCACTTTGCTAAGCACTTACCACACTTAAACTGGCAAAGTAGCGATCAACCGGCTTATTTATCCGACCTTAGCGCCCGGATCCAACAAGCTAACTTGGCAAATTTACCTGCCCCGCTAGCTTTGGATATTACTAGCTCGGTGTTTAGTGCTGAAAAAGTGGATGCGCTGTTTACTGCTAATACCTTGCATATCATGCCGTGGCAGATAGTTGAACAACTGTTTCAACGCTTAAATGAGTTTTGCTTACCTGAAGCACAGCTGTGTATTTACGGCCCTTTTAACTACAATGGCCAATTTACCAGTGCCAGTAATGCTAGTTTTAATCAGCATTTACAACAACGCGATCTGTTAATGGGCATTCGTAATATTGAAGATGTGATTGCCCTTGCCGCTAAGGCTGGCTTCAACTTGCAGCAAGATTACGACATGCCCGCTAATAACCGATTATTGCACTTTAAACGCTAAGCTAAGCTGTAACAGGTAACTGTTGCTGCGCCTGCGAGCCTGTTCACCCTATTCACAGAAATGGGTAGGTAGGCAGTGTTTTCAGTGTGGAATCTTTGGCTAGATATTCCATTGTTTTGAAAAATTCTATTACGTCACCTCAATACCCTGATTCACAATCATGCGGAATGTTAAATTAACGCGGGGGGTATGGATGGTTTTGGTTGGGGGCAATCGGTGAAGCCAATGGGTTTGGGTGGTTCCTTTCATCACTAACAGGCTACCATGTTCCAGCAGGATGTAAACGGTTTCCTTGCTGCGCTTATGCTTAAATGCAAACTTCCGTTCTGCACCCAAGCTTAAGGAGCCGATCGCCCCGTCTCTTTTCAGATCTTTTTCTGCATCGCTGTGCCACGCCATGCCTTCGGAGCCATCATGATAAAGATTCAGCAGGCATGAATTGAATGTCTCCCCACTTACCTGCTCAGTAATCGTTTTTAACTCCAATAAATCCTGCGTCCATGGCAGAGCCTGTTTGGTGATTTTCGAATACGTGTATTGAAAGGGTGAATTCGCGTACCAGGCGACATGACGTTTGGTCAAAATATGTTTGCTCATAATAATCGCTTCATCCGGTTGCCACGCGATATCTTTCAGAAGTATCGCTAAATAACGATCAGATTCTTCCAGCGATAAAATTGGCCCGTAATAATTGACTTCCCCCGCTTGGGGTAACAGATTTTCAGGGGCATCTAAAGTATGCGTGATCCGGTCCATTTCTTATACGCTTCCTTCATACAATTGCCGCAAGGGCGATAACCTGCCTCGATGGCTGCTTGAGCACTGGCAAAAAATACCCGATTTTTGCGCCGCATTCTTTTGCCAGATTGACATCCCAAAGTGCCATAGATTTGCAGTTGACTGTTGCCGCCAAATTGAATGTGCAGGGCTTTTATCCCTCGCCTTACATCCTGATCACTAATTTCACTATGCCGAATCATTTTCTGGGTCTATCCACTTAACAGAGTTAGGGGTAAATTTAGGGAGTGTGACATTTTCCATTAGGTGTTCAAAATATGGGGGTACAAACCCATTTTCGTAAAATGTGATTGATTTTAGTAAATCATCTACCCCAAGTACCATCAGCCAGGATTCGTCACTCTCCCTGCCTGAGTTTATTTGATCTTTAACTTACTGCATCGTGAAAGATAATACCCATCGTATAGCGTTGCCCGCTATGCACTTCACTGACACCATGTTTCATATTCGCGCGGTAATAACCTCTGCTTCCCTTCACAGGGCGAAAGTGAGTCGTCATCATCAACATGTCGCCTTTCCTGGGTTTTAACACGATTGCCTTGGACTGTGCTCGCGATGTTTGCTGCGTTAAGACAAATTCGCCCCCGGTAAAATCTTCATCAGGTTCCGTTAAAAAAAATACGGTTTGAATCGGGAAATAAATATCCCCGTACAAATCCTGATGCAAGGTGTTAAACCCGCCTTTGCCGTATTTCAAAATCAAGGGGGTTGGCTGACATTGATGATGGTCGCGGCACTGCTTATGCAAGTCTGCCAGTTTTTCTGGAAACTGCGTTTCGATATTCAAAGCGTTCATCCATCGATTAGCAACAGGAACGAGTTTGGCATAGAGCTTTTCCCGTAAGGCCTGAATAATATCCGGCAACGGGTAGGCAAAATATTTATACTCCCCCAGGCCAAACCTATAACGCGCCATGGTTACCGTTTTGCGATAGCTGTCAGGGCAGTCGTAAAGCTCAATGAAATGACGGCACTGCACAGCCGACAAAATACCGGGCACGATCGCATAGCCTTTTTCGTGCATGTCATCAGCCACATGTTGCCAATTCGCCGCAGCTATCTTTTTCAGAGTGTCTTGCATGTTCATGCTCCCGTTCTCGCGGCTTCCCAACTAATCATCGCGGATTTTCGGGTGGCCCCCCACATATAACCGCCGATCTGCCCACTGGATTGGATGACTCTGTGGCATGGGATGAGAAATGCGACGGGATTACGGCTGATTGCCGTACCGACAGCTCTGGAGGCTTTAGGGTTGCCGATTGTTTTTGCAATATGGCCGTAGGTGGTTAGATCGCCCATCGGAATTTTGAGCAAGCATTCCCAAACTTTGAGTTGGAACGGCGTGCCGTTTAAATGTAGCTTGATTTCATCCAGCCGTGACCAATCTTTTTGAAAAATAAACAGGGCAGCCTGGTGAGATTGATTAACCCTTTGTGTATAGGAAGCATTGGGAAAGCTCTTGTTAAGATTGCTGAAAGCCAAGACTTCATCCTCTTCAAAAGCGATCCGGCAAACTCCCTTGGAGGTAGATGCGATCATCACTTTCCCAAACGGACTGTCAGCAAAACAGTAATCGATACGCAAGGCTTTGCCACCATTTTTAAATTCACCCGGCGTCATGCATTCTATATTCACAAAGAGATCGTGCAATCGGCTGGCTCCCGATAGCCCTGTCTCATACGCTGCTTCCATCAAGCTGGAATTCCTGTTTTTTAACAAACTTTTAGCGTATTCCAAACTAAGATACTGGACAAATTTCTTGGGACTCACTCCCGCCCATTCAGAAAACAGTCGTTGAAAATAAAACGGACTTAAATGTACTGCCGCCGCAATATCCTCTAAAGCAGGCTGCTGTTTAAAATTTTCTTGAATATATTCGATTGCTTTGACAATACGGTCGTAATGAGTTTGCGCTTGATCGATCATCATTTTTATCCTTCGCGTTATATTCTATCCTTCCTATCCCCATAGAATAAAAGCGAATTTTCATAAACACGACCCGAAACTTGCTGACTATCAAATTTGTAGCGCAGATTAAGCAAGGGCTGATTGTGTTTGCGATGAGCGATAGTCAAATTGAATGTATGGAGGATCAAGTAGCCATCTGCTTTTGATCTCTACTTTGTTTAATCGCGTCACAAATTTAACGCCGAAAACGACATCTGCTAACAATTTTCAGCCGCTTAATCAAAACCATTTTTTCTGAGCTGTTTTCATAAGTTTGAATGTCATTATCAGCGTTGTGGTTCTATTTCCGCCGTTTACATTGACGTTTTGCATGTCCGGAGAGATATTCCGGTCAGTCTGCAAGATGATTAAGGATGGGTATTTTCTGACTCTGCAGGAATTTCTGTGATGAGTATCATCATCCAGATGATAGGTTTCATGATTTGTATGGGGAGCGTCTATAATGTCAGTGGAATTTGCGTGTTTTACACGTATGTTTCGTTTTCCGCTCAAAAACAAAGTAAATCATGTTTGCTGGTGATTTGCCCGCAGAATGATTTTTAAAAGGAGAGAAAAAATGAAATCAAGTTTAGGTTTGTCTGCACTGATCGGTTTAACGTTGTCATTCCCTGCCTTTGGGGGAGGAAACCCGGAGTTTGTTAAGTTTCCGGAAAATTATACTGAGATATTTTCGCAATATGGCACCGCTAACCGTGCTAATCAAACACAGTTAGCAAAATTCTATGCAAATAAGATTGCCGTGGATAGCTACAAAAAAGGTGAGGAGGCTGCTCCCGGTTCAGTTGTGGTCATGGAAATATATATACCCAAGAAAGATGCCGAGGGCAAAATCCAATCGGGTGAGGATGGCTTGTTTGTCATCGACAAACTGGCTGCTGTAGGTGTTATGGAAAAAAGAAGTGACTGGGATGGCACTTTTAAAGCAGAAGATCGCTCCGGTAACTGGGGGTTTGCCTTGTATGAACCAAATGGCAAAGTAAAGGATAACGATCTGAATTGTGCACAATGTCATAACCCGTTACAGAAACAGGACAATCTATTTTCCTTCCAGAAGTTAGTGGATTACGTAAAAAATCACTGAAGCCAGGCTTTACTCAGCGCGTAGGGCATCCACCGGATTAAGACGGGCTGCGCGTATGGCGGGAACAATGCCCGCTGCCAGCCCGATTACCCCTGACAGGAGCAATGCCGCGATGACATAGCGCCACGGGATGCTGATGGGCAAATCGCTGACCAGTATTCCCAGTAGTCCGGCAATCCCTGATCCTGTGATTAATCCGACAATCCCCCCCAGCGTCGAAAGCGCGGTGGATTCCAGCAGGAACAAGATACGGATACGCATGGGGGTTGCACCTAATGCATTCAGCAAGCCGATCTCGGCCATCCGTTCTGTTACAGTGATGTGCATCAGTGTGATCATCCCCACCGCTCCGACCAGCAATGAAATTCCTCCCAATACCGCGACGGCAAAAGTCAGTACATTCAGTACGGTAGAGAGTGTACTGAGCATCTGCTGCTGTGGTGTTATCGTAAAATCTTCACGCCCGTGCCGTTTAAGCATGATACGTTTGATATCTTGCGTGACTTCATCCAGTGGTGTGGCTGGCGGATAGACTACCTGAATTTCCATCACACCTTCCCGGTTGAAAACTTCCAATGCCCGTGCTGTGGGAATGTAAACCGTATCATCCAGATCAAAACCCAGTACCTGGCCCTTGGAGGCCATGACACCAATGATACGAAAACGTGAACCACCGACCTGCAGTACCGAGCCAAGCGGATTGGTACTGCCGTACAGCTCCTTGTGTACTTTTGCACCGAGCACAGCAAAGGCGCGTGGATTACGCGGATCGTCCGCTGGTAGGAATTGCCCGATCGCAGTGTGCATATTAAATGCCCGATCGAAATCCGGCCCCTGGCCATATACAGTAACTCGTCGGCTGTGGCCGTTACCGCGTACTTCCGCGTTCCCGGTGACGGTTGCATTGGTATAGACCGCATGGCGAGAGGATTTCAGCGCGAGCGAATCCTCAATTGTCAACAGGCGCACACTGCTAATTGATCCGGTCGAAGCACCTCGCGTACGAGTCTTGCCGGGTGTGATATTCACAATGTTGGTTCCAAACTGGGTGAATTCGGATAACACAAAACGCTGGATACCTGCACCGATTGATGTTAACAGGATCACGGCGGCAATGCCGATGGCAATACCGGATGCAGACAGAAATGTGCGCGTTCGGTGGGCGGTTAATGCGCGGAGTGCAAATCTCAGGGATTCAACAAGATTCATCGACTTTATCGCTTGCCAAGTGCATCAACCGGATCCAGTTTCGCCGCACGGATTGCCGGTAATAATCCCGCCAGAACGCCAGCCAATACTGCGACTCCTACCCCGGCAAAATTGGCCCAGAGTGGTGGCCAGGCGGGCAACAGCGGATATGCCAGACGTAGTGCCCAGCTGCCTGCCTGTCCCAGTATGAATCCGGCCAGGGCTCCCGCCAGGGATAGCCAGACGGCTTCAGCCAGAAAAATATAGCGAATGACAGCAGCCGGCGTGCCAATTGCCTTGAGTAGCCCAATTTCTGCCGTGCGCTGACTGACCGATACCAGCATAACATTCATCACCAAAATGCCGGCAACAGCAAGGCTGATGACGGCGATACCGGCAACCCCCAGTGTCAATGCACGCAGGATACGTTCAAATGTAGCCAGTACAGCATCATGGGCGATTACGGTGACATCATCTTCCCCGTCATGACGTCGAATGAGCGTTTGACGAATTGCTTCCCTGGCATTATCGATTTCGCCATGATGGCGGATTTCAATCAGCAACCGGAACAGCGAATTAGTGTTGAGTAATGTCTGGGCATGCTGGATAGGAATAATGACCAGTTCATCCGAGTTGTATCCCATGGATTCGCCTTGTTCCGCCATCACGCCGGTGACCAGAAAACGCCGATCACTCAGGCGAACGCGCTGCCCCAGTACATTTCCATCCGGGAAAAATTCCTGTGCAATCTTGGCACCCAATACAATCTGGGCACTGCTTTCATCCGCGCTTGAAAGAAATTTTCCCTGTGAAAGCTTCATGTGACGGATTGGGAAAATATCCGCGGTGGTGCCCATCAGCGTGACTTCCCGCAGCTTGCCTGCAGCAGAAAGTTCAGCCACACCGACATTCAGGGGAGCGTAACGCCTGACTTGTGGCAGCCTTCCTACCCAATGAGCATCATCCAGCGTCAGATCTCTTGACGTCTGGCCCATGACTGCGCCTGGAAAACTCCCTGCTGTTTCGGAACGACCAGGCAGGACAATAATCAGGTTGGTGCCGATCGAAGAAAATTCATTGACGACATACTGGCGCGCCCCATCGCCCAATGCAGTCAGAATGATCACTGCAGCCACACCCAATGCCATGGCCAGTATGATCAAAAACGAGCGAGCAGGGTAGCTGGTAATAGTTTTAAGGGAAAAACGCAGGAGATCCTGTAGTCTCATTGTTCGTCGGTTTCGATCCGACCATCGTGCATGGCAACCCGGCGCCGGGCGCGTAATGCCAGTTCGCGATCATGCGTTACGACGATAAGCGTGGTACCTGTTTGATTCAATGCTTCCAGCAACGTTGCTACTTCTGAGCCGATACGATGATCAAGATTGCCGGTGGGTTCATCCGCCAGCAATGCAGTAGGACGCAAGATCGTTGCGCGGGCAATGGCCACCCGCTGGCGCTGCCCGCCAGATAGTTCAGCCGGTCGGTGGTGTGCACGATCACTCAAGTTGAATGCCTGCAAGGTTTCTGCGATGCGCTCCTTACGCTCTATTGAAGGCATGCCAGTCAGTATCAGAGGAATTTCAATGTTTTCTGCAGCCGTCAAACGCGGGATCAGATGGAAAGATTGGAAAACAAAACCAATTTTTTCCCGGCGAACTTGTGCTTGCTCGGTTTCCGACAGTGCGGTGACGTCTCTGCCATCCAGTAGATAATGCCCGCTGTCCGGCCGGTCGAGTAAACCGATAACATTCAGCAGGGTTGATTTGCCCGATCCGGAAGGCCCCATGATGGAAACATATTCACCAGAGTCGATTGTCAGATCAATATGGTCAAGTGCATGGATAGCTTGATCCCCCATATGAAAAATCCGGGTGATACCCTGGAGCTGTATCATGGCTGAGGAGGTTTGGGGGTCACTTGTGTGCCCGTTTTGATTTCTCCATTATCGCCGGACAGCAGTACCTGATCCCCTTCAGACAACCCTTCAAGCACTTCGGTATAGGCCCAGTTTGCCAGGCCTGTTTTCAGCGTTTGCTCCTCAAGCCTGCTATCTTGATCCAGCACCCAAACCTTGTTGCCCTGACGGATCACCTGGGTGGGAACGCGTAGCACATTTTCACGATGATCAATAATTGCTTCGATATCTGCGCTATAACCCACCAGCAAAACAGCCTGATCAGGATTGGCAAATTCGGCTTCCACATCCACCGTGCGCGCCTGTTTCTCGACTTCAGTCACATAAGGGGCAATACGACGTACTTTCCCCTCAAAAATCTGGCCAGGGAGGGCATCCAGCGTGATGCGTGCAACTTGTCCCACCCGGATTTTGGGTGCATCGACTTCATCCATCGGCGCACTGACATACAGGCAGGAGTCATCAATCAGATCAACTGCTGGCGGGGTGGGAATTCCCGGCGGGGAAGGGGTGACATATTCGCCCAGTTCTCCTGTGATCTGAGCAATGACTCCAGCAAAAGGAGCAATAAGCTGTGTTCGATCCAGGTTGGCCTGGCTGACTGCAATCTGTGCACGCGCTCGCCTGACTTCTGCACCCGTGGCGGCACAGGCTGCCCGGTTGGCTTTGGCAGTAGCGCTTGCATCATCGGCACGCTGTACGCTAACAAATCCTTTCTCAACCAGTTGTTGGGTGCGGATATATTCACGTTGTGCGTTGTCAGCCAGGATGCAGGATTCCTGTCGCCGGCTTTCTGCTGTAGCCAATTGCTGCTTTGCCAGATCATGTTGTGCTTGCAGATCGGTATTCCATAATTCAAGTAGCACCTGATCTTTCTTGATCCGATCTCCTTCTCTGATTTCCATACGGATGATCTGGCCACCTGCTTGTGGAGATAATTTGGCTCGTCGGCATGCCTTGATCGTGCCAGCGCGCGTATTGACCACCGTGGCTTCAACGGCACCGCGACTAACGGTCGCCAGTTCCACTTCCAGAGGCTGGCTTCTGGTTAAATGCCAAGTGATGTACCCTGCTGCGGTAATCAGTAGCGCAATGCCTGCTATGCGAAGCAGTAAACGTGTTCCAGGCATGAAGATGAAAGGTTAGGGGTTATTGTTGGAGTGACGCTTACGCTTGGCTCGTTTATGCCATGTATGGATAACGTAGTAACGCCAGAACATGCGTACCGCGAAATAGCCGGTGACAGATAGCAGGGAGGCTAGTAAAAATAGCCCGACAATCAGTGGTTTCCCGAGGGTTGCCAGATAGTCCGTCAGTACGGGAGCCCATTCAGAAAGATGTTTGTCCAGCAAATGCAATTCCAGTGGAGGCAGGTCATCCATGCTACTTATCTTGCTGCCGGTCGCCCAGCTACCCAAAAAATACGCTGCTATATAAAGCGGTACGATAGTAAAAGGATTGGAGTAAAGCGTCGTAAATACAGCGATGGGCAGATTGACCTTGAAAATCACGGAAAACAGAGTGGCAAAAAAGAACTGCACCGGATTGCTGCCCGGAACCAGACCGGCGAACAGACCGGCAGCTACTCCTCCGGCAACAGAACGGCGGTGTAAATGCCAAAGGTTATGATGATACAGCAGCGTGCCAAAAAATTTCACAAAGCGGCTCTGCTGGATACTTTCGTGAGAAGGCAGATATTTTTTAAAAATTTTACGCAGCATGATTCTTGCCCGAAAAAATTAATTACTTAGTAATTAATAGTAAGGCGATGAGGGAGGTTTTATCACCATTAATCCCTGCATGAGGTAGTAAAATCGTCTAAAGTTGTACGAGCTAAGTTCAATTGCAATCCATCAATATATAAAAATATGAATGATACATCACAAGCTGTTACTGCTTCTGTCTGGCGCGAAAGTTTCATTTTGTCATCCGGCAAACATCAGACGCAGATACGGGATACAAAACCCACTGCAGATAATTACGGGGCACTGGATGCCAAGACTTTTGTTGCGGTGGAGGCTGATGCCCTGTTTGATGAAATCAACCATGCACAGACCCGGGTAGGGCAATCCGTATTGTACCGCTCAATTGCGCGCCCGGTGACCGATGCTGCATTATTACAAAGCAAGCAGGAAGCGTTGCGTGAACTTGAATCCAATCCTGAGCTGTTGGACGCCCTGGAAAAGTACATCAAACGAATGGCGTTCGATGAAACCTCACTATACCATCTGCTTTACGGCGAGTTTGCAGGCGGACTGACGACCGATGATCCCAAAGATAAAACCGGTAAGGAAAGACTGGAATTTGGTGGATACGGCTATCGTCAGTTTGTTGATGGCACTGGTTTTGCTGTAGATATGGTAGATCAGGCAGAAGCGCTTCCCACTCCCAATAGTGATTACCTGCGCACGCTGGTGCAAGCGTTGCGTGATTTTGCCCGGACACGTACTTATTCACTCATGCATGGACCCATCTATGTCTCGGAAAGAAAATTTCTGACAAGAGAAGAAAAATCTCGCTTACCTATTCCGCGATTTCGCCCCTCTGTGTTCAAGTGGCCGTTTATCGGTTTCTTTCTGGTTTTTATGGCCGGTCTGCTTTTTTTCTTTCAGAGTACACTGAGCGAGCTGGGTGCCAGCTACATTGGCTATGGGGTTTTGATCCTGCTTGTGCCGATCATTCCGATCATTTTACAAGCAGTCAGTGCATCCGACCGGGATTCGGTCATCTACCCGCTGCAGAAACTGTTTCGGAGTAGTCCGGAATTGGCTAGAGCAATTGAAGCACTGGGGATGATTGATGAATTGCTGGCATTGCGTCGGCATGCGCATTCCATACCAGGAGATTCCGTTCTGCCGGAAATCTATAGGAACGAACGTCACACACTGGTTGCTTCTGCCGCCAAAAACCCATTGCTGGTACGGACGCATCCGGATTATGTTCCCAACGATATTACGCTGGATAACAATAAACGCTTGCTGATCGTGACGGGGCCAAACAGCGGTGGAAAAACCGCCTACTGCAAAACGGTTGCTCAGATTCAGCTGCTGGCGCAAGCCGGAGCGTATATCCCAGCAACGCAAGCACGAATAGTGCCTGCAGAGCATATTTTTTATCAGATTCCTGCTCCCGGCCAACTGGAGGAAGGAATGGGGCGTTTTGCACATGAGCTGAAACAAACCCGCGAAATCTTCTTCAATTCGACACCACGTTCTCTGGTGATACTGGATGAACTGGCGGAAGGCACCACCTTTGAAGAAAAAATGACACTTTCGGAGTATGTGCTGAAAGGATTTCATCAGCTGGGTGCCACCACGCTGCTGGTGACCCATAATCACGAATTGTGCGAACGTTTGCAGCAGGAAGAAATCGGAGACTATCTGCAAGTTGAATTCGTTTCAGAGAAGCCGACACACCGGCTTGTTCCGGGTGTCTCGCGCATCAGCCATGCAGACCGTATTGCCAGTGCAATCGGTTTCAGCAAGGAAGATGTGGCCAGTCATCTGGCTTCGTTACAGGAATGATGGAGATTAGCGAGACATCGCAGTAAAATAGACCTACTTGTTAAGGCAGAGCTGAACCACATAATGTAACAGTGAACAGTGGATAGTACGTTTTTGTGGAGTAGCGAGGACAAATGGAGAGAAATAATCATCGAGGAATTATCAGTGGAACATAAAACTGACGATCGGCGCATTATCAGAGGAGATGAGCTGATCACGCCAGTGCAACTGCTTCGTGAGCACCCTCTGACCGAGCGTGCAACGGAAACAGTGGTCACTGCCAGGCAGGAGTGCCATGACATATTGCGGGGAGAGGATGATCGGTTGCTTGTCATTTGCGGCCCGTGTTCAATTCATGATGTAGATGCAGCCGTAGAATATGCTTCCCGGCTGAGTCGTCTGCGTCAGGAGCTGAAAGGTCAGTTACATATCATTATGCGGGTTTATTTCGAGAAACCCCGCACAACCGTTGGCTGGAAAGGCCTGATCAATGATCCGGATCTGGATAACAGTTTCAATATTGACAAAGGGTTACGACTGGCTCGCAATTTATTGCTGAAACTGGGCAATACAGATATGCCGGCTGCTACTGAATTTCTTGATCTGATCAGCCCGCAGTATGTGGCCGACCTGATTAGCTGGGCAGCTATCGGTGCCCGGACAACTGAAAGCCAGGGACATCGCGAACTGGCCTCCGGTGTTTCGTGTCCGGTAGGGTTCAAGAATGGCACCTACGGTAATCTGAATATTGCAATTGATGCAATTAGTGCAGCCTCCCACCCGCATAATTTCCTGTCAGTCACCAAAGAAGGACGGGTGGCCACTTTCACAACCAGGGGAAATGAGGATTGTCATATCATCCTGCGTGGCGGAAGATCACCGAATTATGATGTAGGAAATGTTGCTTCTGCAGTTGAGGCGTTAACAAAAGCTAAACTGCCTCCTTATCTGATGATCGACTGCAGCCATGCGAACAGCCACAAGGATTATCGGCGTCAGCCGGAAGTGGCTGCTGATGTTGCACGACAAATTACGGAAGGTAATCGCTCAATCAGTGGTGTCATGCTTGAAAGCCACCTGGTGGCAGGTCGGCAGAATGTGGAAGGCAAACAATTGAAAGAGCTGGTTTACGGACAGAGTATTACAGACGGCTGTATTGATTTCGAGACAACACAACAGGTACTTTCCGATCTGGCCGAAGCAGTGGAAAAGCGCAGAGGTAAACATCGCGCCGAACCGGTATTGATCCCAATCCATTCTGCTGCAAATTCCTGAGCCCCGACCTGTTAAGTATGTGGAGACAATATGAGTTCTGATCAAGCGATCTGGTTTAAAAACTACACTATTGATTATCTGGAAGGGTTGCGTAATGCCAATATGGGTGTGCATATTGGTATACGCTTCCTGGAAGTTGGCCCGAATTTCCTTAAGGCCAGCATGCCGGTAGATCATCGCACCACCCAGCCTTTTGGTATTTTGCACGGGGGTGCCAGCTGCGTGCTATCCGAAACCCTGGGCAGCGTATCCGCGTGGATGACGATCAACCCTGAAATTTACCGGGCTGTTGGCATTGAAATAAATGCCAACCATATCCGGGCAGTGGCTGAAGGAAATGTCATTGGTGTATGTACGCCGTTGCATGTCGGCAGACGCATCCAGGTCTGGCAAACGGACATTACCGAGGAGGCCACTGGCAAGCGTGTTGCTGTTTCCAAGCTAACCGTTGCCATTATTGAGCAGGGCACACTCAGCAACCAGAAAGAGACCATCATCGTCGGCAAGTAACATTTATTGGCACCTCCCTCCGAATCAATTACCCGCATCACCTATCCGGAAGAACTGCCGGTCGTCGCGCGACGTGAAGAAATCGCGCGCGCGATCGCGCAGCATCAAGCCGTTATTATCTGTGGTGAAACCGGTTCCGGCAAAACCACGCAGTTACCAAAAATATGCCTGGAACTGGAACATAGTATTGGAGAGCAGCGGGGTGCCAAAAAACTGATTGGTCATACCCAGCCCCGGCGTATTGCTGCCAGAACCGTTGCTGCACGTATTGCCACGGAACTGAACAGCCCGCTTGGACAACTGGTCGGCTATAAAGTCCGCTTCTCTGATCAGACGCATCCTGATACACGTATCAAGTTGATGACCGATGGGATCTTGCTGGCTGAAACACAGCAAGATCCCATGCTGCGCGCCTATCAAACCATCATCATCGATGAAGCGCATGAGCGCAGCCTGAATATCGATTTCCTGCTCGGCTATCTCAAGCAATTACTGCCGCGCCGTCCGGATCTGAAGCTGATTATTACATCCGCCACCATTGATGCCCAGCGCTTTGCTTCCCATTTTAATAATGCACCTGTCATTGAGGTATCTGGCAGATTATTCCCGGTAGAGATCCATTACCGGTCGTTCAACGATCAGGCAGATGGTGAGGAGCGTGATCTGTCCCGAGTCATTCTGAATGTGGTTGATGAAGCCATGCACATGGGGGAGGGAGATATGCTGGTATTCCTGCCCGGAGAACGGGAAATACGGGAAACCGCAGAAATCTTGCGTAAACACACCTTTTCCGGCCCCGGTAGCAGGGCTGGCACAGAGATCTTGCCCCTGTTTGCCCGATTGTCCCACACAGAACAGGCGCGTATTTTTATGCCTGGCCAACGGCGACGCATTGTGCTGGCCACCAACGTTGCCGAAACTTCACTCACGGTTCCCGGTATTCGCTATGTGATTGATACCGGGTTGGCACGCATTAATCGTTACAGCTATCGCAACAAGGTGGAGCAGCTGCTGATCGAGAAAATTTCCCAGGCTTCGGCCAATCAGCGTGCTGGACGATGCGGCAGGGTGATGAACGGCGTATGTTTTCGCCTGTATTCAGAAGAAGATTTTGCTGCCCGCCCGCAATATACCGATCCGGAGATTCTGCGTTCCTCGTTAGCGGCGGTTATTTTGCGCATGAAATCGCTGAAAATTGGAGATGTGGAACAGTTTCCGTTTATTCAGCCGCCTGCTGCGCGCATGATTGCCGATGGTTACCAGCTTTTATCGGAACTTGGTGCGCTGAATGAGCAAAAAGGGCTGACACAAACCGGGCATCAACTGGCAAGGTTTCCCATCGATCCTAAAATTGCCCGCATGATTATTGCCGCCAGGCAAGAAAACTGCCTGACCGAAGTGCTGATCATCGCTTCCGCCCTCAGTCTGCAGGATCCGCGTGATCGACCATTTGAACATCAACAGGCGGCTGATCAAGCGCACCAGCTATTCCGCGATGATCGCTCCGATTTCATTGGTTATCTCAAATTGTGGGATTTCTATAACGATCTGCTCAAACACAAAAAATCCAATAGAAAGCTGATTGAACAATGTCAGAAAAATTTTATTTCCCATCGCAGAATGCGGGAATGGCGCGAGATTCACGGCCAGTTGCATACGCAGATTCAGGAAATGGGGTTACGTCCTAACCAGGTTCCTGCCAGTTATGATGAAATTCACCGGGCGCTGCTGTCCGGCCTGCTAGGTAATATCGGCTTCAAATCGGATGAGAAGGGGATATACGAAGGTGCGCGTGCAATCAAGTTTTCAATTTTCCCTGGATCATCCCTGAGAAAAAAACAGCCGAAATGGGTAGTTGCGGCCGAGCTGGCAGAAACCACCAAACTTTATGCACGTTGTGTAGCCGCCATCGATCCAATCTGGCTGGAAAAAATCGCTGGCAAACTGTGTAAAAAACACTACTTTGATCCGCACTGGGAAAAACAGCGCGCACAAGCTGTCGTGTTTGAGCGTGTCACCCTGTATGGCCTGACCATCGTACCCAAACGATGCGTGGCTTATGGCCCGATTGACCCAGCCCATGCACGCGAAATTTTTATCCGTGAAGCATTGGTCGCAAGAGCATATAAAAGCAATGCACCTTTCCTGCAGCACAATCAGCAGTTGATTGATGAAATCTGCGAACTGGAAAGCAAGGTGCGAAGGCAGGATATTCTGGTGGATGATCAGCAGATATTCGAGTTTTATGCTGCGCGTATTCCTGCAGATATTAGTAGTGGCAATACCTTTGAAAAATGGCGCAAGCAGGTAGAACAGATTGACCCCAGGCTGTTGTACCTGACGCGGGAAATGCTGATGCGGCAAGCTGCAGATGCAGCAACCATCGAGCAGTTTCCTGAAACACTGGTAGTAGCTGGCCATGATCTGCCCTTGAGCTACCACTTTGATCCCGGTCATCCTCTGGATGGGGTAACAGTTACCATCCCGCTGCCGTTACTCAATCAATTCATACCGTTTCATTTCGACCGGTTGGTACCGGGGTTAATCCGGGAAAAAGTGACCTGGTATGTGAAGATGTTACCCAAGCCGATCCGCCGCCACGCCATTCCGGTGCCGCAATTCGTTACCCGCTTTCTGGAATGGCTGGACACCTGCCCGGATCAGGCTGTGCTGCTTGCTGAATCCCTGTCCATATTCATCCGCAACGAAACTGGAATCAAGGTGCCGCTGGATAGCTGGGATGACAAATCGTTACCCGTGCATTTGCAAATGAATGTCAAAGTGATCGACGATGCCGGCACCACGCTGGGCATGGGGCATGATCTGGCTGAATTAAAAGCACAATTTGGCCAGACAGCACAGCAATTATTTACGCGTGGCGCGGGAGCAGAGCCCAATTCAATCGAGCGTGACGGCATCACCCAATGGGATTTTGGAGAATTACCACAGGAAACCCGTTTTAACCGGGGCAATCAGCAACTGACCGGCTATCCGGCACTGGTTGATCAGGAGCAAAGTGTTGCCATTCGTATATTTGATACGCAGCAAGGCGCGCAACACAGTATGCGGGGAGGGGTGCGGCGGTTGTTATGCCTTGCGCTTAAGGACAGAATCAGGCAACTGGAAAAAAATTTACCCGTTGATCAGAAAGCAATCCTACTCATGAGCAATTTAATCGAGATTGGCAGGCTCAGGGAAGATATCCGTTCGGCCATCATTGATCTGGCTCTGATCGGCGATGATCCGCTACCGCGTAACGAACATGAATTTACCGCACAATCTACACGTGCACGTACACGGCTGGGAGCTATTTCGCAGGAGATGGCCGAGCTGATCCAGACGATTGCCCAACCTTGTCAGGAATTGAAAAAGCGACTAGCCACTCTGGAAAAATCAGTGGCTTTCCTGAAAAAAGATCTGGAAACACAGCTGCACCACCTGATTTATCCGGGATTCCTGAGCACAACCCGCTGGCAGTACCTGCAACACCTCCCGCGTTATCTCAGAGGCATGATTCTACGCCTCGACAAATACAACAAAAATCCGGAACGCGACCAGGAACAAACCGAAATTGTCACCACACTGTGGGAACAGTACGAACAACGCCTGTATAAACACCGCCAGGCCAGCGTAACCGACCCGAATCTGGAAATATTCCGCTGGCAAATTGAAGAACTGCGTATTTCCCTGTTCAGCCAGGAACTGAAAACCCCCATGCCTGTATCAGTCAAACGCCTACAAAAACTGTGGGAAAGCGTGCATGAGTAGATGAACCCTATCTATCGAAATAGCAGGATTTTGACAAAATACATATTTTGTGATTAAGTTTTCAAAAACTTGATGAAGCCATCTTTTTCAGGTTTTCAAGGATGTATTGTTCAGGGTTTAGGGAGGTGTTTTCCTGATCCCTAAATTCACGGACGATGCGATTAAGGGCGAACCTATTCATAAAGCCCTTATCGCAAAGTTCAACAAAACCATCCTTAGAAATTCCCGTCATCACTTCAAAAAACTGTGGGGACTTAGTTTGGATAACATCGTCAATGTTATATTCCCGCTCGTAGGTCATATAAATAAAATCGGCCATACAGATTGCTAACCGCTTAATCTGAGTGGCATACCATTTTTTTCTGGTTTGTCTTTCCTTATCTTTGTCTTTTTCAGCAAAGTCCTCGATGATTTTTTCTTTTTCATCTTGGGTAAGATTAGGATCGCCTTTGACTTGCTCCAAATCACTCGCGTCTCGTCCAATTTGAACGAAATCTTCAATGGTTGCCGTAAATTCACCGCTACGATAACCCTTAACTTTTTCCAGTATTCCTAAAATATGTGGATGCTCCTCAAGCAGTTTTAATTTTCCAAAATTCACCAGAACATTGGATGTAATTCTTCGGGCAAGGGCAATGCGGGAACCCTCGTGGTTAAGGACTTCAAAAATGTCCTTGGCGGTTGTGGGTGTGCTGACCAGACTGCCTTCGTAGAACCGCTTAATAT
The DNA here is from genome assembly GCF_003201195.1 of Nitrosomonas eutropha. Lineage (GTDB taxonomy): Bacteria > Pseudomonadota > Gammaproteobacteria > Burkholderiales > Nitrosomonadaceae > Nitrosomonas > Nitrosomonas eutropha. The sequence goes on along the minus strand of NZ_QICQ01000020.1, from coordinate 13,493 downwards.
CCAAGGTATCGCATAAGCCCTCGGTCACGATTTCTAGGTTGTCTTTATTCACATCCGTCCGTTGTTCATAACTTTCCTGTTGGTCAATTTGATCGGCGATATTGCTCGCACAATCGTAGGTCACTTGTAGGCAACGGGTGATCGCAAAATCAAAAACCCATGCTTTAGGTTTTAGAGGTGATTTTGTTTTTTCATTTACCCAAGCGGACTGCACACGGAAGATCGCTTGGTAATAACTCTCGGCGGATTTAATATCGTTCAAAATTAAAATACTATCCCATTCTCTGATCGTGACCCCTGTTAAAAAACGACCACAGGTAAAGGTGATGGTGCCTAATTTATTTGGATTTTCATTGGCTTCATTGATGGCTTTTTGTACCGATGATTTTTCTCTGGCCACAATGCGGTCATCGTCATCTTTTTTGTTATCGCTTCCAGAAGCATTGATAAGAATAAAATTAGAAAAATAAGGATGCGACTGGAGCTTTTCAATTAAGGCAGAAATTGAATCCACTCGGTTCATCCACCAAACGGTATGCCTTTTTGGTGGACATCCTAGTTGCGATCCAAGTTTTCCATAAACACTAATAGAGCGAGCCTCGTGGCCTGATTGGGTTAAGCCTTCAATGAAGTGATCAACGGCTTCCTCGTAAACGAATTTATTTTCTTCATTAGTTTCAAAAAGTCTATTGAGTGAAAAATCAATGTCGTCAGTCTTGAAAGTTTCCCGTTGCTCGGCAATGTCCTCGTCGGTAATTTCAATGGCCGAGATATTCAGATCGGGCATTAAGCGGTAAATTTTCTCCGCCTGATTTTGTGGGTCGAATTCAATCTCTTCTTTTTTATTTTTTTGTTCATCAAGGTAGCTGTAGGTATAAACTTGTTGAGATGAAAAATCATCCTGTTCAATTAGGCGGAATGGAGTGCCTGATAAATCAAGGCGGTGGGTAAATTTGATTTTCTCCAAAATACTCTTGGCCCGCTCGGTTCTACTGCCATAGTGAACCTCGTCAAAAATAACCAAATCCCAGGCAATTTCTGGGATTTTATGAAGCCGATCTTTTGTATTACCGTCTTCATCAATCCATAGGTCTTGTAGTGAAACACATAAAACAATCGGGCCACTGGTTCGTGGAAAATCACCACTATCATTTAGTGCGGGATCGGCGGGGCGGTCTGATTTTGGCTTGGCCCTAATTCCTGTCCATCCGTCAAAGTCAACCTGCTCATTTACGGTATCAATCCATTCACCGATAACATCGGGTTTATAGGTCACGATCAATGTATTGCGGGCATTGATTTTTTTCGCCAAGTGAATACTGGTAAAGCATTTACCAAATCGCATCTTGGCATTGATAAGAAAACGGTTGGAGTGGGTGGCGGAGCCGATGACCTCGGCGGGATATTCTTTTTTAAACCACTTGCTTGCTTTTTCAATGGCTCCCGCTTGCTCTTTGCGGAGCTTATAATGCTCTGTGCGGGAACTGCCGTTTACAATTTCATTGTAAGCACGGCGGACATCTTTAAATGGGTCGTTTTTATTTGTGACTTGGAACCATTCTTGGCCGGGGACTTTTTCAATTTTTTTACAGCCATTTTTTATAAGTTGAGCATGGATATGATGGTCACAAACCCCATCGGGAAGCATCCCGATCATTTGATAATCGGGATTTTCAGGATTGGATGTCCCAAACTGGTTCCAAATCCTTTCTTCACCGACCTTTGTGTGGCCTACTTTTATCCAACCGTTCTTTTTATATTCCTCAGTGGTATAGGCATAGAGTTCTAATTGTTCCATGCCTTATGACCACTCTTGAACTTTCTTTTTAATATGCTCTTGTTCTCTCTTTGTAAGATGAAAATATTCGGCAAGTCTTTCGTTTGTCCACTCAATCTCTAAATCAAGTAACGGAACCCAATTCCAACGATCTTTGGGAATATCTTGAGTCAATTTCCGAAGCCCCAATAAATATCGAGAGAAGTCAGTTTGTAGATAAATTCTAAAATTCTGAGCTTCAGTTTCTGTTTCGAAGCATCCAATTACATTGTATGTTTCCGTTGAGATTTCACCTTTACCCAAAAGAAAAATTTGATCCACAGGAAGAGTGCATCGACTCATTCCTTTTCCATAAGCTCTTGGTGCCACCACCTTGTATCGATCAATTTTATCTTTGTTTTTGGTGATTAAATTTCTATCAATGTTATAAATCGCTCGACCTGTGGAATAGCATCTAATCGTATTTTTATTTTCTGTTTGGGTAGAGTCGTTTCTTTTAAAATAAAATGTTCTAAGCCCAAATGGCTTGCCAGACCAAGCAATGCTAGAAACAAATTCATCTGATTGGTCAAGGACTTTTAGGATGATTGATGGCGATTCCGGATCATCTGGTATTACATCAAATCTTTCTAGATCAATTTCTGTGTTTGAGTGGCCGTAATTAAATTGTGGTTTGCCATTATATGAGGATGACCATTGGAGATAACAAACACCGCCTTTAATTTGAACGGTTGGGAAAACTTCTTCCGATTTTTCAAAATATCGAATAGTCTTGATTTGATTACTCGTCATCATTCTTTTACGGAAGCGATCTAAGTTCTTACCTCCAGAAAACCACCGCGATGGCACTACCAGTATAAATTCATCAACAGCTTTACTGTCAATAATATTTTCTATGAAATACGGGTAAATGAGTCTAGCACTTGCTCCAAACCCACCGTCCGATTCTTGATAGGGCGGATTTCCGATAGCGATGATTTTTTTATTTTTTGTTTTTAAATTAATGTACTCGATCATAGAATTGAACTCCCTTTCAAATTTCTGCGCATCTAATGCCCCGTCTTCTTCGGACACATAATGCCCGTCACGGATGATCTGATTATAGTTTTCACTATGTGAATGTTCATTGCCCAAAAATGTTCGGATGCTCAAGCGGTGATGTCGCTCATCGGAAGCGAGACCAAAATAACGGTTGGACTGGTAGATTTCTTTCATCACCATATCCACATCTAAAAGTTTGGCTTTACCTTTTGCTTTGGCCCAACAACTATGAAAAGCACAGGCAAGCAGTAGCTCGCCTGCTTTACAGAATGGATCGAAGAAAATCACATTTTCATCGGTGAACACTTTCTCGCCGAGTAGGGCTACCATTTCCAGCGCTTTTTCCATTCGTAAAATAGGCTGATCCCGGCCAATTACATTACCGAGAACATCAACGACATGAGCTGTGGGTTTGATCGTCAAGGCATCCATGCTATGCCCCTACTGATTGAGCGATCCTCGCTGGCTTGCGAGCGGTGTCTTGTGGTTTGGTAATTTCAATAACGGCTTTGGCGAATTCATAATCTTCAAAGCCTATTAATTTCCCTGAAAGAATGGCGTCAATAAAACGAAGTGATCGTTGATACTCAAGCTGTACAGTATTTAAGGCTTTGCGGGATTCGTAAAAATTCACCCACGATAAATCAAAATCCATCGGTTGATGACCATTTTGTGAAAACCACTTGGCCCCAGCTTTGGTAAGGTTGGCACTGGCTTTGGCATTTTCTGGATTACTCAAAGCGGACAAGGTTTCATTTTCATCAATGTGCCACTTGATTGCCGATAAAATATGGGCGAAAAAATCCCGCTTTTTTGAAAACAGAATCGCATCGCTTTTAATTTCTAATTTTGTTTTTAAGAAATCCAAGGTCGCTAATAAAACTCGTGATCGGCAGTTTTCAACATTTTTAGGATCAATATCAATCACCCACAAAGTATTGAGCGTATTGGCAACAGCGTAATAAGGAGCGTCGTTTGTTTTACTCAACCCTTGAGCAACTGCTTTTTTATAAATGCCTTCAAGTCGTCTTTTGTAAATTGGTAGGACGATATTCCCGTGTCCTGAGCATGGCTCAAAAAAAGCAATTGCCTCATCAGACCATAAACCTCGCTTACCTTTGGTGAGTAGATTTAACATATCTGTTACGCTGGATTCGGGTGTGAATACTTCACCTAAATCTTTGATGCGCTCTTTGCTGCGGTGAAATAACTTTTCTAGATCAATAATCTTGTTCATCTGCGATTCCCTTCAGAAACTTCTAAACGATAACGTTCATCCAGTATTCTTTTCGGGTGGCCGTTATAGAACTTTAGGTCGACATCAGAAAAAGCTTTTATTATTTAAGATGTTTTTCTTCAACTAAATCCCGAGAAAAACTTATTTTTATGAAGAGGTATGAATTGGCTGAAGAGGAGGAATAGAAAACTCTTAGAAATAATTTCTGATTTCTTGAATGCTTATCTTTTTTCTGGTAGCCATTGGGCTTAACAAGCAGGGCATCCCCTAGTGTCTAGTGTAGTGGATAAGTATTTTGTTATTTCTGGATAAGGAGTGATCAGATTTTCAGGCGCTCGACGATTTGTCCATTTTTCAAATGGGATTCGATAATTTCGTCAATATCTTCCTGGTCAACGTAGGTGTACCAGACTTCTTCCGGGTAGACGACGATAACCGGACCCTCGTTGCAGCGATCGAGACAACCCGCATTGTTGATGCGTATTTTCCCTTTGCCGCTTAATTTGAGTTCCTTGATGCGCGCCTTGGCGTAATCGCGCATTGCCTGGGCGTGATAATCATTACAGCAGCCTTCACAGTTGCCACGTTGGTTAACGCAAAAGAAAACGTGATGTTGATAATAGCTCATGCTTTCACCTCAGTTTGATTTCTGTCCAGATTCGGCTGAGCAGCCGGCGTTGTGTGTGATTGATATCATGCAGCATTTCCAGTCGGGACAGTTGTGCTGTATCCGGGAAAATAGCATGATTGGCGATAATTTCAGGATGGATATAGGGCCGAGCAGCCAGATTGGGGTTGCCGGAACCGGTCAGGTTGGTCAGTTCAGCGGAGTTTTTACCTTCCAGCATGAAATTGATGAAGCGGTGGGCCAGATCAGGACGATGGCCACTGTGATGGAGCACCATGCTGTCGAGTGACAGCACTGCGCCTTCACGGGGAATGACAAAATCCACGCTAAAGCGGCGTCCGGTTTTTTTTGCATCCAGTGCAGCCTGATACATATCGTTTGAATAGCCGTGAGCCACCCAAAGGTTACCAATTGCCAGTTCGCGGATATAGCTAGTGTTGCTGAAAGCGGCCCAGTAAGGTTTTGCCCGGATAATCAGCGCCTTTGCCTGCTGCCAGTGATTTTCATCAGTATCACTAGCGGAATAGCCCAGATATTTGAGTGCGGCTGCCATCAGTTCGCGCTGGCTGTCGAGTACGGTGATACGTCCCTTGATTTTTTTCAGATACTCAGGCTCGAAGATGATCGCCCAGCTATCGGTAGGCAGGTTTAGTTCGGCCAGTTTCTCGCGGTTAAATCCTATTAATGTCGTGGTGTAGGCATAGGGGACGGAGTAGCGGTTATCCGGATCGAACACAGTGCCCAGATAGCTTGGGTCAATATTCTTCAGGTTGGGGATTTGTGATTTGTCCAGCACGTTTAGTGCCCCCTGATGAATCAGGGTATCCATGGCATCACCGGTTGGAACGAGCAAGTCATAGCCGGTTGCACCAGCTGCCAGTTTGGCAAGCAATTCCTCGTTATCTGAGTAATAGTCCTGTGTCACCCGGCATTGACAGGTCTGCTCAAAACGCTCGATTGTTTGCTGGCTGATGTAGTTATTCCAGTTGAACAGTCTCAGAATATTGCCATTTTTGCCGGACAAATTACCCGCAACCTGATCTTCGGATGTGCAGCCGGTCAGCGCGATGATCAGCAGGCAAAAGAGACCCATCAGGGTGTAGCCGAGTTTCACGATTTCTTTTCCCCCTGCAAGATGCCGGAATCCAGACGATTAGCGATGATGATCAATACCAGTGTCAACAACATGAATAATGTAGAAATGGCGTTAACTTCGGGCGTAACAGCAATTTTGATCATGGTGTAGATCTGAATCGGCAGAATCGGTTCACCAATGCCTTTGGTGAAGAAAGTAATAACAAAATCATCAATTGACAGCGTAAACGACATGAGCGCCCCGGCGATGACTGCGGGCATGATCAGCGGCAGAGTAATCAGCCTGAATGTTTGCCAGGGTGTTGCGCCCAGATCGCGGGCTGCTTCAAAAATACTGTCATCCATACCTTGCAGCCGAGCACGCACAATAATGGCGACGAAACCAACACAAAATGTTGTGTGGGCAATGATGATCGAAACCAGACCTAACGTCAGATTCAGTACTTGTAGAAAGAACAGCAGCAGCGAAACTCCCAGCAGGATTTCCGGCATGGCAATTGGTGCAAATGCAAGAAACGGCAATACCTTGATCCGGTAGCGATGAATGGCTAATCCCGCCATGGTTCCCAGTATGGTTGCAAGCAGACTGGCGCTGACAGCGATAATCAATGAATTACGCGCGGCCAGCAGCATTTCCTGGTTATTAAACAGCTTGTAGTACCAGTCCAGCGTAAAGCCGACCCATTCCGCATTCAGGCGGGAATCATTGAACGAGTAAACGACGACAATAACCAGTGGAATATAAAGAAAAATATAAACCAGACTGGCAGCAAGCCACAGGGTGAGATTGGTGTGTTTCATATCAGAACAGGAGATTTATTTACCTGGGTACACGAGGGCGAGCCAGTAGAGTGAATAATCCAGTCACACACAGCACGGCCAGCATGAGCATGATGGACAATGTGGAGCCGAACGGCCAGTCGCGTGTTCCCAGGAACTGATCCTTGATCAGGTTGCCGATCAGAATGTCACCGGTGCCGCCCAGAATATCCGGTATAGCGAACATGCCCAGCACCGGGATGAATACCAGTGCGGAGCCGGAGAAGACACCCGGCAGCGACTGTGGCCAGGTGACCAGCCAGAAGCGCTGCCAGCGGTTTGCGCCTAGATCCTGTGCAGCATCGAGCAGCACCGGATCATGTTTTTCCAGATTGGTGTAGAGCGGCAAAATCATAAAGGGTAGGTGCACGTAAACGGTTCCGACCAATACTGCGAACGGAGAAAACAACATCATGACCGGCTCAAAGCCAAAGGCCTGGAGTACACTATTGATGAAATGGCTGAATGCTGATTCCGGCCCGAGAATAATCATCCAGGCATAGATGCGGATCAAAAAATTGCTGGCAAATGGCAGGACGACCAGCAATATCATCAGGTTGCGGTATTTTTTAGCGCTTTGGGCAATCAGCATGGCAACCGGATAGGCCATAATCAGACAGATCAGGGTGGAAGTTGTCGCAACCACAAAGGATTTCAGGAAAATTTCTGCGTACAGGATATCGCTAAAAAAGAAGTGGTAGGCTTCGAGCGTCATACCATACAAACCAGAATCCCCTTCTGCGGCAGTTGTCTCCGGCGCAGTCAACGGTGCCAGCCCGCCATATTCTCCAGGGAAGCGGAACGAAGTCACAATCATGATCAGGCTGGGCACCGCAAAGAATATCAGCAGAAACAGTGTAGGTGGCAGGCTGATCAACCAGCGTGTCAGGCGGAATTTGTTCATGGCCGATCCACCAGAAACTGTGCAGCTTCCTGTGGCCAGCTGACAATAACTGGATCATCCACTTCAAAGAAGCGTGCGCGTCCGGGTGAAGAATTTGCCAGCAGCGCTTCGATTTGAATGCCGCTGTCCAACTCGATGACATAGGTGGTGACGTCGCCTACATAGAGAAAGTCGAGCACTTTGCCAGTATGGGCATGGGGTATTTCTGCCTGCTTCGCCAGTGCGTGTACTGCTACCTGTTCCGGGCGAATAGCGATCACGCCCTGATCTCCTGCCTGTATCTCTTTTTTGGGTGGGAGGACGGTTGTTCCCAGTCCGTTAATTTCCAGCGTCATGGCCGTGTTGGAAATTTGCGTTACCCGGGCTTCCATCAGGTTGATCTTGCCGATGAAATCAGCAATGAAACGGTTTGCCGGGGTTCCGTAAATGGCTGAAGGTGTGCCAATCTGTTCGATGTTTCCCAGATTCATCACTGCAATCCGTTGTGACAGCGCCAGCGCCTCATCCTGGGAATGGGTAACAAAAATGAAGGTGATGCCGACTTCTTTTTGCAAATTGATTAACTCCCGCTGCATATCTTCCCGTAGCTTTGCGTCCAGCGCGCCAAGCGGCTCATCCATCAGCAGCAGGCGCGGCCGGTTGATCAAGCCGCGCGCAAAGGCTACACGTTGTTTTTGTCCACCGGAGAGTTCATGCGGAAAGCGGTGGGTGAACCGGGAGAGCTGTACCTCTTCCAGTGCTTTCTCCATCCGTTTTTTGATTTCTGCTGGCGCCACCTTGGACATTTTCAGCGGGAAAGCCACATTATCTGCCACCGTCATGTGTGGAAACAGGGCATAGCTCTGAAAGACGGTATGAATAGGGCGCTTTTCGGGCGGTGTATTAGCAATATCCTGGCCATCGAGCAAAATCTGCCCGGAATCAGGGACATCGAATCCGGCAATCATGCGCAGCAGTGTTGTTTTTCCGCAACCGGAAGGGCCCAGCAGTGTGAAGAATTCACCTGCTTGAATCGACAGGCTAACGTTATCCACTGCCGTGAAATCGCCAAAGCGCCGAATAACATTGCGCAATTCAAGTAACGCCATGACTTTATTCCAAAAAGGCGAATTTTAACAAATTTGGTTCTGTCGGGTTAAAAGAACGCTGAGAAGTAACGGTGAGCACTTTCTTTACCCTTTTGCTGTCAGCATAAGTTGCATAGCAGCGTGGTGGCGGTCCAGTATTTTATATCCATTGGTTTGTATCGTACCTACCATGTTCCACTTACGGATAAAGAGCACGACCTCGCAAAGATAATACTATTCTGGCAGGGTGAGTAAAAAATGTTGGCGAAGTCGTCAGAGCAAGGTAAAAACAAATGAGCATTTGGGCCAGCTCCCAACGCAGGTGATTTTTCATCTATCGAGGTGTCTATTTGAATCGCGTAACTCATTTTTATACGTGCGTCGAGTGTTTTCATTATCAATGATTAGCATACCATTCAAGTTTGACTGGAATTTCTGACAATTGCTGAAATTCTGCCAAATCAAGAATTCGAGTCGCAGGATTTGGTAATGTTGAATGATTACGCGGTATACTCGGAGGTATGAAGGCTCGAATTTTTTAACCGTAAAGTTACCGCCCCTCAAGTATCAATATCAGGCTCGTCATGTGTGGGTTCTGCCCGAGCGGGCAAGGCTCATTTGATTGTTCTTTGACACTTGAGGGGTGGTGTCATTCCAGGCCGTGCATCGCTCTGCCCCGCGCTACGACATCGCGGGCGTGATCAACGTATTATAAGTCCGTGGGTCGGCTGATAACTTCGGCTTCCGCTAGAAATGCAGCCACGGCTTCGGTGCTGGTCAAGCATTCGGCAGTGTCATATAACGTAGCATCTCACTGCTCACGTGGCTATCTGCAATCACTTCCTCATTTTTCTTCCTGCTCATTCGGTCTATGAACTTCCCGTCTTACCTCCTAACCAACGGCCATAGGCGAGTAGTATGCACTAGGGCCAACACCCAAACCGCGCTCCGGTCTATCTTGATGTGAGGAGAATTTATCGGAACTTTAAAATATTGATTAACACTAATTTATGCTGGTGTCGTTTGCTTAAGTAAGAATCCTAATAGAGCATATGTCCAATTATCAATAATTGGGAGGATATCTATTTACTTTTCCATTCGATGCACAGTAGGAACGTTGTGTAAACGAACTCACAAAATCAATTACTTTAGGAGAGCTTCATGGCTACAGGTAAAAATCAGGATAATGATAATTCCAACAAAGGATTTGCTTCGATGGATGAAGATAAACAGCGTCAAATAGCCAGTAAAGGTGGAAAGGCTGCGCATGAGAAAGGTGCCGCGCATGAATTCGACTCTGAAGAAGCAAGAGAGGCCGGAAAGAAAGGCGGACAATCTTCTTCTAGTAGTGCTGCCAAGACATCAGGAAATACGGCAAACACTTCTACAAGCGGAAAGTCAAAAAAGGATGATGACGATGATTCACCCTCTCATACTCGTGGTGGAACTTCCAAGCAGCATTCTGATGCAGGCAAACAGAGTCATAAAAACGATAAGTAATCATTAATTAGTCAGTTGTTTCATTATAAAAAAGGGTCGGATTGAAAGATCCTTTTTTATAATGAGGTAGTTATACCAAAGAAGATGTAGATGAAGACGTTGGAGTAAATTATTTAAAAGAGTATTTAAACGTTCTAGATAAGCATAAGATTCCGCAGCTGTACTGGTTTGAGCCATACTATTAACAATGAAAAGCTAATCGCGGATTTAAAAATTTACCTTTAACAATCTGAAGGAGCCTCAAAATGTCACATGCTATAAATTCTGAAATGCAATCATGCATCAATGCATGTAACCGATGCCATCAAACATGTCTGCATGAAGCAATGACTCATTGTCTTGAGTCAGGCGGTAAACATGTTGCCCCAGACCATATGCGGCTTATGCTAAATTGTGCTGAAATCTGCCAAACTTCAGCTAACTTCATGTTGAGTAATTCTTCTTTAAGCAGTCAGGTTTGCAGAGTTTGTGCCGAGGTCTGTGATGCTTGTGCCAAGAGCTGTGAACAAGTGGGTGATATGGATGAATGTATCAATACATGCCGTGAGTGTGCTGATAGCTGTCACCAAATGGCTGATACTTATATTCACTAAATAATGAATGAGCAAACCAGCCAATTAAACTTTGAGTACTGGTTTGCTCATTGTTGATATCAGAATCTTGGCTCATAAGCTGTAAAAGAAAACCTCCCTGATTATAACTGCCTCATATAAGCGACCAGATCAGATTTCTCCTGATCGGTGAGCTTGAGTTGTAATACCAGATTAAAAAATTCTACCGTGTCTTCCAAGGTGAGCAAACGCCCATCGTGGAGATAAGGAGGGCTGTCTTTGATACCGCGAAGCGTAAATGTTTTTATCGGCCCATCGCCTGGTTCATTCAAAAAATGCTCAAGTTTGAGATCATGCATTTGATTGTCGAGAAACACAGGAGGTTGATGGCAGCCTGAACATTGGCCCTTGCCAAAGAAGATTTGTTCTCCCCGTAGTTCCTTTTTGGTTGCTTTTGCATGATCTAGTCTTCCTTGGCTATCCAGTTTCGGTGCAGGAGGAAAATCCAGCATATTTTGAAACTGGGCCATGTGACTTACATGGATCCGGTCAAAAACAGGAAATCCTTTTTTCATCGCATGAATAGGATCTCCGTTGAAATAAGCCGTACGAAACTCGAACTCAGTAAAATCCTCGACAGAACGTAGACTGCGTTTCGAACCGTGGATCTGCTGAGCATACAAGCCACGCAGACTTACTGTGTCCAACCGGAATCGGCGCTCCTGAGGACGTATATCAGGACTTAAATGAAATTGTCCTGTAGTGTGACCATTAACGTGACAATCAAAACAGGTGACACCCAGACTTGGCTGCACACTTTTACGATCATCTGTCGGATTAAATTCTTCCTGTGGCAACGGGGAAAGTAACATTTGAAGTCCGTTAAGCTGAACCGGAGTTAGAATATCCTTGAACAAGCGGTAAAAGTTGTTGATGGATATGACCTCTCCACGCGATACATCCCCTAGTTCTGGTCTGTTCTGAAGAAACATTGCCGGAGGGAATTCCGGCAGAAAGGCTTCAGGTAAATCAAATTCTACATCGAATCGCTCCAATCTTGGAAAACCTTTGATTTGTACGGGTGGGAAGACTTGTCCTCCAGTTACCTGCTTCGGATGAGGTAGCGCAGGATAAGGGAAGATATCCTTGCTACGTATTTCCTGTGGGGACATCTCTGCCAGCTTTTGCCAGTCCATTCCCTCTTGCAATCTGGCAGTAGGACCTACAGCCAAGGGCTTGCCACGAGTCATGGTTACCTTGGAGTCCAAACGTGGGTTCAGATCGTAACGCTTGAGTAATAGATCACGCTGAGTTTTCGTTACTGAAGAGCGCTGCTCCACATCTGCCTTCATTGTTTTTTCGAAGGTTTCCATCGCTTCTTTTGCATTGAGTGCATCGCGATAAAAATCAAATCCTTTTATCTTTCCGTCATCTGGCTGATTCTTGAATGCGGCTGAAGAGGGTAGCGCATGCGTGGCAGCAAAAACATCAGAGCGGTCATGTTCGTTTTTCTTCTGCTCCGCACTTTTGTCTAGCGATGAGCTAGGTGTTTGTGCCTCCGCAATTGCATCATAAGGTCGGTCAGGGGTATTTTTTTTAGGTTCTGTATTCTTATTAGAAGATTTTCTGTGTGGCTGTGTTTCAGAAATCGCATTTGAAGATTGAGCGAGCAATTCGTAATCCGTTTGACTGAGGGCAGGGCTTATTACGGCAGCAAGACTACTTAATCCCAAGCTAAACCATACAACAGTTCTTTTTCTCATGTGAATCTCCTTTTGTGAGTACAAAGGTCTGTAATTCTCAACTTCTCTCTGGTTAGGTTCTCATCCTTTCGCCTTGCTCTCTCAATCAATACTTACCCTATCAAATTGAGCACAATGTTATTGATAATACTCTTTATTTTAAAAGTAGTTGTGCAATATTTATCATTTTATTTCATGGCTTCTTTCAAGAAGATTAAGGAATTCAGCATCCCCGTTATTCATTGCATATAAATGCCAAGTGAGTCTACCCACTCAAATATTCCATCAAGATTTATAAAAAAGTATACTTCGCCTCCGCAAGGCCATTCAAAAGCGTGGATATAGAAATCTGACAACCTTGGAGATTGAAAATGAAATATATCAGTGGTGCAGACCTTAAAGATATGTAGTGGTCAAGTAATTTCAGACACTGCGATAGGTTCTTTTGCTACAGCATGAACTCATAATCAACCGGCGTGATATACCCGAGCGTGGAGTGCAGGCGCACTGCGTTATAAAAGCCAACAATGTATTGCATCATATCTTTTCTGGCCTCGGCATGGTTAGCGTAATCTCGCTGCCAGACAGGTTTCATCTTGAGATTCAGAAAGAATCGTTCCGCTACAGCATTGACGCTCCTATGTCAAGTAATTGTGGCCGCATCTGACAAATCTGCGAGAATAAGCGGATACAGTTCACGAATAATGTACCGTTTCAGACAACGCTGAATTTCCTTATTTGACATCCCTTGAGCTGTACGTCGTGTTACATAGGTTTGAGTTCTCGGCTCACTACGCATGCGTACCATCGCGATGGTCCATAGCGCATTGTTTGCAGATCGATCACCTCCTCGATTTAATCGATGGCGGATAGTCTTTCCCGGAGACGCCTGCAATGGACTTGCTCCGCATAATTGTTTAGTCCCACGGTGTGCTGGTGTAACATATAACCAGCTACGGAGGGATGATATGGTCTAATAGACCCGGGCACTCCAGTTAAGAGAAAATAGTCTTAATTGGAGGATGAAATGGAGCCTGGGAAACACTATACAAAGGAATTCAAGCTGGATGCAATCAGCTTGGTACTGGATCAGGGATTAACGATAGCAGAAGCTGCCAGAAGCCTGGAAATC
>NZ_QICQ01000019.1 GCF_003201195.1 Nitrosomonas eutropha | reverse complement strand
AAGCTGAGGTAAACTACTATAGGCAATTCGCCAGGGAAGCCATTCCGGTGGCTTGACTTTAACCAAACAGCCTCCTCAAAACCCGGGACGATTCAGTCCGGAGATTTGTTTCGATTGCTTTATGTTGAGGAGTCAGTACCCAGCAGAAGGAATAATTATCAGGATTAAGGCCAAAGGATATTACATCCCGGTGATACCCCTGCATCCGGTCATAAAGGTTCCCGGTCTCGCCAACATAACCGATATGTCCGCTGGATGAGCGATTACGGAAAACAAGCAGATATACCCCCCGCTTCCGGGGCACACGGCGATATTGCGAAAGCCGGTAACATCGTCTGGTAGCCCAGAGTTTCTGATCTGCCGGTGACATGTGACGCAGAAGTTTGCTGTAGTTGTCCCGGAATGCAGCAAGCAATTCCATCTCCATCCACTCACTCTCATAACCCGATTCCATTTCCTTCACTGAAGGCTGAATATTCCGGCGCTCACAAGCAGACCTCAATGCCTCTTCCGTATCCGGCCCGGCAATACCACTCACCCTCAACCCTTGCTGCCGCTGAAAACTCCGCACTGCGCTGCGTGTATCTGCCCCCATAACTCCGGTCACTGGAAGGAGGGGCCGACAGAGAATTTTTGACGGTATTGGCAGCAAATCGTACAAATTGTTTACCTCCCTCAAATTCGCGATCTTCCTGGCTGAGTGCTTCAAGTTCGAGTCCAAGCGCGCTTCCTGCTGCAGAAGCCAGGCCGCTGCCGATTTTGGCACCTAAAGGTCCGCCGAAATAAGCACCCAACGCGCCACCGGCAATCGGCAGTGCCTTTTTGGCGACCCCTTTTAGTATGCCGCCCACTGCCCGGCCGATTGGAGATTTCACTACCTTGCCTAAGGCGCTACCGGCTTTCTTGATCAACGAACCCAGAAAACGGTCAAGCTCTGCTTCATTAGTAACTTCCAGAAGTTCGGCGGCAAGTTCCATCACCTCGCCTTCGTTAAATACCTCCCCCCACTCCGCTTCACCATATTCGAATTGCTCAAACTGTTCGCCTTCACCTTCATATTGTTCGCCCTCACCTTCATATTGCTCAGCTTCAAAACCACTCATTTCCGGATTGAATTCGAATATATTTTCACTTTCATACATGGTTAATTCCTCCAATTCTCAGATTTCTCATCACACCTTGATCAATAACCAGGTTTCTCACCAAGTTTGGCGTTAGCGCTTTTTGGGGCTCATCACCGTCAGGTCAACCAGCTCAATTCAGGCTGTCCTTACAATAGATAAAAGCAAATAACATGCCAAAATAAAATACAACTCTTATTTTTGACTCGCTACGCACTTAACATGCTGAAAATAAATTAGATGTCCAATAAATTACCAGTCATAACAAATATGATTAAGAAGTAAAAATATAGGGACTGGCGAAACATATTTCGGTTAATGGCGCAAAAACACTTTGCAATATGAAAATTGTTTCGGAGATGCTAGAAACTACTTTGATTTGCTATTAGTTGTTGGGAGAGATAACTGTAGTGACTCAGCAATTCCAGACAGGACGTGAAGGAGCATGGGGTGGCGTAATTAATGTGTTTTTTCTGGATGATACGAACAGGAACCCCATGGAGGGATTTACCGCCGGACTACGGGGGCTGGAGCAATATATTTAGTCCATATTGATTTAGCAGAGGAGTCAAATAAGCAGATGACAATTTTTACCAGTATTTAAAGTTGAAGCCTCCTCAAAGTCCCGTGCAGTTCTTCTGGTAACATAAAATCAGTTCTTCAAGCAAATACCTTTTCTATGTTTAGTAACAACCGCACTGCGGCAGGTATCAGTCAGTTTTTTCAGTACCAGTACAGTTTTGTTCAAGGTAGATTGGATGTGCCGATTATTCGCAGCAGGGATAAATTATCAGTAGTTTTTAGATAAAGCATCCTATAATTATTTGTCATGCCAACTAATCTACACCACAGGATTCCGTATTTATGCCAAATGAGCAAAGATTCTTTGTTACCGGCCCTGCCGGGAAGCTGGAGACAGTTGTCACACTGCCGAATGATGCGCCACATGGCATTGCAGTCGTAGCTCACCCACATCCGCTTTACCATGGCAGCATGGATAACAAGATCGTCTATATTCTTGCCAGGGCATTCATCGAGCAGCAGTACATCACGGTGAAATTCAATTTTCGCGGAGTGGGCGAAAGTGAAGGCAACTATGCGGAAGGGAAAGGAGAAATCGAGGATGTGCTTGCTGTCACACAATCTATCCGGGAGCGGTATGACACCGGATCAACCCCATTGCCACTAATACTGGCCGGATTTTCATTCGGTGGCGCTGTTCAGGCGTATGTTGCACAGCAACTGCGGCCTCACAAGCTGATACTGATCGCGCCTGCTGTTGAGCGTCTGCAAGCACCACCCGTAACTGATTGCGCTGAGCATATTCTGGTCATTCAGGGGGATCAGGATACCGTCGTGCCGCTGCAAAGTATATTGGATTGGGCCACACCGCAAACATTGCCTGTGACCATCATCCCTGGTGCCGAACATTTTTTCCACGGCAAGCTGAACGTTCTGAAAGACATCATCCTGCAGAATTGCGCGTAGCTATCGGGGCAGGGGCGGTCAGTTTTCCTGGCCGAGCTACACGCCACCCATGCGGCGCACACGAAAAAATTAGCGCTTAATCTGCGATTTGACAACCTGCCAAACAGGCAAGAACCAAAATACGTGATGGGACCGAGAAAAATTCGAACAAATAAGGAGCTTCCCCGGATGCCAGAGCCATGCCGGGGAAGAATTATTTACAGCTCACGATTACTGGTTTGAAAGAATTGACCTTTCATTCAGATCCTGTGCTGATCTGGCATTGTTGCTGTAGAAAGTTTTCATTTGCTCTAATTGAGCCGCTGAAATCGTGATTGATTTTGTCAAAATATACCATTGCACGCCTTCGCTACAAGGCGGAGTCGTCAATGAACCAGCCAGCGTTAAATATTTCAGATTGGCCGCATTCATACCTGACGGTAATAACTTCGCTAGTTTGAACTTAACCCCGGAAGTCGAATTTTCTTTGCCGCTTTCATACGGCATATTATCCAGAACAGTCTGGAACATCGCATTCTCTTTCCCGATATTTATGGTCACAGCCAGTACCGCAATTCTTCCATCCTTATTGATATGTACAAAATGTAATTCCGCAGGAAATTTTTTGCCCTCAACAACATGTTCGCTGGGCTCATGGAAATGTAGTTGAACCAGCGGCAGCAATTCCTTCCCGACTTTTAATCCACCCGTAAAATTCTGGGAAGTATTAACTTGTATGGCATGTCCTGTATTGAAGAAAGATGGCGTATCTGTACCATACTGTGCCGCAAGTTTATTTAGCGGCCTGGATTTCACAATCTTTTCATCTGCCAGATCTACCGGTGACTGATGTTTACCAATACCACACTCTGCGTAGGGATAACGCAATGGTATCGATTGAGTAGCGTCTTCAATCGCTCCCCAGTTAGGCTCCTCTTCATAAGACCAATGAGGTGGAGCAGAAACTGCAACTGCTGTGTAACTTATAAAGATTATAGAAACTAGATTTGCCAGTATTTTAGTTCTCACGAGTAATTCCTATCATAATAGTTATTAAATTAGCAGGTATGTTTCCTGCAATAGTCGATCATTAAAGATTTTTTATCTAAGCCGATCTCTTGTGAAGGCTGTGATTTAGTTTTTTTCTTTTTTGCCTTAATCTGGGCTGGTTGCCTATTTTCGGTCGAAATAGGCTCGGCCTGATTAGTAACTGACAACGATTGAGGCTGACTCTCCCCTGATTCAGCAAAGCAAGAAACACCTAAACTCAGCACAGCAGTCAGAAAAAGCTTAATACGCATTATTTTCCTCCTTTTGCAAATATGCAAATTGCAAAATTTTGTTCTGGTCCTTCAATAGAAAAAACAACAAGATATGATGATTCAAAATTTCTCTATTTCAAACAATATGGTTTGCATCGAGAAATGTGTGGAGTTCGAACCATACTCTCGGTAAATCTTTTAGCCAGGGTCTCGACAATTTCAGCAAGATTCACTTCATCACATTCCCTGATTCCATCGATGATCGAGTTATTATCGGCTACGCACAAAGGCTCTTATATCCGCAATATCATTCTCCCATCTCTGCTGCGCTCCAAGCACACTAAAACCGATCTTCCAATTGCAACGCCTCGTGATATCGGATGCATATCGCTCAAAAATACAGACCCTGATGCTTGCAAAGTTTAGTGGAAAAACTACTCTCGCCATCAATTTATATAGTGGCTTAATGTTGCGCTGGTAGCACATCTTTCTGAATAGAATCTGAAAACTTTGAAAGCCAGAATACGCTCAGTACAATTTTCATGATATAAAGCTGCAGTGTTAAAACAGCCCGTAGCAGAAAAGCCAGCATCAGGCTTTCAGGTTATTGAACAAGCAGGTAAGGAGAACAATTTGGGACGCGGATTTTATACCATCATGGCGGCACAATTTTTTTCATCTCTGGCAGACAATGCTCTGCTGGTTGTGGCCATTGCTCTGCTAATTGATCTGCATGCTCCCGAGTACCTCACCCCCATGCTCAAATTCGTATTCGTATTATTTTATGTATTACTCGCCCCGCTTGTCGGCGCGTTTGCAGATTCCATGGCTAAAGGCTGGGTCATGTTTATCAGCAACTCAATCAAAATTATCGGTTGCGCATTGCTGTTTTTTGCTGCGCATCAGCTTTCTGCGCTGGGCGCATACGCGGTTGTTGGATTAGGAGCAGCAGCTTATTCCCCAGCAAAATATGGCATCCTTACAGAATTGCTGCCCCCAGAGAAGCTGGTGATTGCCAATGGCTGGATGGAAGGACTGACGGTTGCATCGATCATTCTTGGTACAGTTATTGGCGGCCTGCTTATTACCCCTTCTGTTGCTTCCATTCTACTTACTGCAAATCTCCCTCTGATCAATACCGCTGTAGATGCCAGTATCATAGTCATCATGCTGTTTTACATTATTGCTGCCATTACCAATTTATTTATACCTGATACCGGAATTGATCACCGGATACTCAAAAAAAATCCGGTTTTCCTGTTTCACGACTTTGTGCGCTGTGTAAAGCTATTGTGGTTTGACAAGCTTGGCCAGATCTCGCTGGCGGTTACCACCTTGTTTTGGGGAGCGGGAGCAACGCTGCAGTTTATTGTATTAAAGTGGGCTGAAGTGGCGCTTGGTTATGCGTTAAACAAAGCAGCGCTACTGCAGGGTGTCGTCGCTATTGGTATTGCATTGGGCTCTGTTCTGGCAGCGAAGCTGGTTTCATTACGCCGATCGCTGGATGTCATTCCTCTGGGGATTGCCATGGGAATCGTGGTAATTCTCATCATTACGGCTCAGAATATCTGGCTAGCTGTTGTTTTGCTGGTCATAATTGGTGGATTAGCCGGATTTTTCGTAGTACCTATGAACGCTTTGCTGCAACATCGCGGACATATTCTGATGGGCGCTGGACACTCTATCGCAGTACAGAATTTTAATGAAAATCTTGGCATTCTTACCATGTTGTCATTGTATGCACTGCTAATCTGGTTCGATGTGCATATTTATACTGTAATCGCTCTGTTCGGGTTATTTGTATCTACCACCATGATCATGGTTCGCAAATGGCACCTGAGTAACCAGAGCAAGCAAGATTCATTACACCTGATAGGAACACAGAAACGACAATTCTGAGTTTTTACTTTGTCACCCTGAATTTCCAATTCCGCGAGAAAATAAGGAGTATTACTGACGTATCACAGGCACTAAGCGGAATAGCATTTATCACTCTTGCGAGTAACTCTCACCAGAATTCTCCTGCCGGATTTTCTCGAATAAACAGATTGCAGCAGCCGCAGCAACGTTGAGTGATTCGGCACACCCTGGCATGGGTATTGCCACACGTTCACGCACAACTTCTAGCAGCTCTTCTGATACACCGCACCCCTCATTACCGAAAGCAAACATGACCGGCCCTCGCAGGTCTGTATGATAAATATTGTCAGCGCCAGCCAGTGCCGTCGCTATAACATTTCCATTAAATTGACAAGCAATCTGGATCAGATCGGAATCTTCATGAATTCTCAAAGAAAAATGCGCCCCCATACCGGCTCTTAATGTTTTGGGCGACCAGCTATCAGCACAATCACTAGACAGGAACGCATCTTTAACACCCGCAGCAACCGCAGAACGCAGAATCGAACCCAGATTACCTGGATCCTGAATAGCTTCCAGCGCGATGCAAAAAGAATCTTCATAGGAGTCAACAGACCGGGTATGCCGGGGAATACGAACGAGTGTCATAATACCAACCGGTGTTTTGACTAGCGATATCTGGTTGAATAGCGCATCACTCAACATTAGACAATCAGCTCTTCCAAAATCTTTACCAATACTACCTAGCAGCTGATTAATTTCAGCATGTTGGCCTCCTGATTCGCTAACGATCAGCAATTCCGGAATTCTTCCTGAAGCAAGATAAGACTGCAACAAATGGATGCCATCAAGCAAAGCAAGTCCATCGTCACGGCGCTGCCGTGACGAACGTTGCAGCTTGAACAGCTTTTTAAATACGGGATGCTCGCGAGAGGTTATACGGCGCATGTTGCTTGTGATCTGCATGTTACTTTGGCTACGGATTGATACGGAATACTGTCAAGAACATAACGAGAGAAACAAACGTTTCAGGATTGCTGTTCTCCCCTCATCCTCAAAACCACCTTCTTATTATCGGAATTTACGAACAAGCTCTGCAAAAACCACATAAAGAATATAAATTCAAAAAAGTATTGAATATACTAATCTGGATAATTTTCAATTGAGAACCAATAATACCGGAGTCGGCGACCTGTGCCTGTTTCAATTCTGAAGCAAAGGAAAAGTAATCGGTCTTGACTACCTCCCCCACAAAAGGCAGAATACGCGCTATGTCGTTTAGATAGCTGGCGAATTAGCTCAGTGGTTAGAGCAGCGGAATCATAATCCGTTGGTCCGGGGTTCAAATCCCTGATTCGCCACCATTAAAAATCATCTGCTTAATGACTTGCTTTCGTAATATACAACACAGCCAGTTGTGATCATCCTGATTTATCTGATGAGATAGAAGTTCCAGGTTACGCTCAATCAAGCGCCTCGGAATTAAAAGAGTCGCAAGCCGCTAGATCTGACTTACTGCACGCTGGAAGCTTGGATGCCAGATTACGTAATGCTGTACGCAAACCTTCTTCCAGCACCGGATGATAAAACGGTATTCGCAATAAATCCCACACACTTAGAGATTGATCGATTGCCAAAGCAAGCAAATGTGCGAAATGCTCCCCGGCTGGTGCACACATTTCTGCACCTAGCAATCGGCCATCATTTGCCGCAGCATACACACGTAAGGCACCACGATTAGACTGGGCCGAACGTGCCCTTCCCTGGTTAGAGAAAGAGACTTCACCTATTTGAATATTTTCGTGTTCGAGTGAATGAAAGGATTGACCAACTACGGCAATATTAGGATCAGCAAATACGATAGCTAGTGGTACTCGGCGCTTAAAGTAAATTAATTCTTCACTTGTTGTATTTAAACCGGCAATATGCCCATCATCTGCAGCCTCATGCAGCAGAGGAAGACGCTGATTTGCATCTCCTGCCAGAAATACTGGTAAATCTGCAATCTGCAGGGTAATTGGATTTACTGATGGTAGCCCTTTTTCATCAAGCGGCACATCCAGTGTATCGAGACCAATATCATCGATATTTGGTTGCCTCCCCAATGCGGCTAGTACACTGTCTACCTCAATTTCGATATTCTCTGCACGGACAGTAAGCACATTATTATCCGGATTTATGGCGACACTCGCTTTGCTACCAAGATAGAGTGGAAATTCTTCTGACAACAGCTTCACTGCTGTCTGATTAATGAATGGATCACTTATCCCCCCTACTGAGCTGCGAAATCCAAAGCCTGTTACATGTACACCAAGCCTGGATAATGCCTGGATCATTTCCAGACCAACTGGACCCATGCCGATGACAGCAATACTTTTTGGCAACGTATCCAGCTCAAACAAAGTATCCGTCGTCAGCAAACGTTTGCCAAGATTCAGCCAGTTCTTGGGCACAACAGGCCGGGAACCCGTTGCAATAATGATTTTATGAGCGCTGAGTTTCTCTCCATTGACCATTACTTGATCTGGCGACAGAATACGGGCACGCCCCGATATTGCACGTTCACCCAAATCATTGGTTATTTTAAGGGTGCTGGTAACAAAATCATCACGTAGCCTGCGTAGACGTTGCAGAACCTTTTTGCCATCCAGTTCCAGTTGATCTGCGCCCATAATCCCGAACTCACCAAAATTGAACCGTCGATGAAAAGCATTGGCTGCTTCAATCAATAACTTAGAAGGCATACACCCGACCCGTGCACAGGTAGTACCCCACGGACCATCGTTGATCAGTACAAAATTATCAGTTCGTTTTCTTACCTCACGCAAGGCAGATAAACCAGCACTTCCCGCACCAATGATTATCACATCAAATTTATGCATCAGTATTCGAGTCCCCAGTCAATTTGTATAATAAATAAGTAAACACATTACGATTTATGGGTCCAATCAGTTTGTTATTCTAATCCTTAATATAAAAATCTGGAAAGCTGCAGTCTGGACGATACTTACCTTTCTTGTCAATTGAGTTTATCGGTATAATTCCTACCAATCGTTTTTACCAATTCTCTTTTCCTGTCAGGAAATATATCAAATACCAAGGAGCAGAATTTGGTGCTTTCACCCGTTCGTATTACCGTCACCGGCGCAGCAGGACAAATCAGCTACAGCCTGTTATTCCGAATTGCTGCGGGAGACATGCTGGGCAGCAATCAACCCGTTATTCTTCAACTCCTCGACATCCCGGAATCCAGGAAAATACTGGATGGAGTGGTTATGGAACTTCAGGATTGCGCATTTCCGCTACTGGCTGGCATTATTGCCACTCACGACCCGATGATGGCATTTGATCAGACAGATATAGCAATACTAGTTGGGGCCCGCCCCCGCCGCAAAGGGATGGAACGTAAGGATTTACTGCAGACCAATGGCGAAATATTCAGAAATCAGGGCAAGATCCTGAATCAAGTGGCCAAACGTGATGCAAAAATACTGGTGGTGGGAAATCCAGCGAACACCAATACCCTTATCACCATGAAAAATGCTCCAGATTTACCAGCAGAAAATTTTTCAGGAATGCTCCGGCTCGATCATAACCGGGCATTATCACAAGTTGCTATGAAGTTAAACCAGCCGGTCAGCAATATCAAAAAGATGATTGTATGGGGAAACCATTCATCCACTCAATTTCCTGATTTGTATCATGCTGAGATCGGTGATACCAAAGTTATTAATCTCATCAAAGATCCGATTTGGATCGAAAACTACTTTATCCCTACGGTACAAAAACGGGGTGCTGTGGTAATCGAGGCACGTGGCTTATCCAGTGCAGCCAGTGCAGCTAATGCTATTATTGATCATCTGCGTAACTGGTTTTTTGGAACGGCCGACGGTGACTGGACTACGATGGGAATCTTATCCGATGGTAGTTATGAAATACCGGAGGGGGTAATTTATGGCTTCCCGGTCATCTGCAAAAATGGTATGAGGGAAATTGTACAGGGACTTGAAATCAACCCATTCTCACGTACCAGATTAGATGCTGCCTACAACGAGCTAACTCAGGAACTGGATTCAATCAGACACTTGCTACCCTGAGATTACGAAACTAGATTCTATAGTTTCCAAGCCTCTCAAGTGCTTATCACATTATATTTTCTTGATAAATGCTAAAACTTCCTCAGCATGCCCTGGAACCTTAACACCTCGCCACGCTTTATATAGCTTGCCTTCCCGGTCAAGTATAAATGTGCTGCGCTCTATCCCGCGTACCTGCTTACCATACATATTCTTCATCTTGATGACACCAAACAGCTCGCACACTACCTCATCGGCATCACTCAGCAAATTATAGGGAAAATTATATTTTTCTCTAAACTTCTCGTGTGACTTCAGGCTGTCACGAGAAATACCAACGATTTCACAACCTTCCTGCACAAACTCTGGATATAGATCCCTGAATTGCTGACCCTCATTAGTACAGCCAGGTGTATCGTCTTTCGGATAAAAGAAAATAACCAGGTATTTGCTCTTTATACCTGACAGACGAAACTGTTTGTTACCCGTGGAAGCCAACTCAAAATCAGGGATCAAATCAACCGGCATACAAATATATACCCCTCATCAACAAATTAAATTTACGGGACAATATGATCAATTGTAATAGAAATATTTTCTTCACCAATTTTCACAGGAATGCTGTGACCCTCAAGATCTCCACTGGAGGGAATAGCCTGTCCGGTTTTGCTGATTCTCGCCCCCACCACCACCTCTGGAAAGCTTGAGAGCTTCATCGCGGGGGTCATAGCCATGTTGTCATCAAGTTTAAACGAAACTGGAAGATCCTTAGCATGCAGCCTCAAAATAGCCAATGGCATCTTTGGCCCTTGGCTGGCCCTTGCAAAAACGAAAAGTGTATCATCAGGCGAAACTTTTGATGCCAATGAGGCATCCAGAGTAACCGAGCCAGAAACGCTTGGTATGCCCGTAGCAGCTTCCTGCTTCTCACCAGAAGACAATGTCACAGGCACATCACTCTCCACATTTGAATTCTGCGCCAGCTGTACAGGAATAGATTCATTTCTACCTTTCATGGCCAGAAATTTAGCCTGGGCGATACTGTCACTCACAGATTTATAAAATTTCGAATCTTTTGCCTCGGCGGGTATAACATTCAACAGGCGCTCCCAGTAAGTAACTGCCTGATCAAACTTTTCCCGCTCAAATTCAAGTGTACCGGCTAAAGCCAGTGCCTTAGGATAATCCGGATCGATATCAAGCGCCTTGCTGATCAACTCGGCAGGTTTACCCTGTAAGTTGCCATTATTCGTTATGGCCAGCATATCGGCATAATCACTCAAGAATTGGGGGTTATCCGGAGCCATTTGAACCAGTTTGGCATAGACTGCGCCAGCTTCATCAAAACGTTCCATAATTATGTAAGAACGTCCAAGCATCACCCAGCCTTCTATATCGTCCGGATTATCCTTAAGACGGGCAGCAAGACTGTCAACCATTGCCTTGATCTCAGCATGATCCGGCGGCATTCCTTCCGCATCACCCCCCTGAAACTGCGTAGCATTAGCCAGTTGAGATTGCGGAAGCAGCCCGCGAGTATCTCCAATTACCAGATAAAGGTAGATGGCAGCAAGTGGAACTGCCAGAGCAACAATAACACTCACAATAGTGCCATGACGATTGACAGGAGTTACGCGAACAGTTTCATCATCTTCAGATAAATCCTGCAACATTCGCTTTTGTAATTCCTGCTTGCTGAGTTCATGCTGTTCCTTGGAAAGAACATCGTCAAGTAGATCACGATCCAGCTCCGCAAGCTGATCACGGTAAATAGTAATATTTGCAGCCTGACGTTCAACTTGATCTTGAAGCTCGTTTTTTTTATTTCTCAGCAATACAGGTATAATAAACAGCAATGCTGCCATGATAAATATACCGACTATAACCCAAAATACCGTCGTCATATACTTTGATCCTTGTCCATTTCTTTAATAAGAGATTCAGCCTGTAAACGCTGATTTTCTGTCAGTGGTACCTCGTTTTCCTTTATTCGAATACGACGACGCCTCAAATAAAAAATGAGCGCAGAACCACCCCCCAAAAACAAAGTGAACGGACCGAGCCACAACAACCATGTTATTGATTTAAAGGGAGGGTTGAAAAGAATGAAATCTCCGTAGCGAGCTACTAAAAAATCTACAATTTCCTCATCACTTTTATTCATTCGCATCTGTTCTCTGATTTCACGCCTCATATCCTTAGCAAAATCAGCATGTGATGCAGCTAGTGTTTCATTCTGACACACCAAACAGCGTAGATTCTCTGCCAAATTATTCAACCGACTCTCAAGTTCAGGATCATCGGCGACAGGTGGGGCTTCATTTGCATAGCCCTGGAAAGCTATAAGAGACAGAATAATCACCATTAAGCAACGCTTTAACGAGTCCACTCTCATACAGATCAGTTGTTTCATCATTACCAACTCAACTCTTCAGTTCCTTGATTAAAGGAAGAATTTTATCTTTCAGTGATTCAACCGTTACCGGGCCAATATGCTTATACCTGATAATGCCTTGCTTATCGATTACATAAGTTTCTGGCACGCCATAAACGCCATAATCAATACCGACTTTCCCATCCGCATCAACGATACTGGTTTCATAAGGGTTACCATATTGTCTAAGCCACTGCATGGCAGTATCACGCTGATCTTTGTAATTCAGACCATAAATTGGAACAATACCCAGCTTTGAGAGTTCTACCAGCACAGGGTGCTCATCACGACAAGCCACACACCAGGAAGCCCAAACATTCAACATCCATACTTTTCCAAGATTATCCTCAGACGAAAGCGTCTTACTGGAATCATAGAGTTGTTGCAGATGAAAAATGGGTGCGGGTTTATCTATTAATGGAGATGGCACTTGACGCGGATTCAAGGTCAAACCAATTCCTAGAAAGATTACTAATATTACAAATATCGCGAGAGGCAGCAGGAAACGCATCATGCTTTACCACCTTCCTCCGAAAGAGTAACAGAATTGGTCACCATAATATCTTTGGCAGGTATATCTGCAGCACCAGGTGTTTCAGCTGCTTTGCGGCGATATTTTTTATTAATAGCAAGGCGGTAACGCCGATCACTGACAGATAGAGCTCCTCCCAGAGCCATCAATATGCAACCAAACCAGATCCAGTTAACAAAAGGTTTGTGATAAACCCGTACTATCCAGGCATCATTCTCCAATGGTTCACCCAGTGCCACATACAGATCACGCAGAAACCCCATATCAACATCAGCCTCGGTCATCGGCATACCTGAAGCGGTGTAAGTTCTTTTCTCAGGGAAAAGCTCACTTATTTTCTTGCCCTCTCTGAACACCTCAATCTGTCCTTGAGATGCATTGTAGTTAGGGCCAGGAACCGATTTCGTTCCATTAAATTGAAATGTGTAATCTTTAAGTGTTACGGTACTACCTACTTCCATACGCACATCTTTTTCAGTTTCATAGCCGTTAACCAGCGTAACACCAATGATAAATACTGCGATACCGAAGTGTGCGCAATGCATACCATAATAGCTCCTTGGTTGTTTCACCAACTTAGTGATCAACCCGCCTTCCCCACTATTCTGGAGTCGGTGCCTAATACCGACAAATATACTGGTCACAACCCAGAAAGCCAGTAGTAACCCAAAACTGACCATAGGTTTCCATTCACCCATAATGAACGGCATAATTCCTGCAGCCACCACGCTCACCACAAATGCCCATCTCAACAGCACCGTCAGGGCGGGCAGGCTAGCTTTCTTCCAACGAGCAACTGGCCCCAGCCCCATCAGAAAAATGGCTGGTGCCATTAAAGGCACAAAAACTGCCTCAAAATAGGGAGGGCCAACAGAAATTTTCCCTAAATTAAGCGCATCAATAAGAAGAGGATAAAGCGTGCCTAATACCACGCTGCCCGCCGCAACTAGCAGCAATACATTATTAGCAAGTAAGGTAGTTTCACGTGAGACAATCTCAAAGTTACCCCCCAAACCCACTTTGGAAGCGCGCCATGCAAACAGTGTTAATGAACATCCTACTACCAGCGATAGATAGATCAGGATAAATATCCCACGTGCCGGATCAGTCGCAAAAGCATGCACAGAAGTCAGAACCCCGGAACGTACCAGGAAGGTTCCTAACAAACTTAATGAAAAGGCAGTGATTGCCAATAATATCGTCCAGCTCTTAAAACTTCCACGTTTCTCAGTTACCGCCAGTGAATGAATCAATGCTGTACCCACCAACCAAGGCATAAATGATGCATTCTCAACTGGATCCCAGAACCACCAGCCACCCCAGCCAAGTTCATAATATGCCCACCAGCTACCAAACATGATGCCAATAGTCAGGAAAATCCAGGCAACAATCGTCCAGGGACGTGACCATCTTGCCCAAGCCGCATCCAACTGCCCACTAAGCAGTGCTGCAATTGCAAATGCAAATGCAACTGAAAAGCCAACATACCCCATATACAACATGGGTGGATGCATAACCATTCCAGGATCTTGCAACAATGGGTTCAGATCATTCCCTTCGATTGCGGCAGGTAATAATCGATCAAATGGATTAGAAGTAAACAGAAGAAACAACAGAAAACCAGCACTAACCAATCCTAAAACAGCCAAAACACGAGCCACCATGTCATCCGGTAATTGGCGACTGAAAACACTCACAGCAACCGACCAGCCGGCAAGTATGGTTACCCACAGCAATAGAGAACCTTCGTGAGATCCCCACGTGGCAGCAAAACGAAAATGTAAAGGTAAATCTGAATTTGAATGAGACGCCACATTCAATACAGAAAAATCATTGTTCAAGAATGAATAGGCGAGACAGCCAAAAGCAATGGTAGTAAATACAAACTGACCCTGCGTGACTGGACGCGCCAAGGCTACCCACGAAGGTATTCCACGTGTCGCACCAATAAGGGGCAAAGTTCCCTGAATCAAGGCCAGCAACATTGCAAGTATGAGGGCGAAGTTACCAAGTTCCGGAATCATGGTTTAAAATTATTCCTTGTTTTAAATTACGGGATAAAACTCACTGTGTAAAAGAGGTTTTCTGTGCTTTGGCAGCTTGTTCCAATGCAGCGGCAGCTTCAGGTGGCATGTAATTTTCATCGTGTTTGGCGAGCACTTCATCAGCATAAAAAACACCATCATCTGCCATTTTCCCCTGTGCTACGACACCCTTCCCTTCTTTAAACAGATCAGGAAGAATCCCTGTATAAACCACCCGAATCACCTCTGCAGTATCCGTTATGGCAAACTTCATGGTTGTACCGTCTCCATGTCGCTTGAGTGAACCTTCTTCTACTAGTCCACCCACTCTGAAGCTTTTTCCAACAGGCGCTTCTTTTGCAGCTACCTGACTGGGACTAAAGAAAAAAACCAAATTACTCTGAAATGCATTCAGTACCAGTACAACAGAGACTGCCAATGCACTAACACTCAATGCAATAACAGCCATTTTTTTATGACGTGGCTTCATTTCTATCCTCGCAAAATTGATCTTCTACTCTGACCAAGGTGCTTGTATAAAGTTCGTTTGCGACCACGAATCAATACAACTTCACCAATTACGCATATCATTGCAACAAGATAAGACCCCCATACATAAAGGCCATAGCCGCCCATAGCAAAAAAATCAGACAAGCTCTCCCATTTCATTCTAATACTCCTTCCTTCAACTCCGATACCCATGCCGTGTGGCGCTCACGCTCCAGAATAATGAGACGAGTACGGATCAGAATTATTACAATTGAATACATCCATGCTGCCAAGGTCATGATCAGCATGCCGGATAACATGGCAGTTGCCATCTTGGGAGATTGAACCAGGCTAACGGAAGCACCCTGATGGAGGGTATTCCACCACTGCACCGAGAAATAAATAATCGGGACATTGACAACGCCCACCAGAGCAATGACCGCTCCAGCCTTATCCGCACGCTTTGGATCATCAATAGCTGCCTGCAGCGACATAAAGCCGATATACAAAAAGAACAGTATTAACTCTGATGTTAGGCGAGCATCCCAGACCCACCATGTTCCCCACATTGGTTTCCCCCACCATGCTCCTGTCCACAGAGCAAGGAAAGCAAACATAGCACCTGTCGGCGCTATGGCACTGGCCACCATAGATGAAAGTCGAGTGTTAAATGCCAGCCCCACTCCGGCCCAGAATGCCATAACCACATACAGAAACATTGACATCCAGGCAGCCGGGACATGGATAAAAATAATTCGGTAGGCCTCACCCTGTTGAAAATCTGTCGGAGCTACAAAAAAACCAATATACAAACCCACGATCAGTAAAGTAATCGCTAAAGCCGTAAAATAGGGAAGCATCCGGCCCGCCAGAAAGTAAAAACTTGCGGGAGAGGCATATTTAAACCAATTGATTGTCATGTTCTGAATATTCTCTCTGAATTGATCCAGTAGATAAAATTACGCTCTACTACCATACCAACAAACGCAACATCACTATTATTTCTGGGCACATCCTTTCTATCAGCTCATGGATATCCGGAGAGAGGCAGCTGTTGCCCAAGGTGAAAAAACGATAGAAACCAGCAAAAGTGCACCCAGTATCGAAAAATGGGCCCCAAACTCCATCCCGGCGCTACTCGCTTCAACCGCGCCTGTACCAAAAATTAATACCGGAATGTAGAGCGGCAAAACCAGTATCGACACTAATACCCCCCCTCCTCTTAATCCCAGCGTTAACGCAGCACCGATTGCACCGATCAAACTTAGTACAGGAGTTCCCAGCAGCAATGAAAGCGTCAGCACAAGCAAGGCATCTCCGGCTAAGTCATACTGAATCCCCAATACCGGGGCCATCAATACCAGAGGAACCCCTGTTACCAACCAGTGTGATATTGCTTTCCCGGTGACCAGCGCCGCCAGGGAAACAGGGGAAAGCAGCATTTGCTCCAAGGTGCCATCTGCATAATCACTGGAGAACATACGTCCAAGTGATAACATCGAAGCCAGCAAAGCTGCCACCCAGACCACACCCGAGGCCATTGTCCGCAGTATGCTGGGTTCAGGCCCCACACCCAATGGAAACAAGCTGACAACTATTATGAAAAAAAATAGCGTTGTCAACACATCAGAGCGTCGGCGCATTGCCAGCAATAAATCCCGTTTAACTATCCACCAGATCATATCGAATCAGGATAAAGTCAAATGATGAACAGCTGCAGCAGTCATGACAATTTCCTGATGAGTGGTCATAATGACCATGCCTCCTTTCGATAGATTATGTTCCAGTATCTCTTTAATCAGCTTCACCGCTGCAGTATCCAGCGCGGTCAAAGGCTCATCCAATATCCACAACCTAGTCTGCACCACCAGCAGACGCGCCAAAGCCACCCGTCTGCGTTGTCCTTGTGATAATACTTTGGCCGGCAGCATCTCACGCCCCGCCAGCCCAATCTGCCCTAACGCATCTGCTGCTTGATTTTCATCAATCTCACAATCAGCCAATGCACAGGATATCCGTAAATTCTCGAGAGCAGTCAGATCATCCTTGATACCACCCAGATGCCCTAGATAGGTCATCATGCCACGATAATCTCCGTCCAGATCCCGAATATCCATTCCATTCCAGAGAATCTCACCACTATCAGGTGACGATAATCCACACAACAATCTTAGCAAGCTGGTTTTACCGCTACCGTTAGGTCCGCCAACAAACATCAGCTCACCGGGATTTACTGAGAAGAAAATGTTACTGAAGAGTTTATGCTCCCCTCGTATACACTCCAGGTTCCTGGCCGTCAACATCTAAATAATAATTGAGCCGCAATCATAAAAGTTGGAGATTATAGCGTATTGCTGATTTCTTAGTGGTGCTGCCAGTGCTTGGATATATAAAAATCATTCTGCTCTTTTTTCTAGCCTATTGAATCAGCTAACCCGCCTGCTGCTGTAACAGCGGCCAACACAACCATTCTTCTGGGTGCGATGACCTCGGAATCAACCCACTCT
This sequence comes from Nitrosomonas eutropha, assembly GCF_003201195.1. Classification (GTDB taxonomy): domain Bacteria; phylum Pseudomonadota; class Gammaproteobacteria; order Burkholderiales; family Nitrosomonadaceae; genus Nitrosomonas; species Nitrosomonas eutropha. Next base: position 34,891 of record NZ_QICQ01000019.1, on the reverse strand, counting down.
CCGAGACCAAGAAAAATATTCTCCCTATCGTATAGCTTCAATTTGGGACTGGCCAGGAACAGGGGGCGCGATCTGTCCTTCCTGATTTTCTGCCCTTGCTGCAAACGCACCACTTCATCGTCATCAAACACCATAGAAGGAATGTCGCTTAAAAGGCTATCAATTGGATACAAAAATTTCAGGCGGTCAGAAGGCTGCTCGGATTCGAGCTGATCCAGATTGCAAGCTTGCGATAAATCGAAATGGCCGACACCAGTACGGGAAAGCGCGGTGAGATAAGCGCCGCCATAGCCAAGCGCCTTTCCAATATCTTCTGCCAGTGTACGAATATAGGTGCCTGAACTACAACGGACCGCAATCATCATCTCAAAACCCGACAAAGCATTGAGAGATATACTGTGAATTACAATTTCACGCACCTTGCGCTCAATTGTAATTCCCTCTCGTGCATATCGATAAAGTGGTTTGCCATACAGCTTCAGCGCGCTGAACATGGGCGGAATCTGATTTGATCGGCCAAGAAAGGTTTGCAGGATTGCAGTTACTTGCCGAGAATCAGGTGGACACGCATCAGATTTAGCTACCCGCCTGATTTCACCCTCAGCATCCCCTGTACTACTGATATAACCAAGCTGAAGAGAGGCTTTGTAGGTTTTATCCGCGCTCAGCAAAGCTGAAGAAAACTTGGTGGCTTCACCAAGACAAATTGGCAGCAAGCCTTGTGCCATCGGATCCAACGTGCCAGTATGACCGGCCTTTGTTGCTGACAACAAACGCTTACTGATTTGAAGAGCCCGGTTAGATGAGATGCCAACAGGCTTGTTGAGTAACAAAACCCCATTACAGTTAACTGATTTAAGCTGAACAGATCTTGCTGATGATAAGAGTTTGACCAAAAAATTTTAGCTAGCTAAATGTAATTCTAGGTTATATCGCCATATCGCATAAAACGCCAATTCTGTAGATATCACCAATCAGGATCAGGTTTTACCTACAGCCTCATCGATCAATCTGGAGAGTTTTATTCCGCGCTCGATAGATTCATCATAAACAAATTGTAACTTCGGAATAATTCTCAACCTGATTTTACCAGCCAGCTGACTGCGCAGAAATCCTGCGGCCCGCTTCAATCCTTCCTCCGCAAGCTGAGCATTTTCATTACCTCCCAGCGTAGTATAGAAAACCTTGGCATAAGTATAATCCCGCGTCACCTCCACCCCGGTTAACGTTATCATCCCGATTCGCGGATCCATTATTTCATTCTGGATCAACGAAGCCAATTCACGCTGAACCTGGTCAGCCACTCGTAAGGTACGGGAAAAATCCTTCGGCATGATTACCTCCTCTTCAATCAGGCGAGTTATTCATCGCGCCTGATGTACAGCATCACAATACACGGGCGGTTTCAACGATCTCATACACTTCAATCTGATCACCCTGTTGAATGTCATTAAAGTTCTTCAATGAAAGTCCGCATTCGAAACCAGATTTAACTTCCTTGACATCATCCTTGAATCGCTTCAGAGAATCCAGACTGCCACTATGTATAACAACACCGTCACGCAGTACTCTTACCGGCGCATCGCGTCGAATTAATCCTTCAAGCACATAACAACCAGCCACGACACCAACTTTGGATATCCGGTAAATCTCGCGAATATCGACCAAACCCAGGATTTTTTCCTTGCGATCTGGCGTCATCATTCCCGACAAGGCCTTTTTAACTTCATCAACTGCTTCATAGATGATGTTGTAATAGCGCACATCCACCCCGGTTGAAGCAATCAGCTTGCGTGCCCCCAGGTCAGCACGACAGTTGAACCCGATGACAACTGCTTTGGACGCAAGAGCCAGATTAATATCAGATTCAATAATTGCTCCGACCCCGCTATGCACGATATTGATCTTCACCTCATCGGTTTCCAGCTTCTTCAATGCGTAAGCCAGTGCCTCGCATGATCCCTGCACATCGGCCTTAATAATCAGATTAAGTGTACTGATGTCCTCCTGATGGCCGAATACATCTTCCATTTTTGCCACATGAAGTTTGTCCAGTCGGACATCGCGGAATTTACCTTGGCGGAAAAGAGCAATTTCCCTGGCTTTGCGTTCATCACTAAGTGCTATAAACACTTCACCCGCCGCAGCAACTTCAGACAATCCCTGAATCTCAACAGGAATCGAGGTGCCCGCTTCACTGACGGATTTGCCTCGCTCATCCAGCATTGCTCTGATCTTACCGAATACAGCTCCAGTAAGGACAACGTCACCTCGTCTCAAAGTTCCGGACTGTACCAGAACTGTTGCAACCGGGCCACGGCCCTTGTCCAAACGTGATTCAATAATCACTCCTTTCGCCGGCGCATCCCGCACAGCCTTCAGCTCCAGCACCTCTGCCTGCAATAAAACAGCTTCCAGCAACTCATCAATTCCCTGACCAGTTTTTGCTGAAACACCAATAAACATGGCATCCCCTCCCCAATCTTCAGGCACAACGCCATGATTGACGAGCTCTTGTTTAATACGTTCAAGATTGGCTTCTGGCTTGTCCATTTTATTAACAGCCACAACAATGGGTATACTTGCTGCCTTGGCGTGATGAACTGCCTCAATCGTCTGCGGCATCACACCATCATCAGCTGCCACTACCAATATGACTATATCGGTAATTTTGGCACCACGGGCACGCATGGCCGTAAACGCCTCATGCCCTGGGGTATCCAGAAAGGTAACTACGCCACGCGAGGTTTTGACGTGATAGGCCCCGATATGTTGCGTAATACCGCCGGCCTCTCCACCCGCAACACGCGTTCTGCGAATATAGTCCAGCAATGAGGTTTTGCCATGATCAACGTGTCCCATCACCGTCACTACCGGGGCACGCGACTCCATCCTGGCTTCGTCAGGAGATAAATCAACTTCTTCCAAGAAGGCTTCCGGGTTATCCGGTGCAGCGATCTTGGCTACATGCCCCATCTCTTCAACAACAATCATAGCTGTATCCTGATCCAGCATTTGATTGATTGTCACCATGTTGCCCATTTTCATCAATACCTTGATAACTTCGGCTGCCTTGACCGCCATTTTTTGTGCCAGTACAGCAACCGAAATCGTTTCAGGGATCAATACCTCATGCACAACCGGCTCAGTTGGCGCTGAAAATGCATGCTGGGATTGCGACTCATCCGACCTGCTCCTGCCGTGTTTATCTTTGCGCATGCGCCATTCCTGCCCACCAGATACATCTCCACGTGCTTTTGATTCACGACGCTTAACTGGCTCATCCTTCCATGCTTCCTGCTGTCTGGCCTGTTTCTTTTTCTTCTCGCCCTTTTCTTCCGGTTTTACAGCTGGCTTCTGCGGAGCACGTTCCTTGGCCGCCGGAGTCGTTTGAGTAGTTACTGTAATCGTAGCAGAGGGAGTTACAGCAGCTGTTTCAGTAGATTCTGGTTGAGTTGCAGCTACAGATCCTGACACAGCCGCCGTTTCCGACCCAGGCTCTTGAACCTGGGTGGATTCTTTTTTCACCTCAGTCTGAGCTGTTACTTGCTGTCTTCGTTTTTCCTGTTTCTCTTTCAGTTCCGCAGCCTGGCGCGCCATTAATTCCGATCTTTTTCTGGCTTCTTCAGCACGCAAAGCGATTTGTTCAGCATCAAGTACAGATTTTACCGGAACAGCTTCCGGCGCTTCCGGTGCTTCAGCTGTTCTCAGAGAGACATCTTCAGCTGCTCTTTTGCCAGCCGCATCAGATTCATCCTGTTTGGTAGTCAACACCCGTTTTTTTCTGACCTTGACCTCGATAGTTCTAGGTCTTCCCGCACTATCTGATTGCTTTATCTCTGTTGTTTGCCTACGCGCCAGAGTGATCTTGGTTCTTGATCCACTACTACCATGTGATTTGCGCAGATAATCAAGAAGCTGCGTCTTATCCTGCTCTGTCACAAAATCTGCTGCGGAACGTTTAGCAACTCCGGCAGCTTGAAGTTGTTCCAGCAACAAATTGGGCAGCATACCCAGATCATGTGCAAATTGCTCTACAGTCATTTGAGTCATCAGCAACCCTTTACCCCAAATCCAACAAAAATCATAAAAAACAAAATCAATATTTCCTTAACCAACTCATATCCCGCTCCGGAAACAGATACGGGATTTGTCCGCTTTATATCGAAATTCAAGTAAACCAGGGTTCGCGTGCCTTAATAATAATTTTGCTTGCCCGATCAAGATCCACACCCGTCAACTCGACCAGATCATCCGCCGCCAGATCAGCAAGCTCTTCCTGAGTGCTGATCCCTTTAGCAGCCAACTCACGCACAAGATCAATATCCATTCCTTCCAACGCAAGTAATGCTTCAGACGCATGTCCGATTTTTTCTTCTGTTACAATCGCAGCCGTCAACAAAACATTGCGGGCACGATTACGTAACTCTTCAATTGTCTCATGATCAAATTCCTGGATTTCCAGCATTTCTTCAATTGGAATATACGCAATTTCTTCCAGTGTAGAAAAACCCTCATCTACCAGGATACGCCCGACCTCTTCATCCACATCAAGCTTTTCCATAAATAATTCACAGATGGAAGCAGCTTCCTCCTCACTCTTTTCGTGAGATTCTTCCACTGTCATGATATTGAGCTGCCAGCCCGTCAACTCTGATGCCAGCCGAACATTCTGCCCGCCTCGCCCGATAGCCTGAGCCAGATTTTCCTCATCCACTACAACATCCATACTATGCTTATCTTCATCCATTACTATACTGCTAATCACAGCAGGCGCCAGCGCATTCACGACAAATGTAGCCTGATCATCTGACCATTGAATAATATCCACCCGCTCACCCGCCAGCTCACCGGTAACCGCCTGTACCCTAGAACCACGCATGCCAACACAAGTACCAATTGGGTCAACACGCGCATCATTTGATTTAACCGCGATTTTTGCCCTGGAACCCGGATCTCTAGCTGCCGCCCTGATTTCCAGAATACCCTCCTCTATCTCCGGCACCTCAAGTTCGAACAATTTGACCAGAAAATCTGCTGAAGTTCTGGATAACACCAGTTGTGGTCCTCTGACAGCACGATCAATTTTGAGCAGATAAGCGCGAACGCGATCCCCCATTCTCAGATTCTCATGCGAGATCATTTGATCACGCGGCAAAACTGCTTCGATCTTGCCGAATTCAATGATCGCATTCCCGCGATCCATACGCTTGATCACACCACTTACTAGATACTCCCCGCGCTCAAGAAAATCATTCAAATTCTGTTCGCGTTCGGCATCTCGTATTTTCTGAAAGATAACCTGCTTCGCGGCCTGTGCCCCGATCCGGTCAAATGTAACATCCTCCATTAGCTCTTCCGTATATTCACCCGGAACGGATTGCGGATTCTGCTTTACAGCCTCAACCAGTGCAATTTGCCGTTCAGGATGCTCCACTACATCATCGGCAACAATCAACCATCTGCGAAAGCATTGAAATTCACCCGTATCTCGGTCGATAGAGACACGTACATCAATATCATCCCGGGCATGCTTCTTGGCAGCAGAAGCCAGAGCCATTTCGAGTGCGGTAAAAACAATGTTTTTATCCACATTCTTCTCATGCGCCAAAGCATTGACCAACAGTAAAATCTCGCGGCTCATATTCCTCCAGCCCTATTTTTCAACCTTACATCCATCGACAGATTTACCCGAATTACAATTTTGGAATCAGCCGGGCCTTTTCCAGATTTTTCAATTCAAACTGCAACAACTTTCCGTCAACATTCAACATCAGGGCATCATCCCCCACTTCGGTCAGTGTCCCCACAAAATTTCTTTGCCCTTGTAAAGCAATTCGCAACCTAATCCGGATAGATTCCCCCACAAAACGGACAAAATCAGCTCTTTTCTTCAAAGGCCTATCCAAGCCCGGTGATGAAACCTCAAGCCGGTTGTAATCAATATTTTCTACAGCCAGCAGCTGACCTAAATGATTGCTGACAGCAACGCAATCAGCAAGCGTTATCGCCCCATCCTTTTTATCCACAAACACCCGCAACAATCTGCCTGGAGCAGATTGTTCAATATCAACAAGCTCATACCCCATACCAGCAATCGTTGGTTCGAGCAGCTCAAACAATGACATAGCCTCACCACAAATAAAAAATGGGCCAACCAGCCCACCTTCAAAACACATTTGTATTATAGCAAGGATTACAGTCCATAAAAACAGAAATTTATTTTACACCAATGTTTCCAATAGGTTATCACGAGTTACATCTAAAGCACACATCAAAGCAATCGATCCCGTCGACATAAATATCGGCCTCAAATACCCCAATTCAGGATTAATACCTTCTGCACTTGCAGATGCAAAAACTACTGGATTCCAATCCTCGCCAGATAACCGTCGAGGTCAGAGTCTGTGCCTGATGTATACGGATTGTGTCTCATCCTGAATTTGTCCATCGGGCTAAATTCTGTGTATCTTCTTCTATATATTTCCAATGGATTACTGAGATTCAATTCACGCATGAATAGAGACACAGTAGGTAGGCAAAGGATGGAATCCTATTATTTGGGCAAGGCAGACGATCCAGGACGCAGCGGCACGAGCAATCGTCAATTTGTAGAAGCTTGTTTCTGGATAACGCACTGTGGCAGCCTCTGGCGCGACTTACCAGCCGCATTTGGCAAATGGAACACAATCTCTTCAAGCGCTTGCAGGACTGGAGCAAGGTTTGGTGTATTCAAGCGTATTACTTTGCGCTGCAACAAAACCGACTACAGCTTCTCGTCAGTCATTTACCTGCTATCTGTTATCTCAGCTCCAAGTAAATCTCAATAGCGTCTAGCCAAAATACAACCTCACAAGAAATTCGTAAAGAAAAATCTGCCACGAATAACTGCGTTATCAGGAAGCAGGGACGCTGTATTGTAGCTCGATCAATAAAGTCAGAAAATTCACGAGCTATCAATATTTCATGTTATTTTATCCCGAACAATAACAGCCCTTCCCCGGGGCGATTACCTCAGTCATTAAAGCTTCGCCAGCTTTATTATGTTGAATAACCAGGTATCAAGACAAATCCACCATCACTTATCAGAATTTTTGCAGGATTTACGGTAATGTTCAATCCAACAAGAAACCAGGCACGGCAGCTATTCTTTGATACGTGGCACAAATACCAGCAAAGAGAACCACTATCCGGCATGGAAACCATAGCAGTGGAAGTTATCCTACAGCACCCGGAATATCATTCCATACTACAGGATACCGAACGGTATCTTGACAAGGATTATCCACCTGAGCAGGGCAAAATAAATCCCTTTCTACATATGAGTATGCACATCGCCATCCGGGAGCAACTTACCATCAATCAGCCAACCGGTATCCTTCAGCGCTTCGAACAATTGAAAATCAAGCTACAAGGGGACGAGCATGAGGCGATGCATCACACGATGGATTGTCTTGCAGAAATGCTCTGGCAGTCACAGCGCAATCAATCATCCCCTGATGCCAGTATTTATCTGGAATGCATGGATAAGCAGATCGGAAACAAATAAAAAACGAAATGCACCTCGGGGTATCGGATGCATTCCGCTCACAGCCTCCGTATACGGGGTATACGGAGGTGTACTATCTCTTAACTTGCAGGCCTGATTGACTGGAATAATAAAATGCCAGATTTTCGATATCATCTGCACTCAGGGCAGCCGCCATTCCGGCCATCACCGGGTCTTTACGTGCGCCTGATTTATAATCTTTCAATGCTTTTACGATATAGGTTCTAGGTTGGCCACCAATTTTCGGGAACATCGGCACCGGACTGTTACCATCCACACCATGACAGGATGCACAAACTTCCTCAGCCTTCTTTTTGCCAGCATCAATATCTGCTGCGATCAGCTGCCCCGACAGAAGAAATATTACTCCGCTAACAGCGGCCACCAAATAGCTTTTCATGTTATTTATATCCCTTGGATTAAGAAGAATGATCAATTGCCAGCGTAATAAGCAGCCAAGGCATCAATATCCTCATCGGAAAGAGTTCCTGCAATACCAACCATTGTCGGGTGGTTACGCTCTCCAGATCTGTAATCTTTCAGCGCCTTAACCAGGTAAGGCAGGTGTTGTCCGCCCAGTTTCGGTACATGATAAACAAACGGATATGCGGTGCGATATCCTTCAATACCATGGCAGCCCTGGCACATGGCGATCTTGCTCTTAACTGAATCAGTGTTTCCAGCTGCATCTGCCACGCCGGAAAACGACAGAATCATGCCAGAAGCGATAAGTAGTTTAACGGCAGCTGCCTTTTTCACTTTTGCATCCTCCTCTCAAAAAAGCGAACTTTAAACGATGGGTGTTGTTTAGTCAATGAAGGTTGTAGCTATGTCCCTGTTGTGTATAGGGAAATTATTTCTTCAGCACTTTTTACCCTTTCTTTTTACAAATTGTTTCCACAACGATCTGCTTGTTTTCCAGCATCTCCCAGCGGGAATAGTATGCCGCAAGCTCTTTTTCCAGCTCAGCCGCACGCGCCTGCAATACCATTGCATCATAAGGGTTGTTTTTATAAATAACAGGGGTACTCAATTTCTGGCCAACTATTATTTGTTCTTTTTCAAGGATATCGATTTTCTCCGGCAATGCTTCCAGCTCTTTAGTTTCCTGATAACTTAATCCGGCAGGGCCAGGTGATTTATCTTTTTTGACCACCTGGGGCGATTTGATTATCGATCTGAGAGAGTCACTACTTTCCTGCTGTGGCGTTTTTACATTTGATTTGGATTGCAACCATTCCTGATAGCCGCCTGCATATTCACGCAGATACCCATCTCCTTCAAACACAATGGCCTGGGTCACCACATTATCAATAAAGGCACGATCGTGGCTCACCAGAAAAAGCGTACCGCTATATTCCTGCAACAAGGCCTCCAGCAATTCAAGTGTCTCAATATCGAGATCATTGGTCGGCTCATCCAGAACCAGCACATTAGCCGGGCGTGTAAATAAGCGAGCAAGCAACAACCGGTTACGTTCACCGCCAGACAAAGATTTTACGGGCGAGCGGGCACGCTGCGGTGGGAACAGGAAATCCTCCAGGTAACTAATGACATGCCTGCGCGCACCATCAATTTCAACAAACTCTGAACCCTGGCTGATGGAATCAACCAAAGTTTTATCTTCATCCAATTGCTCCCGCAGTTGGTCAAAATAGGCTATGGATAACTTGGTGCCCAGTCGTATCGTCCCAGAATCTGGTTGCAACTCACCTAGTATTAGTTTCAGCAAAGTGGACTTACCGGAACCATTAGGGCCAAGCAACCCGACACGATCACCCCGCATGATACGACAAGAGAAATCTCGAATAATCATTTTATCTCCGTAGCGCTTGGTCACATGTTCCAGTTCCGCGACCAGCTGCCCGGAATGCTGCCCTGCATCCACCCGAAAACTGACATTCCCAACCCGGTCCCGCCGGGCCGCACGCTCCAACCTCAGCGCTTCCAGTCTTCTAACTCGGCCTTCATTACGCGTCCGTCTGGCTTGAACTCCCTTACGTATCCAGATTTCCTCCTGATCCAGCGCCTTATCGAATTTCCGGTTATGAACCGCTTCGATTTCCAGCAGCTCAGCTTTCTTTTGCTGATATGCCGAAAAATTACCGGGAAAACCTTTCAGCTCCCCACGATCCAGCTCAATGATGCGGGTCGCTACGTTATCCAGAAAACGTCGGTCATGAGTAATGAATATCATGCTGCCGGAAAACCCCTGCAGCATTTCCTCAAGCCATTCTATCGACGAAAAATCCAGGTGGTTAGTTGGCTCATCCAGCAGCAGCACATCCGGTGACACAACCAGCGCCCGCGCCAGTGCCACCCGCTTGCGTCCTCCTCCCGATAACGTTCCTACAATCGTATCTTCCTGTAGATCAAGTCGGTTGATCGCCGTTTCCACCTTATGATGAAGACTCCAGCCATTTTGGGATTCAAGCACGCTCTGCAACTGCTGCATACGATCAAGCAGCTTCTCGGTATCTGCTCCCTCCTCCCCCAGCGCATGAGATACCTGATGATAATCTAGCAAGGTCTGTGCCAGTGTACCAAGCCCTCGGGCAACCTCTGCAAATACTGATTCATTCTCATCTAGCACCGGCTCCTGCGGGATATAAGCAACGTTTACACCAGGTGCCATCCACAGTTGCCCGTCATCCAGTTTGATCTCACCTACCAGCGCACGCAACAGACTGGATTTACCGGTGCCGTTGCGCCCGATCAATCCAACCCGTTCGCCCGGATCAAGTTGCAACACGGCTTGATTGAGCAAAGCATGGTGACCAAAGGCTAAACAGGCGTTATCGAGTGTCAGAAGCGGCATGGAAAATTATTAATCAACTGAGGAAAAACAGTGTCTTTGAAGCAGAGATATTACTGTCCTCTAAAATATCAAGACAGGCTAACTTAACAACCATAACATTATTATACTACTGCCTCAAACTGGCGACAGAAGATCGCTGTGCTGACAACCTGAAAACCCGTTTAATTCGGCACTAACCAGTATTTCACTGGATACTCGTTACAGCAGAACACTTTTTATTTTGAATATTTATGCATCCAGAAAAAATCGCACTGACACAAACGGTACAAAAAGGCGGGTGTGCCGCCAAGGTTGCCGCCACAACATTACACCGGATTTTGCAGCAAGTCAGATTTCCAGCTGCACACTCTGCGTTGATGGTGGATGGCCGCTATTTTGACGATGCCGCCATCTACAAAATCAATGAACAAACTGCTCTGGTGCAAACACTGGATTTCTTCACGCCGATTGTTGATACTCCAAGACTGTTTGGTGAAATTGCTGCCGCCAATGCTATCAGCGATGTGTATGCCATGGGTGGCAGGCCCGTTACCGCCATGGGTATTCTGGCATTTCCGCTGGCCACCTTATCCGAACACATCATCGTTGATGTCCTGCAAGGTGCCAGCGATAAGATCGCTGAAGCAGGTGCCAATTTTGTCGGCGGCCATTCAATTGATGATGACACCTTGAAGTTTGGCCTATCGGTCACCGGGTTAGTCAATCCGCAGCAGGTATGGACCAATGCCAACGCACAATCGGGAGATCATTTGGTTTTGACCAAGGCGCTGGGAACAGGCACCCTGACAGCCGGAATAAAACGGCAACAATTGCAGGAGAAGGACATCATGGACGCGCTAGAAAGCATGGCGGCCATCAATAACGTCATCGACTATCTATCACCGGATTTGCTGGCAGCTATCCATGCCGCTACCGACATCACCGGCTTCGGCTTTTCCGGCCACGCCATGCAACTAGCAAACGCCAGCAACGTTACCCTGAGCATTGCAACTGGTAATCTTCCCAGGTTTGACAAAGCTTTCTACTGTCTGAAAAATAGTTTTCTGACCAAAGCACACCGGACCAATGCAGAGTACACCACGCCACATATCGACGATGCAAAACTGGATGCGCTGTACAAACTGCTAATTCACGATCCGCAAACCAGTGGTGGTTTATTATTAAGCGTGGTGCCCGAAGCCAGCCAGCTCGTGCTGCAGGCACTGCGCACATACTTCAAGCCAGCAGCAATAGTGGGAACCGTTCATCCTCGTCAAGATAAAGCGGTGCAATTTGAATAATCCAAACATTGATAGCGATGAGCTAACAGCTTTATTCACAGCGGATACGCCACTGATTGACGTACGTGCACCGCTTGAATTCATACTGGGATCCCTGCCCGGCTCAGTCAATCTGCCCATCCTCAACAACGAAGAACGTGCACTGGTCGGCACTACTTACAAACAGCAAGGTTCCGAGGCAGCAGTCATGCTTGGCCATGAGATGATTTCGGGTCAGGCAAAACAGGATCGTCTGCAGCAATGGCTTGATTTTATCCGGCAACATCCCCGAACCGTGCTGTATTGCTTTCGAGGAGGAAAGCGCTCGCAGATCACGCAACAATGGTTGAAAGATGCTGGTGTCGACAGGCCATTGATCATCGGTGGTTATAAGCAGGCACGCCAATTTTTGATCAACACAATTGACCGGTTCAGTGAAAACCACACGCTACTGGTCATTACCGGACCAACGGGCAGTGGCAAAACCCAGCTAATCCAGGAGATCAGAAACAGTTACCCGGTACTTGACATCGAAGCCCTTGCCCGGCATCGTGGCTCGGCTTTTGGAGGAATGTCTCTCCCCCAGCCCACACAAATCGATTTTGAGAATCAGTTGGCTGTCAATTTGCTCAAACTGAAACAGAACTATCTGTTTGATCCAGTCGTTGTGGAAGACGAAAGCCGACATACCGGCAGGGTATATTTACCAGCCAGCTTCTTTGAACACATGCGCAGCTCTGAAATCATCTGGGTGGATGAACCATTGAATACCAGGGTAGATAACATATTCGGAGATTACATTGTTGCTACCCCTATCGGCCAGGCACAGCAGGCTCGGCGCAACACACAACCATTGTCTTCTGCTACGGAAATTCAGGAAATACTGTGCCAACAAGCGCTGTTATTATTCGACAAATACGCAAGTGCCTTGCAGGCAATCAGCAAAAAACTGGGAGGAGTTAGGTTTCAGGAAGTATCACAGGATCTGGAAAACGCCCGATCCAGCTTTGTAAACAGAAATGAAATTCAATCAAACAAGACCTGGATTGAAAAACTGGTGAGATATTACTATGACCCACTGTATCTCGGCTCACTACAACGCCGCCAGGTCAATCCCTGCTTCAAGGGCTCAAGGCAGGCAGCAATCGATTATCTGCGGGCTCGCAAACAACACGCTTGACGTATCTCCTTCCGCTTGCCACCCCAAATGCCATGGATGATTACCAGCATGGCGGAAGAAAGTGCCACAAAATCGTTCAGAATACTCGCAGATAACAGTAGGAAAATATCGATAGAACCAGACAAATAAACGAAAATGTGGCCTTGGTCATACTCCAATTTTATCTTGACATGATGTGGAATCAAATACCTGTAAGAAACCTTACGTAATCCATATCCTTCTCAATACTTACCGCCTGCATATACAATAGAAACAACCTGCGTATCTCTTTCATACGACTACTGTTCACTCTGATCAAAAAAACAGCTTCACCTGTTTCGTAGATTGCAATCCGCGCGGCAGCAATCATCATTCTTCGAAAGTATCGAGATCGATTCCAGATTTACCCGGCGCCAAGATATTATTTGGATCGAGCGCTCGTTTAATTGCGTGTTCGACCCGACGCTTTACTGGACCATAGCTTTGTGCGACACGCTCCATAAAGGCAGTATTGACGCGGTAGACGGCATATCCCTCTTTTTCGAATTCATTGATCAGTTCATGAAAACACCGATAAGCAGATTCGGTTTCTTCCCTACTGGTGCGATCGTACAGCACATCGATGACATGATGCATATCGCGCCAACCGACAATGAATTCACCCACGTAATCCAAACCGTGTTTGTTGAGGATTTTTTTGGCCAGCGTCTTCTGTTTGTCACATTCATTGCCACGGGCCTGGCTAACCGGTGCAAACCACATGGAGCCGCCACCTCCACGCCAGTTGTACAATCCGAATTCCTGCAGATTAGGCACACCGGACATCAGCTCGGCACGATACTTGAACGGCTGAGTATCGCCTGCTTCCTCCTGAGTAATGATCGTGCCCTTACCTGATTTTTTAATTGTTTCGGTGACGATCTTCCAGTTAACGTCAACCTGTTCCTGAGTGCCGTACAATGCGGCATAAACGTTCCAGGCACCCAGATTTTTATCATGCTGAATCTGCTTGAGTACTGAATCCGGTGTCGCTCCACGCCCGGTCATGTATTCGGAGCGACGTACGTTGGCACTTCCCGCCTCCCACAAAACATTAGCAATTACCACCGAGTTTGGAATGACCTGGGTAATCCGCAATGGACGCAGTAGTTCAACAATATCAGCAATATCGGATTCATGTTCGTACCTGATCTCGAATGGCTTGATTACTGGGGGCCTAGGCATCAGCCAGAAGCCCATCTTGGTACAAATGCCATAATTGGCTTGGGTAAACATGCCATCCAGAGTCGGGCCGTAGCCCCACTTGAATACCTGCCAGCTGTTATCCCCCTTGACACCCCCCATACCAGTTCTCAGTACTTCACCGTTAGCTAATACCAATTCCATACCACACTGCATCATAAAATGCTCACCGTACGGCGTATAGCCGACACCACGATCCATGGTATTGCCAACTGGCCCGGCAATCGCCGATGGTGCGGAAAATGACAACATCAGAGGCAAATTATTTTCCTGAAGGTAGTCATATAACTGCCCATAGGTCACCCCAGGCTCAACCAGCGCAGTGCATAGTTCTGGATCAACATGAATGATTTTATTCATTTTTTTGAGATCAAGTATCACCTGGCCACGATGGTGTGGTGCAGCAGAGCCATAACCGAAATTGCGACCAGTAGAAATGGTCCAGATTGGGATCTTGTATGTGTTGCAGATTTTGACAACCTCTTGAACTTGTTTCACAGTCGTTGCGACCAAAGTAGCTGATGGCGCATGCTCGGCATCATCTACCGGCATCATGATTTTTGTGTAGGCAATGAGCTGTTCTGGTCTGGTCAATACATTTTTATCACCCAACAATTTTTGGAATGCTTCAATAGCTTTCTGAAATTCCTGCTGGGAAACACCACGAGGCAACACATCATGGTTTTGCTCATTCATATTGAAACTCCTTGAATCTTAAAGGCAAAGGAAACGAAGTGTCCATTCAGCGGCGCTACCGACCCGCTGTTAATCTGTGGAGCCTCCGAAAAATCAACCAGATCATCACCAGTCAGCGCAAATCCAAGATCTGTGCTCCACTGAGCATCTTCCCGAACCCCTTCACGTGTGTACAAAATGGGTTCTAATACTTGTTCTTCTCTCTTTCGATGGCTTCCATGGATACAGCTGAAGCCACGTAAAGCAAGCTGATGCCCGAACAATCCACCTTGATCACCAGCAACCCTGCTGCTGTACAACAGATGGCGGGATTGTTCTGGCTCCACCGTATGCTGTCCCAGCCAGCGCATACAAGCGCCTGTGGAACGAGCCAGATCAATAATAAGTGTGCCACTGGCATCATCCACCAAACCAGTGATAACACACCCTTCTGTCGACATTTCCTTAATGCGGCGCTGCAACAGCAGCAGAAAATCCCGTTCTATGTTGATGTCATGTACTTCCATATTGGCACCACCAGCAATCCAGGCACCCTGCAGAAAAGCTGAATGTTCTGTCTCCCCGTTTACCAGCAGTAGAGTCGTTTCCGGGTTGAAAAACTTGGCAGATTGGGCGCGGTTAGTAGCGGCGGCCAGAGCAACGCTTGGATTTGCCCATCCAAGACAACCTGAAACACCGCTCAGAACGATACCCTTGAGTAGTAGGCGACGCTGGATATCCATGGAATTACCCTCACTTTTTTTCAGGAGTGGTTTGTTGAATATATTGCCCGAGGGATTTCAAATCTTCGTTGCTAATATACGGCTCAGGAAAAGCAGGCATAGCTCGAAACCCGTGCCGCACGACATGGGTAATATACTCGGGCGGTAATTGCCGGCCTTTGATAGAAGGGCCAATCCCGGTGTCATGACAATAACCACACACCTTGGCATAAACGTTTTCACCGCCTGACCACTGACCACTATTTCCGAGATCTCTCTCTACAGCCTCTTCAGCAGCGTAAGCTGGCAAGATAAACAAGGCCATAGACAGCGTCATGCTGATCGTAAAAATTCGTTTTACAACCAGATCATCTTTTAGAAAGAACATTTCAACACCTCCGTTTATTGCTGACGGAAAAAGTAATCCGCAGGAAAAATATAGTTCCTGCATATAATCTGGCAAATCGTCTAGTTGCAGAAACAAAATTACCTGCTCTTTTCCAAAAAGGTAGGTTCAATAGGCGATCAAATGCGCATTAAAACAGCAGCAGAGCGGATTGTTCAGGTTGCTTGATTCAGGAACCAATCACAATAATCATCCATACAGTATATTCGCACTTATCTGATGAATCAAAATAAATCCACTCTCCATCATAACCTCCAGCAGACCTGTTCTCCTGCCCTAAGTGGCACTAACCTGTCTCCACCAAACTCGACCTCTCCAGGTATTTGCCAGCTTTCTTTGCTTAATGAAATTTGATCCGTGTTGCGCGGCAAGCCATAAAAATCAGGGCCGTAGAAACTGGCGAATGCCTCTAGCCGATCAAGCCTTCCAGCCTGCTCAAATATTTCAGCATAAAATTCAATCGCTGCGTGGGCGCTGTAAATACCCGCACAACCACAGGCTGATTCCTTATCTTTTAGTGGGTGTGGCGCACTGTCAGTACCGAGAAAGAAACGAGAATGACCGCTGGTTGCTGCTGCTACCAGCGCCTGGCGATGAATTTCCCGCTTTAGCACCGGCAGGCAGTAATGATGTGGTTGTAAACCACCTGTAAATAAAGCGTTGCGGTTCAGCATTAGATGATGCGCGGTAATCGTGGCAGCAATCCGGTTGGAAATCGACTGCACAAACTCAACCGCCTCTCGAGTGGTGATATGTTCAAATACCACCCTCAACCCCGGGAAACGCTGTAAAAGTGGGATCAGCACCCGATCTATAAAAATTTTTTCACGATCAAAAATATCCACTGCAGGATCAACCACTTCTCCATGCACAAGCAAAGGCATATCAAGCTTCTCCATCATCGCCAGTGTGGCCTTACAGCGGTCAATATCAGTAACACCAGCATCGGAATGTGTGGTCGCCCCGGCCGGATACAGCTTAACTGCCTGTACAATCCCGCTCGCCTTTGCTCGGCTAATTTCTTCAGGTGTAGTGGTATCGGTCAGGTATAGTGTCATTAGCGGCTCGAACTGGCCTACCAATTCCTGTGGCAAGGCAGACAAGATACGGGCACGATAGGCAGCCGCCTGTTCAGTCGTTACCACGGGCAGTTTGAGATTCGGCATGATCATGGCGCGCGCAAAACGCCGAGCAGTATCAGGTAGGACTGACTGCATAGCCTTGCCATCACGCAGATGCAAATGCCAGTCATCCGGGCGGGTAAACGTCAGCTTGTTTGTCATATCGTTCAATCCGGTTTTCCTCACAAATCAATAAACAAACACAAATTCTCCTCCAGAACTCCACAGCAGTAAAAATTTCCAAATCTGGCTGGATTTGTCACATCCCTGTCTTTTGTTCCAGCAGCGCCCGGGTATACAGTTTTTTCCTGCTCTCTCCGGTAATTTCTGCAGCCAGTTGCACGGCCTGTTTCAGAGGCAGATCTCTTTGCAGAATGGCCAGTGTATGCACGGCTTGCAGGCTGATATCTTCCTGATCTGGCTCTTCCTCTGGCGCCAGCAGCAAAACGAATTCACCTCGCAGCCGATTTTCATCTGCTCGCAGCCAATCCAGGGCTTCGCCCAGTATGCAGGTGTGAATCGTCTCGAAAATCTTGGTAAGTTCACGGGCAAATGTGATTTCACGGGTTGGGCCGAATACGGCAACCATATCTGCAACACATTCGAGTACGCGGTGTGGTGCTTCATAAAAAACCGGAATGCAAGCATACAATGTCTTGAGAGACGTCAATTTGCGCTGACGCTCACCACTTTTAGCTGGTAAAAATCCATAAAAGAAGAAGTGCGGGGCAATCAACCCGGAAGCAGACAAGGCGCACAGCGCCGCATTGGCACCGGGAATCGGCACTACCGGAAAATTTCGCGCACGCACCTGTTGCACCAGAAAAGCACCTGGATCAGAGATAGCCGGGGTGCCTGCATCAGAAATCAGAGCGACGGATTGACCAGATACCAACAGCTCAATGATTTTTTGCGCTGCGTTACCTTCGTTATGCTGATGCAACGGCGTGATTCGAGTATGTGTAGTGTTGTTATGCACAGCGATGTGTACAGTGTGTGCTGCCAGCAGTTTTTGTGCGCTCTGGACATGCTCGGCTGCAATGCAATCGACAGCAGATAGTACCTCCAGTGCACGCAGGGAAATATCACGCAAGTTCCCGATGGGTGTGCCAACCACATATAATGTTCCTTTAGATACTCCTGCTGCAGTTGGCATATTCTGGTTATAAAACGTCTGTTCCTATGATTTTCCACGGGCATAATCGCACTATACGGCAGTTCCTCTGCTTTTTCCATTTACAGTCAGCCAGCTTCCAGCCTGTTTAACCAGCTTAAATCCAAGCCAATCTGATATTTTATGACACCTGATCACACAACCGCCCCGCTGGTTCGTCTGCTGCGCTATGGCCATCTGTTTCGTGGCCGCATCTGGCTCGCCACGCTTTATTCGATTCTCAATAAGCTGTTTGATCTGGCGCCACCCGTGCTGATCGGTATGGCAGTGGATATTGTCGTCAATCAGCAAACTTCCATTTTCGCCCATCTGGGATTTCCGGATGTCTCCGCCCAGCTGTGGATACTGGCCATCCTCACGTTGATCGTCTGGGGATTTGAATCCATCTGGGAGTACCTGCTCAAGCTGTGTTGGCGCAATCTGGCACAGGATATCCAGCATACCTTGCGTCTGGATGCCTACAGTCATATCCAGAAACTGGAGCTGGCTTATTTTGAGGAACGCAGTACCGGGGGAATGATGGCGATTCTGAACGATGACATCAACCAGCTGGAGCGGTTTCTGGATGTCGGAGCAAATGATCTCATCCAGCTGCTAACTACTGTGATTACGGTAGGCGGCATGTTTATTTATCTGACTCCTGGTGTGGCGTGGATGGCGTTATTACCGATGCCGTTCGTCGTGGCCGGTTCTTATTTGTTCCAGAAGCGGATTGCTCCGCGCTATATGGCTATCCGCGAGCAGGTCAGCATTTTGAACAGCTATCTGTCCAATAATCTTAGCGGCATTGCCACCATCAAAAGCTATACGGCGGAGCAGCACGAATTGCGCCGGATCGAGCGTGAAAGCCATGTCTATCAGGAAAAAAACCAGCATGCAATTGCCCTCAGCGCCGCTTTTGTACCAATCATCCGTATGGTGATTGCACTGGGCTTCAGTGCCATTCTAGTGGCGGCGGGATTAATGGCTGCCGGTGGAGACCTCAATGTTGGCGCATACAGTATTCTGGTATTCATGACCCAGCGCCTGCTGTGGCCGCTCACCCGCCTGGGAGAAACACTTGATTTGTTCCAGCGGGCAATGGCTTCTACCCACCGTGTGCTGGATTTGCTCCAGGCTCAACCCACCATTACTGATGGGCCGCAAACCCTGACTACTGCACAGATTGGCGGGAAAATTGTTTTTGATGACATCAGCTTCCATTATGAGCGGCGTATTTCCACGTTAAATCATCTTTCTCTGACTATCCCCGCTGGCGAGACTATTGCACTGATCGGCGCTACCGGCAGTGGCAAAAGCACGATTGTCAAGCTGCTGCTGCGTTTCTATGAACCACAACAAGGCCGTATCCTGCTGGATGGTCATAACATCCGGGATTTACGCCTGCACGATCTGCGCAAATCAATCGGCCTGGTCAGCCAGGATGTTTACCTGTTCCACGGCACGGTGTATGAAAACATCGCCTATGGTTCTTTTGGCGCCAGCATGGAAGACGTGATCGCTGCCGCCAAGGCAGCCGAGGCACATGATTTCATCATAGAACTACCGGATGATTATCAGACCATCGTGGGAGAACGGGGACAAAAACTCTCCGGTGGCCAGCGGCAACGCATCTCCATTGCACGCGCCGTGCTCAAGGATCCGCCAGTGCTGGTACTCGATGAAGCTACTTCAGCAGTAGATAATGAAACAGAAGCCGCCATTCAGCGCTCACTGGAACGAATTACCATCGGTCGCACTACTATTGTTATTGCTCACCGCCTCTCCACTATCCGTAACGCTCATTGCATTTATGTGCTGGACAAGGGGGAAGTAGTGGAAACAGGTACGCACGAAGCACTCCTGACACATAATGGCCTGTATGCCAACCTGTGGCGGGTACAAACCGGTGAAAAGATAAAAGGGAATTTCTAAAAATCAGTAAAAAATTGCCTTTGCGAATGCCAATGGACCTTTAGCCGCAAGTGTAGCGTACTGAAGCAACCCGGAATAATTTTCCAATAAGTTACAGGTACTCCTATGTCATCCACGAAAAACAAAGGCAGTGATGCCGAACAACAGGCCACTATTTTTCTCCAACAACAGCAATTAACTCTGCTGGAAAAAAATTATCGCTGCCGGTTTGGTGAAATTGATCTCATCATGCAGGATGGCGACACGGTAGTATTTGTTGAGGTCAGAATGCGCGTTAATCAACTCTTTGGTGGTGCAGCTGCCAGCATCACGCCTGCCAAGCAGCTCAAGCTGACACGCGCCGCTCGGCATTATCTGGCAAGGTGTGATGAAGATTTTCCCTGCCGTTTTGATGCGATTCTGATTTCCGGTAACCGGGAAATTGAATGGATACAAAATGCATTTGACGAAGGCTGATGACGGGCTGCCTAATCAATGCAGCGCCATTAAACATAGGTAGTTGCTGGTTATACAGACTGACATAACGTATCAAGGTCTGTTCCAGATCTTCAGTACTATACTATTGAATCGATGTGTCTTGAGTACGTCAGCAATACGCCCGTTGAAACGCTCGACCATCCCATTGTGTTTGCGGAGCTATAGTGCTCCCCTTTTTCAAGATAGCAATTTAAGCTGGACACTGCCATAAGGAACGAGTCGTAATGAGCGAATCGAAAAGCAGAAATATCACAGCTCCGAGTTCAAAGCCAAGGTTGGCCTAGAGGCTCTGCGTGGGCGTAAAGGCAATCAACGAGATTGGCCAGGAATACGAGTATCCTGGATGCGACAGACAGATCTAAAAATGGTAGTGCGCTCCGATTCCCATATAGTCAACTTTTTCTTTAAAAAATTGACCAGTAGGAGAGTTCCCATTGAAATATTCGGCAAAAAATTGAAGTCTCCTACCGAAAACCTGAAAATCTTCAAATTGAAATCCAGCCTTAACAGAGAGATCAGCATTCCAATTGTTTTGTTCGTAATTCTTAATATCAATCGCCAGAACAGGCCGTACTGGGGCAATATCCAAGCGCCACGGGCTCCTGAATTCGATGCCATATTGAATTGACCAAGGTTTGATTGTTGAGGGTTCTTTGTGAAAGATACCGCCACCTCCTCCATAAACACGCACTCCATAGGGAAGTTCATAAGACAGTCTGAGATCGATACCTTCGTAACTAAGATTGACCCGATCGAGGTCGGTTAGCTTCCTTAGTAGAAATTCATCCCCAAGATGCGAGCTCTGATGATAAATCCGCGCGAATGCAGATGCATTACCTGCACGCATGCTTGAATAAATCGATGCAATGAAATCTGTGTTGATGAGATCGGATGAAGGGGCGTCGAGATTGAAATCGCTAAACACGCCAGCTTGCAGCCCCACTTCCCATTGTGCGGAGTATTTCCCGAAATTGGCCCGATAAAACGGTAATGTTTCACCAAAACTAACAGCAGCGTTATTATCACCATCAATATTGCCCCCAAGGTAATTGCGATAGGCAGCAGAAAAATGAGCCCACCGCGGATCTGCCAGTAACGGCTTAAATAAATAGCCTGAGGGTAAAATCCCCGTCGCAAGTATTGTTGGATCATCGGTTGTGGGTATGTTTTTTTCTTCTTCAGTAACGGTATCACTCGGCGCTGGAGACGTAGTCGTGATGGGTTGCTGATCAGTGGGTTCCTTTATGTTTACTCCAGTCACTCCTGGTATCTCCAAGAGCACCTGTGTGATCCTGGCGTGATCTTCTGGTAATACTTCACTTGCTGATAAGGTAATATTTCCGTTACGTACAGTTAACGAAGGGGTATCACTCTTGAGTTCGTACTTGAGGATACCGGTAGCGTAACCAGCAATATAAGAATCATCCGTTATTGCAGCGCTGGCAGTGGATATACAAGCCAACGAGACTATGATGGTTAGCAGAATTCGCATAACATGCCTGAATTTTCTCAAGGTGCGATTTGAACAATTTTGGGCCAAAAGAGAATTCTTTGTTTCGTGTATTTTCTGCATCTGTCTTCCAGACTATTTGGTTTTTGATCACTCGGCTGAATACTGAGAGTACGATTGCTTCACTGCGCATTATCAGGAAAGGGCAAAAGAACCTTTTCAAAGTACTTCTATCTGAACCAGGATATTAATTTAATCCAATTCAATCGGATGAAGATTCAATTCTGTTTGAACTGAGTCTGCTGGAACCCATTCCAATTTTTAGTAGCTAACCCCCTTGCCTACCTCTCTAAGATTATTACAGAAATAGCGCATTTAGTATGTACACCAGCCCACAAAGCCAGAGCAATCGCACAAACATCACCTCACCGTAGACTGAGGAGTTCAGCGCGGGAATTGTTTGATGTGGCGGCAATCAAGCGTCGAGTCTTGAACCTGCCTTTGCGATCGGTCACTTCGGCAGCGGCCACAACTGCCGCGTGCAGCAACCTGAATCATCCGGAATGAGACATCCTTCACTATCTTGCCATTATCTACAACAGGGGCAGTCGTCTTTGTGTGCTAGCGTACACATCAAGTGCATTATTTCTGGTAGTCTAATTTGAGGATTACGATTAAAAATGGAAAGGTACGATGATTCTTGCTCGGCGGGTTCTCAGAAAACCGTTTCCTGCAATAATAAAGACTTATCGCAGAATCGAACAAGATCACGGACTTCAGATTGAATACCGTACCCAAAGTAGTAAAGTAAACAAAGTCCCCCTTGGTCTAAAAAAATTGAGAGGGTGTTTAGCTTTATCAATTATTCGAGAGAACCTTATCATGACGATGACGCAGCTTAATAACAATTTCTTCACTTTCTTCTTAAGTATCCTAATAATTTCTTTGCTGGGCTGTGCGCCGACCGCAAAGCAATCAGGAACCGGAGAATATATCGATGATAGTGTCATTACCACAAAGATCAAAGCAGCGATTTTCAATGAACCCACCCTAAAATCTGCTGAAATTAACGTTGAAACTTTCAAAGGTGTTGTTCAATTGAGTGGCTTCGTTAGTTCGCGGGCTCATGCCAATAGAGCGGTTGAAGTTGCACGTAGTGTTGCGGGTGTAAAATCTGTCAAGAATGATATGCTAATCAAATAGTAATTGTTGCATTGCTTAACTGATCAGCCATTGTATTTTTTATCATTATATGGGTATATAGGTAGAAAAATAGAATGGAATGTAAAAACATTGTGCGACCAAGGAGGCTCGCTATATGTGATAGTGCGGCGTTGCACCGGTCATTCAAGCTACTTAGATTTAATTGTCTGCCTGGTTGGGCGCTTGCCGCTTGCTCATCAATATTTCGTCATAATCATAATAAGTTGGGTTAACGGGGCAGGGGCTTCCTTAATCGTACGAACCATGCGCAAATAGTTTTTGGTCGTCCCCTCTACTGTAAAGAAGTATCCCTTGGATGCAGCTGAACGGTAGGGGTACGCGCATATGACGAAAAGGCCTGCTCCCTGCGCGTCTTGCCAGTAATGACTGTCCAGCTCCACCTCATTCCATCTGGATATGTATTTTTAAGAGGTACTTAGATTCTGATTCATCCAATCATGGCATTGCCAGGAAATGGAAATTTGAAATCTTAATCCAAAACGGAATACATTATAAATGAAAACCAATAGTAACTATATCCTCCGATATCTGCGCCGATGGAGCGTCTATTTGGGTGGTGGTATTCCACTGAAGGATGCCTTTAATGAGTTGCCGCTACGTTTAGAATTGCTCAGTGTTGAGCAGATGGAACAACGCGGCAGGCGTCTTGCGGCCATGCATAAATTGTCACAGGGGCGCTCGCAGAATCAGTTGATACAGCGCCTAGCCGAAAATGAAGCGATCTTAATCAATGTCTGCAGTCGACTTACGGCAGCGGTAAAAGCCAACCAACAGATCACACCGGCCAGTGAATGGTTGCTTGATAACTTCTATCTTGTCGAAGAACATATCCGCATTGCCAGGCGCCATATGCCTAAAGGCTACCACCGTGGATTGCCCCGATTATTGAATGGCTCTTCGGCAGGATTGCCGCGTGTCTATGATATTGCACTAGAAATCATTTCGCACGGGGATGGGCGGGTAGACTCGGAAAGTCTCAGTCGTTTTGTCTCGGCTTATCAAACAGTTAGTGTGCTTAATTTAGGTGAATTATGGGCCATTCCCACCATGCTGCGACTGGCCTTAATTGAGAACCTGCGACGCGTTGCCATTCGCATCGCCGCTAATAGAGTTGACAGCGATCTTGCCAACATATGGGCCGATCGAATGGTAACGGCCGCGGAGACAGATCCGAAGAACCTGGTGCTGATAATTGCAGACATGGCGCGCTCGCAACCTCCAATGTCAATACCATTCGTATCAGAACTTACGCGCCGACTGCAAGGGCATGGTCTTGCTCTAACACTACCATTATCTTGGATCAAACAGGTGCTTTCCGAGTCAGGGCTGACTATCGAGCAGGTTATCCAGTCAGGAAATCAACATCAGGCTGCTGACCAGGTTTCCATTAGTCACAGCATCAGCAGCCTACGTCTTCTGGGGGGAATGGATTGGCGCGAGTTTGTCGAAAGCATGAGTATTGTCGAGCAAACATTGAGGGAAGATCCGGACGGTACCTATGGCAAGATGGATTTTTCCACCCGTGACCACTATCGTCATACAGTCGAAAAGATTGCAAAGCGGAGTTCCCTTACCGAAGCCGAGGTAGCGCGAAGTGCGGTCCAACTTGCACATGAGGCTCAGGCAGCACATCCGGATGGTGAAGAACGCATGGCGCATGTGGGTTTCTATCTGATCGATCGGGGCTTGCACGAGCTTGAAACAAAAGCACAAGTACGCTTCTCTATCGCTAAAACACTCATGAAAATGGGGGCGAAGTATACATTACACGTGTACCTCGGTTTGATCACACTCCTGACACTGCTGTTCAGCACCGGCCTAGTAGCCATCGCGCATACTCAAGACGTGTCGGATGAATTCTTGCTGTTGATCGGTATATTCGCATTATTACCCACGAGCCAGTTAGCACTCACCCTGGTGAATTGGTTAGCAACCTTGTTTGTGACCCCACATTTGCTGCCACGCATGGATTTCTCTACGGGCATCCCCGCGCAATCTCGGACACTAGTCATCGTGCCGAGCATGCTTACTAATTCGCAAAGCGTCAACGACTTAGTTGAAGTGCTGGAGGTGCATTTTTTAGCGAACCAAGATAAAAACCTCTATTTTGGTCTTTTGACTGATTTTCACGACGCACATGAAGAAACGCTACCCGAAGACGAGCCTTTGCTGCAGCTGACTCAGGCGCGAATCGAGACACTTAATGCAAAATATGGTACTGCAGAAAAGAGTATTTTCTTTCTTTTTCATCGCCCGCGCCGCTGGAATCCACAAGCGCTTATCTGGATGGGTTATGAGCGCAAACGCGGCAAACTTGCCGATCTAAATGCATTGTTGCGCGATAAAACACATAGTAATGTCGATAAACGCTTTTCACGTATCGTTGGTAATACCTCTTGTCTCACAAATATAAAATATGTTATCACCCTGGATACGGATACACGGTTACCGCGCGATGTTGCATGGCAGCTTGTAGCTGCCATGTCCCACCCACTGAACCGCCCCCGCTACAATAAGACGCGAGAACTTGTATGTGAAGGCTACGGCATTCTTCAGCCGCGCGTCAGCGTGAGCCTGGAGAGCACTAATTGCTCGCGTTATGCACGATTACATGGTGGTGAGGCGGGTATCGACCCCTACACCGGCGTCATCTCGGATGTCTACCAGGATGTATTCGGCGAGGGCTCTTTCATTGGCAAAGGCATTTATGATGTAGATGCGTTCGAACGAACATTGAATGAGCGCTTTCCCGAGAACCGGATTCTCAGTCACGACTTGCTGGAAGGATGTTACGTGCGCTCTGGTTTGTTGAGTGATGTACATGTATACGAAGATTACCCTGCACACTACCTTGTGGATGTGAGCCGCCGTCATCGCTGGATACGGGGCGATTGGCAATTACTGGGCTGGTTGCTGCCACATGTTCCAGGTCCTGGTAAGCATCGACCAAAAAACCCTCTCTCGCGTTTGTCGCAATGGAAACTGTTCGACAATCTGCGGCGCAGCCTCGTACCGATTGCGTTACTGCTGCTGCTATTATTAGGTTGGGTAGTGTTGGCTTCACCCTGGTTCTGGACCTTGGCCGTGATTGGTACACTCTTGATTTCACCCTTAGTAGAATTGGTTGTGGAAATCTTTCGCAAGCCAGAAGAGGGATCGTTATATCAACATTTTGCTGCGTCACTCGACACGGCCAGCCAACGCCTGGCGCAAGGAGCCGTTACTTTAGCATGTCTTCCCTTTGAAGCCTGGTTCAGCTTAGATGCAATCATGCGTACGGTGTGGCGTATGTCATTTACTCACAAACGGCTGCTCGAATGGAATCCATCAGGCGAAGTCGCACGCAGCAGCCACACAGGCTTCACCGCCATATCGCGCGCAATGTGGATTGCTCCACTGATCGCTATTGCTACAACCCTCTACCTGCTGCTATTCAAACCCACTGCACTTGTAGTAGCGGGACCCATTCTACTGCTGTGGTTAGGTTCACCTATGCTTATCTGGTGGACCGGACAGCCACTCACACGAGGTGAGACACAGCTGACAGCTAAACAAACTATCTTTTTGCGCAAGATTTCTCGCAAAACCTGGGCATTTTTTGAGACTTTTGTCGGGCCAGAAGACCATTGGCTGCCGCCGGATAATTATCAGGAACATCATGGTGTTGCTGTTACACACCGTACCTCACCAACTAATATCGGGATGGCACTACTCGCGAATTTATCCGCTTATGACTTCGGTTACCTAGCAGCCGGGCAGCTAATTGAGCGTACGACACATACCTTCAATACCATGCAAACACTGGAACGATATTGCGGTCATTTTTACAACTGGTATGACACGCGATCATTGAAACCACTACATCCATTTTATGTTTCAACAGTGGATAGTGGAAACCTGGCGGGTCATCTGTTGACCTTGCGGTCAGGTTTGCTTACGCTTGCCGACGAAAAAATCTTTGATGTACGCTGGTTCCATGGACTCCACGACACACTTGGAATTCTGTTGGATGCAGCAGGAAATACTCGCTCGGATCTGCTCATCGCATTACGGAAAGATATCGATTCCGCATGCAGCGCCCCACCTACTACACTCACACTTGCACGGCAATGCCTCGGCCAGTTGGTGAAACGTGCAGAAGCGTTTGCCGGCAGCATTACGACTGCCACGCAACAGCCCTCTCAAACAGAGAATGCGCTTATATCAACCCGTAAGAAGCAACCACTCGCCGAAGCTGGGGGGTACCTGGTGATAGACAAGCATCTCATGGACAACCCCACCTTGGATCACACCAGCGCCATCATTTCCGATACAACTTCTGAGAGTGACATGGTTTGGTGGTCATATGCGCTGGTCCGGCAATGCCGCGCAGCCTTCGACGAACTAACCTTTCTGGCCCCCTGGCTGGCGTTGCCAGTCGCACCGAGTGGGCTCGACAACAACCTTGATATCACCGAGATTCCAACGTTACGAGAATTGGAAAATATCGGAAATAAATTGCTGCCAGCAATCGAACAACGACTTGAAACCTCCCTTACGAATACTTTGACATCCGCGGAACATGCATGGCTACGTGAGTACTGGCACTGCATCACACAAGCGTGTCATCGTGCCACTGAGCGAATTGCGACCATCGAGCAACTTGCCATGCAATCGGGTGAATTCGCATGCATGGCATATGACTTCCTATATGATAAATCATCCCGTTTACTGGCAATTGGGTACAACGTGGATGAGTTGCGACGAGATGCAGGTTACTACGATTTGCTGGCTTCGGAAGCGAGATTAATCAATTTTGTTGCAATTGCACAGGGACAAGTGCCGCAAGAGAGCTGGTTTGCCTTAGGGCGTTTGCTTACAACTGCTGGTGGCAAACCCGTGCTTTTATCGTGGAGTGGATCGATGTTTGAGTATCTGATGCCACTCCTGGTAATGCCAACCTTTGAAAACACATTGCTTGACCAGACCTATAAAGCATCGGTAGCACGGCAGATTGAGTATGGACGGCAACGAGGCGTGCCATGGGGCATGTCGGAATCCGGCTATAACCTAGTCGACGCTCATCTCAATTATCAGTATCGAGCATTTGGTGTGCCTGGCCTGGGACTCAAACGCGGACTCGCTGATGACCTGGTCGTTGCTCCTTATGCTACCCTGCTGGCGCTGATGATAACACCCAAGGCAGCGTGCCTGAATCTACAGCAACTTGTTGCACAAGGACTGGAAGGTAAATTCGGCTTTTACGAAGCGATCGACTATACGCCATCACGTCAGCGGCGCGGGGAATTAAGCACAATAGTACGATCTTATATGGCTCACCATCAGGGAATGAGCCTGCTCTCCCTGGCCTATCTACTGCTGAATCGCCCGATGCAGAAACGCTTCGAATCAGAACCATTATTCCAAGCGACTTTACTGCTTCTTCAAGAGCGAATTCCCAAAGCTACGACATTCTTTCCCCGCACGACCCAGTTTTCCAATATCCAGCTGGCTGCTCGTATTGCAGAAGCTCCGATTCGCATTTTCAGCAATGTCAGAACGCCTCTACCGGAAGTTCAATTGTTATCCAACGGACGTTATCATGTAATGGTTACCCACGCTGGTGGTGGCTATAGCCGTTGGAAAGATCTTGCCGTCACACGTTGGCGCGAAGATACAACTTGCGATAATTGGGGATCGTTCTGTTATCTGCGTGACGAAAGCAGTGGTGAAATCTGGTCAACTACCTATCAACCAACACTGAAACAGCCGCAGCATTACGAGGTGATTTTCTCCGAGGGACGCGCTGAATTTCGCCGCCGTGATTTTATAGGCGATGGCGATTTTGAAACCTATACTGAGATCGTAGTGTCACCAGAAGACGATATCGAACTGCGCCGTGTGCGCATTACTAATCGTGCCCATACTTCCCGCACCATCACAGCGACGAGTTACGCGGAAGTTGTGCTCGCTGTACCCGTTGCAGATATGCTGCATCCAGCTTTCAGTAAGCTGTTCGTGCAGACCGAAATTGATGAGAAATATCAGGCAATACTTTGCACGCGCCGGCCGCGCTCAGCTACCGAGCAAACATCCTGGATGTTTCACATGATGACAACGCATGGAGTGGATGTCAATGCCATTTCTTATGAGACGGATCGAATGCAATTCATTGGCCGCGGTCACACTGCAGCCGATCCGCAAGCGTTAAGCAGCACATCCTCAGGAATGCTTTCTGGCAGCCAGGGTTCGGTGCTGGATCCGATTGTCGCTATTCGTCATGCCATTACACTCGGCCCGGAGCAAACGATTACCCTGGATATAGTGAGCGGCATAGGAGAGACGCGTGCTGACGCTATAAGTCTGATTGGGAGATATCAAGACAAGCGACTTGCGGATCGTGTCTTTAATGTTGCTTGGACACATGCCCAAGTAGCGTTACGCCAACTCAATGCAAGTGAAGCTGACGCACAACTTTACGGACATCTGGCCAACTCTATTCTTTATACCAATAGTTTACTGCGCGCTGAAGCCAGCATTTTGATGCAGAATCGTCGTGGGCAATCCGATTTATGGGGCTACGCCATTTCTGGAGATTTACCTATCGTCCTGCTACAGATTGGTGATGTAGCCAATATACAATTAGTGCGTCAATTGGTTCAGGCTCACGCCTACTGGCGTTTAAAAGGGTTGGCAGTGGATCTAGTGATCTGGAATGAAGATCGCGCCGGTTACCGGCAATTGCTCCAAGACCAAATCATCGGTTTAATTGCGGCGAGTACCGAGGCGCACGTCATCGATCAACCAGGCGGCATCTTCGTGCGACGCACGGAGCAGATATCGAACGAAGACCATATTCTATTCCAATCCGTTGCACGAGTGATCATAACAGATACCCGAGGAACGCTGGCAGAACAGATCAACCGCCGCAACATCGGGGATGTACGGATACCGCGCTTTCGGCCGAGTCAAAGCTACCGTGCAGATCCCCCTAACAGTAGCCCATTGCCGCCACGTGATCTTATTCTGCACAACGGACTGGGCGGGTTCACGCGGGACGGGCGAGAATACGTCATAACGACCACAGCTACGCAGATGACGCCAGCACCATGGGTAAATGTGTTGGCAAATCCACATTTTGGCACGGTTATCTCCGAGAGTGGCCAAGGCTATACCTGGAGCGAAAATGCACACGAGTTCCGTCTTACACCTTGGCACAATGATCCGGTGTCTGATACAGGTGGAGAAGCCTTTTATCTACGTGATGAAGAGAGTGGCCATTTTTGGTCACCTACACCTCTGCCCTGCCGTGGCGCAAATCCGTATGTCAGCCGGCACGGATTTGGCTACAGTGTGTTCGAATATACTGAAGGAGGCATCGTCTCAGAGCTGTGGGTATATGTGGCTATAGATGCTGCAGTCAAATTCTCGGTATTGAAAATACGTAATGTATCCGGTCGGCCACGCCGACTCTCTGCAACTGGCTATGTAGAATGGGTGCTGGGCGGTTTGCGGTCAAAATCAATCATGCATGTGACCACGGAAGTAGATCCTGGCAGTGGTGCGGTGTTCGCACACAATCCTTACAATATGGAATTCGTTGGTCGAATTGCCTTCTTTGATGTGGATGGAGTCAATCGCTCAATCAGTTGCGACCGCGCCGAGTTCATTGGACGTAACGGGTCACTCAGAAATCCGGCTGCCATGGCGCGCACACGTCTTTCCGGTAAGGTGGGGGCAGCATTAGATCCTTGTGCTGCGATCCAGGTAAGTTTCGACTTGGCAGACGGAGAAGAACGTGAAGTTATTTTCCGCCTGGGGCAGGCCGGTAGGCGTGGGGCCGAAGATGCGCGCAGTCTGGTGCATCGTTTTCGCGGATCAACAGCCGCGCACACTGCACTCGAGGCGGTATGGCAATACTGGAACCACACTCTTGGCGCAGTCCAGGTGGAAACCCCAGATCCGTCTCTCAACGTGCTCGCCAATGGATGGCTTATCTACCAAACACTTGCCTGTCGCTTGTGGGGACGCAGTGGTTATTACCAATCAAGTGGTGCCTTTGGTTTCCGTGACCAGTTGCAAGATGTGATGGCGCTAATCCACGCTGAGCCAAAACGCGTGCGTGAGCAATTGCTGCTGTGTGCAGCGCAGCAGTTTGTGGAAGGTGATGTGCTGCACTGGTGGCATCCACCATCAGGTCGTGGCGTACGCACCCGTTGTTCAGACGATTATCTCTGGCTACCGCTGGCAGTATGTCGTTATGTATTGAGTACCGGTGATATGGGTGTGCTGGATGAATCCGTTCCCTTTCTCGAAGGCCGCCCGGTTGGCCCTGAGGATGACTCATATTACGATCTGCCAGGACGTTCGACCGAATCAGCCAGTTTGTACCAACACTGTGCGCGTGCTATTTGGCATGGCTTGAAATTTGGTGAGCATGGCCTGCCGCTGATCGGTTCCGGAGACTGGAACGACGGCATGAACCTAGTAGGCTTGCACGGCAAGGGTGAAAGTGTCTGGCTCGCCTTCTTCCTGTACGAAGTATTGATGCGCTTCGCTGAGCTAGCACAGCAGAAGGATGACATGCCTTTTGCCGAACAATGTCGGAACGAAGCTGAACAACTGCGCCAACGCATCGAGCAAAATGCCTGGGATGGTGCCTGGTACCGCCGTGCATACTTCGACGACGGCACCCCACTGGGATCGGCGAGCAACACAGAATGTCAGATCGACTCAATCTCACAAAGCTGGTCGGTCCTCTCCGGCGCAGGAGACCCTATACGTTCACGCAAGAGTATGGACGTCGTCTATGAGCGACTGGTACGGCACGATCATGCGCTGATTCAGCTTTTTGATCCGCCGTTCGACACATCCGATCTGGATCCGGGCTATATTAAAGGTTATGTTCCTGGTGTGCGCGAAAACGGAGGGCAGTACACTCATGCTGCTATCTGGGTCGTCATGGCGGTCGCGGCCTTGGGCGACAACCAGCGTGCATGGGAATTGATGGACATGATTAATCCCGTGAATCATGGAAAATCAGCAACAGATGTGGCGATTTACAAAGTCGAGCCCTATGTCATGACTGCCG
This sequence comes from Nitrosomonas eutropha, assembly GCF_003201195.1. Classification (GTDB taxonomy): domain Bacteria; phylum Pseudomonadota; class Gammaproteobacteria; order Burkholderiales; family Nitrosomonadaceae; genus Nitrosomonas; species Nitrosomonas eutropha. The sequence continues at coordinate 2,631 of NZ_QICQ01000019.1, read as the reverse complement.
ATATCTACGCGGTCTCACCACACATCGGTCGTGGGGGGTGGAGCTGGTATACGGGTTCTGCTGGCTTGATGTACCGGTTGATTGTGGAGTCTCTGCTTGGCTTACGACTAGACGTGGATAAACTCTATTTTGATCCCTGTCTGCCCGCATCCTGGCAAGCGTTTAAACTATATTATCGGTATCGGGAAACTGTCTATCATATTACCGTGTCGCAAACGACGGATACTGGCAATGCTCCACAAAGCAGTGTAATGCGCGTTACGGTGGATGGCATCGAACAATCCGACAAAACTATTCCGCTAATTGACGATCGTCAGGATCATACGGCCGAAGTAAACATCGTAACCCCGCCCAGCGACACTGATGATCAGGCAGATAATTGAGTAGAATGAGGCCAATATTAACTAGTCGCCCCTGAAAAACTCTCGCTACTGATTGCAGTTTTTGGAATCAAATCTGATTTTCTATTGTTCATTCGGATCAATTCGCATGAACTGAGGTTTTTATCAGAAGATTGGGATGATTTTTTTATTTTCCGTATGAGAAAACGGCAAAAAAAATGGCCAGTAGCCATTGTTTCAGATTCCAGGCGCAAGCGGCCATCAAGAGGTTGATGTGATCACCAATAGCGCCTTCAGGTAATTTTTCGCCATTCGGTAATCTGCTTCTAAATGACCAATGATGGGTTCAATGGCTGCATGTCTTTTGCATTGCTTGCGCTTTTTGTCTCGCTGGTAACGGTTATCCTGTTTGAGGATCTTGTCCGGTAGTACGATACGGGTTCCGTTAACTTCATGCTTGCCACAATGACCGCAATCACACATAGCCTGCCTAGCGTCTCATAATAGCCCGAGTGGCTTACCTCCAGGAGGCGACAACTACGGGCAACAGAGATTGCCTTCTTTTGTAACTGGTTTGACGAGCTGGTAGCTCATTTCAGTTGCCGGGCAAAGAAGGCTGACGCTTTTTAAGATATCGACATCCATCTTCAGTTGCCGGTTTTCCTGCTCAAGCTGGCGGATAAGTTGCTGTTCGGCAGTGAGCGGATGCCGATGCCAGGATTCCCACTTTGTTCTGATTCATATTAAGTTACCCAGCGACGGAGGCACTCTGACCGATACTCATGCTTCACTGATGTGGGCTATGCTCAGCCCCTGTTCCTTAATCATACGTACGATTTCTAGTTTGAAGCTGGTATCAAATTGCCTGCGTTGCTTTTTCATGTAAAACTCATCGGCTGGTGGATTTTCCACCTATCGAGGTGCCCGGATAAATTAGACCACTCACTGTCCTTCACCATTTGATAGCTCGCGCTTGTATAAACCAGTAAGCATCAGACGTAACGCTCCCTAGTCAGTCAGCGCGTCAATCTTCATCAGTACGTTGTTTTGTTTCGCACGTTGCGCCAGTTCCAGGGATCCAAAATTCATCTGTATCTTCTACTCCTCTCACCTTTTACCTTTCGCCAGTTTAGTTGTTTATTTGGCTAACGTGGGGAAGTGGTGCAGGAATCTTCCTACTGTAAATTTACCGGCCCACCCGGGAAACGGCCGTCTCACAAACAAATAATCAGAATTCTTAAAAAGAATTTTTCTTCCCAATAAATATGGAAATAAACGATGAAACTGAAGTAAAATCTGGATAATTAAACCAAGTTGCTGAAAGAAACAGAACTGGTTAATGATTGAACGCGAGATAGATCAAGATAAAGTTATTACGGAATAAACTGTTCTTATTATTGCAATCCATCCCCGCCGCAGGAAAGCTGGAGGGGATAGTGTATAGGTATAACCAACACAGCAGCGAAATATCGTGTTATGCAGTTGTCAAAAAGTTAGTTCACAACAGGCGTAAGATGCACGGCTAGTGCAGCACATCCAGCTAATAGCACCAATAAAAATACACCGGCAAATAACATATTCTTGGTGGTATCAATATCGCTGTCTTTTTCCACTGTACTCATTTTTCATAACTCCTTTATCGTATGCATTAGAAATGAAACGATGATGAATTGAATTTACATCTTATTTATTAATTCACATTAACAAATAAGATGTGGCCAGCCAGAAATATAGCATAAAAGGCCTACTTTTTGTATAACTCGGAAGAGTTGTAATCAAATGTACGATCTGTTTAGTCCTAGGATATGCGGGTCTATCTTAGAACCTGTTCAAAAAGAGGATAAAGGCAAAAACGCAGCAAGAAAGCTTAGAGCATTTTTGATTTAAATATATGCATGCAATAGACTATTCTCTATTACAACTGATGGGGAAGGTTATGCATGCCTATTCACAAGATCTTCGGGATCGCATTCTGGGTGCGTTGGATCGTGGCGAAGGTCCAACGGCAATTGCCCGGCGCTTTGAGGTGAGTCGCATGTGGGTGTATCAGGTACGCAAGCGATGGAAAGAAGAAGGCCAGCGCCATAGTTTGCCGATGGGAGGTTATCGGCGATCCCGCATTGCGCACAAGGAAGCGCAGATTCGGCAATGGATAGAAGCCACGCCGGATCTAACGCTTGTCGATGGGGGTTGAGTTTAAAAAAAACCCTGCACGCCAGCGAGCAATCGCGCACAGACGTACGTCAGGCACGAACTGAGTGGGCCCGCGAGCAGCAGCATTGGGATTGCC
>NZ_QICQ01000018.1 GCF_003201195.1 Nitrosomonas eutropha | reverse complement strand
TGTGGAAGAACTGTGAGCGCTTACTCAACACCAGCTTGCAGTTTATTCACCTGGCCTTCCTGGCCCTTCTACTCAAAAGACTTTGAACAGGTTCTAACAAGATTATTGGCTGGCTTGCAGCTGGTAGTTGAAAAATACAAATAAGGATTGTTCGTGTTCAGGAGTTAACTCTTGACTACAGTAATTAGGTTGATCCCGGAGTGAGGATGATAAACATGCGCGCGTTATCAACTGCTTGAATGCGCATTCTTCAAAGCAGTTGGCCTATGTGTGCGTAATGTGTAAATCAAATATTCTTTATTATTTAATTTTTAATAAGAATAATTATAATTAATGTTAACGTTAGTATCAATATTTTTATGCTTTATGGGAACTATTTGAAATTGATACCTTGCCAGATGGGGAAAAATACGTGATTAAGGCGGGTAGAGAGTGGCAGATAAGAAGTGAATCCCAGATATTTCACTAGGAAAGGCAGATGATAGAGATCTGAATGTGAGTCGAGCGGAAAGCACCATACTACTTTTCCGCATTTGTAAACATCAGCAAACCTTGACTGCAAACCACGAACAAAGTGTGGCAAGCAGTGGAATAAAGCAATTCGGAATAATATTGATGGAATGTGCGAGACTACTTATACGCCTGTTGCGGTCAGGTACTTTCACAGCGGTTATTCCTTAATTGTTTCGCTCTAGAATATTGGCAACATCTATTCCAGACGAAAATTCAGGTATAAGAAGATAGTGGTTGAATCATTGAAATAGAGATAGTCTGATAAAAACGGATATTCTTTCTGGGTACAATGATTAAAACCGGGATGTTGCCAGGTTCGTTTTGATGCAGAAAAATCGATTTATTTAAGGCTGATTAATGTTACTGAAGATAGCTTTGCTTTTTCCTGGCATGATTTTGACTTTCTGGGTTAGTGCTATATGTGGAGGGGGGGCCAGCCTGATTCTGATCCCGCTGCTTAGCTTGTTTCTTCCTGCTTCGCTGGTCCCTTTTTCGCTGACGCTGGGTACATTTGCCAGTGCAGCATCACGTATCGTTGTTTTCAGAAAACACGTCAATACCCGGATATTTCTCTGGTTTATTCCATTTGCCATTCCAGCGGTGCTTCTGGGGGCGTGGTTGATCAAGTTTATTAATCCCCTATATCTTCAATTTGGGGTGGCTTTTTTTCTCTTGTTTAATATTCCACAGCTATTTCAGTCAGGGCAAGAACTGCAAAAAGGTGAAAAACCTTACCCCAATTATATACTGGCTCTGGTTGGCTTCCTTTGTGGCTTTGTTTCAGGAGTGATTGGGGCGGTAGGGTTACTTTTTAATCGCTTTTATTTGAGATATGGATTAAGCAAGGAAGAAATTATCGCAACCCGGGCTGCCAATGAGGTATACCTGCATGTGATAAAACTGGTTGTTTATACTTCACTTGATCTGTATTCGGAAGCAGCCTTGAGTTTGGGGCTGCTGATAGCGCTGGCAGCTATCGTATCTTCTTTTTCCATAAAGTTTATCTTGCCTCTAATCAGCAATTTTGTTTTTAGAAAAGTTGGATATGGAGTAATGGTGGCCTCGGGTTTTGTCATGTTGTTCAGTACATCGTCACATGTTATCGAGCAAGATAATCTGCACTTTCTTTCACAAAGTAGAGGGTATGAAAACGAGATTGCGATTTCATGGCGTAGCAGTCATTTTGTACTCGAATATGACGCCAAGGATGGTGAGTTTGGAATTGAATGGCCAGTTGGTTATGAGGATTTGCCTCAGGATCTGAAGCGATATTTTGATGAATTGAAGGATCAATATGACAAAATACTGCTTGAAAAAGTTTTCAAGTTCAAAGGAGTATCAAGCTATGAATTTTACTGCTATAAGAACGGTGCACTTACCAGGATGGATTTTAAATCTGTTCTGACAGCGAGCTGAAATACGGTTAGCAAGTGATGTGGCAATATGGCATCAAAATTTTTATTACGGTTGTTCTGGTTGTTGCTGTTTCCGAGATCAGTCGGCGCAGCTCGTTTTGGGGTGCAATTGTTGCGTCCTTGCCGATCACTTCTCTGCTTGCGTTTAATGGCTCTACACTGGCACTGGCGATATTGAAGTCGTGGTGAAGCTCTCATACAGCATTTTCTGGCTTGTCCTGGCATCATTACCGTTGTTCCTCGTGTTGCCCGCCCTGCTCAGACACGACATCATGTTCTGGCCTGCGCTTGCAATTGCGTGTGGTGTTACGGTCGTCGTATACCTCAGTTTGATCTGGGTACTGGGGCGTTTTAATGTGCGGCTGTAATATTTGCTATACGCCACTTCACTCAAGATACTGTCCGGCCAGGTAGATGCTGGCCGGATTTTATTTGACTCGATTATTTTTGTTCGCCACTGGGTTTTTGGGAAGCTTTCTGTGAAGCGCGGACCGCTTCCAGATTTTTGATGGCTTCTTCATTTCCTTGTTCGGCAGCTTTTTCAAACCATTCGACTGCTTTATTGGTGTTTTGCTCGACGCCTTCCCCCAACAGGTAAATAACGCCCAGATTATTTTGTGCGTCAATATTTCCTTGTTCGGCAGCTTTAGTGAATAGCTCTACGGCCTTGGTTTTGTCCTGAGGAACGCCTTCGCCAGTGAAATACAGCAACCCGAGGTTAAATTGTGCGTCAGCATGACCTTGCTCTGCTGCCCGGTAGAACCACCCTGCCGCAGCTTCTGGATCTTTACTCAAGGGGTTTCCCTGGGCGTCGTGTGAAACGGCTTCTCCTGAAAAATACATGGAACCCAGGCCATTTTGTGCTTCTGCATCACCAGCTTCTGCTTTCTTACGCAGATTCAGAAAGCGCTGCTCAGGAGTCAGTCCGTCATCCAGTGTTGGCATGATTTTTTTCTTCAGTTCATCTTGCTCTTTTTCTGACAAACCTTCTTTCAGGAATGATGGAAGTTCGCCGGCGGTGGTGGATTCACCCATTAATGTAACTTCTGCTTCATTGGTTGCTGTTTTTTCGGTGGAGCTCTTGTTCCCACAGCCGGCGGCCAACAAGAGTGCTGCCAAAAGAACTGCGATAGTTTTCATGCTGTTTTCCTTTTTTCTGATTTATTGGATAAAGATCAACCGGATAGCTCCGGTGTTGTTGCATTGGCTGGTTTCATGTATTTCGTTGATTGGTAATAAATTAGTTCAATCTTCAATGATGGCAAACATGCGCCGGTATTCCTTGATTGCATAGCGATCGGTCATGCCGGCAATATAGTCGGCGATTATCTGATGCCCATGGTCGCGAAATTTGTGCTGGTATTTGGGAGGCAATAATGCAGGTTCAGCCGCAAATGCTGAAAACAGTTTTTCAACGATATGGTGTGCTTTATTGCTCATGCGCATCACCTGATAATGCTTATAGAGATTTTTATGCAGAAAACGTTTCAGCTCCTGTTGCTGTTGCCTGATCGTATCGCTGAAACCGACCAGGGTCGGCATTTCTCGCACGTTGTCCGGGCTGTTCGGGTTGGCCGCTTCAATGTGGACTTTGCTTTGTGTCGTCAGGTCAGTTGCTAAAGTATTGATCATGCCACGTACAGTTTCATGAACCAGACGTCGTCCGGCAATATCCGGGTAGTGTTGCTTTACCTGATGCAAATGCCGAGCGAATATTTCGATTTCTTCCAGTTGTGCCTGTGTAATGAGGCCGGAACGCACCCCGTCATCTACGTCATGATTGTTGTAGGCGATTTCGTCTGCCAGGTTAGCCAGCTGTGCTTCCAGTGATGCACTACGGCCATGCAGGAAACGTTCACCCAATTCTCCCAGTGCTTGGGCCTTGGATTTCGTGGCTCTTTTCAGAATTCCTTCGCGGGTCTCAAAACATAAATTTAATCCATCAAATCGGGCATAACGTTCTTCCAGTACATCTACTACCCGGAGTGACTGCAGGTTGTGTTCGAATCCACCATGGGCTTTCATGCAGTTATCCAGGGCATCCTGCCCGGCATGGCCAAACGGAGTGTGGCCCAGATCATGTGCCAGTGAGATGGCTTCCACCAGCTCTTCGTTGAGTTGTAAGTTGCGTGCGATGGAGCGGCCGATCTGGGCAACTTCTAAACTGTGCGTCAGGCGTGTGCGGAACAGGTCGCCTTCATGATTGACGAATACTTGGGTCTTGTATTCCAGCCGCCGGAATGCGGTGGAATGAATGACACGATCCCGATCGCGCTGAAACTGGCTGCGCCCGATCGGCGGATCTTCATGGATGCGGCGACCGCGCGAGTTGGTATCGGATACGGCGTAGGGGGGCAGATTATTACGCATTGGCAACACAGGCTGACAATGTTTCAAGCAGCAGCAGAGTGGGAACAGTGTTGTCCAGTGAAGCCTTGCCGATCCGATCCAGCAGGATGAAACGGATTGCGCCGTCCTTCACTTTTTTATCGAGTTGCATTGATTCCAGGTAGCGTTCAGGTGTGATACGTGGGCCTTTTACTGGCAGCCCGGCATTTTCAAACAAGTGCTGGATACGATCGGTATCCTGTGAAGTGATGCGTTGCAGGCGCTTGGAGAGATCGGCCGCCATGAGGGTGCCGGCAGCAACGGCTTCACCATGCAGCCATGCGCCATAGCCCATAGTGTTTTCGATAGCATGGCCAAATGTATGCCCAAGATTGAGCAGTGCACGCACACCGCTTTCACGTTCATCCAGCGAAACAATTTCTGCCTTGATTTCGCAGCTGCGGCGTATGGCATAATTCATCGTTTCAGGATCACGCGCCAGCAGCTGCTGCATGTGACGCTCCAGCCAATCGAAGAAATCTGCATCATGGATCAATCCATATTTGATGACTTCTGCAATCCCGGCACGTAATTCTCTGTCCGGCAGGGTAGTGAGCGTGGCGGAGTCGGCTAAAACCAGGCGTGGCTGGTAAAAAGCGCCGATCATGTTTTTACCCAGGGGATGATTAATGCCGGTTTTTCCACCTACGGATGAATCCACCTGGGCGAGCAGCGTGGTGGGAATCTGGATAAAGGGTACGCCACGCAAATAGCTGGCAGCTGCAAAACCGGTCAGATCACCGACTACCCCGCCTCCGAGTGCGATCAGCGGTGTCTTGCGTTCACAGCGATGTTCCAGCAGCGCATCGAAAATCAGATTCAGGGTTTCCCAGTTTTTATATTGCTCACCGTCCGGCAGAATGACCGCAAAGGTTTCTACCTGGTGTTCAGCCAGCGCGCTGCGCAGTTTTTCCAGATAAAGCGGCGCGATGGTGGTGTTGGTAACAATTGCAGCTTTCTTGCCGGGCAGATGAGGGAGCAATAGGTCAATCCTGGTGAGCAGCTCCTGTCCGATATGAATGGTGTAACTGCGATTTTCCGGGAGAGTATCAAGTGCGACTTCAACTGATTCCATGGCATTCATCTGGCGCTCTTCAAAGGTTGGTTTGCCTGGTATAAAATTAATCTGCTGTTATTTCGGCTGTTTAACGGAGGGATGATTTTTCAGCTCAGCGCCGGTTGATTCCTGATTGAGCTGATGCAATCTCTGCAGCAGTTTCTGTACGAAGGTGCGGGCGCTTTGTTTGCCGCTGTCCATGATGATGTGTGCTGTTTCACGATACAGCGGGTCGCGTTGTGTAAACAGCCCGGCCAGCTTGGCATGTGCATTTCCTGTTTGCAGCAGTGGACGGTTTTTATCCTGATGCGTACGGCGACGTAACTCGGAGACAGGTGCGCATAGATAAATCACAGTGCCGTGTTGCCGCAATAAAGTGCGATTATCTGGATATAATATTGCACCACCTCCTGTCGCCAGGACGATATTCTGCTGCTGGACGACTTCCCGCAGCACTTCGCTTTCACGTTTGCGAAACCCGGCCTCTCCCTCTATTTCGAAGATCACGGGGATCCCCACTCCCGTACGTTGCTGGATTTCATGATCGACATCGATGAAAGTTTTGCCGACAAGATTGGCCAGCAATTTTCCAACCGTTGTTTTACCAGCGCCCATCATCCCGATCAGAATGATGTTGCCCGGTATCAACTCGGCATCAGAATTTTTTGTGGTTGGGGTTTTACTGCGTTGCATAATGCAATTGTACTGTAAATCCACAGCCATCCTGCGAGTTCCCCTAGGGTGGATCCTGATTTAATGGAATAAAAATACAGCAAAAATAGAATTAACCGCCAGTTTATAAAAACCTGGCAACAAATGCTTTCTCGACATTTCCGGTGAGTGGGATTTTAACGCGATAGCCGCTGCCGGGAGCAACGCTGACAGTGTTGCCGTCAAGATCCTGCATGTATTCGAGCTGGATGATACGATTACCGGAGGGATGAACGATTTCCAGGCGATCACCGATTTGAAAGCGATTTTTGACCAGAATTTCGGCCATACCGGAAGCAGCATCAACCTGTTCGATATCTCCGACATACTGGCTGCGGGAGGATTCGGAGTGGCCACGCAGGTAGTTCTGGGTTTCCTCGCTGTGATGACGCTGATAGAAGCCATCGGTATAGCCGCGATTGGCCAGCCCTTCCAGCTGACCCAGCAAGGCGGGATCAAAGGGGCGCTGGTGGGTGGCGTCGTCAATTGCCTGACGATAAACCTGTGCAGTGCGCGCAACGTAATAGGTTGATTTGGTACGCCCTTCAATTTTGAGCGAATCAATGCCAATCTCGGCTAGGCGTGCGACATGCTCAACTGCGCGCAAATCTTTTGAATTCATGATGTAGGTACCATGTTCGTCTTCCATGACGGGCATCAGTTGTCCCGGCCGTTTGCCTTCTTCAATCAGGTAAACCTGATCGGCGTTAGGGTGGCGTTGCGTGGGAACATTGTCAAAGGGAGAAGATTGCGATGACAACAGCGCTTCATTGAAGTCGAAGTCAATTTTTTGCAGTGGCTCGATGTCTCCACTGGCATTTTCTGTGGCAGGCTTTACCTTGTAGTCCCAGCGACAAGAGTTGGTGCAGGTACCCTGGTTGGGATCGCGATGATTGAAATAACCGGACAGCAGGCATCTACCAGAATAGGCAATGCATAAGGCGCCATGCACAAATACTTCCAGTTCCATATCCGGACAGAGTTCGCGAATTTCGGTAATTTCCTCCAGCGACAGTTCACGCGATAGGATCACGCGCGGCAGACCAAGCGATTGCCAGAATTTGACGGCGGCGTAATTGACGGTATTGGCTTGGACAGACAGATGAATCGGGACATCCGGCCATTTTTCCCGGACCAGCATGATCAGACCCGGGTCGGCCATGATCAGCGCATCGGGTTGCAACTCAATGACCGATTCCATATCGCGCAGATAGGTTTTGACCTTGGCGTTATGCGGCATCAGATTACTGGCCACAAAAAACTTTTTGCCAAGCTGACGCGCTTCGGTAATCCCGGCACGCAGTTGTGGCAGTGTGAATTCGTTATTGCGGGCACGCAGTGAATAGCGTGGCTGGCCGGCGTAGACTGCATCTGCGCCGAAGGCATAGGCAGCACGCATTTTTTCCAGGGAGCCGGCGGGCAGGAGTAATTCGGGGGCTTTCAGCATGATGTAAAATGAGGTGATGTGTCAGCAATAATTTCCGCCGCACTGATTATCCGGTTTTTCAAAATTTCACTTGGTTTTTATTGTATCACCATGCTGATTAACCCTGTTTTTGTTCATTTGCGGTTGCACAGTGAATATTCCGTTGTAGACGGTATTGTGCGGATTGAAGAAGCGGTTGCCAAAGCGCGCGATACTGGTATGCCGGCGCTGGCGCTGACTGATCTGTCTAACCTTTTCGGATTGGTCAAGTTTTATCAGCATGCCTGCAAGGCTGGAATCAAGCCGATTGCCGGATGTGATGTCTGGATCAGTAATGAGAATGATGCGGACCGGCCGTTTCGCTTGCTGCTGTTGTGCCAGTCATTTTCCGGTTATTTGCTGCTGAGCCGTCTGTTGTCGCGCGCCTATCGGGAGAACATGCAGCGTGGTCGTGCGGAACTGAAGAAAGACTGGTTTCGGGAGGGAGCCGGGACAGAAGGATTGATTGCCCTGTCCGGAGGGGAGCAGGGCGAAGTGGAGCGATTGTTGCTGGCGGATCCAGACGCCGCAACAACAGCTGCTCAGGAATGGGCAGCGTTATTCCCTGAAAGGTTTTATCTGGAAATTCAGCGCTGTGGCCGGCCTGATGAGGAAGTAACAAATCATGCCATGCTGGAGCTGGTTTCTGGTCTAAAACTACCTGTGGTAGCAACGCATCCGGTGCAGTTTATGCAGCCGGAAGATTTCAGAGCGCATGAGGCACGGGTGTGTATCGCACAGGGTTATGTGCTGGGAGATCGCCGACGCCCCCGGGAGTTTACCGAGCAGCAGTATTTCAAGACAGCGGCAGAAATGAGTGAGCTGTTTGGTGATGTGCCGGAAGCACTGGCCAATAGCGTGGAAATTGCCCGTCGCTGTTCACTGATGCTGGAATTGGGAGTCAACCGGCTGCCGGATTTTCCAACCCCGGCGGGAATTAGTGTTGAGCAGTATTTGCGTGATCGGGCGCAAGCAGGGCTGGTTGTACGGATGACACAGCTGTTTCCGGAAGCAGCGCAGCGTGATGAAAAATATCCGGCTTATCAGGCACGGCTGGATTTTGAAGTGGAAACTATCATTCAGATGGGGTTTGCCGGTTACTTCCTGATTGTGTCTGACTTTATCAGCTGGGCGAAGCAGCACGATGTACCGGTCGGACCGGGGCGTGGTTCCGGAGCGGGCTCGCTGGTGGCCTATTCGCTGGATATTACTGATCTGGATCCGCTGCGTTACGACTTGCTGTTTGAGCGTTTCCTCAATCCAGAGCGGGTTTCCATGCCGGATTTTGATATTGATTTCTGTCAGGATCGGCGTGAGCAGGTTATTGAATATGTGCGTGATCGTTACGGTGCAGAGAGCGTGGCGCAGATCGCAACGTTCGGCACAATGGCGGCCAAGGCAGTGGTGCGTGATGTCGGTCGCGTGCTCGATCTGCCTTACAATTTTGTCGATCAACTAGCCAAGCTGGTGCCATTCGAGTTGGGTATGACCCTGCACAAGGCGCGTGAAATTGAGCCATTACTTAATCAACGTGCAGAAGCGGAAGAAGATGTGCGCAATCTGCTGGAACTGGCCGAGCGTCTGGAGGGATTGACGCGCAACGTGGGAATGCATGCCGGGGGGGTATTGATTGCTCCAGGGAAAATAACCGATTTTTGCCCGGTTTACTGTGCTGATTCGGGGGATGCGGTCGTCAGCCAGTATGATAAGGATGATGTCGAGAAAATTGGGCTGGTAAAATTCGACTTCCTCGGGCTGCGGACATTAACCATTCTCGATCGGGCGGTTGCTGATATCCGACAGTACCAGTTGGCTTCATTGGGTGGGAAAGATGCTGGTGAGCAATCTGTGGAAGAAAATCGCTTTTCACTGGGCGATATTTCCCTTGAGGATGCAGCAACTTTTGCATTAATGGCAAAAGGCAACACCGTCGGAATTTTTCAGTTTGAATCACGCGGCATGAAAGATCTGCTGCAGAAGGCGAAACCGGACCGCTTTGAAGATCTGATTGCGCTGGTGGCGCTTTATCGGCCGGGACCGATGGATCTAATTCCCGATTTCATCGAGCGTAAACATGGCAAACGGGTGGAGTATCTGGATCCTCGCTTGCAGCCAATTCTCGGGCCGACTTACGGCATCATGATTTATCAGGAACAGGTGATGCAGATTGCCCAGGTGATTGGCGGTTACAGTCTGGGCGGAGCTGATTTACTGCGGCGCGCCATGGGTAAAAAGAAAGTGGAGGAAATGGCGCAGCAGCGCGCGGTTTTTGTTGAAGGCGCTATCAGAAATGGCATGATGGAAGCAGATGCCGTAACGTTGTTCAGTCTGATGGAAAAATTCGCCGGCTACGGCTTTAATAAATCCCACGCGGCAGCGTATGCGCTGATTGCTTACCAGACTGCCTATCTCAAGGCACATTATCCTGCAGAATTCATGGCAGCCTGTATGTCATCGGATATGGATGACACTGACAAGGTGAATGTGTTTTATGAGGATTGTAAGCTGAACGGTATTGCCATTCTGCCGCCGGATATTAATCAGTCTGCCTATTATTTTGTTCCGGTTGATCGCAAAACTATCCGCTATGGGTTGGGTGCTATCAAGGGAACGGGGGAGGCGGCTATTTCGGCAATCGTGCGGGCACGGGAGCAGGGAATAGCATTTACCGGCCTGTTCGATTTCTGTCAACGAGTTGATCGGCGTATTGTTAATCGCCGTACCATTGAGGCGCTGATCCGCGCAGGGGCATTTGATACGGTTGAAGCTAATCGTGCTGCACTTATGGCATCTGTCGGGATGGCACTCGAATACGCAGAACATTGCAGCCTGACTGCCAGCCAGGTCAGTCTGTTTGATGACAATGCTGATCTATTGCAGCAGCCGGTTATAACGGAGATCGCACAATGGCCGGAGAAAGAAAAGCTGCAGTATGAAAAAATGTCATTGGGGTTTTATCTGAGTGGTCATCCGTATGACAGTTATGCCAAAGAACTAAGCCGTTTTATCCCGGCGCGCCTTGGACGGATTGCTCCCGGGCGTGAGCCGCAGCTGATTGCCGGTGTGATCTACGCGATCCGGACACAAATGTCCCGGCGTGGGAAGATGGCGATTGTTACACTGGATGATGGTATGGCGAGAGTTGAACTCGTGGTTTACAGTGATTTGCTAAGTACGAATTCGCAGTTTTTGAAGGCGGATCAGCTGCTGGTGGTAAGCGCTGTGGTCAGCCATGGTAATGGAGAAAATGCTGAAAAACGTATTGTGGCAAAAGAGGTTTTTGATTACGCGACTGCTCGCTCAATGCATGCCAGAAAACTGAGAATCGTGATTGATAGCCCGGTGCTTCTCACTCCCGCGCAACTCAAGGAATTATTGACTGCATATCTTCCAGGAAGTAGTGTGCATAATGTGCTGCCTTCAGCAGTTTGTCCGGTGTCAATTGATTTTCGCAATGAGGGGGCCGGATGTGAAATTGACTTGAGCAGTCGCTGGCGTGTTCATTTGCATGAAAGGCTGATCGAGGCGCTTATGGATAGTCTTGGTCATGACAAGGTGGAGGTGATTTACTGATAACCGGTCTGCCTCAGGTTCCGTGAATGTACTCCACATAAACCCATAACATCATGATTGCAAACAATGTCAGAGATAGTATGACGCGTGCGGTGAGCGCCTTGACCATCCGCGTGCTGTTACCCTTGTCTTTGATCATGTAATACACTGCAGAGCCGAGGGTATACAGAATGGATAGTAAAAGCAGGATGGCGAGTATTTTCAAGGATTCTCCCGGTGGATAATGATGGTATTAGTAAACCATTTTAATATTCCTTGTTGTCATTTGAAAACTTCAGCTGACAACATTAAAAATCATGATTCGAATAACCGATCGGTTGTTCACACTTTTTATTGTAACTGATAACAGTTGGCCGTGAATCTTCCTGATACAGAATCTCCAGCAGCCATTTTTCTGATGGGGCCTACTGCCAGCGGTAAGTCTGGCTTGGCAATAGAAATCGCACGTCACTTCCCGGTAGAAGTTGTTAGTGTTGATTCAGCGCAGGTTTACCGGTATATGGATATCGGCAGCGCCAAGCCGGACAAATCGATTCAGATAGAAATCCCGCATCATTTGATTAATTTGATTAACCCTGATGAAAGTTATTCTGCTGCGCAATTCAGGGAGGATGCCTTGTCTGTCATGCATGGGATTACAGCACGCGGCAGAATACCGCTGTTAGTTGGCGGTACCATGCTTTATTTCAAGGTGTTGCAACAAGGATTGGCCACACTGCCTGCAGCTGATGAGGCTGTGCGCAAGGAGCTGGAACAATCAGCCCGCGAACAAGGATGGCCTGCTATGCATACTGTTCTGAGTCGGCTTGATCCTGTCATAGCAGAACGCATCAAACCGAATGACAGTCAGCGTATTCAGCGCGCACTGGAAGTCTGTTATCTGACTGGCAGACCTATGTCAGCAGTGCTGAAACAACAGCAGAGCCGTGATTTTCCATATCGTGTTTTTAATATCGCTCTACTTCCGGGTGATCGCAGCGTTTTACATGCTCGCATCAGTCAGCGGTTTGACAAAATGCTGGAAATAGGGTTGGTGGATGAAGTACGTATGATCCGTGATCAATTCCAGGTGACCGCTGATATGCCTGCAATGCGTTGCGTCGGATATCGTCAGGTATATATGTATCTGGAGAATGAAATCAGCTTGGCTGAAATGCGGGAGAGGGGTGTTTTTGCAACCAGACAGCTGGCCAAGCGCCAATTAACCTGGCTGAGAGCAATGAATGAACTGCATGGCTTTGACTGCCTGGCTAATCAGTTAGCCCAACAGATTATCGGCTTTATACAGAAGCAGCGTATCTTTGCCTGAGCAGTGTTTCAGCAGTGGTGGTTGTCTGTTTTGTGCCTGCAACTGGAATGATGTTTGCATCCCGCAGCTACAACGCTACACCCACGTCGGAATTGTATAGTCTGATTTATCAATCACACAACGATATCAAGGAAGAATACGCAGGGATTGCGCAATAGAACAAGATTGATCTTCCACCCGGCATGCTGGACAGATTATATGAATATTGATGACGCCAGGATTTGTTGATGGCGTCCCCAAGGGGATTCGAACCCCTGTACCCACCGTGAAAGGGTGGTGTCCTAGGCCTCTAGACGATGGGGACCAGTATTGCGGATAAAGTAAAAAGCTGGTGGAGATAAGCGGGATCGAACCGCTGACCTCTTGCATGCCATGCAAGCGCTCTCCCAGCTGAGCTATACCCCCGGTTAAGACAAGTCGGCAATTATACTGATCGCCCTATTTATTGTAAAGCTGCCTGTTGGAATTGCTAATTTTCATATGGTCCTGTATTCAGTTAGGATTGAAGATTGCTCCCCAGTTCCGTGTTCTTTTAATAATTTTGGCTGCGCGGCTTGATGCCCAATGTTTTAATTTTCCGGTAAAGATGAGTACGTTCCAAGCCTGCGCGCTCAGCAACACGGGTCATGTTGCCGTTTTCCTGTTCGATCAGTTTCTCAAAATAATTCTTTTCGAAAATATCCCGTGCTTCGCGCAGCGATATGTTGAGCGGAATATCTGAAACAACAGACACGGCTTCGCGTGAGGAGAATGCCAGGGCCTGTTGTACAGCATCGACAGAGATCTCATCATCCGCACAGGTTAGCGCCAGTGAATGCACGATACTTGTCAGTTGTGCAAGATTGCCTGGCCAGTCATAATTACGCAGTGCATTAAGTGTAGCTGTACTGAAATGCATGAGAGGTACTTCTCCTGATTCAATCCAGCTTGAAAGCAATTGGTTGGCTATTTCCGGCACATCTTCGCGGTGAGCACGCAAGGGAGGGATGGTGATACAGAGATTGCTCAGTATTTCAAACAGTTTTGGGTGATAGGCTCCCTGCGCCGTCAACTCTGCCAGAGAGCGTGTTGTTGCACAAACCAGTCGTACCCCATATTGCTCCAGCTTGCCGAGCAGCAGTAACAAGCCTTTCTGTTCCAGTTTGCTGAGATCTCCAACTTCTCCGAGGAAAAGTAATCCGCCTTTTGCCTGTTCCAATTGTGCCAAAGGGCTTTCTGCAAGGAATGAACAGGATTCCGGAGCAACCCAGGCCGTGTTAGGACGATGCAGGAATCGTGCGCAGTGTTCCACGCCAACCCCCGGCTCGCCGGTTAACAAGACGGGAATTTTAAGGTTTTCCACTTGCTCTAGTTTTTTTCGCAGCTCCGTGATTAGTCCGCTGTGTCCCAAATGTGACAGGGAAAGAGCCGGCGAAGATTTATGTTGTCTGCCGCCGCGCATGACCTGCCCGACCGTATTGAGTAATTTCTGCAGTGGAATTGGTTTTTCCAGATAACCAACTGCACCGACACGGGTTGCTTCTACTGCTGTATCAATTGTGCCGTGGCCAGACATCATGACGACCGGCATGGTCAGGAGGCCGTTATTCGCCCAATCTTTCAGCAGTGTGATGCCGTCTGTATCCGGCATCCAGATATCCAGCAATACCAGATCGGGGCGTGTCTGGTTGCGATAGTTTCTCGCCTGTTCTGCATTTTCCGCGAGTGCAACGCTGTAACCTTCATCCCCCAGTATCTCGGATAATAATTCGCGTATCCCCAGCTCATCATCCACAACGAGAATAGTGTTATTGGCCATGTGATCCTTATCCTTTCATGTGACTGGGGTACGAGAATTTGTTTCTGCGGGCGGTATCCATCCCTGTTTACGCTTGTTATGGTGCAGATTCAGATTCAGATTCAGATTTGATTCCAGCCTTCTGGTCGGGTGTTGTCCCGGAGCTCTGTTGTTAAGAGTTTTCGATTTTGTAAATGGCGATGGACTGCTTTGGGCAGAGCAGTTATCTCTATATTGTGCCTTGCATGTTTTGCCTGTGCAAAATTTTGTGAAAATGCCAACTGATTTACTTTGCAATCTGCAATTGGATCACTGAGCATCTCAGGCATGAGCTGCCTCAGATGAAACATGCGAACTGTTGTGGAGGAATGCAGGCAGAATGATTGAAACCTGTGCACCATGCGGCTGAATATTTTGTATTTTGACAGTGCCACCGTGCTCATCCACAATTTTTTTGACAATCGGCAACCCGAGCCCGGTACCTCTTGGTTTGGTGGTGACATAGGGCTCAAATACATGTGTTTTGACCTGCTCCGGGAATCCTTTGCCATTATCAGTCACACTCAGCTCGATTCCGTTATTAACGGATCTGGTCCGCACAGTAATAGCAGCTTCTTTTATATTGGCCAGTGCATCTTGCGCGTTCTGCAGCAAGTTGTGAATGACTTGACGCAACCTCGCCGGATCTCCTCTGACAGGGGCAAGCTCTCCTGCTAGTTCTATCGTGATTGGCGGCAGTGGTGATTCGTTTTCTGTGTTGTCAGTCGTCTGATAAAGCGCCAGAATCTCCCGTACCAGCCGGTTGATATCTACCTGGTATAACTCGGGTTCAGGTACTCGTGCGTATTCCCGGAATTCGTTCACCATTTTTTTCAGGGCTTCAACCTGATTCACGATTGTTTCTGTAGAACGCTTCAGAATTCTGGCATCTGGCTCGTCGAGTTTGCTGATCAGCTTATGCTGCAAACGCTCAGCGGATAACTGGATCGGCGTAAGTGGATTTTTAATCTCATGCGCCAGGCGTCGTGCTACTTCTCCCCATGCTACGGTACGCTGGACTTGTAACAGGCTGGTGATGTCGTCGAATACCACAACACCGCCACCGGATGCCTGGGGTAGGCGAGAGCCTCGCAGAAGCAGCACCTGCTCCTTATCTGCATTGAAGTGCAATACTTGTCTTTGCCATTCACCAACCTCTTCAGAATCAAAGCCGCTTCTTATTTCCCCGGCCAATAACCGCAATCCCGCTTCCTGTTTGGCGCATTCTTCTATGGTTAATCCCTCGAAATTGGTCAGCGGAATTTGCAGTATTTGCTCTGCACTCTGATTGACTGCACGTATTCTCAATACTTTATCAAAGACGATAACACCTGATGACAGATTGGCCAGAATATTTTCGAGATAGGCACGTGCATTTTCAATTTCCTGTTGATGCTGCTGTGCGATGGTGCGTGCGGCCTCCAGTTGTTCAGTCATGAGATTGAATGATTCAGTCAAGATACCGAATTCATCGGTACTGTGAATCTGGTGTCGCCGGCTGAAATCACCCTGAGCTACGGCGCGTGTTCCTTCTGCCAATGACCCCAGTGGCGCGCTTAATTTTTCGCTGATCAGAAATGCACCGGCCAGTGCGGAAAACAGAGCAAGCAACAAGGCCAGGGTCAATGTTACGCTGTACAGCCGAGTCAATCCCTGACGAGACAGCATTAATTCCTGATAATCACTAAAGCCAGCCTGAACGATTTCCGCGTTGTGTGCGATGGATTGCGGCACCCGTTGCAGTACCTGTAGTACTCGGATATCTTCGTTGGCGCTTAGTATGTTGACTGGAACAAGTACTCGCAGATACAGCGTGTTATTCGCGAGTGTTTCGACCGCACTGTAATCCCTCTGCATCCGGATGCGCCGCATCGCTTCTGTATTGGGGATTTCGGGAAACAATACGGTATCATCCAAACCGGTAAAGGCGATGACCTTTCCATCCTGGTTGAACAGGGTAGCTTCCTGTATTTGTGATTGAATTAGAAGCTGATTCAAAACGGTCAAAGGAAATGATGACGGTTCAGCCAGATCAATTGCGGCGGCCCGCGCCTTTTTCTGCAATTCCTCCAGCAGGTTATCCAGTATCGTTTGCCCCAGCGTTAGTCCACCTTCCAGTGCGCGATCCACTTTGACATCAAACCAGGATTCAATACTTTTTCCCAGAAACTGTACTGAAATACCATACACCAGCGCGCCGGGCAGAATGGCCATCAGGGAAAAAACCATCAGAAGCCGCAGTGCCAACTTTGAACCGAATACACCAGTCTTGAGTCTGCGCCGTAATCGTCCGAGTAGAAATCCAACGATTCCAATCAAGAGCAGCAGAAAAATTACGATGCTGACAATCAGCCAGCGGTAATGGCGTTCAAAAAATTCGGTATTGGCTCCGGCTGAGGCCAGCAGGAATAGCATAATGGTACTTAATCCTGCGACAACGAAAATAACGTATTTCATAAACGGGCTCTAACGATAATCAGATTCGTTGTCAGCTTCAGGGGTAGGCGGAAATGTAACCTGCCAGATTTTTTTTTCAGAAATGAGATTCCAGTCCTGAGTATCAAGCCATTCCAGTTGAAACGGTTTAGATAGCCGTGAGACATCCAGCCATACCTGCAGAACTGCGGTGTAAGTGGTGTCCGGGAGGAGTGGGGTGTGTTCCCTGATCAAAAGATCTGGCTGATGTCCCAAAGCCTGTAATGCTGCTTTTAGTGTTGGAAAATTTTGTGACTGGCCGCGTTGAACCAGGCGATATTGCCTGGTTAGTGCCTGATAGCTGAGCGTGGTTCTTTCTTTATAGCGAGCGACTTCTTCATTCAGCCAATACCAGCGTGGTTTCATAATCAAAAGCCGGGTGACGAAATAAAGATCGACCCCCTTTTTCAGGGCTTGCTTCATCGTTTTGCTCAAACCAATGTCAGCCTGGACATCGATATAAAAGCGTTTGCCTGATTCTTTAAGCTGGAAAGACTCTATTTCTATATGTCCTTTGGCGGCAAGTGTGGTTGATGAAAACAGCACGATTAACAATAAAACGATACTGAGCCAGGGACTCCTTATGTCAGCGTGCATGTCAGTTTTTTTGGAGCAAGGCATAAAAAAAGCCATCATGGTGCGGTCCCGGCAGCAGCTGGCCGTTGTTAATTTCTTCGTGGGAGCAGGGTAATCTGCTGGCATCCTGATGGATTGACAGGAATTTTTCAGTAATCAGGTTATTTTCTTCATTGAATACGGAGCAGGTGGCATACAGCAGTTTTCCTCCATGCCGCAGTAATGGCCACAGTTCATTCAATATGGTTGTCTGAATTTGTGCGAAGTTATCTGTGTCACCTGGTCTTCTGAGCCATTTGATATCCGGGTGGCGGTTGACCACGCCTGAAGCAGAACACGGGACATCAGCCAGGATTCGATCATACAATTGGCCATTCCACCATTGCGACGGATTCATTGCATCGCCACAAATCAACTGATAATCAGTTATTTGCAGGCGAGAGAAATTTTCTGTCAACCTGGTAAGCCGATCTTCATATTTATCCAGCACCGTCAATTTGATATTTTCAGTTAACTCAGCCAGATGGGTGCTTTTTCCGCCTGGTGCGGCACAGGCATCCAGCACACGCATCCCTGCTTTGACATCCAGCAGGGGGGCGGCAAATTGTGCGCCCGCGTCCTGTACAGTCACCAGTCCTTCGGAAAACCCGGGTAATTTCTCCACAGAGACCGGCCTGATAAGTTGCAGGGCGCTGCCCCCCAACCATTCGGAGCCAATCCCCTGAGCATCCAGCATTGCCTGATAATGATTAACCGAGGTGCGTAACGAATTAATGCGTAAAATCATAGCAGGGTGCTCATTGCCTGCGAGCAGAATGGCTTTATAGTCCTGCGGATATTGCTGACGCAGTTTGTCAATCCACCATTGCGGATAGGAATAGCGGGCGACTTCATTGCTCTTGATTTGATCAAGCAATAAAGTGCGCTGCCGCATGAAATTACGTAACACAGCGTTGATCAATCCCGATGCGGCAGGATTGCGTGTGATTTTGCGGGAAGATGACACGGCGTGATCGACAATGGCATGTGCCGGGGCTTTGCTGTAACAAAGCTGGTAGAGTGCGATTGCCAACAGGTAATGAAGTGATTTGTCTTGTGCCGGTTTATTTAATAATTGATGAAGGATGGCGTCAAGCTGACCATAATGGCGGAGCGTGCCATAGGCAATGTCCTGAATGGCGCCGCGTTGTTGGGGCGTAAGCCGGGAATTGATCTGCCAGATGTTACGCAATACTTCGTTCAGATTGGCGCCTGCAAAAACCTCCCCGATTGCCTGTATAGCCAGTAATTGAATTTCAATCATTTTCAAGAAAAATCACAGGTGACCCTGTGTGGTTTTTTGGAAATGTTCTCCAGGTTGCAAAGGGTGCCCGGCAAGGAATTGCGCGGCAGTCAGTTTTTTTCCACCTGCTTTTTGCAGAATGTTGATGGATAAAGCATCTCGTCCGCATGCCACGATTATCCCGTTATGGTCAGCAGCAATAATCTCACCGGCCTGACGGGTGTCGCTGCGATTGATGATATTGGCCTGCCATAGTTTGATCATGCTGCCATGCAGGCTGGTAAATGCGCCGGGATACGGGTTAAATGTCCGGATCATCCGGTCAATATGGGTGGAATCACGTGTCCAATCGATCTCAGCCTCGGATTTTCTGATTTTTGCTGCATAACAGGCGCTTGCATTATCCTGTAACGTGGGAGTTAGTTTGTCCTGATCCAGCAATGTCAGGGTTTCCACAATACATTTACCACCCAGATCAGCCAGCTTGTCGTGCAAGGTGGCGGCAGTGTCATGTGGTTCTATGAGAAATGCGCGTTTTAGCAGAACTGCTCCGGTATCCAGCCCTTGATCCATTTGCATGATGGAAATACCGGTTTCTGCATCACCCTCCAAAAGAGCGCGTTGAATAGGGGCGGCGCCACGCCAGCGTGGCAGCAGGGAGGCGTGGATGTTGATGCAACCGTGACGCGGGATACGCAATACCGCTTCCGGTAATATTAGTCCGTAGGCTGCGACAATCATTACGTCAGGCTTGAGTGTTTCAAGTTGTGTTTGTATATCCGGTGACTTTAATGTTTCTGGTTGTAATAGTGGAATGTTGTATTGCTGCGCCAGTATCTTAACCGGACTTGCCTGTAGTTTCATGCCGCGTCCAGCCGGTCGATCCGGTTGGGTCAGGACCAGGAGGATATCGAATCCTGATTTTTGTACTGCCTCCAGGGCTTTCGCCGCAAAAACGGGAGTGCCTGCGAAGATGATTTTCATGCGTGACCGTGCTCGCTGGATCAATGTGAGTTACCGGAATATGAGCGCTGGTTGGTATCTGGTCAGGCAATTTGTTTACGCGCCTGTTTTTTTAGCTTGCTCAGAATACGGGATTGCTTGAAAGGTGATAGATATTCGACAAATACCTTCCCGATAAGATGATCCATTTCATGCTGAATACAAACCGCCAGCAATCCGGTTGCATCCATTTCAAATGATTTTCCATCAATATCAGTTGCCCGGACAGTAATCTGTTCGGCGCGAGAAACTTTGTCAAAAATACCGGGTACGGAAAGACAGCCTTCCTGTGTTTCCGATTTTCCTGTGCTGGCGATAATTTCCGGATTGATTAAAACCAGCAGTTCGTCACGAGTTTCGGAGGTATCAATTACGACGACTCGCTTATGAACATCCACTTGGGTGGCTGCCAGGCCAACACCGGCAGCGGCATACATGGTTTCGGCCATATTGCTGGCCAGGATGCGTATTTCCCGAGTGACTGATGGTACGACGGCTGCAATTTTATGCAATCGTTCATCGGGATATCGAAGTATGTTCAGAATTGCCATAACAAATTTGCATAGTTCAAATACTGGAGTTTTGGGGAAGGTTCTATCATTGTGCACTGGTCAATTTTTATGATCAATCCGGTGCTCTGTCCAGTCTGGTGATTTTGTGGTTCGTCCGGAACAAACAAAATAACTTTACTTTTCCGGGTACCTTGATGGAGATGAAGAACCCTTATGCGTACTTTGACAATTATATCTGCGATTTTGTTTATCAACCTGTTTTCCGGGTTGTCTTCTGCGGCTGGTGAAACCAGATTGCGAGAGAATGCACCTGAGCATTACCAGGTTGTTCCCGGTGATACGCTCTGGGGCATTGCTTCCCGGTTTCTCAGAGAGCCGTGGCGCTGGCCTGAAATCTGGCGGATGAACCGTGAGCAGATCAGGAATCCGCATCGGATTTATCCAGGAGATGTCATCATTGTGGAAAATACTTTGTATGGCAGCCGCCTGAGAATGGCAAGTGAAAAAGGTACCGTCCGGCTTTCTCCCGGGATTCGCGTTGAGAAGTCAGCGGTGCGGGCCATTCCTGGTATTCCTGCTGAGAAAATAGAACCTTTTCTAAGTCAACCACTGGTAATCGAAAAGGGTAGATTGGATGGAGCCCCTGTTATTTTAGGAGCAAGTGATGATCGGGTGATTCTGAGCACCGGTGACAAAATTTATATACGTGATCTGCCCGTTGATCAGGGTGTAATCTGGCAGGTATTTCGTGACGGGAAGGCATTAACTGATCCTGATCGCGATAATCGCATCCTGGGTTATGAAGCAGTTTATCTGGGGACTGTTGAAATTACTGATTTTGCAGCTATCAGTACCGCAATAATTTCCCGTTCGGTACAGGAAATTCTGAAAGGCGATCGTCTGCTTCCGCTTTCATCGGCAAAAATAGATAATTACTTGCCGCATGCCCCTGATTTTTCCGTGGTCGGTCGAATCATTTCAGTTTATGGTGGAGTGAATGAAATTGGCGAGAATATGATTGTTACGCTTAATCTGGGGAGCAACAGTGGAATTGAACCGGGGCATGTATTGGCTGTTTATCACGAGAACAATATTCGGTCGCATGAGGGAAAGCAGATTGGTTTGCCTGATGAGCGGGTGGGTTTAGCGATGGTTTTCCGTGTATTTGATACAGTTTCCTATGCGCTGATTATGCAGAGTACCCGGTCAATCAAGGTGGTGGATGTTGTAAAAACACCCTGACAAGGTGGTGCAAAGTTACTATACTCGCCCGCGTGTTAATTTTTGTAGTACAGCTTTTCAGTTGTTTAAAGTTGTTATCGGGATGAGTTCTTTTTTCTATGCAGATTGACCGGGATATTGAATCTTGGCTGCGCCTTGGCCTGACAGAGGGTGTAGGGAGTGGAAGCTTGCGCCGATTGCTGGTCGCTTTTGGCGATCCAGCTGAGGTGCTTGCTGCAAATCAGCGTGCGCTTGAAGGTGTCGTAAAAAAAACAGTTGCCACCAGTATTTTTCAGCGCAAAGTGGATGAGGATAAGTTTGCCAAAACGATTGAATGGCTGCAAGACCCGCTTAATTCACTGATTACGTTAGCAGATCCGGATTATCCAGGACTTCTGCTCAATATTCCTGATCCCCCTCCAATCCTGTATTTTAAAGGCCAGCGGAAATTTCTGGCGCGACCGGCCCTGGCAATAGTCGGCAGTCGCAATGCAACGCCACAGGGATTTGCAAATGCCGATGCTTTTGCCGAGGCTGCCAGTAACGCAGGATTCTGTGTGATCAGTGGTCTGGCGCAAGGTATTGATACAGCGGCCCATCAGGGTGGGCTGCGCGGTGCATCTTCCAGCATGGCTATTGTTGGCACCGGACTTGATCTGGTCTATCCCTCCAAGAATCGTGAACTTGCTCATAAGCTGGCAGATGAGGGTGCTCTGATTTCCGAGTTTCCCTTGGGGGTGCCCGCCATGAGCAAAAATTTTCCGCGCAGAAATCGTATCATCAGCGGTATGTGTCATGCATGTTTAGTTGTGGAAGCTACGTTGTATAGTGGGTCACTCATTACTGCCAGGCTGGCGCTGGAGCAAGGGCGTGATGTGATGGCCATACCCGGTTCTATCCATTCTCCTTTGTCAAAAGGCTGCCATGCGTTGATTAAACAGGGCGCGAAACTGGTTGAGAATATCCAGGATATTCTGGATGAATTGAATCATCAGCCGATACAACAAATTGAAGCTGCTCCGGTTAATCATAATGAAACGGGTGGATTGGTAGATGCAAGTAGTGATTGTATTGATGATACCGGGCTACTAATATATTTTGACTATGATTCCATCGATATTGATACGCTTTGCATACGCAGTGGCTTGACGGTTGAGGCGGTATCCGCCATGCTACTGATCTTGGAATTGGAAGGTAAGATTGGTAGTCTTCCTGGAGGAAGATACCAACGTGTTCGTTGATTCATTGAGTGTTTGGTGGTAATTCGTTACCCTGTTTAAGGTGTCTTGTAGTAATTTTAATTTGAGGTTGCAGGGTGGGCTATGTTCGATATTCTTGTGTACTTGTTTGAAAATTACTTCGATACCGGAAACTATCCGGATTCTGCTACGTTGACCCGGAAATTAACCATGGCGGGCTTTGATGACGAAGAAATTACGCTGGCACTTGACTGGTTGTCCGAATTTTCTCATCACGATACGGAGGGTTATCTGGCTGGGCTGGCTGAAAGCAATTCAATGCGCCATTTTACAAAAGAAGAGATGGAGATTATTGATACGGAAGGACGCGGATTCATTTTCTTTCTTGAACAGGCTGGTGTCATTAATCCGCTGCAACGTGAATTGTTAATCGATCGGGTCATCCGCATGGATGGTGATACTTCCAGCGTGGAAAAGATAAAACTGGTGGTGCTGTTTGATCTTTGGATCCAGAATCAGCTGGCCGACAGCAATACCATCGAAAAATTATTTGTAGTCAGTGATTCCCACCAGCGGCACTAATGCCTTGCAGATACTCTTTCCATCCAACCCGTTCATGACCGGCAGCCAGGAGACCGGATGATTTGATCGGCTGACGTAGCCCGTGTGTCAGTTGTTCATTGTGTCTATAGCAGTTTATAAGTACCTTATGAGTAAAAAACTAATCATCGCCGAGAAACCTTCTGTTGCTAATGATATAGCGCGTGTCCTGGGCGGATTTACCAAGCAGGGTGACTATTTCGAGAGTGATGAATATGTCTTGTCCTCCGCAATCGGGCATTTGCTGGAATTAATTGTCCCGGAGGAATATGAGGTTAAGCGAGGGAAATGGAGTTTTGATCATTTACCCGTTATTCCTCCACGCTTTGATCTTGCTCCGATCGAGAAAACCATGGATCGCCTCAAGCTGTTGAGCAAGCTGATCAAGCGCAAAGATGTTGATGTGTTAATTAATGCATGCGATGCAGGACGTGAAGGTGAACTGATTTTTCGTTATATCGTGCGTCATACTGGCAGCAAAAAACCGATTAAACGTTTGTGGTTGCAATCTATGACACCCGTGGCCATACGGGAAGCTTTTACAAATCTGCTGGAAGATAGCGAAGTGCAGCCTTTGGCAGATGCGGCCGTTAGCCGTTCTGAAGCGGATTGGCTAGTAGGTATTAATGGCACGCGTGTCATGACTGCATTCAACTCGCAGGAAGGCGGATTTCATAAAACGACAGTCGGGCGTGTGCAAACGCCTACACTGGCCATACTGGTTGAACGAGAAGAGGCGATCAAGAAGTTTGTGGCCAGGGACTATTGGGAGATTCATGCTGTTTTTCAGGCAGAAAATGGTTCCTATAAAGCAAAATGGTTTGATGAAAGCTTTAGCAAGCGTAAGGATGAATCTGAATCCAGGGCGGATCGGATTTGGGATCATGCCAGAGCTGAAGCGATTCGGGATAAATGCGATGGGCGAACCGGGATTGTTTCCGAAGAAAGCAAACCGACCAGGGAGAACTGTCCTTTACTATACGATCTGACCAGTCTGCAACGGGAGGCCAATAGCCGTTTTGGTTTTTCTGCCAAAACGACGTTAGGACTTGCTCAGGCTTTGTATGAGAAACATAAGGTGCTAACTTATCCTCGTACTGATTCGCGTGCACTTCCTGAAGATTATTCGGAAACAGTCAAGGATACGCTGCAGGCGCTGAAAGAATCACATTATGATCAGTTTGCCAGTCAGATTTTAAAATCTGACTGGGTAAAACCGAACAAACGGATTTTCAATAATGCAAAGGTTTCAGACCACTTCGCAATTATCCCTACAGCGCTGGTTCCAAAAAAACTCAATGAGGCGGAAGAGAAGCTCTACGACCTGGTGACCAAACGGTTTCTGGCAATTTTCTACCCGGCAGCCGAGTTTTTGGTTACAACCCGCATTACTAGGGTGGAAGATGAGCCTTTTAAAACGGAAGGTAAGGTTTTGGTGCATGCTGGCTGGCAGACTGTTTATGGCAAGGTGGAATCTGTCCGGGGGCAGGAAGAAGAGTCAGTGCTGGTGGCAGTGACACCGGGCGAAACGGTTCTAGCCCAGGAAGTAACTGCAGTTGCCAATCAAACGCATCCCCCTGCCAGATATAACGAATCCACGTTGTTATCCGCGATGGAGGGTGCCGGAAAACTGGTGGAAGATGAAGAGTTGCGTGCAGCCATGAGTACTAAAGGGTTAGGTACACCCGCTACACGTGCTGCCATCATAGAAGGCCTGATTCATGAAAATTATGTTGAGCGTTCAGGGAGGGAGTTGCAACCGACAGCCAAAGCATTCTCGTTAGTGACTTTGTTGCGGGGAATCAAGGTTTCCGAGCTGATTTCACCCGAGTTGACCGGAGACTGGGAATTCAAGTTGCGTCAAATTGAGCAGGGCCAGCTTAAGCGTGATGTCTTCATGGAGAAGATTGCTACGATGACTCGTCATATCGTCGAGCAAGCTAAAAATCATCGAGGTAAGACTATCAGCGGAGATTTTGCAACCCTCCAGGTACCTTGTCCTAAATGCAGTGGCGTAATAAAGGAAACCTATAAAAAATTTCAATGTCAGCAATGTGATTTTGCATTGTGGAAGAATCTGGCAGGGCGGCAGTTCGAGGTGAATGAAATGGAAACGCTGATTTCCACCCGCGAGGTTGGTCCTTTGTCAGGCTTTCGCAGCAAGATGGGACGTGCATTCAACGCCCTTGTCAGGTTGACAGATGATCATGAAATGAAGTTTGATTTTGGCAACGAAGCCACCCAAACAGAAGAGGAAGTTGATTTTTCGGCACAGCAAGTGCTTGGAAAATGTCCTCAGTGTGGACATTCTGTATATGAACACAAATTATTTTATGTTTGTGAAAAGGCGGTAGGGCCAAGCCCTTCCTGCAGTTTCAGAACTGGAAAAATTATTCTGAATCGCGCTATCGATACGGAACAGGTGATCAAACTGCTTCAGACGGGCAGAACCGATTTGCTGACAGGATTTATTTCCAAGAAAGGGCGGCCTTTTTCTGCTTACCTAGTTGTAGGGCCGGAAGGCAAGATCGGATTTGAGTTTGAGCAGAAAAAAGTGAAGAGCAAGCGTGCTGACGCTGTTCCGGAAACCGGTAAAGCAGCTTCTTGATCTGACCGGTAGATACCTTTCGTTTTTTTGTGTTCCCGGAACAGACGTCAGATCAGCCATATATATAAATAATATAGCGAACGATGCCTGAAACAGCGGTGATAAGGATGGACAGGCTGCCTACCAGCGCAAGTCCTTCGACTACGAAGAAAGATAGCGCGTGTCCCAGGCTCCTGTATTCTATTTCTCCCGATTCATTGCGGTGCCGGTCTTTGCGAATTTTAACCCAATAGAGAACCATAAAGGCAATCGGAAGGGCCAGTATCGAATAAAGCAAGTTGGCTATCGGTGCAGTATCTTCCATCAGTTAACCTCGTTGAATATGAATAAAGTTATTATAAGAATAAGGGTTGTATTGTATTTGATCTGAGGTGGCTTTAGTAGAGTCGGTTGCGTTAATGTTTCGGTGACAGATGTAAATTGTTAATTTACAGATAGGTTCATTCAGTAAGGATTATCGGTACAAAAAATATCCGGGGCTTAAAGTGGGTATAAATTCGGCTGGATAATCTAAAAACAGAATTACCACTTTAATGTACATTTGCCTAATTTGAAGATGATTCACGAAGCTGGATCAATTATTGTTGAACAAATGAAAAGAAATCATTATGTTTTGATTGATTCCTGCCTTTTACTGGCAGAAGGTCGCTAGCTTATGGAATGGCTTGATCTTCCTCTGGTTCGTTGTGCAGCAGGTAAGGTACGTTTGCCGGGTTCGAAAAGTATTTCTAACCGTGTTCTTCTGTTGTCTGCACTTGCTGAAGGCACTACAACGATCAGTAATCTGCTCGAATCCGATGATACCGGGCGGATGTTGGATGCTCTGAAGATGCTTGGGGTAGCTGTTACCCGCACTGATGAAGATCAGTATCTGATAACGGGGTGCAGTGGGAGATTTTCCGTAAAGGAAGCTGATCTGTTTTTGGGTAATGCCGGAACAGCCTTTCGTCCGTTAACTGCGGTATTGTCATTGATGCATGGTCATTATCATCTTTCAGGTGTGCCACGCATGCATGAGCGGCCGATTGGCGATTTAGTGGATGCGTTACGTCAAGTTGGGGCTGTAATTACCTATCTTGAGCGAGAGCATTTTCCCCCATTGGAGATCCATCCGGCTGCAATCCACCCAGCTGATATTCTTATCAATGGAAATATTTCCAGTCAGTTTCTCAGTGGATTGCTGATGGCGTTGCCTCTGGCTGGTGAACCAGCAACCATCATTGTCAACGGTACACTTATCTCACAACCCTACGTAACACTCACCATTGCGCAAATGGCCTATTTTGGCGTGCAGGTTGAACGGGAATCCTGGCTGCGTTTTATCGTGCCAGGGAATCAGATTTATCACAGCCCGGGAAAGATCGTTGTTGAAGGGGATGCGTCGTCTGCTTCCTATTTTCTTGCTGCCGGAGCTATAGCAGGTGGCCCGGTGCGTGTTGATGGCGTAGGACGCGATAGCTGTCAGGGAGATATCCGCTTTGTTGAAGCGCTGGAAGCGATGGGGGCTTGCATCAAAATGGGGAGTGACTGGATAGAATCCAGTGCTCCAGGCTGCAGATCTGACGGCAAGGTTTTAAAGGCGATTGATTTTGATTGTAATCATATCCCTGATGCTGCTATGACACTGGCTACAACCGCATTGTTTGCGCAAGGGACGACTACGCTCAGGAACATAGCGAGTTGGCGGGTCAAGGAAACAGACCGGATCACTGCGATGTCAACAGAACTTCGCAAGCTGGGTGCTCAAGTGGAATCTGGTGATGATTTTCTGCGGATTACGCCGCCGGACGACCCTTTGGTGGCCAATACTGTGATTGATACCTACGATGATCACCGGATGGCGATGTGCTTTTCCCTGATATCTTTGGGTACACCGGTGCGCATCAATGACCCACATTGTGTAGCTAAAACTTTCCCGGATTATTTTGAAAAATTCACAGCCATTACACACCAATAATTTCCAGAAGTGTATTGAACCCAAATTTCACAAGCAACAATTTAAATACCGGAAGTATCTTGCTTGGATCGAGTGAACCATGAAAAATCAATATGTTCCGGTAATTACACTGGATGGTCCTTCCGCATCAGGGAAAGGTACAATCGCCCGTCTTGTATCACAGGCGCTCGGGTTTCATTATCTTGATAGCGGTGCACTTTATCGTCTGGTGGCGCTGGCTGCCATGAAGCGCGGTGTAGATGCCGGTGATGAGCAAGGAGTGGTTGGTATTGCCCGGAGTCTGGATGTGTCTTTTGCAGATTCATCAATCAGGCTGGACGGGATAGATGTAAGTGATGAGATCCGCGCAGAAGCATGCGGAGAGTATGCTTCTAAAATCGCACAATATTCTGCGCTCAGAGTGGAACTGCTGGAGCGTCAG
Source organism: Nitrosomonas eutropha (assembly GCF_003201195.1). Lineage (GTDB taxonomy): Bacteria > Pseudomonadota > Gammaproteobacteria > Burkholderiales > Nitrosomonadaceae > Nitrosomonas > Nitrosomonas eutropha. The sequence goes on along the minus strand of NZ_QICQ01000018.1, from coordinate 27,632 downwards.
CGGGATCTCCGTAAACTACCGGGTCTGGTGGCTGACGGACGCGACATGGGATCAGTCATTTTTCCTGATGCCACTTTGAAAATTTATCTTACTGCCAATGAAGAAGAGCGCGCGCGTCGGCGTCATAAGCAGTTGATGGAGAAGGGAATAAATGCTAGTATCGCGCATCTTGTCCTGGCTCTTCGCGAGCGTGATGAGCGTGACAGCAAGCGTGTTGCGTCGCCACTGCAACAGTGTGAAGATACACGTTTGCTGGATACAACTGGCCTCAATATAGATCAGGTTGTCGGCAAGGTATTGGGTATGTATGCTGACTCCGGTAGTATTGAGTGACTTTGGAATTTAAGTTTTTCAGTTGTTATTTTTATTAACCAACCAACCTGTCCCCTTTTGTTTTTTAGAGGGGAATTGTTTACGATCGGGTATTTTTTAAATGACTATTGCAACCAGTGTAGCGGATTCTACAGAAAGCTTTGCCGAACTTTTCAATGAGAGCCTTTCGCATAAGGAAATGCGTGTGGGTGAAGTAATTACTGCTGAAATTATTCGTGTTGATTACAACTTTGTTGTGGTTAATGCAGGGCTTAAATCCGAGAGCTATATCCCGATTGAAGAATTCAAGAATGACAGGGGCGAGGTTGAGGCTCATGAGGGCGACTTTGTCAGTGTTGCTATTGAAGCGCTTGAAAATGGTTACGGTGAAAGCCGATTGTCGAGAGATAAGGCAAAGCGCCTGAATGCTTGGTATGAGCTGGAAGATGCCATGGAAAAAGGCACAATTGTTACCGGCATGGTTAACGGAAAAGTAAAAGGCGGGTTAACAGCCACAATCAATGGTATTCGTGCTTTTCTGCCAGGTTCCCTGGTGGATATCCGTCCGGTTAAAGACATGACACCTTATGAAAACAAGGAAATGGAATTCAAGGTGATCAAGCTTGATCGCAAGCGTAATAACGTGGTTGTATCCAGGCGTGCGGTGCTGGAAGAGACTCAAGGAGCAGACCGGGATGAGTTGCTGGCCAGTTTGCAGGAGGGGGCGGTTGTCCAAGGGATTGTCAAGAACATTACGGACTACGGTGCATTTGTCGATCTGGGTGGTATTGATGGATTGTTGCACATTACCGATCTTGCCTGGCGCCGTGTCAAACATCCAACTGAAGTTATCAATGTTGGCGATGAAGTTTCTGCCAAAATCCTGAAATTTGATCAGGAAAAAAATCGTGTGTCCCTGGGACTGAAACAGCTCACGGAGGATCCGTGGATTGGCCTTTCCAGGCGTTATCCTCAAGGTACGCGCATGTTCGGCAAAGTTACCAATATGACTGATTATGGTGCCTTTGTTGAAATTGAACAGGGTATCGAAGGCTTGGTGCATGTCTCGGAAATGGACTGGACCAACAAGAATGTTTATCCGTCCAAAATTGTGCAGCTGGGTGACGAAGTCGAAGTCATGATTCTTGAGATTGATGAAGATCGTCGGCGTATTTCACTGGGCATGAAACAGTGTAAACCTAATCCTTGGGAAGAATTTTCACTGAGTCATGAAAAAGGCAACAAAGTTACTGGTCAAATTAAATCTATTACAGATTTCGGTTTATTCATCGGGTTGCCAGGGAATATTGATGGTTTGGTACATCTGTCCGATCTTTCCTGGATTCAGACAGGTGAAAAAGCAATCAGTGAATTTAGAAAAGGTGATGAGGTGGAAGCTGTAGTGTTGTCCATCGATGTAGAAAAAGAGCGTATTTCTTTGGGTATCAAACAGTTGGAAGGTGATCCCTTTAATATTTATGTCGCTTCGCATGATAAAGGCAGCCTTGTCAAGGGTACCGTGAAATCTGTGGATGCCAAGGGTGCCGTTATTGCACTGACGGATGATGTAGAGGGTTATTTGCGCGCTTCTGAATTTTCTCGTGACAAGATCGAAGATATTCGTACTCGTGTTAACGAAGGGGATGAGCTTGAGGCCGCGATTATTAATATTGATCGTAAGAGCCGAAGTATCAGTTTGTCAGTTAAAGCCAGGATCCAGGAGGAAGAAGATAAAGCGATCAGATCGCTGGCTCCATCTCCAGCCAGTGCGGGTACTACTAATCTGGGTGCATTACTTAAAGCCAAGATTGATAGTAAATCTTCAGAAGAATAAAAGCTGGCCATGACGAAATCCGAACTGATTTCCAAGCTGGCGGAACGCTTTCCTCAGCTGCTGGCAAAGGATGCAGAATTAGTCGTCAAGATTATTCTGGATGCAATGGCGAAAAGCCTTGCCAGAGGGGAACGTATCGAGATTCGTGGATTTGGCAGTTTCGATCTAAATTACAGGCCTTCACGTGTCGGGCGCAACCCTAAATCAGGTGAAAAGGTTCATGTGCCGGAGAAATATGTTCCTCACTTCAAGGCAGGTAAAAAAATGCGAGAACTGATTGATTCCAGCCATAAACAGCATAACCTGCTTGATCAGGCTACAGGCTAGAAATCCGTGTCTCTTGAAAATAACGTTGCACCAGAAGAAAGCGTGTCTCATTTCTTTCCGATTTTTGTTGCGTAAATCTACAATATGCTCGGAAATCAGTGAATTACTGATCACGCTTTCCTGCGTGATTACTTGGAATAGGCAGGTGTTCCGAGTATGTTGCAATCAGATAAATAAGTGAGAGAGCGGCTTTAGGTTGATTTTATGGGTATTTCCGGGAACACTAATCGGAGTTGCTACAGGGTCTTTATGACCTCGTGTCTTCCTTTGTTTTACTTTTCTGAGTTGAATCAGAAGAAATGCACATATTTATGACCCTTGTACGCCTGATTGTTTTTTTGTTTCTACTCAGTGTTGCTGTCAAGAATTCCGAGAGGGTGACAATACACTATTATCTTGGAATGGAATGGGAAGTCCCTGTAGTAGTCGTGCTTTTCCTCTGTTTCGCAGCAGGTGCCCTATTCGGGTATTTATCCTGTCTCATTAAAAAAATCCGTAGGAAACCCTGATATTACTGGCTGTATGAATGATTCGCGTATTATCGTCGCACTGGATTTTTCTGACCAAGGCACGGCGTTGAATTTTGCAGCCACGCTGGATAGCAGACTTTGTCGGATTAAGGTTGGGAAAGAACTTTTTACCCTGGCAGGTCCACAGCTGATCGAGAAATTGATGCGACTGGGCTTTGATGTTTTTCTTGATTTGAAATTTCACGATATTCCGAACACTGTTGCGGCGGCCTGTAGTGTTGCGTCTAGTTTGGGTGTATGGATGATCAATGTACATGCGCTGGGAGGAAGCAAAATGTTGCTTGCTGCCCGGCAGGCGTTGGATGGAAAGAGAACCAGACTCATCGCTGTAACCTTGCTTACCAGTATGAATCATGATGACTTAAGTGAGCTAGGCATATCTGGCTCGCCGGAAATTATCGTGCAGCGACTGGCTCTGCTTGCACAGCGCTGTGGTTTGGATGGTGTGGTTTGCTCGGCGCTGGAAGCAGCCAGTCTGAGAGAGAAGGCAGGTAAGGATTTCTGGCTGATAACTCCCGGTATTCGATCATCAAATGATAATAGGGATGATCAGGCAAGGATTGCGACGCCGACTATGGCAATACGGAACGGGGCTAGCTACCTTGTTATAGGCAGGCCGATTACCCGGTCACCAGATCCGCTTAAAGCGCTTCAGCGATTTAATGACGAGATTGTTTCGGCTTTATAATTCAGTAATTTGTACTTCCGGCAGCTTTCTGGAAGATATTGAAAAAACCTTTCTAAGTGCCCAATCCTGACTGGCCAGAAGGCTGGTGATTAAAACGGTTGCTTTGACGCTCCTGCGAGAAATTTTTACCTGTACCCCAGCAGTAAAATTACGCTTGTTATTAATTTTATTTAAAGTAAGTACAGCCATACCTATTGCCCACAGACAGAAGCGGCGTATCCCTGTTTCATGCGATGGGATCAGGCGGGTGTAGATCATCGCGTTGTGCAGATGTGATTTTGCAATACCAATCAGGGTACCCAGTCCATCATGAAAACCTTGCGCGCAACGGCCTGGTTGTAAATTATCGAGATCAAACCCTTCTTCCAGAAAAATATCTCTTGGTAACCAGCATGCCCCTCGTTTTCTGTCTTCCCAGATATCTTTCAGAATATTGGTCATCTGTAATCCCTGACCAAAAGATACAGCCAGTTTCATCAGGGTCGATTTATGTTGATTGATTTCTGGGGAGTAATCACAGAATAATTCAGTCAGCATTTCACCAACCACACCGGCAACGTGGTAGCAATAAAGATCCATCTCGGCCAGGTTTTCAAGGCCTGCCAAAGATTCTTTTTCCTGATATGCGGCCATTCCTTGCCCCATGATACGAATACAGCGTTCCAGCGCCTGGCGCTGCACAGAATTGAAGCTGTGTGTCATTCGTATGACGGCAGGGGTATTCTTGATGAGATCATGCTCTGCTGGAATAGTGTGTTCTGAAAGTAGAGGGTACAGGGCTTGTGCAAAAATTTCAGCTTCGATGCTACCGCTGACGACCTCGGTGAACATTCCAGCCAGTTCGCGTGTTTGCTCCAATGTGAGGGCGCTATCATCCTCAACTGTATCGACAATGCGACATAACAGATAGGCATTTCCTATCACTGCACGCAATGCTGGCGGCAATTGAGGAATAGTGAGCGCGAAAGTGCGTGATACGCCTTGTAGAATGAATTCCTGGTAGCGCGCATCGTCGAGTGTGGTGATATCCGACATAATTGGAGTTATGTGCGGGTTTCAGGTTGGTATCTTTTCCAGAGCATATAGATCTTCTATTGTTTCACGTGCACGAATGAGATGTACTGAGCTGCCGTCCACCATGACTTCAACTGCACGTGGGCGGGTATTGTAATTTGAGCTCATACTCATACCATACGCGCCTGCAGACATAACGGCCAATAAATCATTACTTTCCAGAGTCAGGTTACGGTCATGGCCGAGAAAATCGCCTGTCTCGCAAACAGGTCCGACGATCTGGTAAATTTTTGTCTCTCCTGTACGCTTGGCGATTGGTAATATTGAATGATAGGCCTGATACAGAGCTGGCCTCAACATGTCGTTCATTGCAGCATCAACAATTGCGAAATTGCGGTGTGGTGCGTGTTTGAGATAATGCACTCGGGTCAGCAGTAGTCCGGCGTTCCCTACCATTGAACGTCCGGGCTCGATAAGCAATTGCTGCGGATAATTTTCTGTAGCCGCGCATAATGCCTTGACATACTCCTCTATCGTGGGAGGGATTTCCAGATCATAACGAACTCCTAGTCCTCCACCAAGATCCAGGTGCTCAATGGAAATACCTGTTGCTTGTAATCGTGCCAGCAAATCCAGCATTTTATGGGCTGCTTCAATGAATGGCGCAATTTCAGTCAATTGCGAGCCAATATGACAATCTAGCCCTGAGACACGGATGTAGGGGAGCTGTTGCGCTATTGCGTATATCCGTTCAGCCTCTGCAGCCGGGATACCAAACTTGTTTTCCTTCATTCCTGTGGAAATGTAAGGGTGAGTGTTGGCATCCACATCCGGGTTGACGCGCAGACTGACTGGCGCGATCTTTCCCATTTGTCCGGCAATTTCATTCAATGCGATCAGTTCCATTTCTGATTCAACATTGAAACAGAAAATATTGGCCGCCAGTGCTATACGAATTTCCTCAAATGTTTTGCCTACTCCAGAGAAAACCGTTTTTTGCAGATCGCCTCCTGCTTTCAATACTCGCTGCAATTCCCCGCCAGAGACGATATCAAAGCCGCTGCCCAAGCGGGCAAGCAGGTTCAATACAGCAAGATTTGAATTGGCTTTTACTGCGTAGCAGATCAGATGGTTTCTCTGACCGAAGGCGCGATCAAAGCTTTGGTAAGCCGTGCGGATTGCCGCACTTGAGTAAACATAGCAAGGGGTGCCAAACTCAGCTGCAATTGCTGTCAGTGGAATTTCTTCTGCAAAAAGCTGGTGGTTTCGATAATTAAATGAGCTGAAATGGCTCATGACTTTTCCTGCTTATTGTTTTTAACGGGTTGATCCTGTGGGAGATAAAGTGAACTTTTATAGCCACAGGCAGACAGGAGCAACTGTAATAAAAGAATCAGACCAAGTATGCGCATCATTGATTAGCCAAAGATACTGTATTCATTATTGACGAATGTCGGATAACCACTGTACCAGCTCATTCAACAAGTTGTCACTTACCTGAATAAAGGCTGTAACTGCACCCGCTGCATCCGCTGTTTGAGTTTCTTGCCTTCCCAGAAAGTGCTGGTGTGCAATTGGCAAGCGTGAGGTTGGTTCATACAGAGAAGCACGTAGTTGAACAACAACCTGGCTATTACCCGGTGTATTAAAAATCTGGGTGAACTCACCCAGATCAATTTTTAACAGATAGTTTACAGGCGTATCGTCTTTATGGTGTCTATCAATGTTTCCAGTCGCAAAATACTGCCTGAAGCGCTCGGTCAACAGTTCTGCTGGTGGTGCATTCCAGCGACTGTCAGCATAGGTATAGATGCGGGCAGGATCATGGTAGGCAAGCCGGTAATGGATTGATTGAGTATCCAGCCAGACGGGTGCGGCGATATCTATAATCTGAATAGTCGCTTGAGAGGACAGGGAAGATCCGAGTGTGATAGCAGATGGCGGGCCAAGATCGTAAACTGAGACGGAGGATGGTGCTTTGGGTGTCAAGGTACACCCTGTCAACAAAATAGCCAGAAGGGCAATAGAAACTTTCGTCATCATTTTATCGGCTGTGGTGGCGTGAATCCTGGTTCGCCAGGGCCAGGCAAGGCGGGTGGTTTGCCAAATACCAGGCTTTGTGGATGTGCTTCCAGCAAATTTAGTAATTGATTCAGTTTGCGCGTACTTTGCGTGACAGCCTGGCCAGTTTCATTCAGGCTATCCAGGGTGTGAGCCATCTCCAGCGATCCTTGGGTCAGGTTGTCTATTAATCCTTGCTGCTGATTCAGTTTTTGTAGTACCTGGCTGGTATTTTCCATGACCTGACGAGTTTGCCTGAATGTCGACGTGAATTCGCCAGTCAACTGCGGCAAAGCTTGCAAACCATTCTGGAGCTCTTCTGTCAATTTGTCATAATGCTGAACTGTCTGTTCCAAGTGGCTTAAAATCTTGCCAATATGCGCCTGATTTTTTTTATTAAGCAGATTGTTTATCTGCTTAATTACTGTGTTTGAATTCTTGAGGATTTCTTCCAGAGAGTCGGAAAGGGTTTTGATAAGTGAAGATCTCAGGAAAATATGTGCCTCGTTTTCCAGATAACCGGCTCCTGCTTCAGAGACATCATCATTCAGTTCGACGTAAGTCAATCCGGTGATACCCTGGCTGGCCAGCTGTGCGTAGATATTTTTGGGAAGCGTAACGTGACTGCTGACAGCGATACGGACGATGATGTTGCGTATATTTTCCTTATCAAAGTAAATTTCTTCGACTTTCCCAATATTTACTCCACGGTAACGAACGGATGCTTCCGGATTCAATCCGGATACAGAGCCACCAGCAGAAATCAGAAAATAATGATTGTGATTAATATTGTCACGACTAAGCCATTTGACCGCCATGACCGCCGCTACTCCCAGGAGGAGTACGAACAGACCGGCAGCAAATGCGTGTGCTCGGTTCTCCATCAGGTTCTCCTGTGATTAACTCAAATTACTTGGGCAACTCGCGGTTCTCGGCAAGAAGCTGTTCGGTCAGATGGGGGGTGATAATTTGCAGAAGCTGGGAGAAGATTTTGGGATTGCCTGCAACGATCTGCCCACTTTGCATGTAATGTCCGTTCCCTTCCAAATCACCAACCATACCTCCTGCTTCGAGAATAAGCAGACATCCGGCTGCAATGTCCCACGGCGCCAACCCGGTTTCCCAGAAGCCATCGTAACGTCCGGCGGCAACGTAAGCGAGATCCAGTGCCGCAGAGCCCGGGCGGCGAATGCCGGCTGTTTTGGGAATCATGTCTCTGAACATGGCCAGATAGGCATCCATATGTGTGAAATCTCTAAACGGGAATCCAGTGCCGATCAGGCATTCGCCTAACTGCGCTCGTTTGCCAACACGAATACGATGATCATTGAGAAAGGCACCGCTGCCGCGCGTGGCAGTAAATAATTCATCGCTTACCGGATCGTAGATGACAGCTTGTGACAAAATTCCACGGTGTAACAACGCGATCGAGACGCAGTATTTTGGAAATCCGTGCAGGAAATTGGTGGTGCCGTCCAATGGATCAATTATCCACTGATATTCCGATTTGTTTGCATTCCCGCTGGCACCGCTTTCTTCTGCTAGAATCGAATGATCAGGGTATGCATCCAGCAATATTTTGATAATGGCATCTTCAGCAGCTTTGTCCACTTCGCTGACAAAATCGCTGTGAGCTTTGCGCGAAACAGTCAGCCGATCCAAATCCATTGAGGCACGATTGATGATGTTGCCGGCCCGGCGAGCTGCCTTAACTGCGATGGTAAGCGTGGGATGCATGGTAAAAAATTTACTTTAGAAACAAATGACTGGAAAACCGCTATTCTAATATGAATCCTGCCTCGCCGCTCGATAATGTCCGGATTGTGTTGAGCCATACCAGCCATCCGGGCAATATCGGTGCAACGGCCCGTGCCATGAAAACCATGGGGCTGAACAAGCTTTACCTGATCAACCCGAAATCCTTTCCGGATAGTGAGGCGGATGCCCGCGCCTCCAATGCACGCGACATACTTGAAACGGCGCACGTCTGCAGTAACCTGGAGGAGGCGCTGGGGGATACTTTTCTGGCTGCTGCCCTGACTGCTCGCCGGCGTGATTTGCCGCACCCGACCTGTAATGCCAGGCAGGCAGCCATTGAGCTGATCCGGCATGCACAGCATCATCCGGTAGCGTTGCTGTTTGGCCGGGAAAGTGCCGGATTGACCGCAGCGGAAATCAGTCATTGCCAGGTAACGGTGCAGATTCCGGCTAACCCTGATTGTTCTTCGCTTAACCTGGCAGCTGCGGTACAAGTTATGGCTTATGAGCTGCGCATGGTACTTGAAGAAGATGCTGCTGCGCATTATTTTGCATCCCGATTGCCGGATGCCGCCAGCCTGCATGAAATTGAAGGATTACACTATCACCTGGAACGGGTCATGATCCACAGTGGATTTATGGATCCTGACCAACCCAAACACCTCATGCGCCGGATACGTCGTTTGTTTGCACGTACCCGGCTGGAAAAGGAAGAGGTGAATCTTTTGCGTGGTCTGCTGACTGCGGTCGATCCGCATAATTCATCCAAAAGCTGATTTTCTCCGGGCGCTCAGCCTATTCTGGCTGATGTTCCTAAAGCCACGCTGTTTCCTGGCTCTGTTTTTGGTGATTCGGTTGATTAATTCGGAGCAACGGTTGTTTTAAATGATTGACGTTCTGCCAGTTTATTAGCCAACCGAACGAGATTGGGGTAAGTATCACGCCATTTGATCTCGGCGAAACGAGCATCCAGATAACCGAATGCACAGCCGAGTGCGATGTCAGCCAAGGTCATGGATGCTCCTTCGCACCATGCTTGATCACCCAGATCCGATGAAGCTGCCTGCAGCCCCTGGTCAATTTTCTTTTGCTGACGTTCTATCCATTCCTGGCTTTGCTGTGATTCAGGGCGTTTCCGTTCAAGATAAATTGCCACGCAGGCGTCGATGATCCCGTCAGCAAGCACTTCCCAGCGCTTGACGCGCAGTCGTTCAGGTCCGGAAGCCGGAATCAGCCGGGTGGAACTGGCGCTGTCCTGGTCATCCAGATATTCAACAATCACACGTGAATCAAACAGGATAAAGCCGTCATCCATAATCAGAGCCGGTACCTTACCCAGCGGATTAACCTGGGCAACCTTGGTGTCAGGGCTGAACGGAGGATCATTGGTAAATTCATAGTCGATGCTTTTTTCAACAAGCATGATGCGTACCTTGCGTACATACGGGCTGGTCAGTGATCCAATAAGCTGCATTTCATTGTCCTTTTTGTTTTTGGAATATTGATTATGTCATTTTATCCCAGCCGGAGAGATGATGGCGAGCTGTGATAAAATGCGCGCTCCCGCACCGTGAATGACCGAATTCAAACAATCATTTAAGTATTAATTGATGGATATCCCGACACTTCTCTCACTTTCTCCATTAGATGGCCGATACCAGCAGAAGGTGGCAGCCTTGCGTCCCTTCTTCAGCGAATATGCATTAATCCGCCACCGGATTCATGTGGAAATTGAGTGGTTTAAAGCAGTAGCGAATATCCCGGTCTTGACCGGTGTTTCATCGCTGTCAGCTAGCGTAATTGCACAGTTGAATCAGCTTTCGGAGAATTTTTCCATTGCCGATGCAGAAGCTGTCAAAGCTATCGAAGCGCGCACCAATCATGATGTAAAGGCGGTAGAGTACTGGCTGAAGGAAAAACTGGCTGGAGATCAGGAAATTGTGGCGCTCTCCGAGTTTATTCATTTTGCCTGCACTTCAGAAGATATCAACAACCTGTCACACGGTCTGATGCTCAAACATAGTCGGGATCAGGTCATGCTCCCCGCGCTTGATGACATCATTAAACAACTCACAACGCTTGCCAGGGAATTGGCTGATGTTCCCATGCTTGCCCGTACGCATGGACAGGCAGCCACGCCGACTACCATGGGTAAGGAAATGGCCAATTTTGTCTACCGGTTGCGTCAGGGGCGTGAGTGTCTTGCCGCTATCACCATTTCCGGTAAAATCAATGGAGCGGTGGGTAATTACAATGCCCACATGATTGCCCTTCCAGAATTCGACTGGGAAACGTTTGCTCGTTCCTTTGTCGAGAAGCTCGGCATCACCTTTAATCCCTATACGATCCAAATCGAACCGCATGACACCATGGCCGAGCTGTTCGATGCCTACGCTCGCATCAATACGATCCTGCTTGATCTGAACCGTGACATCTGGGGCTACGTTTCACTGGGTTACTTTCGGCAGAAAACCAAAGCAGATGAGGTTGGCTCTTCCACCATGCCGCATAAGGTCAACCCAATTGATTTTGAAAATTCGGAAGGCAATCTGGGTATCGCCAATGCCTTGCTCAGGCATTTGAGTGAAAAATTACCGATCTCACGCTGGCAGCGTGATCTTACCGACTCGACCGTGCTGCGCAATATGGGGGTGGCGCTTGGTCATACGTTACTGGCCTATGACTCATGTCTTAAGGGGCTTGGAAAGCTGCAAGCAGATCCAATGCGTTTATCGGAGGATTTGCAGCATGCCTGGGAAGTTCTGGCCGAACCGATTCAAACCGTGATGCGTCGTTATGGAATAGTCAACCCGTATGAACAGCTCAAGGCTTTAACGCGCGGGAAAACGGGAATCGACCGCAGCACACTTCAACAGTTTATCGAACAACTTGATATTCCCGTGGCTGAAAGAGAACGCCTACTGCAGCTTACTCCTGCAAGTTACATTGGTCTGGCAGCGCACCTGGCAAAAAATATTAGCAACTGATCCCAGGAAGCTGATCTTCCCCGCCGCCAATCTTTACCCATTGAAACCGAGTACAGCTCCAATGATTTTTTTGTGATTTGGGGTTGAAAAGGGAAATATTGACCCCAATATCACCGGCACCGTTATAGGAGGAATCTATGCAAGAGCCACATAACCAGGAACCTATCGAAGAACAGAAACTGTCGGAAATGGAGGATACTCTGGAAAAACAGCATTCCGGTGCATCAACGGAAAATACAGAAAGAGCCGAGGAGGGTGTTGTTATTCCAGATCTTGAGCAACAGCTGAAAGAAGCAGAGATAAGAGCAGCCGAGCATCATGATGCCTGGTTGCGTGCCAAGGCAGAAACCGAGAATATCCGCAAACGCGCGCAAACAGATATTGCCAATGCACATAAGTATGCTATTGATAATTTTGCCACCCAGTTGCTGGCCGTGATGGATAGTCTGGATGCTGCGCTGGCTGTGGAAAATTCCACCATTGAGAGTTTGAAAGATGGTGTGGAGCTTACGCGCAAGCAGCTTGCAGCAGTCTTTGAAAAATTCAACATTCATACCATCAATCCACAAGGAGAAAAGTTCGACCCACACCAGCATGAAGCCATGTGCACAGTGGAATCGGATATACCTCCCAACACAGTTACACAAGTCATGCAAAAGGGGTATGTATTACATGAGCGGGTAATCCGGCCTGCCATGGTTGCTGTTTCCAAGGCAAAGAGCACTTGAGATTTTCAGGAAGACCCTTATTTCATGTTGGTAGGATAAATTTCAACTTTTAAAGGACATACTATGGCAAAAATAATTGGCATTGATCTTGGAACGACCAACTCATGCGTTGCCGTCATGGAAAACAACAAACCTAAGGTCATCGAGAATGCTGAAGGTACAAGAACGACTCCGTCGATTGTGGCTTATGCAGAAGACAATGAAGTTCTGGTGGGCGCATCGGCCAAACGTCAGGCGGTTACTAATCCGGAAAATACTCTGTTTGCCATCAAGCGACTGATTGGCCGCAAGTTCGATGAAGAAGTAGTGCAAAAGGATATCAGTGTTACACCATACAAGATTGTGCGCGCTGATAACAACGATGCGTGGATAGAAGTGCGCGGCAGGAAAATTGCTCCACCAGAGGTTTCTGCACAAGTGTTGATGAAGATGAAAAAAACAGCCGAGGATTATCTGGGTGAATCGGTTACGGAGGCGGTTATCACTGTTCCGGCATATTTCAATGATTCTCAGCGGCAGGCCACCAAGGATGCAGGGCGTATTGCGGGACTGGAAGTCAAGCGAATCATTAATGAGCCAACTGCAGCAGCGCTTGCATTCGGGATGGACAAGAAGGAAGGTGATCGCAAAATTGCGGTATATGATCTGGGAGGGGGTACGTTTGATATTTCAATCATTGAAATCGCAGAAATAGAAGGTGAACATCAGTTTGAAGTACTGGCGACCAATGGCGATACTTTTTTGGGAGGAGAGGACTTTGACTCCAGTGTGATCAGTTATCTGGTAGAAGAGTTCAGGAAAGAGAGTGGAATTGATCTGAAAAAAGACATGCTGGCACTGCAGCGGCTCAAGGATGCGGCAGAAAAAGCTAAGATCGAGTTGTCTTCCAGTCAGCAGACGGAAGTAAATCTGCCATACATTACAGCAGATGCTTCGGGTCCCAAACATCTGGCAGTCAAGATTACACGAGCCAAACTGGAAAGTCTGGTTGAAGAGCTGATCGAACGCACCGCAGGTCCTTGCCGGACTGCGCTTAAAGATGCGGGGTTGTCTGTGTCTGACATTGATGACGTGATTCTGGTTGGCGGTCAGACTCGCATGCCGAAAGTTCAGGATAAGGTTAAGGAAATTTTTGGAAAAGAGCCGCGTAAGGACGTCAATCCTGACGAGGCGGTTGCAATTGGCGCCGCGATTCAAGGCGGAGTATTGCAGGGAGACGTCAAGGATGTGCTGCTGTTGGATGTTACGCCGCTATCATTAGGAATCGAGACACTGGGTGGTGTCATGACCAAGCTGATCCAGAAAAACACCACTATTCCGACCAAGGCCCAGCAAATATTTTCAACAGCGGAGGATAGCCAGACAGCGGTTACCATCCATGTGCTTCAGGGTGAACGGGAAATGGCATCTGGCAATAAAAGTCTGGGTCAGTTTAACCTGACTGATATTCCGCCGGCACAGCGCGGAATGCCGCAGATTGAGGTGACTTTTGATATTGATGCCAATGGAATCTTGCATGTCTCGGCCAAAGATAAGGCAACTGGCAAAGAGAACAAGATCAAGATCCAGGCAAGCTCCGGGTTATCCGAGGATGAAATCCAGAAAATGGTAAAAGACGCCGAGACACATGCGGAAGAGGACAAGAAGGCGTTGGAGCTGGTTAACAGCCGTAATCAGTGTGACGCCATGATTCATTCAGTTAAAAAATCATTGACTGAATATGGCGACAAGCTGGAGGCGGATGAAAAATCCAAAATTGAGGCAGCCTTGAAAGATGCCGAGGAAGCGCTCAAGTCTGGGGACAAAGAGGCAATTGATGCGAAAACACAGGTATTGACCGAAGCCTCACACAAGCTGGCCGAAAAAATGTATGCCCAGGAACAGGCACAAGCCGGTCAGCAGGCAGGTCCGGGTGCCGGATCAGCCTCTGCTGGTCAATCCGGAGAAAAGCCGGTTGAAGGCGAGGTTGTTGATGCTGAGTTCGAGGAAGTCAAGGATAAAAAATGATTTTCCGCAGGGCTGATGCAAAGTTCACATAGCAGTAACTCGTACTGAAAATATACGCAGAGAAAAGAGGAAATGACTATTTTCTCTGACCTCTGCGTTTTATATCCCTTATTACAATGGACCTTTTATCAAATTGCTGGAGTAATCGGCACAACGATGTCTGGATGATTTCTACCAGCAGGAATTTTTTATGAGTCAACGTGATTATTATGAAGTACTCGGTGTCGGCCGGGATGCGGATGAGAGCGAGCTGAAGAAGGTATATCGGAAGCTGGCAATGAAATACCATCCTGACCGGAATGCGGGTGATGCGAAGGCGGAAGAACGATTCAAGGAAATCAAGGAAGCCTATGAGGTGCTGTCTGATTCCAACAAACGTGCTGCTTACGATCAGTTTGGTCATGCCGGCCTGAATGGCGGAGTGGGCGGAGCGGGAGCGCAGGGATTCAGTGACGCTTTCAGTGATATTTTCAGTGATCTGTTTGGCATGCGCGGAGGTGGACGCTCTAGTGTCCATCGTGGCGCTGATCTGCGCTATAACCTGGAGATTACACTGGAACAGGCGGCGCGTGGTACAGAAACCAAAATACGTATTCCCAGGCAGGAAGCCTGTGATACCTGCCATGGCAGCGGTGCAAAACCGGGGACATCTCCCAAAACCTGCCCAACTTGTAACGGACATGGCCAGGTTCGTATGCAACAGGGTTTTTTTTCGATTCAGCAAACCTGCTCACATTGTCATGGCAGCGGCAAGATTGTTTCCGATCCTTGCACGGATTGCCAGGGAGCAGGGCGAGTCAAGCGTCATAAAACCCTGTCTGTCAGAATTCCGGCTGGTGTAGATGAGGGCGACAGTATACGCTTGACTGGGGAAGGAGAGGCTGGTGCAAGCGGCGGGTTGGCAGGTGATCTGTATGTGGTCATTCATCTGGCCAGCCACCCTGTTTTTCAGAGAGAGGGAAACCACTTGCATTGCGAGATACCAATCAGTTTTACCGTGGCGGCATTGGGGGGGGAAATCGAAGTGCCCACGCTTGATGGTCATGCTCGCATCAAGGTACCAACTGGAACCCAGACCGGTAAGATTTTCCGTTTGCGCAGCAAGGGAATTACCGGTGTACGTAATCAGTCAACAGGCGATCTGCTGTGCCATGTTGCAGTGGAAACACCAGTTAATCTGACTCCGCGCCAGAAGGAATTGCTCGAAGAATTCGAGTCTATCAGCCAGAAAGATGGCTCATTGCATCATCCACGTGCAAAATCCTGGATGGAGAAAGCACGCGAGTTCTTCACTGAGTGAAGCCAACTTAACGATAATCAGCGGTGGATATTTCCGTAAACCTTAATCTGCCGCTGATTACCAAGTTACCTGAAGGGCGTCTCTGAAAATCCAGTAGCTATTCTGTCTTTTTCGCTTGATCGATGGCTGCCTTTTCTGTGCTTTCTGGTTGCAAATGTACATCCATCTGCGGGAATGCAATTTCGATTCCTTCTTCTGAGAAATGTTGGTTGATTAACACATGCAGCTCATGCATCAATTTCATTCTGTCTGACAATTGTCCGGCAAATACCCACAATTCAAAGTTCAGAGAACTAGCACCAAATCCCAAGAGTAATGCGGCCGGTTCTGGATCGCGTAATACCAACGGATGATCATGTGCAATTTTCAGTAACAGTGCACGCGCCTTATCACAATCCGAGCGGTAGGCAATCCCTACCGGAATTATTATGCGCGTAGTCGGATCACTCAACGTCCAGTTAGTGAACTGTTGCGTGATGAATATCTTGTTGGGCACGATGACTTCTTTGCGATCACCGTCGATCAAGGTTGTTGCACGAATGTGAATCTTGCTGACAGTACCGCTGATATTGTTTAATGTAATCACATCTCCGATTCTGATGGGGCGTTCAAACAACAGAATCAGACCGGAAACAAAATTGGCAAATACTTCCTGCAGGCCGAAGCCCAATCCGACGCTCAGTGCAGCGACCAGCCACTGAATGTTTGACCACTGCATCCCCAGTTTCTGAAGAGTTACCATCAACCCAATGATCACGATTGTGTATCGGAGCAAGGTGGTCATGGCATATCCCGTACCACGGTCGAGCGATAAATGTCGCAACACCAACAGTTCAAGTGTGCCGGGCAGGTTATGCGCAGCAATCATGACAAGGCTCAGAATAACGATTGCAGCCAGTAATGTTTTTAATGTAATGGGTTGTAGAATAACTTCACTATCGATTTCCACCGATGTACGCCAGATCGTGATCTTCTCCAAAAAACTGAGTGCGGGCAGTACATCGATCCAGATAAAGCCAAGTCCGGTAATCAGCAATGCCCAAATGCTGATTTTCAGCACAGTGGCGGACTGCTTGCTGATCGTTTTGACATCAATGTAGTTGTCATCGAGTATATCCGCTTCACTTTTGCCTGATGCTGAACGTTGGGCCTGTATCTCCTCCCGTTTCTCGATTGCACGTTCGAATGCGATTCTGCGCTGGATGATTAACAGGCTGCGAAAACTTACAAAAAAGGTCAACGCGCAGAATATGATCCAGCTGATCGACTGGAATATGAGCAGGTATTGATAAATGGCAGCAAAATAGTAACCAATGGCTGCCATGATGATCATGCCGATTTGTAACACGAACAGGAGCGTCATCCAGAATCTGGGGTTGAGCATCAGATAGAATGATTCACCCTGATAAAGCGCCTTGCCGGAACGTGTGACGGCTATCCATCCCGAAGCGAACACTGCGAGTACCAGACACAGCAGGATGAAAGTCAGCCGGCCAAAGCCATTGCGGACGAGATCATCGTCTAGCGCGTCGGTGAAGGCGATGATGATGCACAATAACGCTATGACAGGTGCAAAGCGTCTGGTATCCCGGTGTATTTTATCGGCTAATTTTTCGGAACATCTGAATTGACCGATCAGTAGGCCTTCCGGGTGAAACAGCAACAATATGAACGTCCAGATAAAAGCGGCAATTGCTGCTACATGCAGGCTTACCGAGAATGCATGGCCGATTTCTGTATTGGTACCATGATGCAGAATCACCGATGACAACTGGAAAGGGAGGTAAACCAACCCTGATATCAGCAGTGTAGCCAATAGCATCCCTACGGGATATAACAGCCTGTCTTGATTGACCTTTCCCCGCAAACTGTTTCCGATACGCGCCCAGGAAAGGTAAACAGGCCAGTATGTGTACCGGAAGATGGTAATTATCAGCGCAAATATCGCATAAACGATCAGGATATTTTTCCATGTTGCATTGATTACTTTCTCGGTTGCTGCCTGTGTTTTACTTGAGGTTAACCAAGTGATGGCATCCTGAATATCCTGTACGACATCTAGAGAAATGGGTTCTGCGCTGCGTGTCACCAGCAGGTTCTCTTTCAGTAACAGCTTGTGCTGACCAATTTTCTCGATAAGCTGTTGTTGAATGGTAAGAAGGAGTTGCAGTTCCTTGATATAACCGTGCAGTACCTGGGAAAACTGGTCGATTATCTGCTCGCGGGATTGTTTCAGTTCATGAAACGCATCAGTGAGCTGCTGGTAAGCAGGGGTGTTGTCTGCCGGTATTTCTTCCCCGTTCATAATCTGCTTGAAATAGCCATGCTCGTTCAGCATTTGCAATTTTTCCTGCTCGAGCTGGAATAGCTCCAACCTGGCACTGTTCAAGTCTTTTTCGGTTTGTGTGATAGCCGGCTCGACCATGATTTCCTTGAATTGCTTTCTGACTTCCGTTCCCAGAGCAGTATCCTCCACCTTGAGTTCGAGCCGTTGTTGTAGTGCCGCATAACTTCGTGTGATGAGAGTAAGACGCTTTTCACTACCAGTTTTCTGGTTGATCAACCGGGTTGAAAGTTCGGCGTAGCTGCTGAGCTTTTTGGCCAGTGACTGATTATCCAAGGCATATTTCTCTAGTCCCGGATACTGCCACGTTTTTTCGACCAGCAATTGCTGGGATTTTTCGACCACTTGTTCAGTTTCAGCACGCTTTTTCCGATTGATTTCTTCAGCGAGTAACTCGGTTTTCTGCTCTAACGCCTGAATTTTGGGCTGCAGGGAGAGTTTTTCCTGAAGCGTGGTGATTTCTATGGCATTGGGCAATACCAGCGCTTCCAATTCCAGCATGCGCGTTTTGTCAGTCAGCGCCTGTAATTGTGCTTCACGATAGTTTTCCAGCGCAGTAAGTATCTTTTTGTCTGTTGTTTTGTGGGTTTCAGAAGAATCTTCTGTCAGTTCTGCCCGTAAAGTGTTGATGGATGCCAGCTCTTCCCGTATGGTGACTGCACGTTGTCGCAGTTTGGAGATCTCAGCCATCAGCTTCTGTTGCTGGTTTTGCAGATCGGATAAGTCAGCCTGTGCTGCAATATGGCGTTGCTCTAGTTCTTCCGGCGGCAATTTGGCCAGCTTGTCCGGCGTGGTGATAGCGATTCCTGGCGGTACCTGGCTCTTTTTTAGATTCTCCAGCTGTTTTGGATACTGTTCCAGTTGCCGGGAATAATTGGCAGTCTTTTTCAGATATTCCTGATGATCAAGCAATACCTGTTGATGGTTATTATAAATTTCGTGCAACCGCTTCTTTTGTGGCGTTTCCTCACCATTGCCCGATACGCTGAGTTTTGCTTGAATCGCCTGGAGTTCTTCATCCAGCTCGCTGGCATGGACGTATCCAATACCTGTCATGATCAGTAATAAGAAAACCGTAATGTGAAGCAATCTGTTCATGTATTAATCGTAATGAAGGAAATCTGTCGAACCGATTTTTATCGGCCGCTGAGGTCTGTGCTGGTTCTTTATCAGCCAGGATGAATGACTTATGCTACCAGTTTTTTTCTGGCGTGGAATTCCGGATATCTCATAACGACAGTTATCAGTCCGGGAAAATATCAAGCTGGCCCAGAGAGTCGCAGGATAATTTTCCAGGCTCCTGAATACGCGCTTCCTGCGAAATGATGCCTGATAGATAGCTTTCAGCAGGAATTAATTGATAAGCCTTCCGGGTAGGTTTCCGCCGCTTCCCCGCGTATTGATATGAAGCTGCATGCCGATCAGTACAACACTTGTCACCACGACAGGAGCAATGAAGAGGCGTTTAATGTTGATAGATAAGTTTTCCCAGATTGTGATCATTCTTTCCCTCCTTATCCTCGGATTTACGTGGTTGCTAAGAAATCAAAAAAACATGAATTTATTTGGAGCTGCGTAAAATATCGGCAGCGGCCAGCTTGCCGACATGTGCAATCTCGCCATTACCGGTAACCATGGCCGCTACAATTGTCCCGTCGATCAACAAATTCAGCTTTTCCGTGACCATTTCAGGATCACGTGCACCGCTTTCTACCACTATTGCTACGAGTCTGGCAGTAATTTTTTCTCTGTGATCGTTGGCGATTTCCTGTATCCAGTTGTTACATTTTTCATGCTCGGCGACGGCGTTGATAAATACACAGCCGTAAAAAATTTCACTATCGAACCAGTCCTGCATTAAATCGAACAAGGCCAGAACGCGCTCATCTGGTGGACAGGTCATTTGCGGGAGATCGCAGTCGAACCAGTGGAACCATATACTGGCCTCCGCCTCAAATACGGCCTTGAGCAGATTCTCCTTCGATCCATAGTGGGTATAGAGGCTACGCCGGGATACACCGGATTCTTCGATAATCCTGGCAATCCCCGTTGCGTGAATACCCACCTGGCAGAACAGACGTCGTGCTGTCTGCAGGATTCTTTCCTCGACAGAGATTTTTTTGGGCATTGTTTTTAGATTAACCAGTGCTTTATCAGGTAGCAGGGAAAGGCGGAAAAATTCCTGTTAATTTTCCTGCCTTGTACCGAGTTGTTGACTGAGTTTTCGGGCAATTTTGTCGGCCTCCAGCCGGATTTCATTTAACTGGCCGCTGAGTGGATTGACCTGCCCGATAAAATACAGGCGTGGTGCATCCGGAAACTCCTGATCACCTGCAATTTTGGCTCGGCCTTTTTCATCAGTAATGCCAGGTATTTGAATGAGCTCAGGGAAGCCGGTGCGGAATCCGGTCCCTGCAACGATGATATCCGGCTGCAGAGTCGTAGTACCCGGATTGGTATTTTGTGCTGCTGGAATGGCGCTTAGAACTTCTACTGTTCCACCCGATATTTTCTGAATCGGCCCGACAATTTTGATACGACCGGCACGGATATCGTCCACGAAAGGCCGATAAAGAATTGGTACGACATTATTGATGGCGTACTGCTTTAACGTTGACATGGTGGGAGAGGGAAGCCCGTATGCGGACAGATCACCAATCATGGTGCGCCGCAAGAAACTCAGCACGCTATCCGCCAGTGAATTCGGCAGTTGCCTTAACACTATTCCAAGCCCGACAAAAGGAATACCCAAAATACTCTTGGGCAGAAGTTGTGGCGGTGTTCTGACGGACATAATGACTGAACTGGCGTATTCGGCCAGCCGACTGGCAATTTCGGCGGATGAATTGCCGCTACCAACCACCAGCACATGCTTGTCTGCATATTCCTGTGCATTTTTGAATTGCGAGGAATGAATGATTTTTCCGGCAAAAGTATTCTTGCCTTCCCATTCAGGAATAACCGGAATGCGATTGGTACCTGTTGCAATAACTACGGCGCGGGATTCAAATTGCTGGTTATCGATACTGGTAATCTGCCAGATATCGCGTTCATGGCCGTAGCGGATTTTTTCAATCTCGATGCTGGTCTGTACCGTAAAACCACCACGTTCAGGCATGTTCTCAAGCAGTGCTACCACTTCATCACGTGAAGGCCAGCCACCGGCTGACAGGGGAAATTTGTTACCCGGCAATGCAGAACAGAAACGGCCCGTATTCAGGCGTAGCCCGTCGTAATGATTCCGCCAGACATCGCCGACAGCAGGCGTGCGTTCCAGCACCAGCGGGGTGAAGCCTGCTTTGGTCAGTTCATGTGCGGCTGACAGACCGGCCGGACCGGCGCCTACTATGGCTACATCATGGATATCACTGGTATTCATCTGTTCTCTCCTTTCGGTTTCAATCAGAACTGCCTCGTAGATACATGATTCGTGGCATGCTTTACTTCGGCTGGTGATGAATTTCGATATTGACCGGTACCGGGCGCATGATGGTATCGGGTATCGGCGCAGTTTGTTTCAGCTTCTCTAGTAGTGCGAGTACTTTTTCTTGTGGTGTATCGGTTTGAATTTCCACGACTACGTTGATGTCCTCAAATCCCGGGTTGCCTGCCTCAACTGCATAAGCCACGCCGAAATTGACGCGCCCCGAAACATGTAATCGCAATGATTCCACGTTGATACGGGCAGCAGATAATCCACCGATATAAGAGGCAGCCAGGCAGTGACCGACAGCAGTCAGCAACATATCCTGCGGAGAGATGCCCGTGCCTTTGCCACCGTAACGCGGAGGTTCATCGCCGATAATCGTCTGGCCATCGGTAACATTTGCAGTGGTATGGTAGCCGCTATCCCAGACAACCGTTGCCTGGTATTTGGGTTTGGCCATATCACCGCTGCGATCTTCACTGATTTGTTTTTGTATGACAAAAGATTGTTCAATATTGATTCCATTGACAATATTTTTAGTATCCGGGGCACTCATTGTTAACCTCCTGATATGAGCTATTGCTATAAGTAGACCATTCGTTCTCTTTCTGGCCAATAATATACCGGGAAGAATGAAATGGCAAGGTTGGGGTGATCTACTTACTCTGTCATTGTGAAAATCCATGGGATTGAAGCAATCCAGTAATGAGCAAGTTGCGAACCCTAACAGGGGAAGCTTATGAAGAAAGAGAGATCAAGCAATGTCTGCTACCAAAGTCAGGCAATCTTTGAACGGCATAGATGTTACGCGGCTGGTAGCATTACTGGCACCATTAAAAAATCCAGAACCGACCTCCTGCTGATTTCGTGCAACCAGTATAGTACCCGGCTCGGCGGAGGCGTTCACGGACAGCGATTTAAGGTTTCTGGGGAGCCGGGCGAGAAGATACTCCCTGTACCCAGCTTTTCTATTGGGATGGTGGTGAACCATCGGCATTATTGGGTACCAATCACGGGCCTAAAGCGGTAGAAGCAGTGTTACACAGTTGGACCTCGGATCTGGGCTACGCGCGTTACTTATAATGCTGCAGCGCGTGGTATATTGATTCAAAACTTTAAGTTTGATCTGGAGGGAGAGCTTGATAGACAGACATTTCTCGGTTTTTCTGATGAAATCAGGCCTGGTTATAGCTAAATTCAGGTGACTCATCGGATAAGAACCTGTTCCAAGTTGTTTTACGGATGTTCCAACTCTGATGAGAGAGACGTTGACATGTACTGAAGACACGCAAAAATACCCTTTAGTTCATCAGGCTCTTGCTCACCACCTCGTAAACATCCTTGCTTAATTCACATTGCGACAATGATTCCAGTGCTTTTCGCATTAATATGGCGTGCTCGTCAATAAACTGATGCCAATGTGTTAATGGTGTCAACAAGCGAGCAGCCATTTGCGGGTTGCGTTGATCAATGTCGGCGATCTGGTCAGCCAGGAATTGGTAGGCTTTACCGGAGCGATCATGAAAACTGGCAAAGTTTTGATTGGTAAAAGCAGCGATCACGGCACGCAATTTATTCGGGTTGCGGGCATCAAACGCTGCGTGGTTTAAGAGCTTGTGTACTGCCTGCAATACATTACCCCAAGGCCGTGTGACCTGTACCTGGAACCACATATTGACGACCAGTGTTTCGTGCTGCCATTGCTGGTAAAAAGCCTGCAGCGCTTCCTGTGCGGTTGATCCTGCATGTTCAGTATGCACCAGTGCTCGCAAGGCAGCAAATTGATCGGTCATGTTGTTTGCCTGGGCAAATTGCAGCTGCGCTAGATTGCGGTAGCGCGCATCATTAATATGCAGCAAATAAGCCAGTGCACGGTTACGTAAACTGCGTGCTGCCATCGCTGGTGCGGATAATCCTTGTATCTTGTCCTGCAAAGTCTGATAACAACCCAGCAGTTCTGGCTGTAACTGTATGGCAAGCTGTTGCTGTAATTGCGTTCTGGCCTGGCTGATCGCTGTCGGGTTGGCTTTATCGTACAGGCTGGCCAGATACTGTTCGCTGGGTAAGTCCAGCATGCAGGCCAATAAAGCCACATCCATGGATGCATGGTCAGCCAGCAATTGTTTGAGTGTATCCACCAGCATAATTTGTTCTGCATGGTTATCCTTGCCGTCGATAGCGTTGCACAACACTATGCGCATCAGGCTTTGCATGGCATCCCAGCGACAAAAGCCATCGCTATCCAGCAGAATCAATTGCTGCAATTGTGCTAACTGATAAGCATAGAAAATCTTCACTGGTGCTGAAAAGCCACGTAATAAAGATGGTACCGGATTCTCAGCCACCTGCTCAAAGATGATGGTTTGCTGATCCTGACAAATATCCAGTACAGTTTCTGTGCCTTTGTTCTGTCCATCAATCACCAAAGCAAGCACACCCTTGCTACCATAAAGCGCGATTTTGAGGGGAATGTGCAGCGCTTGCTTTTCTGTTTGTCCGGGTGTTGCGGGCGTATGCTGGCGGACGGTCAGGCTGTATTGCTGGCGAGCAGCATCGTAGCTGTCGCTGATATGCAGTTGCGGGGTGCCAGCTTGTGAATACCACAGACAAAACTGGCGCAAATCCTTGCCGGATACTGCTTCCATACACTGGACAAAATCATCGCAGGTGACTGCCTGGCCATCGAAGCGGCTGAAATACAAATCAGTAGCACGACGATACTGTTCTGGCCCCAGAATATTGGCCAGCATGCGCACTACTTCAGCACCTTTTTCATAAATTGTTACGGTATAGAAATTGGATATTTCTATATAGGAATCCGGCCGTACCGGGTGTGCCATCGGGCCGGCATCTTCAACAAACTGCACGCTGCGTATCACGTTGGCATCTTCGATGCGCTTGACTGCACGGCTGTTCGTGTCCGCTGAAAATTCAGAATCACGATAAACGGTTAAGCCTTCTTTCAGGCTTAACTGAAACCAGTCGCGGCAAGTGATCCGGTTGCCGGACCAGTTATGAAAATATTCGTGACCAATTACTCTTTCCACACGCTGGAACGCCGCATCGGTGGTGCTGGCCGGGTGAGCCAATACGCAGGAAGTGTTGAATATATTCAGCCCCTTATTTTCCATTGCCCCCATATTAAAATCATCTACGGCGACAATCATAAAACGATCCAGATCATATTCCCGGCCATAGGTTTGCTCATCCCAGCACATGGCTTTTTTTAATGACCGCATGGCAAAGTGGCATTTATCGCTGTCTTTTGCTTCAGTATAGATTTGCAGCAAAACCTGACGGCCTGACTGGGTAGAAAAGTGATCTTCCAGGCAGACTAAATTACCTGCAACCAGCGCAAACAGATAGCTGGGTTTCTTGAAAGGATCGTGCCAGTGTACGATGCGCTTGCCAGCGTACACTGTATCAGACAGGCAGTTGCCGTTGGAAAGCATAGTCGAAAAAGCACCTTCCTCAGCAATGATGACTGTTTCAAATTCGCTCATAACATCCGGGCGATCCAGATAGTAGGTAATCTTGCGGAAACCCTCGGCTTCGCATTGTGTGCAATACATGCCGCTAGAGCGATACAGCCCTTCCAATGCGGTGTTTTTCTCGGGATAGATACGTGTTTTGCACTGCAGGATAAAGTGCTCAGGCACGTTGTGAACGGTCATGTTTTGCGGGGTGATCTGATAATCCCCGGCACCAAGTGGGTGTTCATCAACTGCCAGAGAAAGTAATTCCAGTTGCTCGCCGTGTAGAACCAGGTGATCGGCGTGAGTGCTGTGCGGGTTGCGGACAATGGTCAGCTGACTATTGACATCGGTATAGCCTTCATGCAATTTGAAGGTCAGATGGGTTTTTTCAATTAGAAATTCAGGTGCGCGGTAATCAGCAAGGTAGGTAACAGTGGTGGTAGACATGATCAGCCATGAGAAAAATAGTTCTAAACAGGTATTAACCCACTTCAGCCTTCTGATTTCAAGTTACGCAGATTAATCCGGCACAAACTTCAGGACATTGCCGTTGATGCAGTAGCGTTTATGACTGGGGGGAGGGCCGTCATTGAATACATGGCCGAGATGAATGCCAGAGCTGGCACTGCGCACTTCAATCCGCTGCATATAGCCGGAGTTGTCTTTGTGATAGGTGACAGATCCTTCAGCCGGTTCAAAGAAACTGGGCCAGCCGGTTCCGCTGTTAAATTTGGTCTGGCTACGAAACAGCGTGACACCAGTGATCGGGTCAACAAACCTGCCCGGACGTTTCTCGTCCAGATTGGAGCCGGTGAAAGCGCGCTCGGTCCCCTGCTCGAAAGCAATTTTCTGTTGTTCCGGTGTCAATAATTGAAACCCGAGCCATTGCCAGAATTTTTCCTTTTCTCCGTTGTAACCAGTATAACGCGCCACCTCCTTGCCTTTGCTGAACAACACCATTGTGGGAGACGCAAATAAGGGTTTGTCCAGTACCCAATCGGTAGGCGGGTTGGCATTCATTGTCACGATCATGGGAACGTCTGCCTGCCAGTGGTCGAGGATATCCTGTTTGAATTGTACGCAAAATTCGCAGTTTTCTGATTCAAACACCACCAGTTGCCGATCAAAGTTTAAATCCTTGCTGTCAAGCGGCTGTACGGAAGGGGCGGCTGAAGTTGTGGTTGTATCTTTTGTATGATCTGCAGCAGGGTATTTCACACCTATGCCGCCCAAGCCACAGTAGCCATCCGGATTTTTCTTCAAATAATTTTGATGGTATTCTTCCGCGGTGATGTAGTTTTTGAGAGGCAGGATTTCAGTCGTAATCTGGCCATATCCAGCTGCTGTCAGCGCTTGCTGGTAGGTATCACGTGTGGCCAGCGCGAGGGTTTTTTGATCCTCATCGTGATAGTAGATAGCGCTACGATAATTACTGCCGATGTCATTCCCTTGGCGATCACCCTGAGTGGGATTATGACTTTCCCAGAATTTTGCCAGCACGCTTTCCAATGATACTTGTTCAGGAGCAAACGTCACTTTAACTACTTCGGCATGATTGCGTCCGGCAGCTCTGCCGATACGCAACGCGCGTTCAAAATTCAGAATATCCTCATAACCTACACCGGCGTGGTCACCACCTGCATAGCCGCTTTCCACATCAACCACCCCGGGCAGCTCTCCCATGCGCTTCTCGGCACCCCAGAAACAACCCATGCCCAGAACAATATAATTTGATTTTGAATCAGTAGTTTGATTTGAGTTTACAGAGCTGGGTGTCACGATTTTCTCCATTGCAAAGACAGTTATAACCATTGTTATTATCAAGATAATTAATGCAGCAATAATTGTTTTCATTTTTAGTGTGCTTTAACAAATATATTTTTCAGACATCCTGGAGTATCGCAAGTTCTCGTTTTATCAGGTTGTCATGATAAGTTCATACTTGCCGAAGCGTTATTCCTGTTGCCGTGAAGCGACAGAAATATTTGATATGCCTGTGATTCCAGAGCCATTTCTTATATTATCGAGCCGGTCAATTTTGATAGTTCTATGGATGTGGCATAACAAGTGACGATTTGCCAGGGTAATTTGCTCAATTGAGTAATCAACAATAATGCGTGTTCTTTATATCTCATGCAGTCAAAGTGATGTTGATAGCGTACAACGTGCATTAGTGCAGGAGGCAGCCGGGATTAAGTTGGCTACGGTGACGAATGTACAGGATGCGCTGGCGCTCTTGCCCGCTGGTCCGGAACGAACTGCTGATTTCGATGTACTGCTGGTCGATTATTGTTTGCCGGGGATGGATGGTCTTGAATTTATCAGGTTGTTGCGCAAAGAGCGCAAACTGGACATTCCTGTTGTGCTGATGACCGGCCAGGACACCGATGCGGCAACTGCACTGGCACAGTGTCCGGAGGTGGAAGGTTATCTGATCAAGCATAAAAACTATCTCTCCGGGATTCTTGCAACATTAGAGAAGGCGCAGTGGCTGGCCGAGTTGACGCGTGAGCGAGTCAATACAAAACGGGCAAATTTGCGCCTCTCCCATTTGCTGGCAGCTAGCCCGGTGATTCTGTACAACCTGCATTTTACAGAGGATTTGCCGCGACTTGTCTGGGTTAGTGAGAACGTTGAACAGGTACTTGGTGTTTAGTCCCACGGTGTGCTGGAATGGATCAAAGATAAAACGATCTGGCTCATTTTTCCAGATTTTGCAGATGTATTCATAGGGTGTTAGGCCTTTGAGAGCTTTTAGTCTTTTGGCGAAGTTATAAGCCATCACAAAGCGATGGAGATGGGCCTTCAACTGATCGTGTGAGTCGTAATAATACCGTTT
>NZ_QICQ01000017.1 GCF_003201195.1 Nitrosomonas eutropha | reverse complement strand
GCGCGCGCTCTTACTTCGGGGGAATATTTATTTGATTTGTTCATGGCTCCATCTTCTCAGATAGTGGAGCCTCCTCAAAACCCGGGGCGGTTCAATTGCGGATGCTGTTCGCCGCGCACGGCATCGGCTTGATCAAACTGGATGCCGAGAACCCGACAGAAAGTCAGGTCTTGATTCCGGCTCGCGAGCGCGACGAGATCGACTGGGATATGGCCAACCGGCTGGCAACCGAGAACCGGGACTTTCTGGATTACGTGAAGCTGGTGAAGCAGTTCTACCAGACTGGCGAGGCGCGCCCAATGGACTGGGATGTCCATGAGGAGAAGGATTGAAAGCCTATTCCAGATAATCGACGACGAGGGAGATTCATCATGCATCCAGCCAGTTATTCAGGGCAGATTAGGTATCCACCCCGAACAGAAGCTGCTGGCAACAGCAGTATTACCGCAGTGTTTTAAGCGCCTGCGCCCATTTGTACAGTTCATCCAGCAAGGTTGTCGCAGCACGGAGATGAGAATCAATTGGGATGAAGTGTTTGCTTTCATCAACGTGTGTGGAAACATTCTGGATGGTGACGGCTTCCACTATTGGCATGATTTTCAGGGTAGTCAGCGTTTGTTTCAGAATCTGGGCCGCACGCAATCCGCCTGATACACCGCCATAACTCACAATCCCAGCAGGTTTGTAATTCCATTCCTTGTAAACGTAGTTGAGCGCGTTGAGCAGTGAGGGCGGTGGGCCGAAATTGTATTCCGGAGTCACAAATACATAGGCATCAGCTGCGTGGACACTGACTGCCCAGTCTTTGGTATGCGCGTGCTGATATTGCTGGCGTACTGGGTGTTCCGGCTCGTTGTACACCGGCAGATTAAATTCCGCCAGGTCTACCGGTACCACGTCAAATTTGCCATGCTGGACAGCGGCTTCGCAGAACCATTGTGCGACATGAGGCCCGATGCGCCCGGGGCGAGTACTACAGGTGATAATGTTAAGTTTTAGAGCCATTGTTTTTCCTTGTTTTCAAACAGAAAATTCTGGAGATTTTCTGTCAGTCCTGCTCAATCCGGTAATTGGCAACCAACCGGAACTCACTGCCGGGCTGGATATGAACCCGGTCTGTCGCGGCATTGGTGGTTTCCACACAAATAAAACGCAGGTAATCATCATCTTCCAGATCTGCCATTTCTGTCGAGATCTTTGCCCAGGGATTCCACACAACGGCGGTTCTGTTCCCTTTAGAAGTGATGCGGATACGGCGTTTGCGAGCTGTATCGTGAATGATGAGATTGCTATCGACTGACTGGTAAATTCGGTCCACTTCCGCCTCAATGGTGACAGCACCGATCTGGTTTTTTTCCAGGTTATCGTGCACTTTATCAATATAGCGAGTGTTTTCCAGGCTGGATACATGTGTCTGCCGAATATCCCCCACGTTGAAGTAGGTATGAAAAGCCTGTGTGATCGTACATACTTGTGAGCCCGGATTGCGAGTGATCAGCTCCAGATTGAGCGTATCGCTAATGGTAATTTCCAGTCTCAAAATGAATGCGCGTGGCCAGATGGATCGTGTTTCTTCGGTATCGGTTGATCCCAGTACGATTCGAGTGCCGTTTTCCGGGGTTGTGGATGTTTCGATGACATCCCACATGCGATTGCGCATAAAACCATGTGCTGATCGCCCTTTACCTTCCGGATCCGGGCCAAACCATGGCCAGCAAATCGGCACACCGCCTTTGATTGCCTTGCCCTGTTGATAATAGGCGCGCTTGCTTAAAAACAGAAGATCGTCTTGCGCATGTATCGGCCGGAATGCAAGCACCTGTCCGCCGTAAATCGAGATCAGTGCATTGGCCTTTTCATTCTTGATATGAATAAAGGGTAAACCCCCTTCTCCCTCTTTAAAAACTACCTGCTCCCCAATTCCGTATTTTTGATTTAGTTGCTCGATATTCATTATTCTCCCGTTTAAAAATACAAAAAAGCTGTAACCATCGGTGTCAGGTCAAGTATTTGGTTGCAGCCAGTGGCGAATGATAAACTTAAACGGTTACTGCATAAATACAAAATGCCCGTCGTCTCTTATTCAAGGAACCATCATGGCCCACAATTTATTCAATAGCTTAAGTACGTTACCTCTATCTAACGGTGAAACAATCCAGTTTTATTCGCTTCCTGCGCTTGAAGCAGCCGGGCTGGGAACCATCTCGCGTTTGCCAGTTTCCATCCGGATCATACTGGAATCTATTTTGCGCAATTACGATGACAAGAAAATCACTGAGGCTCATGTCAAACAACTTGCTAGTTGGCAGCCAAGAGCAGAACGCACTCAGGAAATACCGTTTGTCGTGGCGCGTATCGTATTACAAGATTTCACCGGGATACCGTTGTTGGTTGATCTGGCCGCGATGCGCAGTGTAGCCAAGAGATTGGGAAAAAATCCGGAGTTGATCGAACCGCTAGTACCGGTAGATCTGGTGGTGGATCATTCAATTCAGATAGATTATTACGGTGATAGCCAAGCACTCGCACGGAACATGGAAATCGAATTCCAGCGCAATCGGGAACGCTACCAGTTCATTAAATGGGGTATGCAAGCATTCGATACATTCGGCGTGGTTCCTCCCGGAATTGGTATCGTGCATCAGGTCAATCTGGAATATCTTGCGCGTGGCGTACATCAAAAGGATGGATTTATTTATCCGGATACACTGGTTGGAACTGATTCACATACCACAATGATCAACGGTATTGGCGTGGTGGGATGGGGGGTGGGAGGAATCGAAGCCGAAGCGGGTATGCTTGGGCAACCGATCTATTTCCTGACGCCAGATGTAGTCGGCGTCAATCTAACAGGGCATCTGCAGGAGGGAGTTACCGCGACTGATCTAGTGCTGACAGTCACAGAAATGCTACGGAGAGCCAATGTAGTGGGCAAGTTTGTTGAATTTTTCGGTGAAGGTGTTACTTTGCTGAGTCTGCCGGATCGCGCCACGATTGCCAACATGGCTCCTGAATACGGTGCAACCATGGGCTTTTTTCCAGTAGATGATGCAACACTTGCCTATTTCCGATATACCGGTCGTACAGAAGAAGAAATCGATGCTTTCGAACGCTATTTCAAGGCGCAAGGGCTGTTCGGCATGCCACGCCATGGGGATATCGATTACAGCCAGGAGCTCGCCTTAGATCTAAGTACTATCACACCTTCATTGGCTGGGCCGAAGCGCCCGCAGGATCGCATTGCACTCAAAGATCTAAAATCTACTTTCACTGAATTATTCAGCAAACCTATCAAGGAAAATGGCTACGGCAAAGCGGCAGAAGTATTGGGAAATACTTATACCACCCGCGACAATCATGCACAATCCAACCTTTGCGTTGCACCCGACAGCAGTCAAAGTGAATCTGCATTACTACCTGGAAGTGCGCGCAATGTGGTCGAGATGGCCAATAACCGCCCTACCCCTCAAACTGCCACCAACGGCACACCGATCCAACCAATCGAGTTGCGCCACGGTGACATACTGATTGCTGCCATTACTTCCTGCACCAATACTTCCAATCCAAGTGTGCTAATTGCTGCCGGTTTACTGGCAAAAAAGGCAGTGGAAAAAGGCCTGGCAGTCAAAAAACATATCAAGACTTCACTTGCACCTGGATCACGTGTCGTTACAGAGTATCTTCGTACTGCCGGTTTGTTACCTTATCTTGAACAGCTCGGTTTTAACGTGGCCGGTTATGGTTGCACAACCTGTATCGGAAACTCAGGACCACTGCGAAAAGTGATCGAAGAAACCGTTGTCAAGGATGATCTGGTATGCGCAGCGGTATTATCCGGTAACCGCAATTTCGAGGCGAGGATTCACTCCAATATTCGCGCCAACTTTCTTGCATCTCCTCCACTGGTGGTGGCCTATGCTATTGCTGGAACGGTACTGAGGGATCCGACAAGCGAACCACTGGGAGAGGATAAAGATGGCAAACCTGT
The DNA here is from genome assembly GCF_003201195.1 of Nitrosomonas eutropha. GTDB lineage: Bacteria > Pseudomonadota > Gammaproteobacteria > Burkholderiales > Nitrosomonadaceae > Nitrosomonas > Nitrosomonas eutropha. Next base: position 52,027 of record NZ_QICQ01000017.1, on the reverse strand, counting down.
TTGGTTGCGCGATATCTGGCCAACTAACGTAGAAATCGAATCCATGATGAAATTTGCGACCCAGGCGGAAACTTTCCGTCGCTTATACAGTGATTTCACTCGGGATCATACACTTTGGAACGATATCACCTCGGCTACCGGTAAGTTGTATGACTGGCCGGATTCCACTTACATCGCCGAACCACCCTTTTTTGAAGATTTTTCCCTGGAAATAGATCAAACCAAGGCGCCAGATGCCATTCATGGCGCACGTACGCTGGCAATTCTCGGTAATTCAGTTACAACCGACCATATCAGCCCTGCCGGCGCCATCATGGAATCTTCGCCTGCAGGGCAATATTTACTGGCACATGGCGTTGCCCGGGCAGATTTCAATAGTTATGGCTCGCGTCGAGGGGATCATCGCGTCATGATGCGCGGCACATTTGCTAATGTGCGTATCAGAAATCTGATGGTGCCTGGCAGTGAAGGCAGCGTTACGTTGTACTATAACGATGGCGATCGTGACGGGAAGGAAATGAGTATCTTTGATGCAGCCATGCAGTATATTCAGGATGGCATACCAACCATAGTATTTGCCGGTAAAGAATATGGCGCTGGTTCAAGCCGTGATTGGGCAGCTAAAGGCCCACAATTGTTGGGCGTCAAAGCAGTAATCGCGGAGAGTTACGAACGTATCCACCGCAGCAACCTGATTGGCATGGGCGTGCTCCCGCTGCAATTCAAAGAAGGGGATAGCATGGCTTCTCTGGGTATTCAGGGCGATGAACGATTTGATATTCTGGGGCTGGGTGATCTTCAACCGCAACAAGAAATTACACTGGTCATTCACAGCCAGGATGGTTCGCGCCGGGAAGTCAGATTACGCAGCCGTATCGATACCGCGATTGAAGTGGATTACTACCGTCACGGCGGCATTTTGCAGTATGTGTTAAGAAAAACTTACGCGTAAATTGCTTTAAAACCAGTAGGTATCTCTACAGGATTTGATGTCCTGGGTATCCAGCCCTTTTTCCAGTGGGCCGGATACTTGATTCATGTACCAAGACATAAACCTATCCAATATTTAGAGCTACAAAACCAGAACAACCCGGTAGTCATTAACATTGGTGCGGGTTGGGCCGGTGACAATCAGATCATCCAGTTGGTCAAAGAAAGTCCAGGCATCATTGTCATCAAGCAATCTTACTGGATTAACGTCGGCCTGCTCTACTCGATTGAGGGTATCTGGTGTGATTACTGCACCGGCGTTGGTTCCGTTGCCGTCGATTCCGTCAGTATCGCAAGCCAATGCGTAAACTTCTTCCAGTCCATTGAGTGCGATGGCGAGCGAGAGCAGAAACTCGGCATTGCGCCCGCCCCTGCCAGAACCTGTTACCGTTACCGTGGTTTCTCCACCGGAAATCAAGGCTACAGGCGGTTTAAACGGGTTGCTGTAATGGCGTACTTCCCGTGCGATGGCCGCATGCATTTTGGCGATTTCCTTTGCCTCCCCGGTTACGGTGTCACCGAGAATCAGCGGTGTAATGCCTTGTGCACGAAAAAACTGTGCAGCCGCCGCGAGTGATTGCCGCGCCGTAGCGATTATCCGGTTTTTCACGTTCCTGAAAACCGGATCGCCTAGTTTGGGGGTTTCGTTACTGCCTGTATTGACATTTTTCTGCAGGATTCCCATGGTTTGCGGAGCAATGTTAATTGCATAACGCTCTATCAGTGCCAGCACATCCTGCCAGGTGGAGGGATCTGGCGCACAGGGTCCGGATGCGATGGAGGAAGGATCGTTATCGGTGACATCCGAGATGATCAGACTGTGTACCGATGCCCGGCTGGCGGCTGCCAATCTGCCACCCAGTACGACAGATAAATGCTTGCGCACGATATTGATTTCCTGGATTGCCGCGCCACAACGCAATAACTGGCGGGTAATTGATTTCAGTTCATCCAGCGTTACTCCGGGAATGGGCGCAGACAGCAGACTGGACCCCCCGCCACTGAACAGTCCCAGCAGCAGATCATTTGGCGTGAGTATGCGTGCCGATTCCAGCATGGCGCGGGCTGCCATTTCACCTTGTGTATCCGGTACCGGATGACTGGCCTCAATCACCATGATGTTGTTCGTCGCCAGACCATGACCATAAGGCGTCACCACAATCCCTTCCAGGGGATGATCTGCTGGCCAGTTCTCTTCCACTGCGCGCGCCATGGCGGCAGCCGCTTTGCCAGCACCAACCACCAGCGTGTTCCCGCGTGGCGGTTCAGGCAGATGACAAGGCACAATTTTCAGCGGATCAGCTGCATTAACAGCAGCATGAAAACTATCAAGCAGAAGTTCGCGCGGATTCATGAAGAGGTTTGGGTAGTACTGGAAAGCAATGGCTGGAGAAACTGTCCGGTAAAACTGCCAGGCATCGCTGCCACGGCTTCCGGTGTGCCCTCGGCGATGATTCTACCGCCTCCGGCACCACCTTCCGGACCAAGATCAATAATCCAGTCAGCCGTTTTAATAACGTCCAGATTATGTTCGATAATAACCACAGTATTCCCGTTATCACGCAGGCGGTGTAGCACTTTGAGCAACAGATCGATATCCTGAAAATGCAGACCAGTCGTCGGCTCATCCAGAATATAGAGTGTGCGGCCAGTATCACGTTTGGATAATTCCAGAGAAAGTTTAACGCGCTGCGCCTCACCACCAGATAGCGTGGTGGCAGATTGTCCCAGCGTGATATATCCCAGTCCCACATCCAGCAAGGTTTGCAGCTTGCGGGCAATCACCGGCACTGCTTCAAAAAATATATGTGCGTTTTCAACGGTCATTTGCAGAATTTCGTGGATATTTTTACCTTTGTATTGAATCTCCAATGTTTCCCGGTTGTAACGCTGTCCATGACACACATCGCAGGCAACATAAATATCCGGCAAAAAATGCATTTCCACCTTAATGACACCATCCCCCTGGCAGGCTTCACAGCGTCCGCCTTTGACATTAAACGAAAATCGGCCTGGCAGATAACCGCGTTCTCTGGCTTGCGGCACACCGGCGAATAATTCACGCACCGGGGTGAACAGGCCGGTGTAGGTGGCGGGATTGGAACGGGGAGTACGTCCGATCGGGCTTTGGTTGATATCAATCACCTTATCGAAAAAGCCCAGCCCATCAATTTCCCGGTAAGCCGCCGGGTCAGTCAAGCTGCCGTACAAATGCCGCGCCACAGCGCGATACAGCGTATCGTTAATCAAAGTGGATTTTCCCGAGCCTGAAACACCCGTCACACACACCAGCAGTCCGACCGGTAAATCAAGCGCAACCTGTTTGAGATTGTTACCACTTGCTCCGCGTATGATCAGTATTCTTTCCGGATCAGGAGGTGTACGCGCAGCTGGGATAGCAATGGCTAACTTTCCGGAAAGATACTGCCCGGTCAATGAGGCAGGATTTTCCTGAATCGCTGCGGGCGTGCCTTCTGCAACCACACGTCCACCATGTTCACCGGCGCCGGGGCCCATATCGACGACATGATCTGCCAGCAGGATGGCGTCCTGATCATGCTCCACCACGATAACGCTATTGCCGAGATCGCGTAGATGTTTGAGGGTTTCCAGTAAACGTTCATTATCACGCTGATGCAGACCAATCGAAGGTTCATCCAGCACATACATGACACCGGTCAAGCCAGAGCCGATCTGGCTGGCAAGGCGAATACGCTGCGCCTCTCCGCCGGAAAGCGTATCGGCGGATCGATTAAGTGAAAGATAGTCCAGCCCGACATTGTTGAGAAACTGCAGACGGCTGGATATTTCCTTGACAATACGCTCTGCGATGGCCTGCTTATGGCCTTCCAGCTTCATTTCATCAAAAAACTGTTTGGCCTGCCGCAGTGGCCAGGCACTGATTGCAAAAATTGTCTCACCATTCACTGTAACGTGGCGGGCTTCACGGCGCAGGCGTGTACCTTCACATTCCGGACAGACGCGCGCATTGATAAATTTGGCCAGCTCTTCGCGTACAGTTTGTGATTCAGTTTCCCGATAACGGCGCTCCAGGCTGGGGATAATGCCCTCGAACACATGCGTTTGCTGATTGGCTTTGCCTTGCTCATTGAAGTAAGTAAAGGTGACTTTTTCCTTGCCGGAACCATACAACACAACCTGTTGTGCAGCCTCACTCAATTGCTCGAATGGAACTTCAAGATTGAAGTGGTAATGCGTTGCCACTGCCTGCAACATCTGGAAATAGAACTGATTACGCCGATCCCAACTTTTGATAGCGCCTGTGGCCAGTGATAAATACGGAAAAGCCACCACCCGCGCCGGATCGAAAAAAGTGATCTGCCCCAGCCCGTCACAGCGATGACACGCACCAGCAGGATTATTGAAGGAAAATAGACGCGGTTCAAGCTCGGATAAGGCATAGCTACATACCGGACAACTGAATCTGGCAGAGAATAGGTATTCCTTACCGGTATCCATTTCTACCGCTATTGCCTTGCCTTCAGCATAGTGCAAGGCTGTTTCAAAAGATTCTGCTAAGCGCTGTTTGATCTCCAGTGAAATCTTGAGACGATCTATCACCACTTCGATCGTATGCTTCCTATTTTTCTGCAACTTCGGCAGGGCGTCGATATCATGCACTTCCCCATCCAGCCGGACGCGCACGAATCCTTGCGAACGCAGCTGATCAAACAATTCCAGCTGTTCGCCCTTGCGCCCGGTTATTACTGGTGAAAGAATCATCAACCGGGTATCTGCCGGCAATGCCAGTACCTGATCAACCATTTGCGAAACACTTTGTGCCGCCAGCGCAATGCCATGCTCCGGGCAATGCGGTTCTCCCGTTCGGGCAAACAGCAAGCGCAGATAATCATGTATTTCGGTGACTGTCCCCACGGTGGAACGCGGGTTGTGCGAAGTGGCTTTTTGCTCAATGGAAATGGCGGGTGATAACCCTTCGATCAGATCGACATCCGGTTTTTCCATCAATTGCAAAAACTGCCGTGCATACGCAGAAAGTGATTCAACATAACGCCGCTGGCCTTCCGCATACAGCGTATCGAAAGCCAGCGAAGATTTGCCGGAGCCGGATAGCCCTGTGATCACAATCAGCCGGTTGCGCGGCAGATCAAGGTCTACGTTTTTAAGATTATGTGTCCGTGCACCACGGATCCTGATGAATTCCATCGGCTACCTAAGAAAGAGTCAACCTGATAATATACCCAACTTCCCGCTTTTATCACAATTCACAATTACGCTTCATGTCCGCAACACCTGCATCCAGAACAGCAACCAAACTTCCTGAAAAAATGTCCCGGGTGGAGCTGCGCGCATCCATCAGTCTGGCAGGCGTCTATGCACTTCGCATGTTCGGTCTGTTCATTATTCTTCCGGTTTTTACTTTTTTCGCCAAAGATCTGCCAGGAGGAGACAGTTACACGCTGATCGGTATCGCGCTGGGTGCTTACGGATTGACGCAGGCGATTCTGCAGATTCCATTCGGCTGGCTGTCTGATCGCATCGGGCGCAAGCCGGTGGTGTATCTCGGCCTGATCCTGTTTGCCGTGGGCAGTTTTGTCGCAGCATCAGCAACCGATATTTACTGGGTTATTTTCGGGCGCGTCATCCAGGGTGCCGGTGCTATTTCAGCCGCAGTCATGGCGCTGGCAGCTGATTTGACACGGGAAGAACATCGCACCAAGGCGATGGCAATGATTGGAGTCAGCATCGGCGCAGTATTCGCACTGTCACTGATATCTGCGCCTATCCTGAATCAATGGGTCGGCGTCCCGGGTATTTTCGCCATTACCGGCTGTCTGGCCATATTGGCAATGCTGGTCGTGTACAAGGTAGTACCTGATCCGGTTATCAGCCGTTTTCACTCGGACACCGAGGTTACTACCAGCCGCTTTGGTAACGTGTTACGTGATCCGCAACTGCTGCGATTGAACTATGGGATTTTTGCCCTGCATGCGGTCCTGATGGCACTCTGGCTGGTGGTACCAGTATCCCTGCGGGAAACCGGCCTGGCCGCTGCCCACCACTGGCAAGTTTATTTGCCCGTCATGGTAGGCGCGGTGATATTGATGGTGCCTGCCATTATTTATGCCGAGAAAAAAGCCCGGATGAAACCGGTTTTCATTGCTGCTGTGGCGTTATTGTTACTGGCACAGGTGTTACTGGCGATCTTCAACACTTCCTTTTGGGGACTGGTTTTCGCGTTACTGGTCTTTTTCACCGCGTTTAATCTGCTCGAAGCAACACTGCCCTCACTGATCTCTAAAATTGCACCCGTTGGTGCCAAGGGAACTGCCATTGGCGTTTACAGCAGCACCCAGTTTCTAGGTGCGTTTGTTGGCTCCGCCTTGGGCGGTTACTTGTTCCAGCATTTTGGCTTTTACGCCATGGCGATCATGTGCAGCGGGTTGTTGATTATTTGGTTGATACTGGCCACCACCATGCAGGCACCGGCAGCTGTCCGTTCCAAAATGTATCAGGTTGGAGAAATGAATTCCGAACAGGCCAATGCCTTATCACGCGAATTGGCAGCCCTGCCGGGAGTATATGAGGCGCTTGTACTGGCCAATGAACAGGTGGCTTATCTGAAGGTTGATCTCAAGGGTTTTGATGAAGAAAAAGTGGTTCAGTTATTGGAAGGAAATAGATAAATGGCTTCACTAAATAAAGTTATGTTGATTGGCAATCTTGGCCGCGATCCGGAAATCCGTTACATGCCCAGCGGCGATGCCATGGCAAATCTGAATATTGCCACTACCGATACCTGGAAAGACAAGGGGGGCGAGAAACAGGAGCGCACCGAATGGCACCGGATCGTTATGTTTGGCAAGCTGGCTGAGATTACTGGAGAATATCTGAAAAAAGGCTCACAGATTTATATCGAAGGTCGCTTACAAACGCGCAAATGGACTGATAAATCCAACGTGGAACGCTATACCACCGAAATCGTCGCCGACCGTATGCAAATGCTTGGTGGCCGCTCAGGTGGTGGCAGCGGTGGTAACTATGATCCACCAGCCGACCAAGGTAACGAATATTCAAGTAACACACCTGCTAAAACTGGCACTACAGGTAGCAGCACAGGTTTTGACGATATGGAAGACGATATCCCGTTTTAGCCAGTACCTATCAGGTAAATGCAAATAAACCCGGGCAAACTTATCGCTCGTCCGGGCTCCGGTTTTTATCTTCCACACACTGACCCTAACGTGTCAGTTGGTTTGATCACTGCATCTGTACATCGCCATCTTGCTTTGTCAGTTGTACAAGCCTCATATCTTATTACCATGAGGCCCAAATACTCTTTTCCTGTCGTTTCTGATGAATGAAACCCACTTTTCCCCGCATGCACCAGCGTTGCCGGGCGAACCGATTCCTTTTCTGCTGCATTTTTTCAGGCATTACACCGGCTGGTGTGCGCTGGTTGTGCTGTTGGAAATCGGTTCTTCGGCCAGCGGTATTCTGACGCCGTATGCCATCGGACAGATTGTCGGCGGGGTAACGGATGCGATCAATGTGCGGGAACAGATCTTTACCGCCGTTGCCTTCCCACTCGGGCTTTACATCGTGCTTAACCTGAGTGAAGTGCTGTTCAGCCGTGCCAGCGCCTCTTGCCGGATTGTTGTTGCTCCGCGTTTGCGCGCGCAGGTAACCAGCGAGCTGTACGCCTGGCTGCAACATCATTCGCATCGCTTTCTCAGCAATAATTTTGCCGGTGCGCTGGCCAGCCGCATTTCGGAAACTTCCACTAGCGTCAACATGACATTGTGGACACTGGTATTTGATTTTCTGCCGATTGTCGTCACGCTGACGGTATCAGTCGCTCTGCTGTGGTATGCCAGTATTCCGCTAGCCTTGTTCACGCTGGTATGGGCATTACTCTTTCTGAGTATTTCTTATCAGCTGGCACGACGTTGCCGGCCATTGGCGCATAAATCGGCCGAGGCACGCAGTATTACAATTGGCAAAGTGGTAGATGCTGTTACCAATCTTGCCAGTGTGCGGCTGTTTGCCATGCTGGGCTTTGAGCGCGATTACCTAAAAAATTTTCTGAATAATGAAATTACTGCGGCACGACGTTGGCTCTGGTCCAACGAGAGAATCCTCTGGTTTCAATATTCGCTAGCACTAATCCTCAAAGTGGGAACATTGCTGTTTGCGCTATGGCTATGGCAGCGGGATCGGATATCGGTCGCTGATTTTGTGATGAGCATCAGCCTTTCATTGCTGATCATCAATGAAGTGCGCAATATCAGCCGTCGTTTCATTGATCTGTTTGAATACATTGGCAATATCACCAATGGGGTGTACACCATCGTGCGTGAACACGAGATCACTGATTCCCCTGGAGCAAAACCGCTGCAAGTTACCCAGGGTTGTATTGAATTGCGTGATGTTACCTTCAGCTATGTTCCTGGCAGCCCGGTATTTGAAAATCTCAATCTGCGGATTGAAGGCGGGCAGCGTGTTGGGCTGGTAGGATATTCTGGTTCTGGTAAATCTACCTTGCTGAATCTGATTTTGCGGCTGTATGATCCCCAACAAGGCAGTATTCTGATTGATGGCCAGGATATCCGGAACATTACCCAGCAATCTCTGCATGCACAAATCAGCTTGATTCCGCAAGATCCGGGGCTGTTTCACCGCACACTGTTGGAAAACATCCGCTATGGCCGTCCTGATGCCAACCAGGAAGAAATCGAACTGGCGGCACGTGGCGCGGATGCGCATGAATTTATCGAGCGCATGCCCAGTCAGTATGAATCACTAGTGGGCGAGCGTGGTGTAAAGCTCTCTGGCGGCCAGCGGCAACGTATTTCCATCGCCCGGGTGATCGTAAAGAATGCGCCGATTCTGATCATGGATGAGGCTACTTCCAGCCTGGATTCCGTGACCGAACAAGCCATCCAGAACAGCCTGAATACACTTATGCAAAATAAAACTGTCATCGTAGTCGCTCACCGCCTTTCCACCATCGCACACCTGGATCGCATTCTGGTATTTAGCCACGGGCGTATTATTGAAGACGGCAGCCATGCCGAACTGCTGGCTGCCAATGGTGCCTACACTCAGCTGTGGACCCGGCAGACAAACGGATTTCTGGTTGAATAAATGGAACGAGATCAAAAACATTTTCTCAACTGGCATTGCAATCACCATAGTTGCATTACGCCTTATTGCAGATGCTTAATACTGAGTGTGTGTTTAATGATCGGCCTTATCCATCTGGCGCATGCACAAGCTGATGCAATGGATACTTTCATCAAATTCAAAAATCAGGATAACGTCGTCCAATTGCTAAAACCAGAGGAACTCAATACCTTTAGCAGGCAGACAATATTGAATATTTTTGAAGTGCACGAGCGCAGGGAGCGTCAATATAAGGCTTATCCTGTACAGCCCGTTTTGGATCGAATTTTTGGACAAGGCTGGAGAGCTGCAGACGAGATTGTCTTTAGCTGCAAAGATGGCTATCAGCCCAGTATCCCGGTGGCGAAATTTCTCGCTTACGACGCCTATCTTGCCGTTGCGAGCGCAGACGGCTCCCCTTTTATACTGGATAACACACTGCAAAATCATGAAGTGGTGGAATTAGGGCCGGTTTATCTGGTATGGGACAACCTGAAATTCCCCATCCTGCTTGCAGAAGGCGCCGCTGATATGCCGTATCAGATCATTGGCATTGAGCTCGCTGCTTTTGCCACCCGTTTCCCGGGAATGTTTCCTCCAGCGCGTGTTTCTGCTGAGGTCAAACGTGGTTTTCTACATTTCCGCAAATATTGCATGGCGTGCCATACCATCAACGGGCAAGGAGGAGGGAAAGCGCCTGAATTAAATTATCCTATCAGCGTAACCGAATACTTCAAACCAGAATACCTGAAACGCTGGATTGATGATCCGGCCAGTCTACGCTACAACACGACCATGCCGGCGCTAGCTGCAGAAATACCGGAGCGAGAGAAGGTTCTGGAAGAAATTATTGCTTACCTGACGGCTATGCAGAGGGTGAAGCACACTCCACCTGCGAAAAACAGCAAAAAATGATTTTGCTGCTGCCGCTGGTAACGATATACAGCACGTCCAGTATGTTCAGTCCGGGATGACGGTAACGCCAGGCAATGATTCGGGGTCGTTGATTCCTTCAAGTATTTCACCCCGGTGAATTAATTTAACCGGTCGCTGCAGGATCTCGCGTACAAAATTAGGTTGTGCGAGCAGGGCATGGTGAGTCGCTCCGTTGTAGAGCTGCAAATCCTGCAATCCCTGTTTATCTAGACGTGCATTAACTTCTTCTGAGCTCAGAAGAAGAGGATCAGTTGTATCGGAAGCCATGGCCATACACCATAACGTGCCGTAGAGCGGGACATACTGCAAATAGGGCCGAACGATGGCAAACACCTCCCGTAACGAAGCGGCAATTCTTGCCATGGGTATCTGCAAATGAATGGGCGATCCGATATGCAGCGAAATTACCCCACCGGGATTCAACAGCTTTTGGCAGGCACGATAAAATTCAACTGTGTAAAGATCGGTTGCTGGCCCGAACGGGTCGGTCAAGTCGAGAATGATCTGATCGAAGCGTTCAACGCTACTTTCAATAAAAGGCAGCGCATCGCCCAGGAGCAGCTCCAGGCGCGGATCATCAAATGCCCCGCGATGAATAGTTGGCAACCATTCTCGCGCCATCCGGATCACCTCACCATCCAGTTCAGCCAGTACCAGGCGCTGCACCCCGGGATATTTGAGTAACTCTTCTGCCGCGCCGCCATCGCCACCACCAACAATCAGGGCGTGGCGCGGTGCACCATGGCTGATGGCAGGCAAATGCACCATGGGTTCATGATAAAAAAATTCATCACGCTCCGAGGTCATGAAACAGCCATCGATGCGCATCACCCGGCCAAACAGTGGATTCTCAAAAATCTCAATTTTTTGCCAGGCTGAGTTTACCTTTGCCAGTTGTCGGCTTGCACGCAGATAAAAACCAAAATCCGGGCTCAGACGCTCTGCTACATAACGCGCTTTATAAGCATTGCCGGATTCTTCCATCACGCACGCTCAACCCGGTGCAGATGCGGATCAGCCGGATTGAAGGCTTCCAGAATGCTGTCGAACAGTTGCTGTGCTTTGGGGCGATTGTCGGATGAATAGTTACAGACATACACATCCAGGGTCACATAACCGGATTCCGGCCAGGTGTGAATGGATAAATGGGATTCTGCCAGTACCACTACACCAGTCACACCGCCTCCTTCGCCAAAACTGTGGAAAAGACTGCCAACGATGGTTAAACCAGCTGCAGTTACGCATTGCTTGCAGAACGTTTCCAGAAAATCAGCATCCAGCATCAAGCGTTCATCGCATGAACAACCGTATAAATCACCAATCAAATGCAAACCCATTGCACTGCGCTTAACGGTAGATGGCATGGATGTAACGGTAATCATAGTATTCATGGATATAACTCCCTTTTCTTTTACTTGGTCAGCAGAACCAGCAAGCTTTTTGCAGCACGAAATTCGTTATCCGCTTGCTATGTAATTTTTGTAGCATGTAAATAGACAGGAAGGCGTGTCGCCGGTCAAGTTGCCAAGCCTTCATTTCGTTGCTGTACAGCACTGTAAGCAAGCAACGCTGGCTGCACTCTGTCCGGCCAGGATTTTTTCAAGCCGCTGATTATAGCGCTCAAACAAGCTGAAACAAATAGCACTTGCCGGAAGAGCAGGTAGTACGGCCATAATTGGCCAGATATCTGTTGTTCATAGCATGATTCGCTATAAAACAGCTATATTCCCGACGATCCGGGCGTACCGCATAATGAAAGGATGATCTGTTTTATCAATAAATCTCTAACCAGGGCTTGTGCCTGGCTGCTGCACCCATTCGTGCAACAGTACATAATCGATTTTACCCGTCGCCAGTAACGGCAGTTTGTCAATGTACAAAATGTTCTGTGGGATTCCCAGTTCGCCCAGATCATTTTTGCTGAAATAAGTGATGATTTCACTTCGATCTGCTTGCTGGCGGGTGGTAATCAGCACAATCTGCTCACCTTTTTTCGCATCAGGACGCTGGATTACGGCATGACCATAACCTGGCCACAGCCGATTGATGGCTTCCTCCACCGCTGTCAACGAGATCATTTCTCCACCAATTTTGGCAAACCGTTTGGCGCGCCCCTTAATGAAAACATAACCTTCCTCGTTGATTTCAACGATGTCGCCTGTATCATGCCAGCCTTCGGCGGGCGGTACGATCATGCCGGGATTGGCGGCCAGATAATAGCCCAGCATCACATTCGGGCCAGATACCAGCAATCTGCCACCCTGGCTGATTCCCGCAACCGGTTCCAGTCTGCTGTGAATACCTGGCAACAGGCGACCCACTGAGCCGGGATGGTTATGCATCGGCGTATTTAAACTGAGGATAGGGGCAGTCTCCGTCGTGCCGTAGCCTTCAAAAATACGTACACCAAAATTTTCCGACCATAGTCTGCGTGTGCTTTCCCGCAATTTTTCAGCACCGGCGAATACATAACGAATGCTGTAAAAATCGTAAGCATTGGCATAGCGCGCATAGCCAGCAAGAAAGGTATCTGTGCCAAACATCAGGGTGGCGTTGGTATCGTAGATCAGCTCGGGAATGATCCGGTAATGCAGCGGTGATGGATACAAAAAGACCCGGATACCGGACAACACTGGCAGCAATGTGCCACCCGTCAAGCCAAAAGAATGAAAGATCGGCAAGGCATTGAATACCAGATCGCTCGGGCCGAAATCAATCCGGGCAGATACCTGAAAGCGATTTGCCTGTAGATTGGTATGGCTGAGTACAACCCCCTTGGGCGTATCTTCGGAGCCGGAAGTAAACAGAACCACAGCCGGTGCATCCGGATCGCGCCGGGAATCCGTCAGACGATAACTCATTCCGGGCAGCCAGCCTGCCACCAGCCCCATCAGCTTGTGCCACCAATGCGCCTGGTGCGGAAGATCTTCCAGATAAATCAGATGGATCTGCTGTGCTTTCAGACTGTCGATCTGCCCGCTCAGTTTTGCCGCTTCGATAAATTTGCGTGCAGTAATGACTGTCCGGATTTGTGCAATCCGACAAGCCATCACCAGATTTCTGGAGCTGGCAGAAAAATTCAGCATAGCGGGCACACGCCCGAAAGCATGTAGTGAGAAAAAGCAGATCAGGTTACTCACCATATTGGGCAGCATGATCCCCACGTTTTCTTGCGCATGCGTACGGTGGCGCAAAATAGCACCCAGTATGAAGCTGCGGGTGATCAGTTGCGAATAATTCAGCGGATGACGTTCAACATCTTCTGCAATGGTATGTTTTCCGCCATGTGTAGCAGCAGCGTCGAGCAGAGACTGAAATAGGGTTTGCTGCATGGCATTGCTCTGAAAGACAGTGGTGGCCATGATGTCGTATAGCTTTAGCCCGGTTGTTCGGCGGCGGCGCCTGCCACGGATTGAGTCCGGCAGATTAAAGTTTTCTGGCGGCATGACCGTCACTGTGATCCTGGGAAACCAGCGTATTCTCACTTTGCCTTTCAATCTGGAAAAAGGCGTGTATTGCGGGCCTGACAGGCTGACTGGAAGCAATTTTGCATCGACTTTATCTGCAATCATGGCTGGGCCTTCGTAGATTTTCATGAGCGCTCCAGTCATTGTCATTCGACCTTCCGGAAAAATCACCACTCTGTCACCGTTTCTGACTCGTTCGATCAGCAGGCGTGTGGAAAGGGGATTGATCGGATCCACCGTCACCGTATCCGCCAGAAACAGGAATGGTCGAACCCACCATTTCCGGGCAATATCAGAATTGATGGCAAAACACAGGCGCTCAGGAAAACATACGCTCAGCAGTGCGGCATCCAGGAATGACAGGTGATTGGCAACGATCAATACCCTTTCTCCCGCCTGCTGATAATGTTCCAGCCCATTGATCTTCAGACGGTAAAAGGTATGAAAGACCCAATGCAAAATGGATCTGGCCAATTCATACGGCAACAATTTTGCAATGTAGATTGCCACCAGACCATTGAGCAGCGCGATCGTCAGGAATACCTCGGGAACAGTAAAATCCAGTGCCAGCATCACACTGATTCCCAGTGCAGAAACCACCATGAATAGCGCATTCATGATGTTATTGGCAGCAATGGCGCGCGATCGCTGAGAAGCTTCTGCGTAGTTTTGTACAATGGCATACAGCGGCACAATGTAAAGCCCGCCACTGATTGAGATGACCAGCAAATCCAGCAGAATTCGCCAGTGGGCGAATGATTCCAGAAAACTCAGGGCACCGATGAATTCATGATCTGATGCGGGGACGACAGCAACACTGGCAAAATATAAATCGACGGTGAAGAACGTCATGCCCAGTACACCCAAAGGCACATAAGTGGCAGCCACTTTCCCCTTGAGCAACTTGTCGCACAGCAGTGCACCGATACCGATCCCCACTGAAAAAAGTGTCAAAAACAGCGTAACAACCTGTTCGTTTCCACCGATAATTTCCTTGGCGAAGGTGGGAAACTGCGACAAAAACGTAGCACCAAACAGCCAGAACCACGATATCCCGAGAATGGCGTGAAACACTGTGCTGTTCTGCCGAGCTTGCTGAATGATTGTGCGCGTGTCTTGGAGGAGATGCCAACTGACTGTTGTATCTGCAGCAGCCGGTTGAACCGGGGGAATAAACAGGCTGAATAACCAGCCTGCCAATGCCACGCTGATTACGATAGCCGATACAATCCATCCCCCTTGTTCAGCCAGAATAAGTAATCCCCCTATGATTGTACCGAGCAGGATGGCAATAAATGTTCCCGCACTAACCAGCGCATTACCGCCAATTAGCTCATCTTCACGCAACTGATCTGGCAGGATGCTGTATTTTAACGGACCGAAGAAAGCAGACTGAGCGCCCATCAGAAACAATATCCCCAGCAGAAACAGTACGCTGTCCAGATAAAATCCTGTAGCAGCCCCCCCCATCAGAATGATTTCGACGAATTTGACATAGCGGATCAGCCGCGCCTTGTCCCATTTATCCGCCAGTTGACCGGCAAGCGCAGAAAAAACAAAAAATGGCAGGATGAAAATACCGGCCGCCAGCGTAACCATGATCTGTGGGCTCAGGCCCGCGTTGTCCATAGCGGCATAGGTAATCAGGATCACCAGTGCATTCTTGAAAACATTGTCATTGAATGCACCCAGAAACTGGGTAACAAAAAAGGGTAAAAAACGTCTGCTTGAAAGCAGTTTCCACTGACTTGAATGCATGGCAAACCTTCTCGGATAGTGATCTTTTGATTATAGGGAACTCTTCTCGGAAACCATAGCCTCTAATACGGCATCATCTGCTGTTGACAATCGGCATGCACAACAGGTACCATTATTTAACCATTCATACCACAATATATTGTGGTTCAAGCTATTTGACGGTTATCGTCATTTTCATTGCAATTACTTGTTTTTAGTCATTTTTTCAATCAGCAGTACGCCCGGATTGAACAGGAGAAATTGATCATGCAGCTCGCTACAGACGCCCCTTCATCCTCCTCTATTCTCCAGAAAAATTTTCTGGGAGAGATGACCGATTCGCCAGCAACTCGGCAGGATTATTCCCAATATAAAGTGATCCGCCGCAATGGTGCTGTGGTGGCATTTGAGCCGGGCAAAATTTCCATCGCGATGACCAAGGCGTTTATTGCGGTACGAGGCGGACAAAGTGCGGCTTCCTCCAGTATGCGTGAGATCGTGGCGCAGCTGACCGGCGAAGTGGTGCATGCGCTGACTCGCCGCCGCCCGGGAGGAGGCACGTTTCATATCGAGGATATTCAGGATCAGGTAGAGCTGGCGCTGATGCGCTCGGGTGATCATGACGTTGCGCGCGCCTATGTGCTGTACCGTGAGGAGCGGGCGCGGGAACGGGCAAGGCAGCAGAAAGAGCCGCCGACTTCTACCCAGGCAGCGGTGTTGCATATTGTGGAAAATGGACAAAGAATTCCGCTGGATCCATCCCGACTGACAGCTCGCATTGAATCAGCCTGCCAGCATCTGGGGAATGTCGTTAATGCGGGGTTGATCGTCAAGGCAATGCTGAGAGATTTATATGATGGCGTGCCTGCGGAAGAAGTCAGGAAATCTGCCATTTTATCTGCGCGCGCCTTGATCGAAAAAGAGCCTGCCTATAGCTTTGTGACAGCCAGGCTGCTGCTGGACAACATTCGCCATGAAGTTCTGGGTGAAGATGTTTCCCATGAGGCCATGCAGTCACGCTATGCCGATTATTTTCCAGGTTTTATCCGACAGGGGATGGAGGCCGGGCTACTGGATGAGCGTCTGGGCCAATTTGATCTGGCACGGTTGTCAGAAACACTGATAGCGGATCGTGATCTGCAATTTGGCTACCTCGGCTTGCAAACCCTGTATGACCGGTATTTTTTGCATATTTCCGAACGGCGTATCGAGCTGCCCCAGGCATTCTTCATGCGTGTTGCCATGGGACTGGCGCTGAATGAAATTGATCGTGAGGCGCGTGCTATCGAGTTTTATCATCTGCTGTCGACATTTGATTTCATGAGTTCAACGCCAACATTGTTTAACTCTGGCACACGACGCTCGCAGCTATCCTCATGCTATCTGAGCACGGTGCCGGACAGTCTTGATGGTATCTACGAAGCCATCAAGGAGAATGCCTTGCTGTCCAAGTTCGCGGGCGGGCTGGGTAATGACTGGACACCGGTCCGGGCAATGGGGGCGCGCATCAAGGGCACTAACGGCAAATCGCAGGGCGTGGTACCTTTTCTCAAGGTGGTTTCGGATACAGCAGTGGCCGTTAATCAAGGCGGCAAGCGCAAAGGCGCAGTCTGTGCCTACCTGGAAACCTGGCATCTTGATATCGAAGAATTTCTGGAGTTACGCAAAAATACTGGTGATGATCGACGGCGGACGCATGACATGAATACCGCTGTCTGGGTACCGGATCTGTTCATGAAGCGTATGCTGGAAGATCAGGAATGGACGCTGTTTTCACCTTCCGACACACCGGATCTGCACGAGAAATATGGCAAGGCATTTGAAGAAGCCTATATTGCCTATGAAGAGCAGGCGACGCAGGGCAGATTGGCGCTGCATAAACGTATCCCGGCCCGGCAACTGTGGCGCAAGATGCTGACGATGCTGTTTGAAACCGGCCATCCGTGGATCACGTTCAAGGATCCATGCAATATCCGCTCGCCACAAAATCATGTTGGCGTCGTACACAGCTCCAACCTGTGTACCGAGATTACGCTGAATACCAATGAAAAGGAAATTGCCGTATGCAACCTGGGATCGATTAATTTGCCGGCACATATTGTGGATGGCAAACTGGATCTGACTAAGCTCAAGCAGACAGTCGCCACGGCCATGCGCATGCTGGACAATGTGATCGATATCAATTTTTACGCAGTAGCAAAAGCGCGCAATGCCAATTTACGCCATCGGCCGGTCGGGCTGGGCATCATGGGATTTCAGGATTGCCTGCATAAACTAGGGATTTCCTATGCATCCCGCGAAGCGGTTGAATTTGCTGATAGTTCAATGGAAGCAGTTGCCTATCACACCTACTGGGCATCTACTGAACTGGCTGAAGAGCGCGGCACCTATGCCACCTATCACGGCAGTTTGTGGGAGCGCGGCATCCTGCCACAGGATTCGCTGGCGTTGTTGCAGGAGGAACGTGGTGGCCATGTGGAGGTTGATACCTCATCCACGCTAGATTGGACCCCGTTACGTGAGCGGATCAAGCAATACGGCATGCGCAATTCCAATTGCCTGGCGATTGCACCCACTGCGACAATCTCCAATATTATTGGTGTTTCGGCCAGCATCGAACCCACCTACCAGAATCTATATGTTAAATCCAATCTTTCCGGCGAATTTACGGTCGTCAATCAATCGCTGGTTAATGACCTCAAGAAGCAGGATTTATGGGATGAAGTCATGATCGCAGATCTCAAACACTACGATGGCGCTGCCAGCAAGATCGACCGGATTCCTGAAAATCTGCGTGCTCTTTACGCTACCGCATTTGAGATCGATCCCCGATGGCTGGTTGAAGCAGCTGCCAGAAGACAAAAATGGATTGATCAGGCGCAATCCCTCAATCTTTATATGTCAGGTGCTTCCGGTAAGAAAATGGATGATTTATATCGATTGGCTTGGTTGCGTGGTCTCAAGACAACCTATTATCTGCGCGCCATGGGGGCGACCACTGCAGAAAAATCAACAGTGCATACCGGCACGCTGAACGCGGTCCCTGCACAGCAAAATGGGCATACGGACAGCTCAGGGCAAATCCATTCCGCCACAAAACAGTGCGCGATCGACGATCCTGAATGTGAAGCGTGTCAGTAAGTATTGAAAAATTTCCCCAGATAATTCAAAAATATAAAGAGGAATAAAAGGATGTTGAATTTTGAAGATGAAGTATTTCAGCCGAGAAATATCCCAGCAAGCGTCCCCACACAAAAAACAACTGCTGAACAGCAAGGGCTGCACGAAGAAATATCAGCAGAAAATCATCGCCGGGTTTCCGTAGAAGACAAGCGCATTATTAATTGCAAGGCGGATGTTAATCAGCTGGTGCCATTTAAATACAAATGGGCATGGGAAAAATATCTGTCAGCCTGTGCCAACCACTGGATGCCGCAAGAAATCAACATGACGCGTGATATTGCCCTGTGGAAAGATCCCAATGGGTTGACTGAGGACGAGCGCCGTATCGTCAAGCGTAACCTCGGTTTTTTCGTCACGGCTGATTCACTGGCGGCCAACAATATCGTGCTGGGAACCTACCGGCACATTACCAATCCCGAATGCCGCCAGTATTTATTGCGTCAGGCTTTTGAGGAAGCAATCCACACGCACGCTTATCAATATATTGTCGAATCGATTGGCCTGGATGAAGGCGAAATCTTTAATGCCTATCATGAAATCAAATCGATTCGTGACAAGGACGAATTTCTGATTCCCTTCATCGACACATTGACGAATCCCACGTTTCAGACAGGCACGCTGGAAACTGATCAGCAGCTGCTAAAAAGTCTGATTGTGTTTGCCTGCATTATGGAAGGGCTGTTTTTCTATGTTGGATTTGTGCAGATTCTGTCCCTTGGCCGGCAAAACAAGATGACCGGGGCTGCTGAGCAGTATCAGTACATCCTGCGTGATGAATCCATGCATTGTAATTTTGGCATTGATGTTATCAACCAGATAAAGCTGGAAAATCCACATTTATGGACGCGCGAGTTTCGGGAAGAAATCAGTGCACTCATGCGCAAGGCGGTGGAGCTGGAGTACCGTTACGCGGAAGATACCATGCCGCGCGGCGTACTGGGATTGAATGCACCCATGTTCAAGGAATATCTGCGCTTCATTATCAATCGCCGTAGCCATCAGATCGGGCTTGATCCATTATTTCCCGAAGCAGGCAATCCTTTTCCGTGGATGTCAGAAATGGTTGATTTGAAAAAAGAAAAAAACTTCTTTGAAACTCGTGTAATTGAATACCAGACGGGAGGCGTATTAAGCTGGGATTGAAATACTGATCAATCGATTGCTGATTGAAAAATGGTGTAGAATATTGGACGGGCCGGCTGGTTCACTTTAAAATTCAAAAATAGAGGTGACCAGCCTTTTTTATTTTCAGAAAAAAATTATGCGAGTGAACCGTTCGTTTTATTCCGGATGAAGACAAAATCGAATACCTTACTGGCATTGATTGCCGCAATAGTATTAACGTTTTCTCCTGTTACGGCGCAAGCCGATAGATCTTTAGAAAAAAATAACGGTATTACCGTTCTGGAAACAAAGCCGTATCAGGCACCATTACACAAACAGCAAGATGATCTATGGATGCGCGTACGGGCTGGATTCTCTCTGACCAATACACAAAGCCAGGAAGTTCGACTCCACGAAAGTAATTTCAGTAAAAACCAGCGGTTTATAGATCATGTCGTTGAACGCAGTCAGCGCTATCTGTTTTATATCATCGAAGAAGTGGAGCGACGACATATGCCGGCCGAGATTGCGTTACTGCCGATCATTGAAAGCGCTTTTGACCCGGACGCCTACTCCCACAGACATGCAGCAGGATTGTGGCAATTTATCCCCTCGACAGCAAAAGCATTTGGGCTGGAACAAAACTGGTGGCATGACGAACGACGCGATATTATCGCCGCCACTCAGGCGGCGCTGGATTACCTGCAGATGCTCCACAAAATGTTTGGTAACTGGAAGTTGGCGCTGGCCGCATACAATTGGGGCCAGGGGTCTCTGAAAAAAGCGATTGACGAAAATCATGGTGGGAATAAATCAATCAGCTACCAGCAGATCGACCTTCCCTCCGAAACCAGAAACTATGTCTCCAAGCTGATTGCCATCAGAAATATCATTGCCCATCCTAACCGTTACGGCATCAAGCTGAAACCCATCCCGAACCGGCCTTACTTCGAGCAAATTACAATCACCCAGCAGATCGACGTTCAACTGGCCGCCAGGCTTGCCGGAATTTCAGAAAATGAATTTAATGCCTTGAATCCGGCGTATCACCGGCCCGTCATCAAGGCAGAAGGATCTCCACGCGCCTTGCTGTTGCCCATCACCAAGGTCAAAACTTTTGTAGATAATCTTGAAAATTATGATAAAGCGCTGGTTTCGTGGCGTGTTTATCAGGCTCAGCCAGCAGATACCTTGCAGGATTTATCCAATCGGTATCGCATCCCGGTTGCGAAACTGGCCGAGACCAATGGTATCTCCGAGCGAGCAGTGCTGAAAAAAGGGCAGACACTGCTGGTGCCACGTGACGGCAACAGCATCAGGGAAAGAACCTATCTGGCGCATAACCTACTCAAGACATCAGCGCAGTCTCCCCGGCCAGAACACTTCGTATACACCGTCAGAAAGGGAGATACACTTCAGGCGATTGCCAGACGCTACGGAATTGATATCAACACCGTTCGTTCGTGGAACAAGGGAAGCGACCGGCTTTCTATTGGACAGAAATTGACGCTCAAGCTGACTGCACCCTTCAATAGCCCTTATTCCTCCTGAACAATCAGCAACAGCTGACCGGAACATACATAATCTCCCTGCTTGCAGCTGACTTGTTGCACGATCCCGCTGACAGGCGCACTCAGGGTGATTTCCATCTTCATGGATTCAATGACGATAATCGGATCTCCAATATTGACTGATTGCCTGGTTTCAATCAACAGCTTCCACACGGTGCCAGTCACATCCGAACTGACAGCGTGCGCACCATCCGACAAGCTGACCTCGTTTTCTGTGTGAGTGCTATCGAGCATATTTTCGCCAATATCATCCTTTATATTCTCTGTCTGCCAGCATTCACGCTCGGCCTCAAACGCTTTTTGCTGCCGGGATTTGAATGTCTTGATACTATCTGCATGCTGCTGGAGAAATGCCTGATAAGCGCGCAGACTGAAGACCGTATCCTCTGTGCGCAGCGTGAAGCGACCCGTAATAAAATCTTGACGTAATTCAAGCAGCTCATGCTCGGAAACAGGATAAAACCGGATCTGGTCAAAAAAACGCAGCAACCACGGTTTGCCAGCAGTAAAATCGAGCGTTTGACGATAACGGTTCCACATCTGCACCGTTCTCCCGACAAACTGATATCCACCCGGGCCCTCCATGCCATAAATACACAAATAGGCTCCTCCGATTCCAACTGCATTTTCCGGCGTCCAGGTACGTGCCGGGTTGTATTTGGTGGTGACGAGACGATGACGTGGATCGACCGGTGTGGCAACCGGGGCACCCAGATAAACATCTCCTAGCCCCAGGACCAGATAGCTGGCATCAAAAACAATACGTTTGACCTCATCAATATTCTCCAGTCCGTTGATGCGTCGGATAAATTCAATATTGCTCGGACACCAGGGCGCATCTTGCCGGACTGATTGCATGTACTTTTCAATCGCAAGTCTTGTAGCAGCGTCATCCCAGGAGAGTGGCAGATGTACGATACGCGAGGGGATTTCCATATCGTCAATGGCCGGCAAATCTTGTTCGGCAGCAATGAGCCTGTCCAGGAGCTGGTCACGCGCCAGTAGTCGCGAATCAAAATGGATCTGTAAAGAGCGAATACCGGGCGTAATATCAAGAATTCCGGACAAATTCCCTTGATCGATATGCTGTTGCAGCCAGGTCATCAAGGCGTGTGCGCGGAGATGCAATGTGATATCGAGTACCGCTTCACCATATTCAATCAACAGATATTTGTCTCCTGATTGTCGGTAAACAACCTGCACCTGCCTGTCAGTTGCAGGAATCCGGTGTAATATAGGATTCCCTTGATCAACCGGGAGCATAGGCATATTAGACGCCGCGAGTGCAAAGGCATCCGGTTCCTGAATCATCTTGTCCTGTTGCTGTTCCAGCAGCAGTGCATATTCCACTGTCAGCGGATAAAAGCGCACACTATCACCTGGTTTGAGTTGGCCGATTTTCCATAATTCCGCCTGTACAATCACGGCAGGACAGACAAATCCACCTAAACTAGGGCCATCCAGACCAAGAATGATGGGCATATCACCAGTAAAATCAATCGTGCCGACCGCGTAGGCATTGTCATGGATATTCGATGGATGCAGTCCGGCTTCCCCTCCATCCTTGCGCGCCCATTGTGGCTTGGGACCAATCAGACGCACGCCGGTGCGGCTGGAATTGTGGTGCACCTTCCAGTCCGTCGTAAAAAACATATCAATATCTGCTTCCGTAAAGAAATCCGGTGCGCCATGCGGGCCGTACAACACGCCAATTTCCCAATAGTTGGTGTAATGTGGAATACACTCGACAGGCAATATGCTGGGTTCAGCTTCTTCTGCAAACCGAATATGCAGCACATCCCCGGTGCGTAGCGCACGCCCGGCATGTCCGCCGAACTGTCCCAGCGTAAAGGTAGACTTACTACCTAGGTAATCCGGCACCTGAATTCCGCCTTGAATAGCCAGGTAGGAGCGGCTACCAGCCTGGCGGATCTTGCCAAACTTTAACAGTGAGCCCGCTTTGATGAAGTGTGACTGCCATTGCGCCAGAGGTTTGCCATCCAAGCAAACATTGATAGGAGCGCCGCATACTGCAATGAGGCTGTTACAGTTGAAGCGCAGTGTGGGCCCGGACAGGGTGATTTCCAGTCCTGCAGTACCATCCGGATTTCCGACCAGCCGATTAGCCAAACGAAAAGCCAGGCTGTCCATCGGTCCGGAAGGCGGCACACCTACGTTCCAATAACCCGTTCTGCCGGGATAATCCTGTACCGTCGTTTGCACACCAGCGTTCAGCACATCCATGGAATGAGGCTGGTAGCGAAACCCGGCAAGGTATTGCGTGCTGACTTGTCCGCTGCGAAATGCTGTTCCGGATAACACCTGTCTGAGGTAATCCAGATTGGTTTCAATGCCATAAAGGGTGGTTTTATCCAGTGCGGTGACTAAACGATCAATGGCCTGATCGCGATCTGCAGCATGCACGATGATTTTGGCCAGCATCGGATCATAGAACGCCGATACTTCGCAGCCTGCGGCCACCCAGGTCTCAATCCGTGCAGTTGCCGGAAATTCGACTGCACTCAACAAACCACTGGAAGGCTGAAAATCTTTCGCCGGGTTTTCCGCATATACACGCGCCTGAATGGAAGTCCCCTGTGGTTGAATATTGAATGATTCCAGCGACGGTAATACATTAGCACCAAGCAGAATCATCCATTCAACCAGATCAATGCCGGTCACCATCTCGGTCACACCGTGTTCCACCTGCAGCCGGGTATTAACCTCCAGGAAATAAAACTGATCGGCAGCGGCGTCGTAAACATACTCCACTGTGCCAGCAGACTGGTATTGAACCGATTCACCCAAGCGCACGGCCGTTTCCTGCAGCGCTGTGCGAGTTACTGGCGACAGGCCTGGCGCAGGGGTTTCTTCGATTACCTTCTGGTTACGCCGCTGCATGGAGCAATCGCGCTCTCCCAGCGCAACCACTTTCCCCCGGCCATCACCAAAAATCTGCACTTCAACATGACGGGCCTGATCAATATATTTTTCCAGAAACAAACCGGCATTGCTAAAGTTGCTTTGTGCCAGATTCCTGACGGATTCGTATGCATCAACCAGTTCCGGTTGGCTGTGGCACAAGCGCATGCCAATACCACCTCCCCCCGCCGTACTCTTCAGCATAACCGGGTAGCCAATCCGAAGTGCTTCCTGACAGGCTATTTTGATACTTTCCAGTAATCCGGTACCCGGCAGCATAGGCACATCAAGCTGCTGTGCAAGCATGCGGGCAGTATGCTTCAGGCCAAAGATACGCATCTGCTCGGGTGTGGGGCCCAGAAAACAAATTCCTTGCGTCGCACATTGTTCTGCAAACCGGGCATTTTCGCTTAGAAACCCATACCCGGGATGGATCGCCTGGGCACCTGTCCGATACGCAGCATCCAGTATTTTATCGGCACGCAGATAGCTTTCACTGGCCAGTCCTTCGCCGATGAAAATACTCTCATCGGCATCCAGCACATGTTGTGATAACGCATCAGCTTTGGTAAAAACCACCACGCTACTGATTCCCATTCGGCGTAATGTGCGGATAATACGGCAGGTGATAGCGCCACGATTGGCAATCAGAATTTTTGTAAACATAGGTTCTCCTACTGTAGGCTCCATATGATTAAACAAGCCATATCATGGTACATGCTGACTATGTCAGCAAAAATAAATACCGGTGCTATAAAGGCAATCTAAAAGCACCTGATCATCAAGTAAATGGACGAGTTATTGGAAAGAAAACAGGAAGTGTGGAATAAAGCTGGAAAGAAAGGTAAAAAAAAGCAGGCGATACATATAACAAATCTCCAGACGGTCGGAAAATAACTAGAACCAATAATGCACCTGGCATTATGTAATCTCCCGGGCTTTTATCCCTCCGTGGCGCTTCGTTATGGAGAAGCCTCGGGCCCTCGGACCAGTCACTTCCCTTGGAAAGCCGGAACCCTAGCCCAAAGTAATTTCAAGTAGCTGGCAACAAATTCATGGCAGCAACCTTGTCCTGCTCGTCGAAACAAAAATACAACGTCAAGAGTAGCGAATCTTTGCTGAAATCACAATATTTCTCTTGTATTTCAAAAATCTTGATGTATATAATGAGATTGTGTTCTTGTTTGTCAAGATTGAATCCAATCAGGATTCTCACGGTAAACAAAATAATTAGAGGTACAGTTGCTTTACGAAACTAGGGTTCCGGCTTTCCAAGGGAAGTGACTGGTCCAAGGGTTTCGGGCCCTTTCAAGGGGTTCCACGGAGGGATAAAAGCCCGGGAGGTTATGTTTTTACATGAACTCCCGGAGCCCCCAATGGAAAAGTTATCGCACGCATGTACTTCTGTTCAATATTCAAATCCTTCATTCATTTATCCTTTTGCATCAACCGCTGGCTATTATTTAGCAGTTGGGGCGCTGTTACATATCCGTTTTCCCTGTTCAGATACTCCCAGGTTGCGGGCTTCCGCAGCTGCAATTAATTTCCCAGCAGTAAATTTTGTTGTTTCCAGCAGCACAAAATGCCCTTAACCTTCAAGAGAAGAACTATATGACAGCAGTAGAAAAGAAAGACTTATTTTCTGCAGCAGATAGCAGGTCGGCTGACGGAACTGAAACAGAATACGGAAACACCCGTGAAACAGGACAGCTTCGTCGCTGTATGAGTGTCTGGAACTGTTGCACCCTGGGATTCTCGGTCGTATCACCGGTAGTAGGGCTATACGCTATTTTTGGTGTCGAGAATCTGGTAACAGGCGGAGGATGGATTGCCGCACTTATTCTGAGTCTATTCATGCAGCTTACGGTAGCAACTGTCTATGCCGAGCTTTCATCACAATTTCCCATTGCCGGTGGCGCCTACAAATGGTCCATACATTTGATAGGGCCAAAGACAGGCCAGTATGCGGGAATCATTTATGTCAGCTCGGTAATTGCCATGTTGACCACGACTGCCTATACAGGAGGGATATGGCTTTCTGCAGTAGTCATGGGTGGAGACACACAAGGTGCCTCAGCAGTTATCTGGGGCGGTGTGTTCCTATTGATTTGTACACTGGTTAATATCGTTAACCAGCGAATTTACAAAATAATCAACTTACTCGGGGTCAGTGCTGAAGTATTGGGCTCGATATGTGTCGCACTGATCCTGTTTTTCTTCTTCCGTATCAATCCCGTTTCCGAATTGTTCCAGCATTTGGGAACGGGGCTGGCGCCTACCAGCATAACTGCTTTCCTGGCGGCATTAGCCATTGCAGGCTGGGCATTTATCGGATTCGATTCCTGCTCCACTATTGCTGAAGAGGCTCATAACCCCGAGAGAATTATTCCACGTGCAATCTTCCTGTCCCTGCTGGCGGTAGGCAGCGTGGTGCTTTTCAATTCTTCCGCATTGATGTTGTCGGTTAGTCACGCTATGTTAATCGAGTCCAGTGCTACTTCTGACCCCATTTCACCGATTATTGCCAGCACCATCGGCGTCTGGGCTGCCAAGCCATTTCTGATAATTGTGATGACAGCTTTTCTTTCCTGTGGATCATCGGTAGTTAATTACGCTGCACGCATCGTTTTCTCGATGGCGCGCGAAGGGAATCTGCCTACCTTCTTTTCGCATGTCACAAGAAAAACGCAACTGCCGCGCAATGCAATCGCCGGAACCGTGCTTATGGCCAGTCTCGGACTGCTTTTTGGGCTGAATGATGGCGCAGTTGCAACCATTATTGCTTTCGGAACAGGCGGGTTATATGCCATGTTTTCCATGACGACAGGCGTTGGTCTGTATGCACGGCTAACTGGCCGGTGGAATCCCACATTGGGCGCGCTTCGACTGGGGAAATGGGGATTGGCAATCAATATCATAGCTTTTGTCTGGGCACTATTCGAGCTGATCAACATTGGTTGGCCACGCGACTATATAGCCGCCCCGGGGGCAAGCTGGTGGCAGCTCTGGGCGGTACCACTTGTGTTGGGCACCCTGTTGATTCTAACAACATTGCATGTGCAAACAGGTTACAAGCGCGCGATAAAAAAGGTTTTGGACATTACTGCTCCGGGAGATATCCGGAAGCAGGTTGATAAAAACACACTGTAACGAGGAGTGAAGGTATGAATCAGATTGTTCAGTATCTTTGGGAAACACATATTCCCGGCGGGTGTCACTGGTCGGGAATTGTACGTCGAGGAACCACGTTGCGCCTGACAGACGCGGCAGGAGGCGCCAATGCCGCCGTTCTGTTTTACAACATGGAAGAAAAACTGGAGCGTTACAACATGGCAGATACGCTTAAAACACAGCATACATTCCACTTAACCAAAGGCCATGCCTGCCATTCCGATATGGGACGGGTTTTTTGTTGCATCACTGAAGATACGGCAGGCTGGAACGATACGGTTTGTGGTCTGAGTGACGCCGGGCTGATACGCCAGAAATTTGGCCTGGGCCGGTATCAGGAACTGCGTAACGATATGTATCGCAGCGGACTCGATGGCATGCTGATTGAGCTGGGAAAATGGGGGTTGGGCAGGCGTGACGTAGTACCCAACATCAATTTTTTCAGCAAGGTGACTGCTGGCCTGTCTGGAGAATTGCAATTTCATGTAAATCACAGCAAAGCAGGAGGCCATGTGGATCTGGCTTTTGTAATGGATACACTGATCGTGCTATCCGCAGCCTCGCATCCACTGGATCCGGCGGAAACCTATCACCCCGGTGCGATTGATCTGGCGGTATTCCCATCGTCCTCTACCGCAGAGAATGCATGTGCCCACATTGCGGAGAATGCACGCGCACTGGAAAACACCCGACGTCTTTATGCTTATGGAGGTGAAAAATGAGCACAAAAAATCTGGTTAAAAGCACACTAAATCCCGATCTTGCCGTTATCAATGAAATTTGTGCTGCAGGTGAGCCATGGGTCAAGGAAATAAAAAAGGGGCAAACATTCCGCATCGTTGATCTTGAAGGCAATCAGGCAGTCGATACGCTTTTTTACAATGCACAGGATGCAATGGAGCGTTACAGCGCATCCGACACCATATGCCGGCAACATAGTCTGTATCTGACAACCGGCAGCAAACTGTATTCCAATTTCGGTAATGTCATGCTCACCATTACAGCGGATACCTGTGGGCGACATGATACGGTAGGCGGTGCCTGCGCGGCCGAAAGCAATACCACTCGCTATGCGCTGGATAAATACCCGATGCACAGCTGTCGGGATAATTTTCTGCATGCCTTGGCGCATGATCCGGTGTGTGAACGACTCGGTATGAGCAAGCGCGATATCCCCGCCAACATCAATTTCTTCATGAATGTTCCAGTAACTGAAGAAGGTAACCTGGAGTTTGCCGATGGTGTATCAGCGCCCGGCAAATATGTGGAAATGCACGCCGAAATGGATGTGGTGGTACTGATTTCAAATTGTCCGCAATTGAATAATCCGTGTAATGCCTACAACCCCACCCCTATCCGTCTGCTGATCTGGCCAAGAATGTAACAATAGCCGAACCCTGCCCCCTGAGCCAGACATTACCGAGCATGGAGAACAGAATGTCCGATAAAACGTTAAGTACGAGTAAAGCCGCCAAACCTGTTATTGAAGTAGTCACACCTGGAATACAAACTACGATACAGGACTACCCTGGAAGACGAGGTTACTGGAATATCGGTGTACCACCTTCCGGGCCGATGGACAGCCTGGCATTCAGGCTCGCTAATCGCCTGGTGGGAAATGAGGAAGGGCAGGCTGCTATTGAAATCACTTTTTCGGGGCCGACTCTGCGCATTCATTACGACAGTGTCATCGCAGTGACGGGCGCTCCCGTCGAAGTAACCTTGAACGGAAAGCCATTAGCGCAATGGAAATCGCACAAGGTTAAAGCAGGGACATTACTTGTTTTTGGCGATGTGCTGGATCAGGGCAGCCGGGTTTATCTGGCAATACAGGGCGGTATTGACGTCCCGGATTATCTCGGCAGCAAATCCACCTTCATGCTGGGCCAGTTCGGCGGGCATGAAGGTCGCATCCTACAGGCAGGCGATATGTTGAACATCGCAGCAGACCTCTATGCAGAGTATGTTCCGCATGAACTGCCGCAAGCAGCTGTACCGCAATATACCCATCACTGGAAAATCGCAGTGCTATATGGCCCGCATGGCGCGCCAGATTTCTTTACAGAAAAAAGCGTCACGGGTTTCTTTGCTGCCGAATGGGTCGTGCACCATAACTCTGATCGTACCGGCGTGCGTCTGATCGGCCCGAAACCAGAATGGGCAAGGACAGATGGTGGAGAGGCTGGACTGCATCCTTCCAATGTGCACGATGTTCCCTATTCAATTGGCGCGGTGGACTTTACTGGAGATCTGCCGGTTATTCTTGGGCCGGATGGTCCCAGCCTGGGTGGGTTCGTCTGTCTGGTAACAGTTGCGTATGCTGAGCAGTGGAAAATGGGGCAACTCCAGCCTGGTGATCGCATTACCTTTCAGCGCATCACAGCCGATGATGCAACAGCACTAGAGGCATCTCAAGATGCATTCGTCCGCAGTTTGCATCTCCCGGAAACAATATCGGCGCCAACTACGATAAAGACAGCGACGTCAACATCACCCGATACTCCCATCTTGCATACCATTCCAGAAGCAGGCGAACAGGTGCAGGTTGTGTATCGGCAGGCGGGAGATAAAAACCTGCTGGTAGAATATGGCTCGATGACGCTTGATTTCAACCTGCGTTTTCGTATCCATGCGCTGATGGAATGGTTGCAGCAGGCTGTGGATGGCGGTGATCTGCCGGGAATCGTGGATTTGACGCCCGGCATCCGCTCACTGCATATCCGCTTTGATTCCAGAATATTGCCACGCAGCAGATTGCTGGACACGCTGATTTCTGCAGAGCAAAAACTACCTTCCGTTGAAAATATGGAAGTACCGACACGGATCGTGCATCTGCCGCTTTCCTGGAACGATTCATCCGTTCAGCTGGCTATGAAAAAATATATGCAATCTGTGCGTAAGGATGCACCATGGAATCCGGACAATATCGAATTTATACGACGAATCAATGGATTGAACGGTATTGATGAAGTCAGGAACATTATTTTTGATGCCAGCTATCTAGTGATGGGATTAGGGGATGTCTATCTGGGTGCGCCACTGGGCACGCCTGTGGATCCAAGACATCGCTTGGTCACGACCAAATACAATCCAGCCCGTACCTGGACACCAGAGAATGCGGTAGGGATTGGCGGCGCCTATATGTGTGTGTACGGTATGGAGAGCCCGGGTGGTTATCAGCTGGTGGGACGTACCATACAGATGTGGAACAGCCATATTCAGACAAAAGATTTTAAAGAGGGCAAACCTTGGTTGCTCCGTTTCTTTGATCAGGTGCGCTTCTACCCTGTGACAGAGGCAGAGCTGGCCAAGATACGCAAAGATTTTCCGAATGGAAGATTTAGTCCGTACATTGAAGAAGATCGTTTCAATCTCAAACAATACAACAACTTTCTGAAAGAACATGCTGTATCGATTGATGCCTTCAAAACAAAGCAGAAAGCTGCCTACATAGCTGAGCGTGAACGCTGGAAAGCGGATGGGCAGGAAAATTATACGACCAGTGAACCCCCGGAAAACAACTGCGTACCGTACAATATCACCATACCTACAGGAACTTGTGTGGTAAACACACATTTAACCGGTATTGTATGGAAATTGCTGGTAAGTGAAGGACAGCATGTGAACACGGGTGATGCTTTAGCGGTATTGGAATCAATGAAGATGGAATTTACGATCAAGGCACCTGTCAGCGGCGTAGTACACCAGATATTCAGCCCGGCGGGAAGCAAGGTCTCCGCCAGACAGATATTATTCCTAATCAGAGAATGAGCGCAGAATAATGCCTGTTGAGCTATCTGTTTTAATTCTAATGAAACATAATATCGCTAGTTTTGAAAATTAATGATGGTTATTGGTACGGAGATTCCTTAACTCTGCTTTATTAACTTGTCAGGAAAATCATGTCTGTTTACCAACATATTTTACTTGCCGTGGATTTTTCACCACAGGACAGCCAGGTTGCGCAGAAAGCTAGGAGTTTGGCGCTGCAAACTGGGGCAAAGCTCAGTCTTATTCATGTTCTGGATAATATTCCCATGCCTGATACGCCTTACGGCACCGTGATTCTGTTGGATACCAAAATATCTTATGCAATGCTGGAGACAGAGAAACAAAAATTGAATGAAATAGGTGATGAGTTGGAAATCAATCCTGGTTGCCGCTGGCTGATTTGGGGAGAGCCCAGACAGGAAATTATTCGTATCGCTGAGCAGGAAAGGATTGATCTGATCGTGGTTGGTTCGCGTGGAAGACACGGACTCGCATTGTTATTGGGTTCCACTGCGAACAGGGTGCTTTATCATGCAAAATGTGATGTGCTTGCGGTACGCTTACAGGACGATTAATCGTCGCCAGTGAGACTATCATCTTGGGCACCGCCTCGAAGGGTCTATTTGATGGTTATCAACCTGCTGGCTATGAAGATCTGGCAACGCGAATTGCTCTGGCCAGCTCAAAAACGGACATGGCATAAAAAGTGCTGCGGTTGTAGCGTGTGATTGCATAAAAATTTCTGAATCCCAGCCAGAACTGGCGGTTATCTTGGCTGTTCAATTCCAGCAAGGCTGACAGAGTGTCATCTGTAATTGAATCGAGTGGGATGATGCCGGCTTCGCGTAATTTTTTAACTGAATGTAACGGTTCTATGCCCGCATCCAGAAACTTCTGAAAGTTTTCTGATCTGATCCGCGCACGAACAGCAATCGGCTTGCCTGCTTCCCATCCATATTCCTTCAGATAATTGCCTATACTGCCAATCGCATCGGCAGCACTCCCGGATAAATCAATTTTCCCATCATGATTAAAATCAACTGCGTAGCGCCTGTAGCTTCCGGGCATAAATTGAGGGATGCCAATTGCCCCGGCATAAGAGCCTTTGATGTCCAGCAAACCAAATTTTTGCTCCCTTGCCAGCAATAAATACTGCTCCAGCTCTTCACGAAAATAGTCTGCTCTTCTGGGGAAATCGAAAGCTAGTGTTGTCAATGCATCCATGATGCGGTAGGTGCCGGTTGATGAGCCATAAGCAGTCTCAATACCGATAATCGCGACGATGATTTCCTCAGGAATACCGTAGATTTTTCTTGCCTGTTCCAATTCGCTGGCGTGCTTGTTCCAGAAATTAATTCCACCTCTAATGCGCTGCATATTGACAAATCGTTTCCGATATTCATCCCAGGTAATTGCTGAGGCCGGGGTAGAGATCAGCTTGAGAATATCGGGCCGGAAATTTGTCTGAGAAAATATTTTTTCTAATTCGTCTATTTCATATTGATGGTGGTTCACCATATACGTTATAAAATTTCTGACTTCTGAGCGCGAAATGGGAGTTGGTTGTGCGGCTAGACAAACTGAAGAATAAACAATCAGGATTATTGGCATAAATAAAAGCAGGCGATCCGGAAAATAACTGGAATTTATCAGCCTGAATAGATTTTTAACCAAGAAGTTCAGGAATGCCGGACGAGTTGAGCAGAAATCGTAGTTCATTTGTAAAAATCCTGATAAATGTTTCAGAGTGCTGCGAATCAGTTCGAAGTATTTGCTTTGATCAGGTAAAGAGAGGTGTTTCATTGAAAGTTGTCAGCTTAAAATCAGGTTTTCATATGGGTTAATCTAAGTGCGCAAACATAATGAATAAAGGAGTAATTTACAGACTTGCAGTATTATTGGACTTATTACAAGATGATTCAAAGTCTGCTTGTGCCGATAATCACCGGGATTGTCCTGCTGGAATACTTGCAAAAAATTCAAAAATGTTGACAAATTTATTGATTTGAATGTTATTGTAAGTATAATATATAAAATATTCAGATCTTTTAGTTTTGCCTCACAGTTACGGTAAAAGCTACATTTTTAAAAAACAAAAACACTGCATAGTTTACTTATTACCCGCCCGTTCTTTCTGTAGTATACAAATATAGAGTCATTTTAGAATTCAAGTTGTCTTTAGTGGCTGTTTAGGACACTATCATTTGAATTCAGTTAATTGGTCAGTTGCAACAGACTGCAACTGCCGTCAGCGTTCACTTTGATCCAGCAAACTTTAAAAGAGGATTTCATGAGCCAACACATCCATTATGTTACAGATGCAACTTTTGAGGCAGAGGTATTGCAATGTCCCCTCCCGGTACTTGTCGATTATTGGGCTGAATGGTGTGGACCATGCAGAATGATTGCACCCATTCTGGATGAAATTGCAAATGAATATAATGGTCGCCTTAAAGTAGCTAAACTTAATATTGATGAAAATCAATCAACTCCACAGAAATACGGTATTCGTGGAATTCCGACCTTGATGCTGTTCAAGAACGGGAATATTGAGGCCACAAAGGTTGGGGCCTTATCAAAATCGCAGTTGATAGCGTTTGTTGATGACCATCTGTAAAACCAGATTTTAAGTACTGATACAGGCCGAGTGAGTTACGTGCAATTTTACATTCGGCTGACTCTATTTCATTAGAGCTTGAGCGGTCTTTACAAATCGCGATTTTATTATCCGATATTGAGTAAGCCGGCAATAATTTCATACATCTCATAGCACGCTCTGAATATTCCCTCCATTCACCTGCACTTTTTTTGATCTTCAAGAGTCACTTTCATGCGTTTATCTGATTTAAAGAGCATTCATGTTTCAGAGTTGGTAAAAATGGCTATCGCGAATGATATTGAGGGTGCCAACCGAATGCGCAAGCAAGACCTGGTTTTTGCCCTCCTGAAAAACCAGGCACGTAAAGGTGAGAGCATATTCGGAGAGGGTACATTGGAGATCCTGCAGGATGGCTTCGGGTTTTTACGCTCTCCAGACACATCCTACCTTGCCGGGCCTGACGATATTTACATCTCCCCCAGTCAGATCCGTCGTTTTAATTTGCATACGGGGGATTCAGTCGATGGTGAAATACGACCCCCGAAAGAAGGAGAGCGTTATTTTGCACTGGTCAAGATAGACAAGGTTAATAATGAGCCACCTGAAAACTCCAAGCGCAAAATACTATTTGAAAATCTGACGCCACTTTTTCCAACTGAGCGTCTGACGTTGGAGCGCGATAATAAATCCGAGGAAAATATTACGGGTCGGATTATTGATTTAATTGCACCCATTGGGAAAGGTCAGCGTGGGTTATTGGTGGCCAGTCCAAAATCAGGTAAAACGGTGATGCTTCAGCACATCGCACATTCTATTGCAGCCAATCATCCGGATGTGGTGTTAATGGTGCTCTTGATTGACGAGCGCCCTGAGGAAGTTACAGAAATGGTACGTTCCGTGAGGGGGGAAGTCATATCATCAACTTTTGATGAATCGGCTGCTCGTCATGTTCAGGTAGCCGATATGGTGATCGAAAAGGCTAAACGATTGGTTGAGCACAAGAAAGATGTCGTCATCCTGCTTGATTCAATTACCCGCCTGGCGCGTGCATATAACATGATCGTACCTGCCTCCGGCAAGGTGCTGACCGGTGGGGTGGATGCAAACGCATTACAACGTCCCAAACGCTTCTTTGGTGCTGCACGCAATATTGAAGAAGGGGGGTCACTTACCATTATCGCCACTGCGCTGGTGGATACCGGTTCACGTATGGATGATGTGATCTATGAGGAGTTCAAAGGAACTGGTAACATGGAAATTCATCTTGATCGGCGCATGGCAGAAAAGCGTATTTACCCTGCCATCAATGTGAATCGTTCAGGAACTCGTCGAGAGGAACTCTTGATATCCTCGGAAATCCTGCAAAAAATATGGATTCTGCGTAAATTGCTTTACCCGATGGACGAGATGGATGCAATGTCATTTCTGCTGGATAAAATTAAGGCCACAAAAAATAACGCTGATTTTTTTGATTCCATGCGGCGCGTGTAATACCGCGAAGACCACGTTGGCCAATTCAATTTGGGTGGAAATTTAATACCTTACTACTTGTGGGGAGGTTTTTATTTCAGTTAACGCAGCTGTAGTTAGTTGCAGCCATACTTATCTTAAGTGATAATAGCTGCCTTTTATTTAGCTCTTACAAGATAAAATAAGGATATCAAATGAAGGAAGGCATCCACCCGGAGTACCATGAAATAATCGTAACATGCAGCTGCGGCAGCGAATTCAAGACACGATCCGTTTTGAGCAGGCCTTTGCATATTGAGGTTTGTTCGTCCTGCCATCCGTTTTACACAGGTAAACAGAAAATCGTAGATACAGCAGGCAGGGTTGAGAAATTCAATCAGAAATACGGAAGATATTTACAGAAGTAATATCAGGGGAAATCAGCAAAGCATTTTTTATGCCGGGCTGAGAGTTTCTCTGTTGCAAATACCGTACCGGCTAAATATTATTAGCCGGGAGCAGCATTTCTAGTTGTTGTCTGTACTGGAGTACATTACCCATATATCAGAAACATCATTGATCTGCTTGAGTTTCAGATCATGAATTCCCCTGTCTTTTTCTACTTGTGACAAGACCTGGATTGTAAATATAATTGACGGTGCTCCACACAACAGAAATGCTGACCATCCCCAATAATACCTTCGCTCTCTGGAAGGTGTACACCGCAATACGTACAACGCACCATATCTTCAATTGCTCCTGGGGTTGTATCCACTGAGTGTTTTTGTTTCCCTCGGAATGGTTTGAGCAACCAGAAAACTAAAAAACCAAGAGCGATTAGAATTATCCATTTGAAGATCATGAATCTTCACCTTCAAGCTGTTTTACTGCGATAAATACCAAGTTATTATGACGAGATGTTTATTTATTCTCGTACTCTACTACATGAAAAAACAGTTCATTCCTGCGAATCATTCCCAGCTCACTTCTTGCAAGCTCTTCGATCGCATCAAGCCCTTTTTTTAAATTATTAACTTCTGCTTCCAACACTGTGTTTCTATTCTGAAGGCTCTGGTTGGTTTCATGCAATGCAATGATTTGTTCATGCATTTCCATAATTTCCAACCAGCCACCCTTGCCGAACCATAATGGGTATTGCGTCAACGCAATCATAAGAACCAATAGTCCGGTTGTGATTTTCATGGTTTTAACTGGTAAAACGCTGACCTTCCAGCGTATTGTGCGACATCACCCAAATCTTCCTCAATACGTAACAGCTGGTTGTACTTGGCCAGTCGATCCGAGCGCGAAAGTGAGCCTGTTTTGATCTGTAAGGCGTTAGTGCCTACTGCTATATCAGCAATCATTGTATCCTCAGTTTCGCCGGAACGATGAGAGACTACGGCAGTATAGCCTGCGCACTTTGCCATTTCGATGGCATTCAGCGTTTCAGTAAGCGTACCAATCTGATTGATCTTGATCAGGATAGAGTTGGCGATATTGCGATTGATACCTTTCTTCAAAATTTTTGTATTGGTGGCAAATATATCATCACCGACTAGCTGAACCGTTTGTCCAAGTCTTTCAGTCAGCAGTTTCCAACCGTCCCAATCTTGTTCGCTTATGCCATCTTCAATGCTGATGATCGGATATTTTTCCACCCAGGACGCCAGATAATCTATGAATTGAGCCGAAGTAAGACTGAGGCCGTCTACAGCAAGGTGATATTTACCATCCCGGAAAAATTCTGAACTGGCACAATCCACTCCGATTGCCACCTCTGAACCAGGCTGATAACCCGCTTCGTCTATGGCCTGTACAATCAAGCCCAATGCTTCTTCATTGTGTGCGAAACCAGGGGCAAATCCACCTTCATCACCAACCGTCGTTGGCAAGTTTTTTTTGTGGAGCAATGTTCTGAGTTTGCCGAATACCTCTGCACCACAACGCACAGCTTCCCGCAGGCTTGGCAAACCCAGCGGTATAATCATAAATTCCTGCATATCCAGGCGATTATTTGCGTGTACACCACCATTAATCAGGTTCATCATTGGAACAGGCAACCACTTGGAGTTAGTCCCACCCAGATAACGATAAAGGGGAAGGCTGGATTCTTCTGCTGCTGCCTTTGCTACTGCGAGTGAAACGGCAAGGATCGCGTTGGCACCAAGTCTGGATTTATTTTCACTGCCATCAAGTTCAATTAACGTTTTATCAATGAAACATTGTTCTGTGGCGTCCAGCCCCATGATTTCTTCAGAAATTTCACCGTTGACGTTTTCAACCGCTTTTAGTACACCTTTTCCATAATAGCGTTGTGTATCGCCATCACGCAGCTCGACAGCCTCTCGTGTCCCGACAGATGCACCGGATGGCACTGAAGCACGCCCGAGCACACCCGATTCTAGCAATACATCGGCCTCTATGGTCGGGTTGCCGCGAGAATCGATAATTTCACGGGCGATTACATCTACGATTGCACTCATGCTGCTTTCCTTGTGTTATTCATTAGTGATGGGAGAATTTTTAGAATATACAAACTACCTTGCTGCTATATGTTCCGGGAGCATTGTTATTATGACGTACTTCATGATTTTTTGAGATTTCACAAAATGACAGCGTAATTGCGCTTATTTTACTTATCTTGTTTACTGTCGGAAACAGGCTGTTTCATTCAACTGGAGAATAAGGTTGATAGGTTATTGCTGCTTATCTATTTAAGATAAAAGGGGTTGTCAAAATAAAATATTCATGCAGCCATTTTCTTTGATGAATCAGTGTGTACTGTCTGTTGCGACATTTTTCTGCATGTTATGGTCACGAAGTTTTGCGTGGCCGGATTTATCGGCAAAACTGATGGCAGCCCGGACATAGTCGTTAAATAGAGGGTGGCCGTTTCTGGGGGTAGAGGTGAACTCCGGGTGAAACTGACAAGCAACAAACCAAGGGTGTCTGGATTGTGGTAACTCAATCATCTCACAAAGATTTTCAGCAGCAGATAGGCCGCTTACCTGCAGGCCGGCTTGTTCCAGCTGCGGAATAAACTCGGCATTAACCTCATAGCGATGCCGGTGACGCTCAATAATTTTATCTGTTCCATAGATTTTGCGCGCCAGGGTGTGTGGTTTCAGCAGACATTCCTGCCCTCCCAGGCGCATGGTTCCTCCCAGATCCGTCTGGGGAGAACGTTTCTCGATTTGCCCGCGACGATCACGCCATTCAGTGATCAAACCGAGAACAGGATAGGGTGTATCCGGGTTGAATTCAGTGCTGTGAGCATTTTCAAGCTGCAGGCAATTGCGGGCAAATTCAATGACTGCAAGCTGCATTCCGAGGCAGATGCCTAGATAAGGAATCTGATGATTGCGGGCATGGCTGATTGCCATGATTTTACCTTCCACCCCGCGTTTACCAAATCCCCCGGGCACCAGGATTGCATCCATGTTTGCCAGGCAGCCGGTTCCATGTCGTTCGATATTTTCCGAATCGATGTAATGAATATTTATTTTGCAGCGTGTATGGATCCCCGCATGGATCAATGCTTCCGACAGCGACTTATACGATTCGGTCAGATCAACATATTTTCCGACTAACGCTATAGAAACTTCATGTTCCGGATGTTCCAGTGCGTGGATCAATTTTTTCCAGGTTGTCAGATTGGCTGGTTTTGCCAGGATACCCAGTCTGTGACACACAATTTCATCCAGCATTTGTTCGTGTAATAGTGCCGGAATTTTGTAGATATTATCCACATCAATGGCGGAAATAACCGATTCCTCGCGAACATTGGTAAACAGTGCGATTTTTCGCCGCTCGTCCAGTGGAAGCGGGCGATCGGAGCGGCAAAGCAACACATCCGGCTGAATGCCGATTTCACGGAGCTCCTTGACCGAGTGCTGAGTAGGTTTGGTTTTAAGTTCGCCGGCCGAGCTGATGTAAGGCAGGAGTGTCAGGTGAATGAAGCAGGTATCGTGATGCGGGAGCTGGACTGACATTTGCCGGATTGCTTCCAGAAACGGCAAAGACTCAATGTCGCCAACTGTGCCGCCAATTTCTACAATTGCAACTTGTGCATCGGAAACACCATTGCGAATAAACAGTTTGATTTCATCCGTAATGTGCGGAATCACCTGCACAGTCCCGCCAAGATAATCTCCGCGACGTTCCTTGCGAATTACACTTTCATAAATCTGCCCGGTAGTGAAATTATTGCGCCGGGTCATTTTGGTACTAATGAAACGTTCGTAATGTCCCAGATCCAGATCGGTTTCAGCACCATCGTCTGTTACAAATACCTCTCCGTGCTGAAACGGGTTCATAGTCCCGGGGTCAACATTGATATAAGGATCCAGCTTGAGTATGGTTACCCGGATACCACGGGTTTCAAGCAAGGCTGCCAGAGAAGCGGCAGCAATTCCCTTGCCCAGGGAAGACACCACGCCACCAGTCACAAAGACAAATTTAGTCATGGGAGGTGATTTTAACAGTATTGATATATCGAAACAATGCGCACACCAGCTCTGGCAAAGGTAAATTTCCAGCTGACAGGTTAAGTTGTCTGCTGGCATGGAACGGATTAAACTAGAAAACTTGAGTAGCTGCTGGGGTTATCCACCCACCGATAAATTTATCTGGTCTGATTGATTATTTATGGAAACTCAATATCCGGGGAGACGACGCCCCAAGTATCTGAATCTGTTTAAAATCAGAGAACCTCTTCCCGCCATCGTTTCCATTCTGCATCGCATTAGCGGCGTATTGCTTTTTTTTCCGGGAATCCCGTTATTTC
Source organism: Nitrosomonas eutropha (assembly GCF_003201195.1). Taxonomy (GTDB): domain Bacteria; phylum Pseudomonadota; class Gammaproteobacteria; order Burkholderiales; family Nitrosomonadaceae; genus Nitrosomonas; species Nitrosomonas eutropha. Next base: position 12,190 of record NZ_QICQ01000017.1, on the reverse strand, counting down.
TCTGCGGGCTGCAAATGATGTTGGAATCACCGGAGAGTTTTGCCCGCTTGCAATCAATTCTAATTCATCCGCTGAGCAGGCTGTTTCTGCTGTTCGCAACCTGGTTTTTCCTACATCATCTGTTTGCCGGTATTCGTCATCTGGGGCTTGATATGCATTACGGCTTGCAATTACAGCACGCTCGCCTGAGTAGCAAACTGGTGCTGATTTTCGGGGCGATTTTAACAGTATTGGCGGGAATATGGTTATGGTAAAACCTGTAAACCGTATTATAACCGGGGCACATTATGGTTTAAGGGACTGGCTTGTGCAGCGAGTGACCGCTGTAATAATGGCGGTCTATACCGGATTACTGATTGTACTTGTGGTTGTTTACCAACCTGAAGGTTACGAAGAATTTAAATCGCTATTTTCCATTCAGTGGGTAAAAATTGCTTCATTGCTTTGTTTTGCCGGTCTATGCTGGCATGCTTGGGTGGGCGTGCGCAATGTCCTGATGGATTATGTTCACCCGATGTTTATTCGTCTGACACTGCAAGTCATGTGTATCGTGGCATTATTGGGCTATCTGATATGGTTCTTGGATATTTTGTGGGGCTGACGTGAAAGTTAAACAAAGGAAATTTGATGTGGTCATTGTCGGCGCGGGCGGAGCAGGTATGCGTGCCGCATTGCAGTTGTCCGAGGCTGGATTCAAGGTTGCGGTTTTATCCAAGGTTTTCCCGACCCGGTCACATACCGTGGCAGCACAAGGGGGGATTGCTGCAGCATTGGGCAATATAACTGAAGATGACTGGCGGTGGCACATGTATGATACCGTCAAGGGTTCGGATTATCTCGGCGACCAGGATGCGATTGAATTTATGTGTCGCCACGCTTCCGAAGTTGTATATGAGCTGGAACATTTCGGAATGCCATTTGACAGATTGGCGAATGGTAAAATTTATCAACGCCCGTTTGGCGGGCAATCCCTACACTTTGGTGAAGAGCAGGCCAGCCGTTCCTGTGCAGTTGCTGATCGTACCGGCCATGCCATGCTGCATACTCTGTATCAGCGTAATGTCAGCTCCAACACCCAGTTTTTCGTGGAATGGTTGGGGCTGGATTTGATCCGCGATCATGAAGGCGAAGTGCTGGGAATCACGGCACTGGAAATGGAAACTGGTGAAGTCATGATCTTGCAGGCTCGTGCAACGCTACTGGCCACGGGAGGAGCTTGTCGCATTTTTGAGGCCAGTACCAATGCGCTCATTAATACGGGCGATGGCTTGGGAATGGCTGCGCGAGCAGGTATTCCACTGGAAGACATGGAATTCTGGCAGTTTCACCCAACAGGCGTGTATGGTGCAGGCATGCTGATCAGTGAGGCAGTGCGCGGAGAAGGTGGCTATCTGCTGAATGCTGAGGGTGAACGTTTTATGGAGCGTTATGCACCCCATGCCAAGGATCTGGCCAGCCGGGATGTTGTATCGCGTGCGCTGGTTACGGAGATTATGCAAGGCAGAGGGTGCGGCCCGGACGGTGATCACTTGCTGTTAAAGCTGGATCATCTAGGTGCAGAAACCATCCAATCCAAACTTCCCGGCATCCGGGAAATCTCGCTCAGATTTGCGCATATCGATCCTATTGAGGCACCCATTCCGGTTGTCCCGACTGCGCACTACATGATGGGGGGTATTCCCACTAATTATCATGGCCAGGTGGTCGCTCCCTATAAAACCAGTCCGGAAGAAGCCGTGCCGGGGCTTTATGCGGTCGGCGAATGCGCCTGTGTGTCAGTACATGGTGCAAACCGGCTGGGTACGAATTCGCTGCTGGATATTGTCGTGTTTGGACGTGCTGCCGGTAATCAAATTATTGAAGATCTGACCAAAAATAGTCATCACAAATCATTGCCACAGGATGTAGCAGAACAAACACTGACAAGGCTTTCACGTCTGGAAACCCAGAAGAATGGAGAAAGTGTTGCTGCAACGAATGCGGCACTGCGTAAAACCATGCAGACGCATTGTGGTGTCTTCCGCTTTTCTGACGTATTGAAAGAGGGTGTGGAAAAAATTAACGAAATCGCCGAACGGGTTAAGTACACTGAAATTCAGGACAAAAGCAGGGTGTTCAATACCGCCAGAGTGGAAGCGCTTGAGTTGGATAACTTGATTGAAGTAGCTGTAGCTACCATGATTTCAGCGGAAGCACGCCATGAAAGTCGGGGAGCGCATGCTCGTGATGATTTTCCCGAGCGGGATGACCAGAAATGGCTCAAGCACTCTCTGTTTTTCAGCAAGGATAAACACCTGGATTATAAACCGGTACGACTAAAGCCGCTGACCGTTGAATCTTTCCCGCCCAAAGCGAGAACCTATTGAACAACCATCCTCTGAAAAGCAACCTTGGCTTATTTATCAACAGAACCTATTTCTTTATAAAAAATACCAACATTCAAATGAAATCAACGGAAAGCATATTATTTTTTGCCGTATTGAAACAATCCTGCTTGGCAGGCATTGCAGCTTTATTCCTTCTCCTGTTAATCCCGCATGCGTATGCTGATACTGACAAGGATGTAGAGTTTCTTAAGGCGGCCTTGACGGGAGATGTCGCAGGTGTGGAGAAGATGTTGAGCGAAGGCATCAAAATAGATCTGCAATCCCCCGAGGGCTTTACTGCATTATCAGTTGCGGCACAGAATGGCCATCAGGATGTCGTCAAGCTACTGCTGGAACGAAAGGCTGGAGTTGACCTGGCCAATGTCCAGGGAGGAACTGCTCTGCTACTGGCCAGTAAAAATAATCACCAGGAGATTGTTGATTTGTTGCTGGCAAAGGGTGCCAATCCCAATTTGCAGGATAAAAGTGGACTGACGCCTCTGATGTTAGCGGCCGTGAAAGGTTATGCCGGTATAGCCAAATCCCTGCTTGATCACCAGGCTCAACCAGATTTGCAAAACGACGCCAAGACTACGGCATTACATATGGCTGCAATGAACGATTATGCGGATATCGTTGACATGCTGCTGGCAAAGGGCGCCAAAATTGACCTGCAGGATGCCAACGGGGCTTCTGCATTGATTCTGGCTTCATTATCCGGTCATTTAGCAATTGTCCAGAAATTGCTCGATCAGGGTGCGCGACCGGATCTGAAAGCTTCCAATGACTTTACCGCACTGATCTTGGCGGCGCAGAATGGTCAAAATCAGGTTATCGAAGCGCTGTTGGATAAAGGTGCTCATATCGATTTTCAAAACAAGGATGGAATGACTGCACTGATGTCGGCCGTATTGAATGAAAATATCGATACAGTCAAATTGCTGCTGGAAAAAGGGGCAGATACACAACTTAAAACTGCCACCGACAAAACTGCGTTGGATATTGCTAAACTTCCTGACATCATTGAATTGCTCAAGGCTGCCAAAAATTAATTTTTTGTATTCGGAATTGAATAAACCTTGATCCGATCCCCAGGAGCAGATGGTATACAGACAAGTCATAAAACCACTCACGATCATCTATACTGGTGCCGCTGTTAAAACATTCAGAAAATCGTTCTCATAGCGGCGTAGTTTTTTCTGTGGCACATAAAAGCACAGCTGGTTTTGTGAACCGGCCTGAATTTTGAAGTTAAAGATGATGTATACATGAGTTTCACGGACAAACCGATGGCGAAAAAAATTGCCAGCAATCCTTTGCCACCCAGAACCAGCCGATTGTTACGTGAAGCAGTTTCTCTGGTGTTGGGTGGAATCGCACTTTACCTCACCCTGATTTTAATCAGCTTTGATCGTACCGATCCAGGCTGGTCGCATAGCGGCACATTCCAGCAGATCAGTAATGCAGGGGGTAGTGCCGGTGCGTGGCTGGCAGATATGATGCTTTATTTTTTCGGTATTTCAGCATGGTGGTGGGTAATATTTTTTTTCGCCACTGTCTGGTGGGGTTATCGACGCATTGATATTGCCAGCGTATATGATCCACGTGTACTCATGCTGTCTTTTACAGGATTTATCACTTTACTGACCGCCAGCAGTGGAATTGAGGCGCTGCGTTTCCATACGTTGCGCCTATCACTTCCGCTGGCTCCCGGTGGCCTGCTGGGAGAAATGCTCAGCAAACAGCTATCGTTATTGCTCGGTTTTACCGGCGCGACACTGGCTCTGATGATTATTTTTGCAATCGGGCTCAGTTTGTTTTCCGGACTGTCATGGGTGCGCCTGTCCGAAAAAATCGGTGGTGCAGTCGAGGCCGCCTGTTTTTCTGTCAGGGATGCATGTGTGAGATGGCTGGATCAGCGGGCTGGAAGGGTTTTGTCCGGTGTGTCGGAGTTTCAGACTGGCGAGATCAGGAAGCAATCCCTTCCCTCCGTTCCGCTGCATATTGAAATGCCTGAAACTGCTATTCCCAAATCTCAGCGGGTCAGCAACAAGGAAAAACAGATTCCGTTGTTTTCCAATTCACCCGATGCGATTCTCCCCCCGCTTTATTTGCTGGATGAACCGCAGGATAACGTTGAAGTATTATCCAGTGATAAACTGGAATATACCTCGCGCCTAATTGAACGCAGGCTGATGGAGTTTGGTGTGGAAGTCAAGGTGGTAGCTGCCTACCCTGGCCCGGTCATTACACGTTATGAAATCGAACCGGCTGTTGGCGTCAAAGGTAATCAGATCGTCAATCTAGTCAGGGATCTGGCGCGTGCCTTGACGGTCGCCAGTATTCGTGTTGTGGAAACAATTCCGGGTAAAACCGTCATGGGACTGGAAATCCCCAATCCGAAACGCCAGATGGTTCGCCTGCATGAGATTCTTGCATCCAAAGTCTATGCGGATAACTCGTCTCCTCTGACCATTGCGCTTGGCAAGGATATCAGTGGGCGCCCTGTGGTGTCTGATCTGGCTAAAATGCCGCATGCCCTGGTGGCTGGCACGACCGGTTCCGGCAAATCTGTCGCGATCAACGCTGTCATTCTAAGCCTGGTCTACAAAGCTTCACCGGATAATATCCGCCTGATTTTGATTGACCCGAAAATGCTGGAATTATCCGTCTATGAAGGTATTCCGCATTTGTTGACCCCAGTAGTTACCGATATGCGTGATGCTGCCAGTGCGCTCAACTGGTGCGTTGCTGAAATGGAGCGACGCTACAAGTTGATGTCGGCTCTGGGCGTGCGCAACCTGGCCGGTTACAACCAGAAAGTGCGAGAAGCGGCAAAGAATGAGGAGCCGCTGACCAATCCGCTCAGCTCGGTACCCGATTCTCCCGAACTGCTGGAAGAAATGCCTTTGATCGTGGTGGTGATCGATGAGCTTGCTGATCTGATGATGATTGTGGGTAAGAAAGTCGAGAAGCTGATTGCACGGCTTGCCCAGAAAGCACGCGCTGCCGGTATCCATTTGCTGCTTGCGACACAACGCCCGTCGGTGGATGTGATTACGGGGTTGATCAAGGCCAATATCCCAACACGTATCGCATTCCAGGTTTCCAGTAAGATTGATTCCCGGACCATTCTTGATCAAATGGGGGCAGAAGCACTGCTTGGACAAGGTGACATGCTTTATCTTCCACCTGGCAGCGGCTACCCCCAGCGTGTACATGGTGCATTTGTGGCAGATCATGAAGTGCACAAGGTGGTGGAATACCTTAAACAGCATGGTGAGGCGAACTACGTTGAGGAAATTCTTCAGGCTGGTGAGGAGGGAGGAGGCACTGATGAAAATAGCAGTGATAACAGCAAATCTGCTGGTGGAGAAGCGGACCCGCTCTATGACGAAGCAGTCGGTATCGTGATCAAATCCCGTCGCGCCTCAATTTCACTGGTGCAACGGCAGTTGCGTATTGGGTACAACCGTGCTGCCCGGTTGATTGAAGAAATGGAGCGTACCGGTCTCGTTTCCAGCATGCAAAGTAATGGTAACCGGGAAGTACTGGTTCCCGAGCGAAATGAATAAGTAAAATCTGGTTCATACAGTTTCGTTTCCGATCAATCAACTTAAACAGATAATTTATCATGTCCCGTTTACTGTTCGTTTTCGCGTTATCAATCTGTCTGTTACCCGTGTCAGCAAAGGCAAGTGCCGTTGAAAGCCTGAAAGCTTTCGTCAATAAAGCGCTGACCTTCCGAGCCGATTTTTCACAGACACTACTCGACAAAAACTTCCAGGTCGTTAAAAAAGCCAGTGGCAGCATGATGTTTGAGCGCCCTGGTAAATTTCGCTGGGTATACGACCAGCCCTATCAGCAGCTGATTGTCGGTGATGGTAAGCAGGTGTGGTTTTATGATCAGGACCTTGCGCAGGTTACAGTACATCGGCTTGATCAAACTTTGGGTAGCACCCCGGCTGCACTGCTCGCAGGAGGTAATACCATCGAACGTGATTTTAATCTGCAGGAAATCGATGTGCAGGGCGAAACAGAATGGCTGGAGGCAATTCCCAAAAATCAGGAAAACGCATTTGAGCTGATCCGGCTGGGTTTCTCACAAACAGGCATGTTGCGTGAAATGATTTTGCGCGACAGTTTTGATCAGGTGACATGGTTAATTTTTTCCGGGACAGAACAAAATCCAGTACTCACGCCTGATTTATTCCAGTTTACGCCGCCTGAAGGGGTGGACGTGATCAGTGACTGATTTTTGTTCTACGCATAATCCAGCAGCTCCGCTGGCAGAAAGGTTGCGCCCGCAGACCTTGGATAATGTTATCGGACAACCTCATCTGTTGGGTTCCGGCAAGCCTCTGCGACTTGCTTTTATATCTGGCAAACCACATTCCATGATTCTCTGGGGGCCGCCTGGCAGTGGCAAAACTACGCTAGCGCGACTCATGGCACAGGCATTTGATACCGAGTTTATCGCTATTTCTGCAGTATTGTCGGGTGTTAAGGATATTCGGGAAGCAATTGAGCGTGCTCGGTTTGCGCTGCAGCATACTGGCAGATCGACATTGTTGTTTGTGGATGAAGTCCACCGATTCAACAAGGCTCAGCAGGATGCCTTTTTGCCCCATGTGGAACAGGGATTGATTACGTTCATCGGTGCAACCACCGAAAACCCTTCGTTTGAGGTCAACGGCGCGTTGTTGTCCCGTGCCCAGGTATACACACTGAATGCATTGACTGATCCGGAGTTGCATCAGCTGTTTGAACGAGCCTGCAAGATCGCGATCTCCAATTTACAGTTTGATCCAGACGCTGTTGAATTATTGGTTAAATTTGCAGATGGTGATGCGCGCCGCCTGCTGAACATGCTGGAGCAGGTAAAGCATGCCGCAGATACTGAAAAAACTGTAAAAATTGATATTGCTTATTTAAACAGAGTGCTGATGCGCAATGTACGCCAATTCGATAAAGGAGGGGATGCGTTTTACGATCAGATTTCGGCGCTACATAAATCTATTCGCGGCTCTTCTCCCGATGCTGCACTGTATTGGCTGTGCCGCATGCTCGATGGCGGTGCTGATCCACGCTATATTGGCAGAAGACTGGTTCGCACGGCTGCCGAAGATATCGGGCTGGCGGATCCGCGTGCATTAACGCTGGCACTGAATGCCTGTGAGGTATTTGAGCGGCTGGGCAGCCCCGAAGGTGAATTGGCATTGGCCGAAGCTGCACTTTATCTGGCTTGTGCGCCGAAAAGCAATGCTGCCTACACTGCTTATAAGCAGGCGCGGAGCTTCATAAAAGAGAATAGCTCTCATCCTGTTCCGGTCCACTTACGTAATGCGCCTGCCAAGTTAATGAAAGAGCTGGGTTATGGGCGTGAGTACCGCTATGCCCATGATGAACCGGAATCTTATGCTGCCGGTGAAAACTATTTCCCCGATGATATGTCCGCCGTTCGGTTCTACCGGCCTACTGCTCATGGTCTGGAAATCAGAATAAGCGAGAAGCTCTCTTATTTACGCTCACTCGACGAAAAAGCGAGGAAAACACAGGATTGACGTAAGAATTACCGCAGATTGATTCTATTATTGCAGCGTACCATCCATCAAATGTAATACTCGATCTGCCCGGCTAGCCAGTTGGGTATCATGGGTGACGATCACCAGTCCTGCATTGGCTTCGTGGTTAAGTTCCAGCATGAGATCAAATATCGCCCCGGCTGTGTGCCGATCGAGATTGCCAGTTGGTTCATCAGCCAGTACACAGGCCGGCCGGGTAACCAGTGCACGGGCAACAGCTGCTCGCTGGCGTTCGCCCCCAGACAATTCCCCGGGAGTATGGGTTAGCCGATGGCCCAGACCCACTCGCTGCAGTATCTCGGCTGCCTGTTCCATTGCTGCTTTTTTGTCCATGCGGCGGATGAACAGCGGCATGGCTACATTTTCCTGTGCGCTGAATTCGGGTAGCAGATGATGAAATTGATAAATGAAACCGAGTGCATGGTTGCGTAGCGTGCTTCGTTCTACTTCGCTAATCGCGGTGAATTCCCTGTCCAGCAAAAGTACTTCCCCGCGCGTTGGCTTATCCAGGCCGCCCAGCAAATGTAGCAAGGTACTCTTTCCCGAGCCGGAAGCACCAACAATGGCAACCATTTCACCTTCATTTACTTGTAGATTGATACCGTGCAGCACAGGTACTTCAAGATCACCCTGATAGTAACTTTTATACAAGTTGCGACAGGCAATGATAATTTTACTCATAGCGCAATGCCTCGGCCGGATTGACTTTTGATGCCCGGTAGCTGGGATAGAGCGTGGCCAGCAGGGTCAAAATCAGGGAAACAACCGCAACGGTTGCAATATCGGCCAATTGTGGATCAGAAGGAATCTTGCTGATGTAATAGACTTCCTGCGATAAAAACTGAGTGTTGGACATATGTTCGATGAATGCAACAACGTCCCCCACATTATAGGCCAGTAACACCCCCCCCAGTAATCCCAGCAAAGTTCCCAGAATACCGATCAGTGCACCCTGGATGATGAATATTTTCATGATGCTGCCAGAGCTTGCTCCCAGTGTACGCAAGATTGCGATATCCGATTGTTTATCAGTTACCGCCATCACCAGCGTGGAAACAATATTGAATGCTGCCACTGCGATGATTAACGCAAGAATCAGCGATAGCATACGTTTTTCAATCTGGATCGCCCGGAAATAGTTGGCGTGTTGTTGTGTCCAGTCGGTGAAATAGAGATCGGGGGGTAATATCTCGGCCAGATCCCGGATGACTTGTGGTGCGTCAAACATATCGTGCAGTTTGAGCCGGATGCCGGAAACCTGATTAGGTGCCATGCGGTAAAGCTTTTGTGCATCTGATAGATGGATCAATGCCAGCCCGGAATCGTATTCAAAGTGTCCGACTTCAAAAATACCTATGACAGTGAACTGTTTCAGGCGTGGGAGTATCCCGGCTGGTGTGATTTGCCCTTGGGGCGAGATCAGCACGATTTTGTCACCTGGAAAAACATTCAGATTGCGTGCCAGCTCCCGGCCAATAACGATACCGAACCCTCCTGGTACCAGCTGATCCAGTTTGCCCATGATCATTTTGTCGCCAAAATCAGCAACTTTGTTTTCATCATCCGGCAAAATACCTCGTACCATTACCCCGTGCACCATATTGTCGTGGGAAAGCATGCCCTGTGCATCAATGTAAGGCGCAGCCGCGACAATCTGCGGATTCCGAGTGACGATTTCCTCAATTTTTTCCCAATCGTACAGGCTCCCTTCATAGCTACTAATCTGGGCATGTGATGCAACGCCAAGAATTCGGGCACGCACTTCCTTATGGAAGCCATTCATGACCGACATGACGGTGATCAGTGCCGTCATACCCAGTGTCATCCCTAGTAATGAGATCAGTGAAATAAAGGAAATAAAATGATTGCGGCGCTTGGCGCGTGTGTAGCGTAAGCCGATCAGGAATTCATAGCTGGCCACGAAAAAACACTCCTCCGAAACAGAGTAAAGTAAAGAAGGAGTATGACATATCTTTCAAGCAGATTTGTGTCATTGACCCGGCAGATATGTCTGATGCATATCTACCGGTATTTGAATATTGGCACGGCTAAATCAGTTTCAGGTACTACGTCGGCGCGCCCATAGCAATATCATACTGCCCAGCCCGATCAGAAAAATGCTGACAGGCTCGGGGATAGGTCTAGCTGCAGTTTCGCCAACTTCTCCAGACATTCCTTTATCGATGTAACTCGGATGATCATTTCCTGCAGTGGGGGTGTGCGGCTGGGAGGGATCATACGGCTCATTGCCGGGAGGGCCATCGTAATATTTTGGAGTTTCTGTATCTGGCGAGCTGAAACCGATCGGCTTGTCATCGTGATCGTTGTCACTAGGCCTATCACCTTGTTCTGAATTATCCTTATCTTTGTGCTCTGGATTCAAATCCCTTATATTTGGCGGTGGATTGCCCTTGTTATTATTGGGCGCGCTACCTTGGTCAGAGTTGTTTTTATCTGCAGTATTGTCCTGATTCGGATTTGCACCGGTACTCGTGCCAGCAGCGTTACCAGAGTATTCTTTGTTGGCATTGTCATTGCTGCCCGTATTTTTTCCATCTTTCCCAGTATGGGGGGCAGCACCTCCACCTATACTACCCCTGCCTGGAAAAAAGCTGCCACCGCTTCCTGGAGGTGAATCTGCTGTTCTGCGGCCAATACCTGCTCCAATGCCCGCACTTGTGCCTGAACTGGCATGGTTAGAGTTATTGTTGTTGCGGCCGGAATGACCCGTAGTTTTTTCACCGGCTTCAGCGTGATATATGTTATTGGTATAATCGTTGCCGATAACGTCATCTTCATTCTTATGGACAGAATCTTCATCAGTACTAGTAAAGGCAGTAGTGTCACTTTCAACAGCAGAGCTGCCGATGCTGTCACCAATATTGGTTATTTCCACACTATTATGGGCACTCAACCTGTTTCTGCTATAGCCATCACCGATCTCACTGGCAGTGAGATCGGTGCGAGCGTCAGCCTGATTGCTAGCAGTGATTTGATTCTCCATAAACATTTTTTGTCCGAGGGCCAGTGCAGCAGCCAGAAATATTCCGGCACAGACTATTCTGGTAATTGTTTTCTTCATTTCAGAATTTCCATAAAAATACAATAAATATCGATAAAGCATTTTTAATGTCCTGCTGCTGGCCCTCCCGGTATTTGCCGGCAACCTGTCGGCTTCGACAGGCACCACAGCAACACTGAAATAACCTGGTAGTGTTCTGATGAGGTGCCTGGATTTGCCTTTGCTGCTATCGCAACAATATTGAGGAATTAATACCTCATGCATTAACGATGCAATTTTTGTGCCATTAATCGCATCTATCTGATTTAAATTAAGTAATAATGGAATGACCCTTACTACCTTGAGCGCCATGTAAGAAAAATCGACAAGCCGTCCAGATGATCTCAGAACCTGTTCGAAGTTTCGGGAAGTATGAGAAGCTTGCGGCATGAGAAAAATTATCCGAGCGACATCAGTCGTGAACAATTTGAAATTATCAAGCTGTTGCTGGAGCGCTTGTGCTGGAAGACCTATCCCAGACGCATAGACTTGTCTGAGGTATTTAGAGCGGTGCTCTGTATTTATTTAGGAGTGCCTGCCAATGGCGCATGCTGCTCGAAAAGTTTCCCAAATGGCGCAAGTACACCCGTACTTTTCCATCTGGAGCGAATTACGCGAAGGTGGCAGCTCTGCTAGAGCAGGCTTTAAAAAATCAGGTTGGCGTCGCTGGAGAGAAACTGGGTCGCACCGCTAGCAACATGTTCTTGATTGTGGACGCGCAAAGTGTCAAAAATACCGACACAGCACGGTTGAAAGGGTTATGACGCGGGTAAGAGAGTTTCGGGGATTCAACGCCACATTGCGGTAGATACCCAGCAGGAATTACCTCATGCAACCGCAGCAGTCACTATGACTGAGGTGACAGGCCGTAAGGGAGCTTTGCTGGCGGCTGCGTCGTTGCAAACAGGGGTTGCAGCAGCAGGTTCTCTAAGAACCTGTTCAAAGTCTAGGGGAGTATGAGAAACTCGGAAGATGAGAAGAAGTTACCCGAGCGACATCAGTCGTGAACAATTCGAGCTTATCAAGCCTTTGCTGGAGAGCGCGCGCAGGAAGACCAGCCCTCGACGAATAGATCTGTACGATGTTTTTTGTGCGGTGCTGTATTTGCTCAAGAGCGGCTGCCAGTGGCGAGCCCTGCCTAATGACTTTCCCAAGTGGCGCACTGTCCACTCATACTG
>NZ_QICQ01000016.1 GCF_003201195.1 Nitrosomonas eutropha | reverse complement strand
TATCGCCCACAGTTTTATTTCAGAACAACTGATGTAACAGGCTCCATTGAACTGCCGGCAGGCGTCGAAATGGTGATGCCAGGTGATAATATATCGGTTAATGTCAATTTGATTGCACCAATAGCAATGAGCGAGGGATTACGTTTTGCTATTCGTGAAGGTGGACGTACCGTCGGCGCTGGTGTGGTCGCCAAAGTAATTGAATAAGTTTAGATACATCGATACTGCTAAGGATTGGTAGTCTCATATAAAACAAGCTCCGTAAAATATACAACTTAGAGTGCTTTATGCAAAATCAAAAAATACGTATACGTTTAAAAGCTTTCGACTATCGCCTAATAGATAAGTCAGCTGTTGAAATAGTAGAAACAGCAAAGCGGACAGGAGCTGTGGTTAAGGGGCCAGTGCCACTGCCGACGCGTATTGAACGATTTGATGTACTGCGATCACCGCACGTAAATAAAACTTCGCGCGATCAGTTTGAGATTAGAACGCATTTGAGGCTAATGGATATTATTGATCCTACAGATAAAACAGTAGATGCACTGATGAAGCTTGATTTGCCTGCTGGTGTTGATGTTGAAATCAAGCTGTAGTTTATTTTATTAGCTATAGAAGGCAAAAACTCAAAGTAGGGGAAGCAAATGAAATTAGGGCTTATCGGTAAAAAAGTAGGAATGACTAGAATCTTTACCGAGTCTGGAAGTAGCGTGCCTGTCACCGTTCTTGATGTTTCGAAAAATCGTGTGGTGCAGATTAAAACAGCTGAAAGGGATGGCTATTCAGCAATTCAGTTGACGCAAGGATATCGACGGAAAAATAGAATAACAAAGGCACTATCTGGTCATTTTGCACGGGCTGGTGTAGAGGCAGGAAAAGTAATAAAAGAATTTAGAATAGAGCAGCAAGCTATCAATAGCGACCTAAAATTAGGTTCTGAAATAAACGTCGAAATTTTCCTGACAGGGTCAAAAGTAGATGTAAGTGGGGTGTCTATAGGTAAGGGGTATGCCGGTACTATAAAGCGTCATAATTTTTCTTCGAGTAGAGCCAGTCATGGTAATTCAAGATCACATAATGTTCCGGGTTCGATTGGTATGGCGCAAGATCCAGGTCGGGTTTTCCCCGGGAAGAAAATGACAGGTCGGTTGGGGGGTGTAAATAGCACAATCCAGAATATTGAAGTTGTACGTGTTGATACTGTTCGTGGTCTGATTTTTTTGAAGGGATCGGTTCCGGGTTCAAAAGGCAACGGAGTTTTTATACGCCCAAGTGTGAAACACGCAAATAAACAATAACTGATAAGTATAAGCAAATGGTTAAAATTCCTTGTAGAAGCGAAAATGGACAAGTTGTTAATATTGAAGTATCAGATTCTGTTTTTGACAGGGTATATAACGAAGCATTGGTTCATCAAATAGTGACATCGTATTTGGCGAATGCCAGAAGCGGTACTCGAGCCCAAAAGGGGCGATCTGAAGTTGCCGGTTCTACGCGCAAACAATGGAGACAGAAAGGAACCGGAAGAGCAAGAGTTGGTGCGGCATCGAATCCATTGTGGAGGGGAGGTGGGAAAATATTTCCCAATAAGCCAACAGAAAACTTTACCAAAAAAGTAAATCGCAAAATGTATCGTGCGGGGATGTGTACGATATTTTCCCAACTATTAAGAAATAGTAAATTAGTAGCGATAAGTGAATTTCGGGTCGAGACTACAAAAACAAAATTTTTTTTGCAGAAATTAAAAAATTATCAACTTGAAAATGTAATGATTATTACTGATGAAGTAGATGAGAATTTGTATCTGGCTTCCAGAAATGTACCGAATATAAAAGTAGTCGAGATTGACTTAATAGACCCTGTAAGCTTACTGTCTTATGATAACGTTGTTATTACTCGCGAAGCAGTAAATAAAATTGAAAGCGTATTGCAATGAAAATTATCAATATAGGCAGTGAAAGAGCACTGGAAGTAATAAAAGCTCCACAAATTTCCGAGAAGGCAACTTTTTTAGCTGAGAAAGTTAGGCAAATCATATTTTATGTTTCACGCGATGCTAATAAAGCTGAAATTAAATCAGCTATTGAGCAGATTTGGAAATCACAGAATATTAAAGTAAAGAGCGTGCAAATAATAAATGTAAAGGGAAAGAAAAAAAGATTTGGCCGATATATAGGGCAAAAATCAGATTGGAAAAAAGCATTTGTTAGTCTAAAAGATGACCGCGAGATAGATTTTACTGATGTAAGGTTGTTTGAGGATAAATAATGACACTTAAAAAATCAAAACCTACCTCTCCAGGTCAAAGAGCAGTAGTTAGATCTGTAAACAGTTTTTTATATAAGGGAAATTCATATTCTGCATTAACTGAGAAAAAGAAAAAAAATTCAGGCAGGAATAATTCTGGAAAGATAACAGTACGACATATTGGTGGGGGACATAAACATCATTATCGGATTGTCGATTTTTGCAGAAATAAAGATGATATTCCTGCAAAGGTTGAGCGCATTGAGTATGATCCTAACAGAAGTGCATATTTAGCATTACTTTGCTATGCGGATGGAGAAAGGAAATATATTATTGCAGCAAAGGATATAGAGGTGGGTTCGTACGTGGTCAATGGATCAGGTTCTCCAGTTAAAACTGGTAATGCATTGCCTATCCGTAACATTCCGGTTGGAAGTGTGATTCATTGTATCGAGCTAAAGCCTGGTAAGGGAGCGCAATTAGCACGTTCTGCTGGATCCTCTGCTCAGCTTATGGCGCGCGAAGGTGACTATTCTCAGATTAGATTGAGATCGGGTGAGATTAGGAAGATACATATAAATTGTAGAGCAACAATTGGAGAGGTTGGTAATTCCGAGCATAATTTGCAATCAATAGGTAAGGCTGGGGCTGTAAGATGGAGAGGAATTCGTCCAACAGTTCGAGGTGTGGCGATGAATCCTGTTGATCATCCTCATGGTGGTGGAGAAGGTAAAACTGCCGCTGGAAGGCACCCTGTAAGTCCTTGGGGCACGCCTTCAAAAGGATCTCGGACAAGAAGAAACAAGAGGACAGTCAATATGATTGTTCGAAGCAGATATTCTAAGAAAGGTTAAAAGTATGAGCCGATCTATTTCAAAAGGTCCTTTTGTTGATTTACATCTCATCAATAAAGTCATAGTTGTTCGTAAAAATAATGATAAAAGGCCTATAAAAACTTGGTCACGGAGATCAACCATTCTCCCGGATTTTATTGGATTAACTATTTCTGTCCACAATGGAAGGCAGCATATTCCCATTTTTATAACAGAAAACATGGTTGGTCATAAACTTGGTGAGTTTTCTCATACTAGAACGTTTAAAGGCCATGCTGGTGATAAGAAGGCAGCAGGTTCTAAGCGATAGGATTATATATGGAAACATCTGTAGTTTTACGTAGCGTTAGATTATCCGCTCAAAAAGGGCGGTTAGTGGTAAATCAAATTCGAGGATTGCAGGTTGATCAGGCTATTAAGCTCTTGACATTCAGTCCCAAGAAGGGGGCGGTAATTATTTTAAAGTTACTTGAGTCAGCAGTAGCAAATGCGGAGCATAATGAAGGTGCTGATATTGACGAATTAAAAGTAGCTCGAGTTTTTATAGGGCAAGGATCTTCACTAAAACGTGTTAGTCCGCGCGCAAAAGGGAGAGGAAATCGTATATCAAAACCAACATGTAATATTTTCTTGACCGTCTGCAATAGATAGAAATTTATTAAGTAAACATGAAAAAAGGTAAATAATTCATGGGTCAAAAAATTAATCCGACAGGATTTAGACTTTCAGTTCTAAAAAACTGGTCTTCTCGTTGGTATGCAAACACAAAGAAATTTTCAGTTTTTTTAAATGAAGATATTAATGTGCGGCAGTATCTTCAAAAAAGGTTAGCGCATGCTTCTGTAGGAAGTATCATTATTGAAAGACCATCAAGAAATGCAAAAATCACAATACATACGTCAAGACCAGGTGTTGTAATTGGTAAAAAAGGCGAAGATATTGAGATTCTTCGTAAAAATGTTGAGAAACTTATGAATGTTCCTGTGCACATCAATATAGAGGAAATACGTAAGCCTGAGATTGATGCGCAACTTATTGCGGCTAGTATTACTCAACAGCTTGAAAAAAGAATAATGTTTAGAAGAGCTATGAAAAGGGCGATACAAAACGCTATGAGATTAGGAGCTCAGGGGATTAAGATAATGAGTTCTGGAAGGTTGAATGGTATAGAAATAGCACGAACTGAATGGTATCGAGAGGGAAGAGTGCCTCTTCATACATTAAGAGCCGAAGTTGATTACGGAACTTCAGAAGCTAAAACAACTTATGGTGTGATTGGCGTTAAAGTTTGGGTTTTTAAAGGGGAACAGCTTAGTGTGAGGGATCGTCAAAACTAAGCAAAAGCTTAATGTCTCTGAGAGTCAGCTCAGATTAAGTTTGTGACTATATTTTAAAGTAGCTCGAAAGCAAGGGATTTAGTAATGTTACAACCAGCCAGAACCAAGTTTCGTAAGCAGCATAAAGGTCGCAATACTGGTATGGCAACCAGAGGCGCAAAGGTTAGTTTTGGGGAGTTTGGGCTTAAAGCTATAGGCCGTGGAAGATTAACCTCAAGACAAATTGAAGCGGCTCGACGTGCAATGACGAGACATATCAAGCGTGGTGGACGTATTTGGATAAGAATTTTTCCAGATAAGCCTGTTTCGCGAAAACCTGCTGAAGTTAGAATGGGAAAGGGTAAGGGGAATCCAGAGTACTATGTTGCAGAGATTCAGCCAGGAAAAGTGCTTTATGAAATGGATGGAGTTGATGAACTGCTTGCACGTGAGGCTTTTAGATTGGCTGCTGCAAAGCTACCAATGCAGACGGTATTTGTGATAAGGCATTTAGGGAGTTGATTTCTTAATGAAAGTAATAGAATTAAAGGGAAAAGGATTGCCAGATTTGGAAAAAGAGCTTTTATCGTTAAGAAGAATCCAATTTGGTTTGAGGTTCCAGTTGAAGACGCAACAGCTTACAGATACGTCTCAAGTTAAAAAAGTGCGTAGAGATATAGCGCGTATTAAAACCATTATTCGAGAAAAAGAGGATGGCGATGAATTTAGACAATCAAAGTAAATATCTGATTGGACAAATTATAAGTGATAAGAGAGATAAAACAGTAACTGTAAGAATTGACAGAAAAGTAAAACACCCTCTTTATGGAAAAATTATCACTCGTTCAAAAAAATATCATGCTCACGATGAGCATAATCAATATAAAGTGGGCGATGTGGTAGCTATAAGTGAAGCACGCCCTATATCAAAAACCAAATCTTGGCGAGTAATCAAGGTAGTAAAGATTAATTGAATATAACCCTCGATTGAAAAGTGTTATTTATATCCTACCGTACAAAATTTAGAATCAATCTTAACAGGAAGTATAAATATGATTCAGATGCAGTCTTTACTAAAAGTAGCTGATAATACGGGGGCTCGCACTGTAATGTGTATCAAGGTTCTCGGAGGATCAAAGCGAAGATTTGCTGGAATCGGAGATGTTATTAAAGTTGCTGTAAAAGATGCCGCACCTCGTGGTCGTATCAAAAAAGGAGAGGTTTATAACGCGGTTATTGTACGAACAGCAAAGGGAATCCGCAGATCTGATGGCTCTTTGGTGAAGTTCGATACGAATGCCGCGGTAATTTTGAATAATAAATTAGAGCCTATAGGTACTAGAATTTTTGGTCCGGTGACACGTGAGCTTCGTACGGCAAAGTTCATGAAAATAGTGTCTCTAGCTCCCGAAGTAATTTAAAGTAAAGAGCTTATGGCCATGAAAAAAATCAGGAAGGGTGACAACGTAATTATATTATCAGGTAAAGATAAGGGTAAGCAATCAACGGTAATTAAGTTTGAAAGTGTAGAAAAAGTAATAGTTAGAGATGTAAATAGAGTTAAATCGCATGTTAAGCCTAATCCAAGTAAAAATATTGTTGGTGGGATTGTTGAAATAGAAAAACCAATTCATGTTTCTAATATTGCAATTTTTAATTCTGACAAAAATAAGGCGGATAGAGTCGGTTTTAGGTTTAATGAATCAGGTAATAAAGTACGCTACTTTAAATCTGATGGCACTCTAATAGATTTGTAAGGATAGAAGAATAAAATGGCTCGATTATTTGATCATTATAAAAATATAGTTATAAAGGAACTAATACAGCAGTTTAATTATAAAACTGTAATGCAGGTTCCTAAAATAACAAAGATAACTCTAAATATGGGTGTTGGTGAGGCTGCTGTTGATAAAAAAATAATGGAAAATGCCGTCAGTGATCTGGAAAAGATCTCGGCACAAAAACCCATAATTACGAAAGCGAAGAAATCTATTGCAACTTTTAAAATAAGGCAAGGTTATCCGGTTGGTTGCATGGTAACTTTGCGTGGAATAAAGATGTACGAATTTTTGGATCGTCTCGTAAGTATTGCTATCCCTCGTATACGTGATTTTAGAGGAATAGGAGGAAAAGGTTTTGATGGCCATGGTAATTTTAATATGGGAATTAAAGAGCAGATTATATTTCCTGAAATAGATTACGATAAAATTGATAAATTGCGTGGTTTGAATATAACGATGACCACAACGGCCAAAACTGATATAGAAGCTAAGGCTTTGCTTTCTGCTTTTAAATTTCCATTTAAAAATTAAAGGAATAATGTGGCTAAGAAGTCAATAGTAAATCGCAATATAAAGAGGATGGAAATAGTAAATAAATATGCGACACGTCGTTCAGAATTAATTGCTGTCTTAAAAGATACCAAATCAGATATTGAACAAAAGTCAACAGCGCGCAATTTACTTCAAGGACTCCCTAGAAACTCTAGTCCCGTTAGACTGCGTCAGAGGTGTATCTTGACTGGAAGGCCAAGAGGAGTATATAAAAAATTTGGTTTGGGAAGAATTAAACTGCGTGAAATAGCGATGCGTGGTGAAATTCCAGGTGTTATTAAAGCAAGTTGGTAAAGTTAAGCTTTGACTTTGAAGAAAATTGTGATAAAAAAGTTATTTCTGGAACAAAATATAAATTGGTGTATATATGTGCATGACTGATCCAATAGCTGATATGCTTACGCGCATAAGAAATGCGCAGGCTGCAGAAAAAAAAGAAGTAAAGATCCCTTCATCAAAGTTAAAAAAAGCAATTCTAAAAATATTAAAAGATGAAGGGTATATTGAGAGCTATCAAGAGATAGTCAGTGATGGAAAGTTATCTGTAGATATATGTTTGAAATATTTTAACGGCGGACCAGTTATTAGTTCACTTACCAGGATAAGTAAACCAGGATTAAGAAGGTATTCATCACGAAATAATCTGCCGAAGGTGATGCATGGTTTGGGTATAGCTATTGTATCAACCTCTAAGGGTGTTATGACCGAACGTTCGGCAAGAGCTGGAGGAGTTGGTGGTGAGTTATTGTGCATAGTTGCGTGAGGTAATTTAATAATGTCTTTCTACACAACAACAAAACCAATCGAGATACCAAAATTAGTGGAAGTCCAGTTGACAGAATTGGGTATAGCTATAAAAGGACCTTTGGGAAGTTTATTTCAATTAATTGATGTGCATAATACTAAAATTGAAATGAGCTCAAATTATTTAACTATTCAAGCCTTAAACTCTTCAAAACAAGCAAGATCTATAGTGGGAACGATTAATGCTTTGATATCAAATATGATTAGAGGTGTGACAAATGGATTTGAGAAAAAACTTCTCATTGTAGGAGTTGGGTATAAGGCACAAGTTTCTGGCAATATTTTAAATTTGAATCTCGGCTTCTCTCATCCTATATCTTATTCCGTTCCAGAAGATATTAAGGTAGAAACGCCAAATCCAACTGAAATCCTAATCAAAGGTATCGACAAACAAAAAGTTGGTCAGGTTGCTGCGGATGTTAGATCTTATCGGCGTCCTGAACCATATAAGGGAAAGGGAATTCGATATTTTGATGAGAAAGTTATAATTAAAGAAACTAAGAAAAAGTAATATAAGGATAAGATAATGTTGCTAAATACGATCAAACAGGCTCGCTTAAGGCGTGCTAAAGCAACTAGAATTAAAATTAGCAATTCAAAGCGTTTTAGGCTGTTGGTTCATAAGAGTAATAATCACATTTATGCGCAGATTTTGGATCCTTCATCAAATAATGTAGTTGTTAGTGCTTCGACAGTTGAGGCGGAGGTAAAAAAACAATATCCAAACGGTGGGACGGTGGAAGCTGCTAGGTATATTGGTCAATTAGTGGCTAAGAAATCTCTTGATTCACAGATTAGTGAAATAGCTTTTGATAGATCTGGATTTAAGTATCATGGCCGAATAAAGGCTCTTGCTGATGCAGCTAGATCAGCAGGGATGAAGTTTTAAAATAAAGGTAATTGCGGTGGCTAAAACAACGAGATCTACAGGTACAAAAACTCAAGACGAAATAAAGGCTGATGGATTGAAAGAAAAAATGATTTCTGTCAATCGTGTTACCAAAGTTGTAAAAGGTGGTAGAATTCTTGGTTTTGCTGCTTTAACAGTGGTTGGTGATGGGAAAGGTGGTATCGGCATGGGTAAGGGGAAATCTAGGGAGGTTCCTTTAGCTGTGCAGAAGGCTATGGATGAGGCTCGTCGTGGAATGATTAAGATTAACTTGATAAATGGTACGCTTCATCATCCCATAATTGGTCGACATGGTGCAGCCAGGGTGTATATGCAGCCAGCTTCAGAAGGGACGGGAATTATCGCTGGTGGTCCTATGCGTGCTATTTTTGAAGTGATGGGTGTACATAATATTTTAGCTAAGTGTTTGGGTTCTACAAATCCGTATAATATAGTGCGAGCCACTCTGAATGGCTTAGATAAAATCCAAACACCTGCAATGATTGCTGCTAAAAGAGGTAAAAGCATAGACGAAATTACTGGGGCCTGATTTAAATGGAAAAATTAAAATCTATAAAAATAACCTTGGTAAAAAGTTTAATTGGTGCAAAAAAGAGACATAGATTGATAATACAAGGTATGGGATTAAGGAAGATTAACCGTACGGTTTTTTTGCCGGATTTACCTTCGACTAGAGGTATGATTAATAAAACAGCATATCTATTGAAAGTAGAGGAATAAAGGTGAGACTTAATACTATAAAGCCTGGTATGGGTTCTACAAAACCCAGAAGAAGAGTGGGGCGTGGGATTGGTTCCGGGCTAGGTAAAACATGCGGCAGAGGGCACAAGGGACAGAAATCGCGTGCAGGCGGTTTTCATAAGATTGGCTTTGAAGGGGGGCAGATGCCATTGCAACGCAGATTGCCTAAGAGAGGTTTTGTGGTCTATGGGAAAAAACAAATACAAGAGATTAAACTATCTAGTTTGTTGTTAATTGATCGGAATGAGTTTGATACATCTGTATTGCATGAATTCAACCTTATAAAGTCTATTAATTACCCTGTAAAAATTATTGCAGATGCTCAGGCTTGTACACGAGCCATAAGGCTAAAAGATTTAAGAGTAACTCGAGGTGTCAAAGATATAGTAGAGCACGCGGGTGGTCAGGTTGAGTTAACTATAGAAGATGTAAATGGTATCTAAATCAAAAGCTGCTTTGTCTGATAGATTCTATGATTTAAAAAAGCGATTGTGGTTTTTGCTGCTTGCTTTGATTGTGTATCGCATTGGTACACATGTTCCCGTTCCTGGAATTGATTCGGTTGTATTAAAAGATCTTTTTAACTCCCAGGAAGGTGGAATACTGGGAATGTTTAATATGTTTTCGGGAGGGGCTCTTTCAAGATTTTCCATATTTGCACTTGGAATTATGCCCTATATATCGGCATCTATTATTATGCAACTTGGAACAGTAGCTGTTCCATATTTGGAATCTTTGAAAAAGGAAGGTGAGTCAGGCAGGAAAAAGATAACGCAATACACTCGTTACGGTACACTGCTACTTTCTACATTACAAAGCTATGGAATTTCCTTTGCCTTGCAATCACAGCCTGGCTTAGTGGTGGAGCCAGGAATGCATTTTATATTTACAACAATCATTACGCTTGTAACTGGATCCATATTCCTCATGTGGCTTGGAGAGCAAATCACAGAGCGCGGAATTGGGAACGGAATTTCTTTGATAATTTTTGCTGGAATAGCAGCTGGATTTCCAAGTGCTGTTGGGGGGACTCTTGAGCTGGTAAATACGGGCGCAATGCATTTTTTTACTGCCTTATTTATTTTTATTGCAGCTATAGCTATTACAGCGCTGGTTGTCTTTATAGAGCGTGGCCAACGGAAAATATTGGTAAACTACGCAAAAAGGCAGGTAGGTAAGCAGATGATGGGTGGCCAATCATCTCATTTGCCTCTAAAGTTAAATATGTCTGGAGTTATACCTCCAATATTTGCTTCCAGTATTATTTTATTTCCCGCAACTTTAGCTGGTTGGTTTTCTGACAGTCTGTCTCTAAATTGGTTAAAAGACTTTAGTAATACGTTGGCACCTGGGCAGCCTATTTATGTCGCTTTATATGCTGCATTGATCATATTTTTTTGTTTTTTCTATACTGCACTCGTATTTAATCCAAAGGAAACGGCAGATAATCTGAAAAAAAGTGGGGCTTTTATACCTGGAATACGTCCAGGTGACCAAACTACGAAATATATAGAGCGTATTATGTTGAGGTTAACATTAATTGGTTCAATTTATGTCACGCTAGTTTGCCTGTTACCTGAGTTTATGATTTTGAAATGGAATGTTCCATTTTATTTTGGAGGAACTTCGCTGCTAATAATTGTCGTGGTTACCATGGATTTTATGGCTCAAGTTCAATCTCATGTGATGTCAGGTCAATATGAGAGTCTGTTGAAGAAAGCTAACTTTAAAACCAGTGGTAACTTTTTACGATAGTTGGGTTGTGATGGCAAAAGAAGAAACTATACAAATGCAAGGAGAGGTTATTGAAACGCTTCCAAATGCAACGTTCAGAATAAAATTAGAGAATGGCCATATTGTACTAGGCCACATTTCTGGAAAGATGAGAATGAATTATATTCGTATTTTACCTGGTGACAAGGTTACAGTTGATCTAACACCCTACGATTTAACTAGGGCACGGATAACTTTTCGCACCAAGTAGTTACTGTAATTATTACATTACATAAATATTATCGTGAGTTTATTATGAAAGTTAGAGCATCAATTAAAAAGATATGTAGAAATTGTAAAATAATTAAACGTTATGGGGTTATTCGTGTTATTTGTGTCGATGCCAGGCATAAACAACGCCAAGGTTAATTATCGTTTTTAATATATAGGGTAAAAAATGGCTCGTATAGCAGGCGTCAACTTACCTAGCAATAAGCACGTTAACATAGCTTTGACGGCGATTTATGGTATAGGAAATTCGACAGCACGTAAAATTTGTACGGATTTGGATATTCCACCGTTTATTAAACTTAAAGAGTTAACGGATGGTAAGTTAGAAGAATTGAGAAATTCTATTGCGAAGCTGCTGGTTGAGGGGGATTTGCGCAGAGAAGTCTCTATGAATATTAAAAGGTTGATTGATCTTGGTAGTTATCGTGGATTGCGACATCGTAGGGGTTTGCCAGTAAGGGGCCAACGAACGAAAACTAATGCGAGGACAAGAAAAGGTCCACGTAAAGCTATACGTGCTAGATAATTTTTTCGCCAATTTAATTTTAAAGTAGATCAGAAATTAATGATAAAACCTCCATTAAAAAGCCGTAAGAAAATTAAGAAAAATATTATTGAAGGAGTTGCACATATACATGCATCTTTTAACAATACAATTGTGACGATATCTGATCGACAAGGAAATGCTTTGTCTTGGGCTACATCGGGAGGAGTCGGATTCAAAGGATCGCGTAAAAGTACTCCTTTTGCGGCACAGGTTGCTGCAGAACATGCGGGCAGAGCTGCGTTGGAGTATGGCGTTAAAAATTTAGAGATTAGAGTTAAAGGACCCGGACCTGGTCGTGATTCGGCTGTAAGAGCGCTTAATGCTACAGGTTTTAAAATTACAAGTATTACTGATGTGACACCTGTGCCTCATAATGGGTGTAGGCCGCCCAAGAAGCGTCGTATCTAAGAAGGAGAAAATCTGTGGCCAGAAATATAAACCCAAAGTGTCGTCAATGTCGTCGGGAGGGAGAAAAATTATTCCTGAAAGGTGACAAGTGTTTTAGTGATAAATGTCCAATAGAGCGTAGAAATTATCCACCTGGACAACATGGACAGAGAAAAACAAGACTATCCGATTATGCTGTGCAGCTAAGAGAAAAGCAAAAAATTAGAAGAATCTATGGCTTGTTGGAGAATCAGTTTCGTAATGTATATAAACGAGCCGATAGACAAAAGGGTATTACAGGTGAGAATTTACTTAAGCTTTTAGAAAGCCGTTTGGATAATGTTGCATATAATATGGGATTTGGGGCATCAAGAGCTGAAGCACGACAAATAATTAGACACGATTGCATTCTTTTAAATGGTAAAAAAGCTAATATACCTTCACAATTAATAGGGCCAGGCGATCAAATAGAGGTGGCTGAGCATGCAAAGAGTTATTTGAGGATCAAATCTTCAATTGAATTAGCCAAGCGTCGTAGCATTCCATCCTGGCTGGAGGTTGATTTTGATAACCTTAAAGGCCTTTATAAGAATAAACCTGATCGCAGTGATTTATCTTCAACTATTAATGAATCTCTTGTAGTTGAGCTTTATTCAAAGTAATCGGCATTTTTTATATTGGCACCTATATGTCATCGAATAGTTTTCTTACACCTAGGATTATAGAGGTACATAATCTCTCGCCTTTACGCGCTAAAGTTGTAATGGAGCCTTTTGAACGAGGCTTTGGTTACACTTTAGGTAATGCATTACGTCGCGTTTTATTATCTTCCATTCCTGGTTGTGCTCCTACTAAAATTAGTATTAGCGGAGTGGTTCATGAATATTCAACGATAGATGGCTTACAGGAAGATATCGTTGATCTGATATTGAACTTGAAGGGAGTTGTACTAAAACTTCATAGCAAGAACTCTACTGTTCTTTCTTTAAAGAAAGATACGGAGGGTATTGTCACGGCTGGAGATATTGAATCTTCTCACGATGTTGAGATAGTCAACCCAGAACATGTGATTGCTCATATTACTAGCGGTGGCCGTATTGAGGCGCAAATAACTGTAGAAAAAGGAAGAGGATATTTACCTTCTGTTAATCGCAGTCGAGAAGATAAAAGTTTATCTTCTATCGGTGATATACTGCTGGATGCTTCATTTAGCCCGGTTAGACGTGTCAGTTACACGATAGAAAATGCACGTGTGGAGCAAAGAACAGATCTTGATAAGCTGATTATTGATATTGAAACAAATGGTTCTGTTGATCCGGAAGAAGCTATTCGTTATGCAGCAAGGGTATTGGTTGAACAGTTTTCTTTTTTTGCAGATCTAGAGAGTACTCTATTGCCTACTGAGCAACCGAGAGCTCCTGCAATTGATCCTATTTTGTTGCGGCCAGTTGATGATTTAGAGCTTACCGTCCGCTCCGCGAATTGTTTGAAAGTTGAGAATATATTTTATATTGGAGACTTAATACAACGAACAGAAGCTGAGCTTCTTCGTACACCTAATTTAGGTAGAAAATCATTAAACGAAATTAAAGAAGTGCTAGCTTCACGTGATTTATCGCTAGGTATGAAATTAGAGAATTGGCCGCCAGCTAACTTAGAAAATTATGTAAAGGAACCGGGACATGCGTCATCGTAATGGATTGCGAAAATTAAACCGAACCTCTAGTCATCGTTTGGCTATGTTCAGGAACTTAACTAATTCTTTGCTTGAACATGAAATTATAAAAACCACACTCCCTAAAGCTAAAGAGCTTCGTCGTGTAGTAGAACCGGTAATTACTTTAGGTAAAAATCCAACCTTAGCTAGCAAACGATTGGCATTTGATAGATTAAGAAATAGAGAAAATGTTGTTAAAATCTTTTCTGAATTGGGACCGCGATATCAGAATCGAAACGGAGGTTATTTAAGAATTCTTAAATGTGGGTTCAGGAAGGGAGATAATGCTCCAATGGCTATCGTGGAGCTATTGGATAGATCTGAAGCTAATAATGATATTGTGAATATTGCTGAGTAATTAATCGTTGATTTAATAGTTCTGTTTTTGAAGCTGTAGATTTTATCTATTTTTTCATATTTAAAACATAACTATTTAGCTACATCACTCCATTTCAATATTTCCAGGTAAATAATTGATTGGAGTGATTTTAATTTGTCCCTTCTAAATATATTTCGCATTAGCCTGACAATTTTATTATTTCACGAAGCCGCAGTAACTCAGTTGGTAGAGTAGCTGATTCGTAATCAGCAAGTCGGAGGTTCGACTCCTCTCTGCGGCACCATGATTCTGTTAGTTGATTTTTAACTGATTGAAATTAGCATAAAAAGCTATTGGGATCATGATCTCCTTATTTTATTATATTCTGACTTGATTTTCAGCTTGCGTTTTTCTTTGGGATCTGAGATTAAAGGTCTGTAAATTTCAATGCGATCGTTTTGCTGGAGCACAGTTTCTGAGCAGGCCACTTTTCCATAAATCCCTATTTTAAGAGTTGAGCAATCGATCTCAGGATAGAACTCTTTCATTTCTGCAAGTTTAATTGCTTGATTAATTAAAGTTCCTTTTGGAACTTGAAGTCGTTTGATAAAATGTCGTTCGGTCAGTGCAGCGACTATCTCTATGATAATAAAATCCTTCCTAAATACTGGGTCCATAAATCTCTTCCGCTCGTTCCACGAAAGCTTCTACAAAACTATTGGCTATTATGTAAAATACTGGACCGATCAGCTTTTCTAAAAGTTTGTGAGAAAATGTGTAATGTAATTTAAATTCAATTTTACAAGCAGTATCTGTTAAAGGAATGAAGCGCCAGTAGCCATTAAGCTTTTCAAAAGGCCCTTCAAGCAGTTCCATTTCTATCAAGTCGGGTGGGTGGCGTTTGTTTTTCGTAGTAAAGCTATGTTTTACAAGATGGTAGTCGATATTTATTGTTGCGTGTGCTGTTTCGTTGTCCTCCATGAGTTTCATTGATGCCCCCGAGCACCAGGGTAGAAAGTCGGGATAGTTCTCCACGGTATCTACTAAATGAAACATTTGGGCAGATGAATACCCCACCAATACAGTTTTTTCTATTTCAGTCATAATGTTGTATTCTCATAGTCTGGGTGTAAAGATACAGAAAACTGATACACTAATGCGCTAATCAAATATTTTTATATGCATATATTTTCTTCCAGCTGTTTTGAATGAGCATTGCACAAAACAAAAAGGCTTTCCACGATTATTTCATTGAAGAAAAATATGAAGCCGGCATTGTGCTGGAAGGATGGGAGGTTAAGGCAATTCGTGCCGGTCGGGTTCAGTTAAAAGAAGCTTACATAGTTATCCGCAGGGGTGAGTTATTTCTTATAGGATGTCATATTAGTCCGCTGCCGACAGCATCGACACATGTTAATCCTGACCCCGTAAAAACACGCAAACTGTTGTTGCATGCTTTCCAGATCAAAGAACTCATCGGCAAAGTAGAGCGTGCGGGCTATACTCTGGTTCCCTTAGATATGCATTATAAAGCAGGTAAAATCAAACTGGAAATTGGCCTTGCCAAGGGAAAAAAGCAATACGATAAACGTGAAAGTGAGAAACGTAAAGAATGGGAACGTGATAAGCAGCGCTTGTTGCGTATGCGCCATTCCTGATTAATATTTATGCAAACAAATTCATCTAACTCCGTTCCTTCGGCAATTTCTGATAAATATACTCAAAATCATATGCCTATTGCTATCTGGTTGCTGATTTGCTGTGCGTTGGTGTTTGCCATGATTGTTGTGGGTGGAGTAACGCGTCTGACAGGTTCCGGGCTATCGATCGTTGAATGGAAGCCAATAGTTGGAACGATTCCACCTATTGGCCAGGAAGATTGGGAAGTATTGCTGGAGAAGTACCGTCAGATACCTCAATACGAACAAGTTAATAAAGGTATGACGCTGGATGAATTCAAGGGAATATTCTGGTGGGAATATTTTCATCGTTTGCTTGGTCGCCTGATTGGTCTGGTTTATTTCATACCATTTGTCTATTTCATGGTGCGCAAACGGATTGATCGTTTACTTGGTTTAAAGCTGCTGGGTATATTCGCGCTTGGTGCTTTGCAAGGGTTAATGGGCTGGTATATGGTTATGAGTGGACTGGCAGATAATGTTTATGTCAGTCAGTATCGGCTGACTGCACACCTTGGTCTCGCTTTTGTTATTTATGCTGCTATGTTCTGGGTGGCTACCGGATTGATTTCTCCCTTAAATACTCATTTGTCAGACCCGGTATCCGTACATAAACTTAAAAAGTTTGCCTGGATGCTGACTGGACTGATATTCGTTATGGTATTGTCCGGAGGATTGGTAGCGGGTATTCATGCCGGGAGGGCGTATAACACATTTCCCTTGATGGACGGCTTTCTGATTCCTCCCGCTATGTTTGTGCTGGAACCTTGGTATCGAAACTTTTTTGATAACATCACTACAGTACAATTTGACCACCGCTTGATTGCCTGGTTGCTTATTTTTTCTATACCATGGTTCTGGTTCAAGGCAAAACAGTTATCATTGTCTTATTCTGGTCGCTTGGCTTGTCATCTCCTGCTGTTGATGTTGCTCATTCAAGCAGGGCTTGGGATTACGACGTTATTATTGTCGGTTCCCCTGACGTTTGCTACAGCACACCAGGCTGGTGCTGTGCTGTTATTCACTGCTGCATTGTGGGTTTGTCGTAAGCTATCCTGACGGTAAATATGTGTTTTTTCTAATGGTGATACGCCTCTTTTTAGTAGATGAAACCTTGGGAAAGAATCAATAACCGGTACAAGAGAATATGCTGATGGAAGGATCAATACCGGGGTTTGGGCGTCGTATACTGGCGCTGGCTTACGAATTTTTGTTGCTGCTGGGTGTATGGTTTATCGCGGCCTTCCTGTTCCACCTCGTTTTTCGGGATACATCAGCTGAATACTTTAGGCCCTTGTTTCAGTTTTATCTATTGTGTATTGGTGGTATCTATTTCATCTGGTTCTGGACCCATGGTGGCCAAACGCTGGCCATGCAAACCTGGAAGTTACGACTTGTTTCTGAGAATGGTGGAAAAGTTACTATGCAACAGGCGATGGTGCGC
The DNA here is from genome assembly GCF_003201195.1 of Nitrosomonas eutropha. Taxonomy (GTDB): domain Bacteria; phylum Pseudomonadota; class Gammaproteobacteria; order Burkholderiales; family Nitrosomonadaceae; genus Nitrosomonas; species Nitrosomonas eutropha. The sequence continues at coordinate 38,978 of NZ_QICQ01000016.1, read as the reverse complement.
TACCTCATGGCTGTAATAGGCATTAGTTTTCTGGGATTTGGATTGCTGTGGGCTTTATTTAATCGTGACCGGCAATTTCTGCATGATAAGCTGGCAGGTACGCGGATCATAAGACTCAGTTAAACCGGAAAAGCTACGGTGGATCTTAAGGGAGATTTTATAATCCGGCCACGGTATTCTTATTTCTGTAAGGTTTCTGATGGCAGTTGCTTGCTTTGCAGTTACGGCGTTGTTCTATTTTTTTATTATGTAGTCTGAAACATACTGTATTCAGGTGCTATCTTAAGGTAGAATGAGCGCATGGCGGGCCTCCCCGCATTGTAAGATAGTGAATCTGGTCAGATCCGGAAGGAAGCAGCCACAGCTATTTTTTACAAGTGCCGGGGGTTCGGCTCGCCACCTGTCTTTATACAGATTGCAGAGTCTGTTTCTTTGCAGCTTCATAATAAATCCGGGTTGTAATAATCTCTTCTCGATAAAAAACCTTGACGGATTCTCAGGCACTTGCCCGCAAATGGCGCCCCAAAGACTTCACGGGGCTGGTTGGACAAGAACACGTTGTAAGAGCACTGGTCAACTCAATGGAGCAAAACCGGTTGCACCACGCATACTTGTTTACGGGTACGCGCGGGGTTGGCAAGACAACGGTAGCCAGAATCTTGGCAAAGGCCCTGAATTGTGAACAGGGAGTTACTGCCACACCTTGCGGCAAGTGTGCGGCTTGCCTGGCAATTGATCAAGGAAATTTTGTTGATCTGATTGAGCTGGATGCAGCATCCAATACACAAGTGGATGCCATGCGTGAGCTACTGGATAACGCACAATATGCACCAGTTACGGCACGGTACAAAGTCTATCTGATCGATGAAGTGCATATGCTTTCCAAGTCAGCATTTAACGCAATGCTCAAAACCTTGGAAGAACCGCCAGAGCATGTCAAATTCATTCTTGCCACCACCGATCCTCAAAAAATACCTGTTACTGTATTATCTCGTTGTCTGCAGTTCAATTTGAAGCAGATACCTCCTTCTCTGATCGTGACGCGTCTGTCCGAGATTCTCTCCATGGAGAGAATTGTGGCGGATGCGACTGCCTTGAAGTTGCTGGCAAAAGCTGCGAAAGGAAGTTTGCGTGATGCTCTGAGCCTGCTAGATCAGGCCATTGCACTCGGTAACGCCACAGTGGATGAAAAAAATACTCGTGTGATGCTGGGAGCGCTGGATCAGGATCATTTGTTCGCATTACTGGAAGCACTGGCGGAGCAGGATGGAGCGGCATTGTTAGCTATTGCTGATCAGCTAGAAGCGGCGAGTGTATCATTTGATTCTGCCTTGCAGGATCTGGCAGCATTGCTACACCGGTTGGCAATAGTTCAGACCGTTCCACAGATGCTTGATGAAGAACAGCCGGAGAGTGACAGGTTGCTCGCCTTGGTAAAATGTTTCACGCCCGAGGATATTCAACTGTTTTATCAGATTGCATTGCACGGGCGTGCTGATCTTGGTCAGGCTCCGGATGAGTACAGTGGTTTTACCATGACATTAATGCGGATGCTGGCCTTTATGCCTCATTCTCAACAATCCAGTCATCCGGTGCACGCAAGTACCAATGCCAATATCACTCGGAAAATTAAATCTGAGCTGCCTGCAGATTCCAGGAAGCAGGAAAAATCAATAGAGAACGATTCTCCGAATGACGCCTGGCTTGCGCTGGTAAACCAATTGGAATTGAGTGGGATGACACGGATGCTGGCACAGTACAGTGAAGCAAAACACTTCTCTGCAAACAGAATAGAATTGTGTGTGGCAGAAATGCACAAACATCTGCTGGAAAAATCCTATCAGGACAAGTTGAAATTTCAACTGGAGTCTCATTTTGGGAAACCCGTTGAAGTGATTTTTTCGCTGGGGAGTATTACTGGTGTTACTCCAGCTATATTACAGGATCGCGATAAGCTCGCAAAGCAATCCCAGGCAGTTGAGGCGATTAAATCGGATCCTTATGTTCAGGAACTGATCGAACAATTTGACGCAAAATTGAATATTTATTCCATTAAACCAATTAATTAACGGAGATTGTAAATTGATGAAAGCCAATTTGGGCAATCTGATGAAGCAGGCCCAGCAAATGCAGGAAAACATGAAGGCTATGCAAGAAAAGCTGGCAACGATTGAGGTTGAGGGCCAGGCAGGAGCAGGTATGGTTAAAGTGATCATGACTTGTCGCCATGATGTAAAGCGGATCAATATCGATAGCAGCCTGATCGGAGATGATAAGGAAATGCTCGAAGATCTGGTGGCAGCTGCGATGAATGATGCCGTACGTCGGGTAGAAGCTGCAACACAGGAACATATGGCGAGTGTAACCAGTGGCCTGGGATTGCCGGCAGGAATGAAATTTCCTTTCTAAATTGTTTGGCTGCGTGTTTTTGACAGACCGACTACAACACAGGACTTATATTCATGTCGGTTAATCGGCTAAAGAATCAAAAGCCCAGGCGCACGCACAGATCACCTCCTGCCTCGAAGAACCTCAGCGCTGCACCTCCTGCCGAAACTGACAGGTTACAGAAGTTGCTGGCACGCAATGGCTTGGGTTCCCGACGGGAAATTGAAGCCATGATTGCAGCCGGTCGTGTGAGTATCAATAATACGACGGCAAAACTCGGCGATCGAGCTGGGCTCGGGGATAAGATACGGATTGATGGAAGAATTATCCGACTTAGCATGCCTGCACTTTTGCCACGGATTATCATTTACCACAAGCCGGAGGGGGAAATTGTCAGTGCGCGTGATCCACAGGGGCGGCTATCGGTATTCGATAAATTGCCGCACATTCAGTCTTCCAAATGGATAGCAATAGGCAGGCTGGATTTTAATACCAGCGGATTGCTTATTTTTACAACCGACGGCGCCTTGGCCAATCGCCTGATGCATCCGCGTTACCAGATGGAACGGGAGTACGCAGTTCGCATTGTTGGGGAGCTGTCCCCGGAACAAATTACTCATTTGACTACTGGTATTGAACTGGAAGATGGTTCAGCAAAATTTGATCAGTTGCTTGATGAAGGTGGGCTGGGAACGAATCACTGGTATCGCATCGTACTGAAAGAAGGTAGAAACCGTGAGGTTCGCCGAATGTTCGAAGCGCTGGGGATAACAGTCAGCCGCCTGATGCGTGTCAGGTTTGGCCCCGTTAATCTCCCGCCCAGACTTAAGCGCGGTATGTGGCTGGAGCTGGTCGATACAGAAGTCGAACGATTACTGGCGCTGATCAGTTAGCTCGCTTCCAGACAAATTCCTTTCTACGCTTACAAGTCGCATCGTCTCACCATTAGAAGAAACTGATCTCCTGCACTGGCTTCCAACCAGGTACAGGACAGCTGGGGAAATGCTTGCTCGATTTCGGCTTGATTGTGGCCGATTTCCATGATCAGCAAGCCGTTTTCGGTCAGATGGTCGGCTGCTTCTCTGAGAATTCGGTGAACAATATCCAGCCCATCAAGTCCGCCTGCCAGGGCGATAGCGGGTTCGTGGCGATATTCTTCAGGGAGCATTGCCATGGATACAGCATTGACATAGGGAGGATTACTGATGATTAGATCGTATCTTTTACCTTGCAGCCTGGTGAAAAGATCCGCATGGATCAGGTTGATCCGGTTCATCAGATCATAATTTCTGATATTTATGGATGCCACGTCCAGTGCATCGGAAGAAATATCCACAGCATCGATTTGTGCCTGCTCAAAGGCGTGTGCCAGTAAAATGGCGAGACAGCCGGAGCCAGTGCATAAATCAAGTGCTGAATTGATGTCATGTGGATCTATTACCCAGGGAGACAGGCGATCATGTAGCAATTCAGCAATAAATGAACGCGGTATGATGACACGTTCATCAACATAGAAATTAAAATCACCCAGCCAGGCTTCGTGCGTCAGATAGGCAACCGGTATTTTTTCCCTGGCACGTCGTTCAATGATACGGAGAACCTGATCACGCTCATTGTATGTAAGCATGGCATCCATAAAAAGATCCAGCTGATCAGCGTTCAGATACAGTGCGTGCATAATCAGAAGCGCTGCTTCATCATAAGCAGTCGGCAGACCGTGTCCCAGGAAAAGATCGGATCGGTTGAAATAGCTTACTGCAAAACGCAACAAATCACGCAAGGTGCGCAATTCTTCCCCTGCCTGGAGGATGGTAGTGTTATTGGGCTGTCTGGTATAAGTCATGATTCAATCCGAGTTTCTCCGGAAAGCAATTTAGCATAAAAAAACTGATGAAAGTACAGGTTATCCGGGTGCCGGTTCAGGCAGAAGATGAGTATTTCATGCGTCAGGCGCTGGATCTTGCCCGTGTAGCGGGCGACTCAGGGGAGGTTCCAGTCGGTGCGGTTGTGGTCAGAAATAGCCAGATTGCAGGTTACGGATATAACTGTCCTGTTACGTTAATGGATCCGACGGCACATGCTGAAATCATGGCCTTGCGTGATGCTGCCAACAAACTGGGAAATTACCGGCTGCCAGAATGTACGCTGTATGTCACACTTGAGCCTTGTGTGATGTGTATCGGTTCAATGTTTCATGCCAGAATCAAACGGCTGGTTTATGCTGCGGAGGATCCAAAAACCGGTGTGTGTGGCAGTTTGCTTGATTTGCCTGCTGATACCCGGCTTAATCATCACTTGGTGGTTAGTCAGGGTGTTCTGGCGGATGAAGCGAGTACCTTGCTGAAACAGTTTTTCATTATCCGGCGCAGTACAAAAGAGCGCGATACACCATGAAAATTATCGTTGATATTTCGTTGCAACAAATGACTCTACAGGATGTAACAGGACATATTGTCAGGTGTTACCCAATCTCTTCCGCAAAAAATGGTACTGGACAGCAACGTGGCAGTTTTCACACACCTTTGGGAAAGCATATTATTCGTGCCAAGATTGGACAGAATGTACCTGTTAATACAGTGTTTGTCCGGCGTCGTCCCACTGGAGAAATCTATACATCAGAGCTGGCGGCCAATCACCCGAATCGGGATTGGATTCTGACACGCATTCTCTGGCTTTCAGGGTGTGAGCCGGGATTTAATCGCCTGGGTTCGGTCGATACCATGCGGCGCTACATTTATATTCACGGCAGTCCAGACAGCGCGGAGATGGGTAAACCCGGATCGATCGGCTGTATCCGGATGCATAATCACGATCTATTAGATCTGTTTGAACGGGTGTCTGTTGGCACGCTAGTTGAAATCAATGCCTGACCGCTTTGGGACGTAATCAAGAGGATGGTGATATCCAACACATCCTGACCAGGAAAATATCATGAAATCATTATATGGCAAGACATTACTGAACGATCCGGTGCAGAACAAATCCACCGCTTTCACCCGAGAGGAGCGTGAACATTACGGCTTGCAAGGGTTACTGCCATACGGCGTGACGGATATTAAAAAACAGCAGCAACGGGTACTGGCCAATCTGCGCAACAAAAGCAGCAATATCGAAAAATACATTTATCTGAATGATCTGCTCGAACGCAACCAACAGCTGTTTTACCGCACTCTGGTCGATCATATTGGTGAAATTATGCCATTGGTCTATACGCCCACTGTGGGCGAGGCTTGTGTAAAGCTTTCACATATTTTCAGAAAGCCGCAAGGGTTTTACATTACGCCGGAAGATCGCGGGGAAATTATATCCCGGCTCAAAAACTGGCCAGAAACCGATGTGCAAATTATCGTTGTTACAGATGGCGAGCGAATTCTTGGCCTGGGTGACTTGGGAGCAAATGGTATGGGAATACCAATCGGCAAAATATCTCTGTATGTAGCTTGTGCCGGGATTTATCCCGATCGATGTATGCCGGTCATGCTGGATGTTGGAACCGGTAATCAGGCACTGCGAGAGGATCCGCTCTATCTGGGTTATCCCTATCCCCGGCTGGTCGGACAGGATTATCTATCGCTGGTGGATGAATTTGTGGAAGCGGTACAGCATCGGTATCCGGATGCGTTGATCCAGTTTGAGGATTTCAGCAGTCGGAATGCATTTACCTTGCTGGATCGCTATGCCGCATCAGTTCGGTGTTTCAATGATGATATTCAAGGCACAGCTGCAGTGACGCTGGCGGGTATCTATGCTTCCTGCCGGATTACACACAAATCGTTTGCTGATCTGAAAATCATGTTACTGGGAACTGGATCTGCTGCAACCGGTGTGGCCGAATTGCTGCTGCCGGCATTCAAGGCGGCCGGACTGGGTGAGGCCGAGGCTCACTCTAGAATTAGTTTTGTTGATAGACGGGGTTTGGTGACAGCTGCACATGAGCTGATTAAACCGCGTATTTGTCCGTTTGTGAGCGAACGTGAGGCAATGAGTTTCGTTGATGCGATTACCGCTATCCAGCCGGATGTGCTGATTGGCGCAACAGGAACAGCGGGTGCGTTCAATGAAGCAGTTATTCGCGAGATGGCCCGTTGCCAGGAACGCCCCGTGATTATTGCGCTTTCCAATCCAACTTCGCATACGGAATGTACTGCTGAACAGGCTTACCGGTGGAGTGAAGGACGGGTTATTTTTGCCAGCGGCAGCCCGTTTGCGCCGGTAACATTTAATAAACGAACCCATTACCCGGCGCAGGGAAACAATGTATATATCTATCCTGGAATCGGGTTAGGTGTCATGGCCAGCCGTGCGCGTCTGGTGGTTGAACGTATGTTTCTGGTTGCTGCTGAAGAATTGGCAAATCGTGTTTTGTCTGGGGAAATCGAGCGTGGATCAATTTATCCGGATATTGCCCGGGTACGCGATATTTCACAGGGCATTGCCATCAAAGTTTGTCAGGTGGCTTGGCAGGATAGCCTGGCGGGTGGAAATCTGCCTGAGGATCTGGAAGCAAATGTGCAAGCTTTGATCTATGAACCCGGCTATTGAAACAGGAGTGGTGTCCCCCTGCCTTACGGTATAAAGCAGGGGATTGATTTACTCAAACAGGTTGAGGATACCGTCGAGACCGACGTGATTAAGAGAAAAGGTTGCTTTTTCCTTTAATACAGGTTTTGCATGAAAGGCAATGCCAACTCCTGATTCTTCCAGCATTTTCAGATCATTGGCGCCATCGCCGACAGCAATGACCTGATCTTTCCTGAGGCCGAGCTCATCCCGTATCCGTTTCAAGATTTCTCCCTTGCCGGATGAACCGATAATGTTGCCCAACACTCGTCCGGTCAGTTTCCCATCCTGTACTTCAAAAGTATTGGCGAATGCATAATCCAGCCCGAGCCGATCTTTGACCCGATCGGTGAAGAAAGTGTAGCCGCCCGAGATTACCATGGTCTTAATACCAGCGGATTGCATGCGTTGCAGCATTTTTTCAGCCCCCAGGCTCAATCGCACGCGCTCATCGTAAACCTTCTGTAGTGCTTCCTGTGGCAGCCCTTCAAGCAGGGCGGTACGGCGGATAAGGCTTTCGGCAAAACTGATTTCTCCGCGCATAGTGCTCTGAGTAATGGCGGAAACCTGCGGTTTGACATTGTGCATGTCGGCAATTTCATCAATGGATTCGATGGCGAGCAGGGTTGAATCCATATCCATAGAGATTAAACCAAAATCGCTTAATTTTTTGCCTGCCGGAACAAAAGCATGATCCAGGTTGGTCTCTTCACAATAGTCAGGAATATCCGGATGCAGTTGAGCATTTATCATCCGGAAAGCTTCCCCGGTGATGCGATCAATCTGACTGGCTTGTGCGAGTTTGGCAATTGCCCGTAAATCATTGTTCTGTATATCTGTACCTTGAATAATAAGATTCATGAGAATTATTTTAATTTGATTAAGTGACGAATGCAGGCACTATACATGGAATGTCGTACTATATGAATATCGGCCGGGTAGGTGCGATCAGGTTTTTAAGGGTGAAGTCAGCGCCGGATTCCATTCAACAATCCGGTTACGACCTGCATACTTGGCGGCATACAGTGCTCTATCGGCTGCTTCCAGCATTTCACTCTGGAGATCAAAAGACTTTTCCTTATCCATATTGATAGCCAGGCCAATTGAAGCCGTGATGCGGATAGTACTGGCTTCATTCGGTTTATAGGCAATTGTAGCGATACTTTCCATGACCCTTGCCAGGATGTGACGTGCAGCCGAAAGAGTCGTGCCCGGGAGTATCAGAGCAAATTCGTCACCACCATACCGGCAGAAAATATCGGTTTGACGAATCTGATCAGTAATAGCTTTGGCTACAGTTACCAGCACACCGTCTCCTGCAATATGCCCATAGGTATCGTTAAAAGTTTTGTAGTTGTCAATATCAATCATTGCCAGAGCAAGAGACGTTCCCTGCTGAATTGAAAGCTGAAATTCACTCCGGAATGCCCCATCGAAGTAGGCGCGGTTGTGCGCGCCGGTCAGGCCGTCATGCTGAATTTTGTCTTCAAGCTCGCGCACTTTGATCATAGCTCGCACTGTCAGTAACTCTCGGGCCTCAGTGATGATATTGTCAAGGTGGGCAGGGTTCAGGATAGTGATTTCAAATAGCTCTTCCACATGGTGCAGATCATTCTGCATGGCTTCCAGAACTTCTATCAATGCATGTCCGTCGAGCCCCAAATAGGCCTCCGCTATGCGGGTTGTTTCATCAATTTTTTCTTTTTTGTCAGGCGACAGGAAATAATCCGTAATGTAGCCAGATACTGCAACACATTCGTTGATGCCAGCATTAGGGATATCTGGTGCAGTATGGCTGCTCCGGCAGGCGGCAGGTGCGTAGCTGGGAAATTTCCAGTATTCAAGTAATGCTGCGCCCAGTTCGTCATGTCCTATATCGAATGTTTGGCGTTCAGCTTCCAGAAGGGCATTGTGGTCCTCAGTAAGCGAAAATACCGGTGGGTAATCCTCAGGCATGAGAGCGTGAAAGGCGAGAATGCCAATATCCTGCAGCAGCCCGGCCAGGAACAGATCATCCAGTATTTTGTCCATTCCCAGACGTTTGCCCAAAGTGCGACTGGCCAGCGCAGAAGTGATCGAGCGGCGCCAGAAGCTATTGTTGCCAGTCATGCCCAGCTTCTCTCTGGATTGTTTTATCAGAGAATCTGCCAGCAAGAAGGATAATGCTATTGTAATAACACCGTAAGTTCCGAGAATATTGGTAGCCTGGCTGATGTTATTGATCGGATATCTGGATTTATACAGAGGGGAATTGGCTGTCTTGATAATTTTGGCGGCAAGCGCAGGATCATGCGAGATATAATGATTGATCTGCGTAAGGCTGGTATCTGCTTTACCGGCAAGATCAATAATCTTGAGCGCAACAGAAGGCAGGCTAGGCAAATTGGTACAGAACCGCAATTGCTTGAGCAGATTTTCTTTCATGTTTCCATTACCAAGGACGTGAATAGAGCGTTTGCTTACTCATTCCGGATTTACAGGGAAAAATAATTTTACCCGATATAATTCCATGGAAATACTGGAAAAGAGCCGCTAAGTAAACCTATTTGTGCTGAATGTCAAAAGCATAATTCCGAATATTATGGCAGGGAATTCGGTTTTTTAATTTTAAATCAGAGACATGACCATAGTCCGGTTCATATTTATTGTCAAAAATAAACAAATAAAACAGGAGTAAAGCATGGACTTCGCAATCCAAGCGGGCGATCTGGGGAAATATTATGGTGACTGTATCGTGGCGGGTGTGTTCGAGTCCCGTAAGTTGACTGAGGCGGCCAAAGCTTTGGACGAAATGTGCAGAGGTTATCTAACCAAGGTGCTTGACCAGGGAGACATGGACGGTAGAGCAAATACAACTTTACTGCTGCACAACGTCCCGGCTATTGGAAGCAAGCGAGTGTTGCTGGTCGGGCTGGGCAAGGAGGAAGAATACGTAGAAAAGGTATTCCTGGAGGCCATTCGTGCAGCTTTTAAAGCACTGCATCAGACAGGGGTCAAAGATGTCGGTTTGTGTGTGGCGGATTTGATTGTAAAAGGAAGAGATACTGCCTGGAGCGTACTGCAGTCAACCCTCCTGGTAGAAGAAAGTGTGTACCGCTTTGATCGGCTCAAAAGTAAACGTGAGGAACGTCAGCCATCCCTGCAGAAAATTATCTTTCTTATCGGGGATGAAGCTGCAAGGGCAGGCGCAGAACAAGCATTTAAGCAGGGAGCAGCTATTGCGTGTGGTATGAATGTAACGAAAGATTTGGGTAATCTTGCGCCCAATATCTGTACTCCGACCTATTTGGCCGAACAGGCTGGCGAAATGGCCAAAACATACAATCTCAAACTTTCCGTGCTGGAAGAAAAAGATATGGAAGCGCTCGGAATGGGTGCATTGCTGGCTGTGGCACGTGGCAGCCATCAGCCGGCCAAGCTGATCGTACTGGAGTATCATGGCCGGGAAGGCATCGAGAAACCAGTTGTACTGGTTGGGAAAGGTGTCACCTTTGATACCGGCGGTATTTCACTGAAACCGGCAGTTGATCTTGATGAAATGAAATACGATATGGGCGGCGCAGCAAGTGTTTTCGGTACGCTGACTGCTGTAGCGGAAATGAAGTTGCCTATCAATGTAACAGCCATCATTCCCACAACCGAAAATATGCCAGGTGGCAATGCAACCAAACCCGGGGATGTTGTTACCAGTTTGTCCGGGCAGACAATCGAGATATTGAATACCGACGCAGAGGGACGATTGATTCTGTGTGACGCGCTGACATACGCCGAACGTTACAATCCGGATGTGGTGATTGATATTGCCACGCTAACGGGGGCCTGTGTGGTCGCCCTGGGGCATGTGGTCAGTGGCCTGATGGGTACCGATGAGCCGCTTGTTCAGGAACTGCTTCAGGCTGGGGAAAAGGCATCTGATCGTGCCTGGCAGCTACCACTGGGAGAGGAATATCAGGAACTGCTCAAAAGTAATTTTGCCGATATGGCCAATATCGGCGGTCGCTGGGGAGGAGCGATTACCGCGGCCTGCTTTCTTTCACGTTTTACCAGGAAATACCGCTGGGCGCACCTTGATATTGCTGGAACAGCGTGGAAATCCGGCAAGGAGAAGGGTGCGACCGGACGTCCGGTTCCGCTACTAACACAATTTCTGATCGATCGTGCACAACAGCATTAATCAGCTGGTATTCTAATTTCTGCGGGCAGGTGTGACACAGATTGATTTTTACACGGGCGCAACCGACAGATTGCTGATCGCCTGTCGTTTGTGTTCGAAAGCAGTACAGCAGGGATTGAAAACAGTTGTTTATATTCCGGATGCAGAATTGGCAAACCGGTTTGATAAGTTGCTCTGGACGTTTTCTCCAACCAGTTTTGTCCCACACTGCCAGGCAGATGACAAACTGGCGGGGGTGACGCCAGTGATCCTGAATAATCAGCTAGAAATGCCGGAAGTGGCTTACTTCGATGTGTTGCTTAATCTGGATGCGGCAATTCCATCCGGATTTGAACATTTTAAGCGGGTCGTTGAAATTGTTGATGAAATAGAGGACAGCAAGCTGCATGCACGCAAACGGTACCGGCGCTACCAAGAGTTGGGACACGACATTCGCCATCATCGGCTTGAGGAAAATTAACTGATTCCGAGCTATGCAGAAGCTCTCTGTATTCTCGGACTTTGAGTTTACTATCTGATCAGGAGCAATCTGGTGGCGGATGATCAACCCGATATAACGCAGGAACCGGAAGATGAAATCCTGCTGAATAAAATAGATTCAATGTTGCGCAGACATCGACAGGAACAATCTTCTCTCATGCAGCCTGTAGAGCAGATTATTGTGAGCTCATTTGACTCCCTGGAACAGCTTCCTTCCGTATCCGGTGAATTGCCCGGGGATATTGCCGAGTCAGCACCCGATATTGACGGGATTCCTGTTTTGACTGATCAGGTGACACTGACGATAGATGAATGGCCATCCCCAACAGAAATTTCCGAGCTGTTGTATTTCGCTTTTGATGCAGCATTAAGGGAAGCATGTATCAGTCTGAATCCTGCTGAACGGTTGACCTTGATTCAAGCTCTGGGGAAACGGCTGCCCAAAAATATTTAATCTTGCCTTCGTTCGTTATAATGGCCGGTTTCATTCTACCGGTTTACTTTGTGTCTGATTGTCATGGAACTCGCAAAAAGCTTTGATCCAAAGGATATAGAAAATCACTGGTACTCGGTCTGGGAAACCGCTGGCTACTTTAGTCCAGCCAAACGGGAGGAGGTTAATGCCTATTGCATCATGCTGCCGCCCCCCAATGTTACCGGTACGCTTCACATGGGGCATGCTTTCCAGCATACCCTGATGGATGCACTGATCCGTTATCATCGTATGCTGGGTGACAACACATTGTGGCAACCGGGCACGGATCATGCCGGGATTGCCACGCAGATTGTGGTTGAACGCCAGCTGGATCAGGAAGGAAAGGATCGCCGCCAAATGGGTCGTGAAGCTTTTCTGGAGCGAGTTTGGCAATGGAAAGAAGAATCCGGCTCCACCATTACCCGGCAAATGCGCCGTATGGGAACTTCCTGTGACTGGTCGCGCGAACGCTTTACTATGGATGAAGTGCTTTCCCGTGCGGTAACTGAAGTATTCGTTCGTCTGTATCGAGAAGGGTTGATTTACCGTGGCAAACGCCTGGTTAACTGGGATCCGGTATTGCAAACAGCAGTCTCCGATCTGGAAGTGGTGTCAGTTGAGGAACAGGGATCGCTTTGGCACATTCTTTATCCTTTCGAACATCGGGCAGAAAATGGTGAGAAAGGTCTGATTGTTGCTACTACACGGCCTGAAACTATGCTGGGTGATGTGGCGGTGGCAGTACACCCGGAGGATGTACGCTACCGGCATCTGATCGGACATCATGTGCGCCTGCCGTTGTCCGAGCGCACAATTCCGATTATTGCAGATTCCTATGTTGATCCCGCTTTTGGTACAGGGTGCGTAAAAATCACCCCGGCACATGATTTCAACGACTATCAGGTAGGGTTGCGCCACAAACTGATACCACTTAGCATTTTTACGCTGGATGGCAAGATCAATGACAATGCCCCGGTTGAATTTCAGGGACTGGATCGTTTTGATGCCAGAAAGAAAGTTATTACCGATCTGCAGGCACAGGAATTACTGGTTGAAACTCGCCCGCATAAACTGATGATTCCGCGTGGGGATCGGACCAATACGGTGATTGAACCCATGCTGACCGATCAATGGTATCTAGCGATGGAAGGCCTGGCCAAACAGGGGCTGGCAGCGGTTGAAAGCGGCCAGGTCAGATTTGTGCCGGAGAACTGGGCGCATGTCTATAACCAGTGGCTGGAAAACATCCAGGACTGGTGTATTTCACGGCAATTATGGTGGGGACATCGTATCCCAGCCTGGTACGATGAAGATGGCAACGTAATTGTTGCATATGATTTGGAAGAAGCCAGAAAACTGTCTGGTAAGGAAAACCTGCATCAGGATGAAGATGTACTGGATACCTGGTTTTCTTCCGCGTTATGGCCTTTTTCGACACTGGGCTGGCCGGAACAGACGCCTGAGCTTAAAACCTTCTTGCCTGGATCCGTGCTGGTAACCGGATTTGACATTATTTTCTTCTGGGTGGCACGTATGGTGATGATGTCTCTGCATTTCACCGGCGAAGTACCCTTCCGGGAAGTGTATATCACCGGCCTGATTCGCGATGCGGAAGGCCAGAAGATGAGTAAATCCAAAGGTAACGTACTTGATCCGCTTGATCTGATTGATGGCGTTGCACTGACGGAGTTGATCAGAAAGCGTACGACCGGCCTGATGAATCCCAAGCAGGCGGAATCCATCGAGAAGGCCACACGCAAGCAGTTCCCGCAAGGAATTCCCGCATTCGGAGCCGATGCGTTGCGCTTTACCTTTGCCAGCCTGGCCTCGCATGGGCGCGATATCAAGTTTGATCTACAGCGCTGTGAAGGGTATCGCAATTTCTGCAACAAATTGTGGAATGCTACCCGTTTTGTGCTGATGAATTGTGAGGGTAAGGACACAGGATTGGATGAAGGGCTGCCACTGAATTTCTCACCAGCGGATAAATGGATTATTGGTCGTTTGCAGCAAGCTGAACAGAGCGTAATACAGGCTTTCAATGAGTACCGATTTGACCTTGCTGCACGTGAGATGTATGAATTTATCTGGGATGAATACTGCGACTGGTATGTAGAGCTGGCAAAAGTACAGTTGAACAGTGAAGATGAAGCACGGCAACGTGCCACTCGCCGTACATTGGTGCGGGTATTGGAAACGGTGTTAAGGCAAGCGCATCCGATCATCCCGTTCATTACAGAGGAACTCTGGCAGGCAGTTGCGCCGCTTGCAGGTAAAACGGGGGCCAGTATCATGTGTCAGCCTTATCCTCAACCTGATCAGTTACGTATTGACGAGCAAGCTGCTGCAGATATTCAACTACTCAAGGAAGTCGTGAATGCTTGTCGTACGTTGCGCGGAGAAATGAAACTGTCACCGGCAGACCGTATACCGTTATTGATAGAAGGTGATCGTGCCCGATTGATAAATTTCTTTCCCCACTTGCAGGCGTTGGCCAGATTATCCGAAGTGGATATCCTGCCAGGTGGGTTACCGGATACCGATGCACCAGTTGCTGTGGTGGGTGATTTCAGGTTGATGCTGAAAATAGAGATAGATGTTAAGGCAGAACGTGAACGCCTCAACAAGGAAATACTCCGGGTGGAAGCTGAAATCAGCAAAGCCAGAGTGAAGCTGGACAATCCTGATTTTATCCAACGTGCGCCAGAAAAAGTGGTTCAGCAGGAAAAAGGGCGCTTGGTCACGTTCAGCACAACCTTGAAAAAACTTGATGAACAGTTGCGAAAACTGGATTGACCACTAGTCGCTGAACGATGATAGAAGTACAGTTATGTACGATTCTTTTCTTACGTTAATTTATAAACCTTTTTGAGATTTAATCTATATAGACAATGACCAGACTGGAAAATGATACTTTTATTCGCGCACTGCTGCGGCAGCCTGTGGACTATACCCCTGTCTGGATGATGCGCCAGGCTGGCCGCTATCTGCCAGAGTACAACCAGACGCGGGCGCGTGCGGGTGATTTCCTTGCCCTATGCAAAAATCCCGCACTTGCAACAGAAGTGACTTTGCAGCCATTGGACAGATTTCCGCTGGATGCAGCCATTTTATTTTCCGATATTCTGACTATCCCGGATGCAATGGGGTTGGGATTATATTTTTCGACAGGAGAGGGGCCACGCTTCGAGCGCCCGTTACGTGAAGAACGAGAAATTCACTCATTGATCGTGCCGGACCCGGGTACACATTTGCGCTATGTCATGGATGCCGTTACAGAAATTCGCAAGGCGCTGAACAATCGAGTGCCATTAATCGGATTCTCAGGCAGCCCGTTTACGCTGGCATGTTATATGGTGGAGGGTGCAAGCAGTAATGATTATCGTCAGATCAAAACCATGTTGTATACACGCCCGGATCTGCTGCACCATATTCTGGAGGTAACAGCGCAAGCGGTGATCGTCTATCTGAACGCCCAGATTGAAGCAGGTGCGCAGGCAGTGATGATTTTCGACAGCTGGGGTGGTGCGCTATCCCATGCCGCCTATCAGGAGTTTTCCCTGCGTTACATGACCCAGATCATGGAAGGATTAAAACGTGAACATGACAGCGAACGTATCCCGAATATCCTGTTTACCAAGGGAGGTGGGCTGTGGCTGGAATCCATCATGGCCAGTGGTTGTGATGCCATCGGATTGGACTGGACGATTGACATTGGCGAAGCGCGTCGGCGTACGCAAGACAAAGTAGCTTTGCAGGGCAACCTGGATCCAGCTGTATTGTTTTCCTCACCGGAAGCAATTGCTGCTGAAGTTGGAAAAATACTGGCAAGTTATGGTCATGGGCATGGCCATGTATTTAACCTCGGGCATGGCATTTCCCAGTTCACTCCGCCAGAAAATGCAAAAACACTGGTTGAAACAGTGCATATGCAAAGCGTTCACTATCATCAAGTCAGCTAATTTTTAGTATGAGCAGCGGGTTATCAGAAATTGATAACCCATTTTTGTTGTAATCGTCAATATTCTGCTGGGTTTATAGCCGGAAAGTTTTCAGATTATTTCACTGTAGGGTTGTGACCAGATATCTATAGAACCTGAGAATTGGTGGATTCTTTTATTTTGCACGAAGATATAAAATCTTTTGGGTTGCTCCGGGCGCTTGTCTTTCTTCTGTCACGAAAAGATCTATCCTTGCTTTGACAAGATCCGAGAGCTTTTTATAACCGTAAAGTCTGGAGTCAAAATCGGGTTGCAATTTTGTGAGATAGCTCCCAAAGGTTCCGATTTGCGCCCATCCGGTATCATCACTTGATTGTTCGAGTGCAGCGAGCACAAATTTCTTTGGGAATACCTGTTTTGGTTTTGCTTGATTGTTGGCTGACTGAACAGTGGCATTCTTTGAGTCATCACTTGCTTTGTGCGTGGTTATATCAGATTCTGTATCGCCGCCTGGACGTAAAATTTCTGTAAATATAAATTTGTGACAGGCGTTGCGGAATGCTTCAGGTGTTTTTTTCTCACCAAAGCCAAAAACAGTGAGCCCCTCTTCACGCAACCGCATTGCAAGACCTGTGAAATCGCTATCACTTGTAATCAGACAGAATCCATCAAATTTGCGTGTGTAGAGTAAATCCATTGCATCAATGATAAGGGTACTGTCCGTTGCATTCTTACCGGTAGTATAGGCAAATTGTTGAACGGGCTTGATTGCATGTCGTTGTAATACTTTTTTCCAGGAAGCGCTGGCAGGAGCAGTGAAATCACCGTATATACGCTTTACAGTGGCTTCACCGAACCGTGCAATTTCTGCCAGCAGCCCCTCGATGACAGCAGCCTGTGCATTATCAGCATCAATGAGGACAGCCAGACGAAGAGAAAGCTCTTCAGATTCAGTTTTTGTGACCACGCGTGGGGATGCCAAGATATCTCCTGTCTCCTGATGTATAAGTAAATCAGCCCCGAAATGACTTAATCATCCATTTTAGTGCGAATAATGCTCTTCCGGCATTTTAATAACAAGATCATTATTGATGATTTTCTTTACTCGGGACAGGAGAATCCAAAGCTGAATCAGAGGCCAGCCAGCACTTTTGCGACCGTTTCCCCCATCATGGACGGGGTCGGGCAGATAGTAACACCCAGTTCTTGCAGTTGTTCCACTTTTTCTGCTGCACTTTCGCCGGTTGATGAGATGATTGCTCCGGCATGCCCCATTCTTCTTCCGGAAGGAGCAGTTAATCCGGCAATATAGGCAACCAGAGGTTTGCGCATGTTTTCTTTGGCGAATAGTCCGGCTTCCACTTCCATCGGGCCGCCGATTTCACCAATCATCAATGCAATTTTGGTTTCCGGATCTTCTTCCAGTTTTTCCAGAATATCCCGGTGTGAGCTACCGATGATCGGATCTCCACCAATGCCAACCGAGGTGGAAATCCCGATATTCAGTCGCCGCATCTGATCGGCGGCCTCATAGCCGAGTGTGCCGGAACGGCCTACCACGCCGACTATCCCCTGGCTGTAAATATGCCCTGGCATAATACCGAGCATGGAACGCCCTGGACTGATGGTGCCGGAACAGTTAGGTCCAGACAATACCATCCGGTTTTGTTTTGGAAAGAGGCGCAGGAAATTCTTGACGGTCATCATGTCCTGGGTCGGGATACCATCCGTGATGGAGACACAATATTTGATTCCTGCATCAGCTGCTTCCATGATGGAATCTGCAGCAAAGGCAGGCGGGACAAATACGATACTGGCTTCCGCACCAGCCTGTTCAACCGCTTCCCTGACGGTATTGAATACTGGCAGTCCCAGGTGTTTCTGTCCCCCTTTACCGGGCGTTACGCCTCCTACCACATTGGATCCATAATCGATCATTTCCTGAGCGTGGAAGGTGCCAATCCGGCCGGTAAAACCTTGTACGATGATCCGCGTCCGCTCATTAATGAGAATTGCCACTTTTTGTTCCCCTTTCTGGTTTCGGTTATTCAGGCTACGACCTGGTTGCGTGCGTGTACTGCTTTCTCGGCTGCTTCGGCCAGAGTTTCTGCGGTGATAATGGGCAGACCGCTATCGGCGATAATGCGGCGGCCTTCTTCCACATTAGTGCCGGACAAACGTACAACCAGAGGAACAGTTGTTCCGATATTCCGCACCGCCTGGACTACGCCCTCGGCAATCCAGTCACAGCGGTTAATACCAGCGAAGATGTTGACCAGCATGGCCTTTACATTGCTGTCTGCCAGCACCAGCCGGAATGCTTTTTCAGTCCGCTCGGCGGAGGCGCCACCACCCACATCCAGGAAATTGGCAGGCTCGCCACCGGCCAGTTTGATCATGTCCATGGTGGCCATGGCAAGTCCGGCACCATTGATCATGCAGCCAATATCTCCATCCAGTCCAACATAACTGAGGCCGGCCTCTGCTGCTGCAACTTCGCGCGGATCAATCTGTGTGTTATCGCGCAACTCAGAAACCCGGTGACGCCGGAACAGTGCGTTTTCATCGAAACTCATTTTTGCATCCAGTGCGATCAGCTCATTATTCCGTGTGACAACCAGCGGATTGATTTCGAGAATATTGGCGTCCAGATCACGCAAGGCACGATAGCAACCCCTGATGGTTTTGATGGCGTGATTGAGTAGCTCGCCATCCAATCCCAGGGAAAAAGCCATGGTTCTTGCCTGAAAATCCTGCAAACCGACAGCCGGTTCAATATGAATTTTCTTGATAGCACCTGGATTTGTGACAGCCAGCGTTTCAATGTCCATTCCTCCCTGAGCGGAGCCAACCATGACGATACGTTCATGGCTGCGATCAATCATGAGCGCGAGATACACTTCCCGGGCAATGTCTGTGCCCGCTTCAATATATAACTTCGAGCAGAGCTTGCCTGTCGGACCGGTTTGATGCGTAACCAGTTTCTTGCCCAGCAGGGATTCAGCTGCTGTTTCGATTTCCTGGTGTGATCTGCATATCTTGATAGCACCTGCCTTGCCACGTGCCCCGGAATGAATTTGTGCTTTGACTACCCAGACGTTACTACCAATTTCCCGGCTGCGTTGCACAGCCTCTTCCACCGAATACGCCAATCCGCCTTCAGCCAGTTTGATACCGTATTCAGCCAGAATTTCCTTGGCCTGATATTCATGAATATCCAATATAGCTTCTCCCTTGAATTTTATGAAATGGTTGGGTTTAAGGGAAACTCTGAAAAAGAGTGCGAGTGATAGCCAGATAAAGCGAAATCAGCTAAAAAGCACAATTTACACAGGTAACTGAGCATTCTTAGTCTGATTTCAGTGCAGTTATTTTTCAGAGGTTCCTTGAATACTTATTTGCTTTTGGCAGCAATCGCTTCTGCCATTTTGACGATGTTGTTTGCCATTCTTTCCGAGGCAGCATCGATCAGCTTGCCATCCAGTGCTGCTGCACCTTTTCCTTGAGCAGCAGCTTCTTTCATTGCCGCCAGTATCCGCTTGGCCTTGTCAATCTCAGCTGCTGGCGGGGTAAAGACCTCATTAGCCAGCACAACCTGGGAAGGATGAATAGCCCATTTTCCTTCACAACCCAATGCAGCGGCTCGCCTGGCGGCCAGCTTGAACCCTTCCGGATCCTGAATGTCTCCAAAGGGGCCATCGATCGGCCGCAGACCAAATGCGCGGCAGGCAACGGTCATTCTGCTGATGGCAGCATGCCATTGATCACCTGGGTAGTCCGGGTTGAGTCCACCGATATTGGTGGTGCGGGCACGATTGCTGGCGGCGTAATCAGCTACGCCAAAATGCAGTGCTTCCAGACGTCCCGCAGTTCCCTTGCGAGCGATATCTTCAACATTGGCCATTCCCAGCGCGGTTTCAATCAGTGCTTCCACCCCAATCCGGTTTTTCAACCCCTGCTGCATTTCGAGCTGATTGAGCATGGCTTCCACCATGTAGACATCTTCATAAACTCCGACTTTGGGGATCAGCAGCGTATCAATCTTGTGCCCGGCCTGCTCAACCAGATCAACCACATCGCGCACCATATACTGAGTATCCAACCCATTGATACGTACAGAAAGAGTGACACCATGGCTTTTCCAATCCAGATCATTGATGGCCTGGATGATATTTTTTCTTGCCTGGAGCTTGTCATCCGGTGCAACTGCATCTTCCAGATCCAGAAATATGAAATCCGCTCCGCTTTTCAGTGCTTTTTCAAACATTTCAGGGCGGGAACCGGGGACGGCCAGCTCGCAGCGTTGTACACGCGGTGTTTTGCTTTCATACAAGGTATGACTCATTCTTCCTCCAACAGATTAAATACGATGTTATGTGTGAATATCGAAATGCATGGTGCGCTGTGCGCAAACGTCACAGCTGTCCATAAAGGATTGCCAGGTGTATGGGATCCAAGCCGGAAATAAACTGCTCCCCCGGGGGATAAAATCAGATGCACAGAAGTGATGTTCTTGAGTAATTTGACAGCGTTGTTCGCCAGATCAGCGAAATTATAGCATTGACGTCGATCCGATTTCAGTCAATCCTGATCTTTCACGCAGTGCTGGCGGGCCTGTTCTTCTGCATGAGCAGCGAATAAATGGATTGATATGCCGAAGCAGATGCCTGCCAGCTAAAATCCTTTTGCATGCCGTTACGCTGCAGGTTTTTCCAGAGCCTGGTGTTGTGATAAGCATTAATGGCTCGTTTGATTCCTTCCATGAATGAATCAGCAGTCATCTCGTGAAAGTGAAAGCCGCTTGCACTTTTATCCGCCAGCGTTTCAGGAGTCAGATCCACTACAGTATCCATCAGTCCACCAGTGGCATGTACAACGGGAGGGGTGCCGTAGTGCTGGCTGTACATCTGATTCAAGCCACACGGCTCAAAACGAGAAGGCATCAGAAAGCAATCCGTGCCGGCATTGATTAGGTGTGACAAGGCTTCGTCATAACCAATACGGACTGCTATTTTTGTAGGGAAAGCTTGTGCCAGGGCAGCCAGTTGTTGTTCCAACAGTGCATCTCCACTTCCCAGCAGTGCTAACTGGGCAGGTAGATCAGCCAGCATGGGCGCTACCTGCAGCATGATATCGCTGCCTTTCTGGTGTGTGAGACGACTAACGGTTCCAAATAATGGAATCGCCTGGTTATTTTCCAGCCCCATTGTCTGCTGCAAGGCAAGTTTATTGGCGGCTTTTGCCGACAGATTCCTGCTGGTATATTTTTTCACAAGATATGGATCGGTTGCCGGGTTCCAGATGGCGGTATCGATTCCATTGACTATCCCGGTAATATCGTCGCTGCGCTTAGCCAACAGCCCCTGCAAACCGAATCCCAGTGGTTCCTGCTGGATTTCCCGGGCATAGCCAGGGCTAACTGTAGAAATATGGTCGGAGTAATAGATTCCTGCCTTGAGGAATGACAGGTTGCCATAAAATTCAGCGCCGTGCATGCTGAAACTTTCATCCGGTAGACCCAGTTTTGCTACCTCATCAGACGGAAAGTTACCCTGAAAAGCCAGGTTGTGCAGCGTTATCAGGCTGGCTGCTTTTTTTCCCGAATGGAAATGAAGATAGGCTGGCGTCAATCCGCTTTGCCAGTCGTTACAATGAACGATATCTGGTACCCAGGCAAGCGGACTGGCATCACTGGCGAGAAGCGCGCCAATTTTTGATAATAAGCCGAAGCGCTGTGCATTATCCGGCCAGTCCTGCCCGGTATCATCCAGATAAATTCCGCCTGTACGCTGATAAAGCGCTGGGCAATGGATAACGTATAAAGGCACACTGACAGATTCGTTAATCTGTAACCGGGAAGAAAGTAGTGTGGCGGGTGGGAAATGGGGTTGCAGATCAAATGTAGCCACTTTGCGTCTGGATTTCAGTCCGGCCAGTACCGCTGGATAACCGGGTAAGAGCAGGCGAGCATCCATTTTCAATGCACGCAATGCGACAGGCAATGCGGCACTGACATCACCCAACCCGCCAGTTTTGCATAATGGAAAAACTTCCGGGGTGACAAATAACACCCGTATATTTTTGCGAGGGGAAGAGGAAGGCATGGCTTGATATATGTTCTGATTTATTGTTGTGTTCTATAAAAATCGATCAGGTTGTTGGTTGATGCATCGTGCCCGGTTACCGGTTTATCTGCAGCCAATTCAGCCAGGATTTTTCCCGCCAGTTGCTTGCCGAGTTCTACTCCCCACTGATCGAATGGATTGATTTCCCAGATCACACTTTGCACGAATACTTTGTGCTCATAGAGTGCGATCAACATGCCAAGGGTTGCTGGATCGAGTTTTTTGAACAAAATCGAGGTGGTAGCTCGATTGCCTGGAAACACGCGATGAGGAAGCAAGCGTTCTATCGCTTCGACAGACAGATTTTGATTTATCAGTTCGGCTCTGACTTCCTGTTCATTTTTTCCGCGCATCAGTGCTTCGGTTTGAGCAAAGAAATTCGCCAGTAACATAGGGTGATGCTCGGGCAGCGAATGCTGGCATTGGCACGGTGCCAGAAAATCAGCTGTAAATTTCTGCGTGCCCTGATGCAGCAATTGATAAAAAGCATGCTGGCCGTTGGTACCGGGTTCGCCCCAGATCACCGCACCAGTGCTGTAGTCAACTGCTTCCCCGGTACGAGTGACACGTTTGCCACAGCTTTCCATTTCCAGTTGCTGTAAATAAGCTGGAAAACGGTGCATGGATTGATCGTAGGGCAGGATTGCCTGATTGGTTACATGAAAAAAATTGATTTGCCAGACTGCAATCAATCCCAGCATAACCGGCAAGTTTTTCTCAAAAGGCGTGGTCAGGAAGTGTTCATCCATTTTCTGCGCTCCGGCTAGCAGTAAACGGAAATTGTCCATTCCTACTGCCAATGCAATTGGCAGGCCGATGGCTGACCATAATGAATAACGCCCGCCGACCCAATCCCAGAATTCAAACATATTGTCCGGATCGATACCAAACTGGCTGACAGCTGCGCGGTTAGTGGAAACGGCGACGAAATGTGCTGCAATATCCTGTTCACTGCCTCCGCTGGCCAAAAACCATTCCCGCGCGGAATGGGCGTTGGTGAGTGTTTCCTGGGTGGTGAAGGTTTTGGAGGCGATGATGAACAGGGTTGTGGCAGGATTAAGGGGCTGCAATATGCTGGAAAGATGCGCGCCGTCAAGGTTGGAAACGCAATGAACCTGCAGTTGCGGCACATGATAAGGCTTAAGTGCTTCGGTTGCCATCACCGGACCGAGATCGGAGCCGCCGATACCGATATTGACCACATCGGTAATTGGCAGGCCGGAATAGCCCCGGTGCGTGCTGTTGTGAATTTTTCCGGTAAACCGTTCGATCTGCTGTAAAACGCGTTTAACCTCCTGTGTGACATCCACGCCATCTGTAAAAACAGGTGTATTGGCACGCAAGGCGATGTGCAATGCTGCCCGGTTTTCAGTAGAGTTGATCTTGTCGCCGTTGGCCATGCGAGCCATCCAGTCGGCCAGATTTTGCTGTCTGGCCAGTGCCAGCAATAAACGAATTGTCGTTTCATCAACCGGCTGTTTGCTGTAGTCAAGCAAAATATCCTTAAATTGCAGCGAGAATTTGTCGAACCGATGTGGGTCTTCGCTAAACAGGGTGCGTAGCGGGCGGTTTGCCATATCCGGCTGATGCGTGCTCAATGCTTGCCAAGCAGGGGATCGGGTCAGTGTGGACATATCTTTCTCCATAAGATAGGCAGCCGGATCAGTATTTTTCAAAAATTGCAGCGATTCCCTGTCCACCACCGATGCACAGGGTAACCAGTGCATGGCGGCCATTTATGCGCTGCAGCTCATAAATGGCTTTGATCGTCAGTATACAACCGGATGCACCAATCGGATGCCCCAGTGCCACGGCACCGCCGTTCGGGTTGGTTCTATCCGGATCGAAACCCAGTTCCCGGGCAACCGCACATGCCTGGACGGCAAAGGCTTCATTGGACTCGATTACATCTATATCAGTCAGCTTCAATCCGGCACGATTCAGCGCTTGCTTAACCGCTGGTACCGGGCCGATTCCCATATAACGTGGATCTACTCCGGCATGGCCGTAAGCAACCAGACGTGCCATCGGTTGATGATTGTTTTGTGTGGCTGCATGTTCTTCCATCAGCACCAGTGCGGCCGCACCATCATTGATGCCGGATGCATTACCGGCCGTGACTGTGCCGTTTTCCCGGAAAACCGGGTGCAGTTTTCCCAGTGTTTCCATACTGATGTTGTCGCGTGGATGCTGGTCTGTATCGAATATTACCGTACCTTTACGACTGGAAACCTCAACCGGCACGATCTGTTCCCGGAAATAGCCGCTATGAATAGCGTGAATAGTACGCTGATGGCTTTCCAGGGCAAACTGATCTTGCTGCTCGCGGGTAATACGCCATTTTTTAGCGATGTGTTCAGCGGTGATCCCCATGTGCACCTGATCAAACGGATCGGTCAGGGCGCCTACCATCATGTCGGTTGCGATACTGTCATGCATACGCTGTCCCCAGCGCAGTGCGGGCAACAGATACCCGCCACGGCTCATCGACTCAACGCCGGCAGCAATAGCCACATCGGTATCTCCCAACTGCACCGCCTGCGCAGCAGAGATAATCGCCTGCAATCCACTGCCGCAAACCCGGTTCAGAGTAAGTGCCGCTACATGCTGTGGCAGACCAGCTTCCAGCGCCGCCACGCGTGCCAGATACATATCCCGTGCTTCAGTGGGGATAACATGCCCGGCAAACAGGTGTCCGATGCTTGCGGGATCTATATCGGCACGGGCGATGGCCTCTTTAATCGTGATGGCGGCCAGCGTGGTGGGCGCCAGATCCTTCAGTGCGCTGCCGTAATCACCGATTGCGGTTCTTGTGCCACTCAGAATGACAACGTTGCGCATTGAAAATGGTTACAGTACGTAGCGAGCCAGATCTTCGCTCTGCGAGAGTTTGCCAAGACGTTCATCAACATACGCAGCATCAATGACATGTGTGCTTCCGCTGTAGCGAGTGGCATTGAATGAAATGTCTTCCAGCAATTTTTCCATCACGGTATGTAGCCTTCTGGCGCCAATGTTCTCGGTTATTTCATTGACCGAAAAGGCAATCTCGGCCAGTCGCTCGATGGCGTCTTCTGAAAAATTCAGTTCAATCCCCTCTGTTTTCAGTAGTGCCTGATACTGGCGAATCAGGCAGGCATCGGTGTTGGTGAGAATTTGCTTGAAATCATCCGCGCTGAGGCTGTCCAGTTCCACCCGAATGGGGAAACGTCCCTGGAGTTCGGGGATTAGGTCCGATGGTTTGGCCAGATGAAAAGCCCCGCTGGCGATAAACAGGATGTGGTCGGTACGGATCATGCCGTACTTTGTGGAAATGGTCGTGCCCTCTACCAGCGGCAGCAAATCGCGCTGAACGCCCTGGCGTGAAATATCGGAACTGGATACTTCTGAGCGGCTGGTAATCTTGTCAATTTCATCAAGAAACACGATGCCGTTTTGCTCGACATTCTGCACTGCATTCAGTTTCAATTCCTCATCATTGATCAGGCGGGCGGCTTCTTCTTCAGTCAGTAGTTTTCTGGCTTCACGGATACGCAACTTGCGTGACTTTTTCTTGCTGGCACCCATGTTCTGAAACATACCCTGAATCTGGGAAGTTAGTTCTTCCATGCCTGGCGGGGCAAAAATTTCCATGCTGGCTTGTGACATGGTAATTTCGATATCGATTTCCTTGTCGTCAAGCTCACCTTCGCGCAGTTTCTTGCGGAATTTCTGGCGGGTTGCGTTATTTTCTTCGCTAGGGTTGGCATCAAAGCCTGAATCACGTGCCGATGGTAGCAGGGCGTCAAGTATCCGTTCCTCCGCGCGATCTTCAGCCAGAGGCTTATTCTTCCTGATCTCGTGCTCGCGAGCCTGTTTGATGGCAGATTCCACCAGGTCGCGAATAATGGAATCGACATCCCGACCGACATAACCCACCTCGGTAAACTTGGTCGCCTCGATCTTGATGAAAGGCGCATCAGCCAGCCTGGCAAGTCGCCTGGCAATTTCAGTCTTGCCGACACCAGTCGGGCCGATCATGAGGATATTTTTAGGGGTGATTTCGTGGCGCAGTGGCTCACCCACTTGTTGCCTGCGCCAGCGATTTCTCAATGCAATGGCGACGGATCGTTTAGCGGCTTCCTGCCCGATGATATGTTTGTCCAGTTCGTGGACAATTTCCTGTGGCGTCATATGTGACATGATAGGTTTTCCTGGCTTGGATTAATTCCTGGTGTTAATCGAGCTGCTCAATGACATGCACCTGATTGGTATAGATGCAGATATCACCGGCGATGGTCAGCGCCTTGGCAACGGTCTCGGCAGGGCCCAGATTAGTATTTTCCAGCAGTGCACGTGCAGCCGCCTGCGCATAGGCGCCACCACTCCCGATAGCCGCTAGCCCTTGTTCCGGTTCAATGACGTCGCCTGCTCCTGTGATGATGAGAGTGGCTTCATGATCGGCCACTACCAGCATCGCTTCCAGGCGACGCAGGATACGGTCAGTACGCCAGTCCTTGGCAAGTTCGACTGCAGAGCGCAAGAGATGTCCCTGATGTTTTTCCAGTTTGGCTTCAAAGCGTTCAAATAGCGTGAATGCATCGGCCGTGCCGCCTGCAAATCCCGCAAGAACCTTGTCGTGATAAAGCCTGCGTACCTTGCGTGCACTGGCTTTAGCAACGACTGCGCCAAGCGTGACCTGGCCATCTCCACCCAATGCTACTTGCCGGCCGCGCCGGACTGATACTATCGTGGTCATATTTTTTGTATTTGGCTAAAAAAACGATTATAACGCCGTTTTATAACGAGATTCAGTTACGGGTGCAGATGTCGCCAGAAGAGGGGCTGTCTTCAAGCAGGGAATCAATCAGGTAGTACCGATTTTATTTGTATGTGTATGTGGCGGGGAGCGGGGAGCTATGAGGCAGGTTACAGCAGTATCCGCTGGTGGATATCGTGCTGCCTGATTAACGTATTGTATTAAGTATGTTTTCGTTGTATTTTTTTTGTGCTAGCTCGCGCAAGGCAATAACGATCGGCTTGTCGCGTCCGGCATCAATCATTGGCGTGGAACCAACTGATATCTGCCTTGCCCGCACGGTCGCTGCCAGTGTCATATTAAAACGGTTCGGGATCACTTTCAGACAATCTTCTACGGTAATGCGTGCCATGATGGATAACTCCAGTAAAAATTTACAAAAATGTAAAAACGTAAGGCTGATCAGGAAAATTCAGCAAGCAGAGCGCGCTGCCTGACAAGCTGACGGATTGTTTTCAGCCGTTCAGCCCGAATAATGCAGGAGATTTCCTGTGCTGCTGTCTCCAGTTCGTGATTAACAACGACATAGTCAAATCTATTGAGATGGCTGGTCTCGCTGCACGCAGCCGACAACCGCCGTTCAATGGTCTTGCTTTCATCCAGGCCGCGTTGCTCCAGACGGTTTTTTAATGTTTCCATGGATGGAGGCAGAATAAATATGGAAGCAGCCTGCGGGTAGAGTTCGCGCACCTGTTGCGCCCCCTGACAATCTATTTCCAGCAGGACATCCTGTTCCGCCACCATGGTTTCTTCTATCCACTTGCGTGAGGTGCCATAAAAATTGCCATACACCTCGGCGCTTTCCAGGAATTCACCATGTGCCTGCATTTCCCTGAAAGTTGCGTGATCAACAAAAAAGTAATCACGACCGTTCTCTTCATCCCGCCTGGGGGGGCGTGTGGTATAGGAAACTGAGAGGGTTACATTGATATCCGTTTGCAGCAAAGTACGGATTACACTGGTTTTACCGGCACCAGAGGGTGCGCTGATTACAAACAGACAACTCATAATATTTCGTTTTATTGAAATTCTGGCGTATTTTAACAGGTAAATACCCGGAAACTCCCGGGATTATTTATTGTTGATAATGGAAGTCGTCAATAAATTTGAAGCGGATCGTTGTTTCAGTTAGAATCTTTTTTTCTTCAGGCGCGTAGCTCAGCTGGTTAGAGCACCACCTTGACATGGTGGGGGTCGTTGGTTCGAGTCCAATCGCGCCTACCAGAAGACAATCGGATTCTGGTATCTGTTATCGTCACGCGCTTCGGCCAACTCCATTTTTTTCTATGTCTCGTCTTGAGTTCTATTGATCGGGAATTTCTTTGATTTTCGCTCACTTGCCAGTATGCGGATCGCCTGCGCGTTACTGGGAGAAAAGACCTTGTCAGCCGCTTCTTGCCACGGCAGCCAGATATATCCCAAGTGCTCACGCGGAGAAATGACAACCGGTATCGTTTCCGGCAGCTCTAGTCCAAACATGTGCTCGGTATTGTGTGTTATTCCCGGCGGGTAGCGCCAACGCCATTCTTCAAAAAGTTTATAGTGATTTTGTATTTCCCAGTTGCGGAGGATGTAATTGGCAGTATTCAGGCCGGTTTCCTCTCTAACTTCACGCGCAGCAGTCTGCTGCAGTGTTTCTCCCGGATTCTGGCTGCCTGTAACAGACTGCCAGTAACCGGGGTGGTCAGCGCGTTCCAACAGCAACACCCGCAGATCGACCGTGTGGATAACGACCAGAACAGATATGGGTATTTTGTAGACTTGCAACAGACAAATCCAGCTAATCGGTTGTGATATCGGTCTTTCGCAGACGGATATGCAGCTCCCGCAATTGTTTCTCCTCGACGGTACTGGGTGCCTGCGTCAGCAGACATTGAGCGCGTTGTGTTTTGGGGAAAGCAATCACATCGCGGATAGAATCTGTACCGGTCATCATGGCAACGATACGATCAAGACCAAAGGCTATGCCGCCATGCGGTGGGGCGCCGTATTGCAGGGCATCCAGCAGAAAGCCGAATTTCAGTTTTGCTTCGTCATCCGCTATGTTCAATGCCTGGAATACCTTGCTTTGTACATCCTGCCGGTGAATACGGATTGACCCACCGCCAATTTCCATGCCGTTCAATACCATGTCATATGCCCTGGAAAGTGCCTTGCCCGGATCGGTTGCCAGGAAATCCTCATGCCCCTGGCTGGGAGCGGTGAAGGGGTGATGTAAGGCCTGCCAGCGTTTTTCTTCTTCGTCCCACTCGAACATTGGGAAATCCACGACCCACAAAGGTTGCCACAAATTTGTGGCCAGACCGCGTTCATGCCCGATTTTGACCCGTAATGCGCCCAAGGCATCGTTAACAGTTTTGACCTTGTCCGCACCAAAAAATACCAGATCACCATTCTGTGCCTGAGTGCGTTCGAGCATCGATTGCACGACAGGCTCGGGCAGGAATTTCAGGATAGGGGATTGCAATCCCTCCATACCTTTGGTCAGGTCATTAATCTTGATATAGGCCAGACCTTTTGCTCCGTAAATGCCGACAAACCGGGTGTACTCATCGATCTCCTTGCGGGACAGCTCCCCACCACCAGGAACACGTAGTGCGGCGACTCGCCCACCCGGTTTTTGTGCAGCATCGCGGAATACCTGGAAAGGTACGTCCTGCATCAGATCAGTCAGCTCTGTCAGTTCCAGTGGCACCCGCAGATCTGGCTTGTCTGATCCGTAGCGGAACATGGCGTCAGCATAACTGATCCGGGGGAAGGGGTCGGGCAAGCTGACATTGATCACATCAGCAAACAGGCGGCGGATCATGTCCTCCATCAGATCCATGATGTCATTTTCTTGCAGAAAAGAGGTTTCAATATCAATCTGGGTAAATTCTGGCTGGCGGTCTGCACGCAGATCTTCGTCCCGGAAGCAGCGGGTAATCTGATAGTAGCGATCGAACCCGGACACCATCAGTAGCTGCTTGAACAGTTGCGGAGATTGTGGCAGTGCAAAAAAACAGCCAACGTTGACGCGCGAAGGTACCAGATAATCACGCGCGCCTTCCGGCGTGGATTTGGTCAGCATTGGCGTTTCCACGTCGATAAAGCCGTGCTGATCCAGGAATACGCGTGTCGCCATGGTGACCTTGTGCCGCAACCGGATGTTGTGTTGCATCGCCGGGCGGCGCAAATCCAGATAACGGTATTCCAATCGTATCGCTTCGCTCAGATTGTCATCATCCATCTGGAACGGGGGAGTGAGCGAAGGATTTAAAATTTCGATAGTGCTGACCAATACTTCGATTTCCCCGCTGGGAATCCCCCGGTTGACTGTCCCCTCGGGACGATGGCGTACCAGGCCGGTAATTTCCAGCACAAATTCATTACGGATTTTTTCTGCAATCGGGAAAGCTGCAACATTATCAGGATCACAAACAATCTGAACGATTCCCTCGCGGTCGCGCAGGTCAATAAAAATAACCCCACCATGATCACGCCGGCGATGTACCCAGCCGCATAAAGTAATTGTTCTACCCAGATGACGTGTGTTGATGGCGCCGCAATAGTCAGTACGCATAAGTGACGTTAATGTTGATTGAATGAAAAAACGGTTCAGATAACCTTGCTGTGTAAAAATCCTGCTAGTCTGTAGCAGGCGCAGACGGCACGGTGGTTGTGGTCGGTGTTGTCGCCGCGGTATTTGCAGCAGTCTTATCGGTGCTGGTAGTTTCCGTGCCGGATTCCTCTTTTGGTTTTGAATCCGGTCTGCCAGTATTCTTGTTTCTGAAATCTGTTACATACCATCCAGTTCCCTTCAGCTGGAAACCTGCAGCAGAAACTTTCTTGACATAATCAGTGCTGCCGCAGGAAGGGCACTTTGCGATCGGAGCATCACTCATTTTCTGTAGATACTCCTTTTCCAATCCACATGCATGGCAGGCATACTCATAGATCGGCATGCTTTTTCTCCTTTAAATAAAGTCTTTGAAAACGGCATTATACTTGACTGCCAGAGCAATTTCCCGGGTGGCTTTGCCTGATCGCGGGCTGTATCAGCCTGGCTCGAGCCTGTTAACTTTCCTTTCTGCCGTATTTATCCTCAAACCGGACGATATCATCTTCTCCCAGATAGGAACCGGACTGGACTTCAATCATTTCCAGCGGCACTCGTCCTGGGTTTTCCAGCCGGTGCGGTGTCCCCAGCGGAATAAAAGTGGATTCATTTTCACTGACCAGAAAGGTTTTGTCTGCCCGGGTAACCTGTGCGGTTCCACGCACCACAATCCAGTGTTCGGCGCGGTGATGGTGCATTTGTAATGATAATGCGGCGCCAGGGTTGACAACAATGCGCTTGACCTGGAAGCGTTCACCTGTATCGATCGAATCGTACCAGCCCCACGGGCGGTATATTTTGCGATGTGAGCGGGTTTCCGGCCGGTTTTTCTGCCTTAGGGTGTCAACGATATGTTTGACTTCCTGTGTTTTGTCCTGATGTGCAACCAGAATCGCGTCAGAAGTTTCCACAATGACTACGTTATTTACGCCGATACAAGCAACCAGTCGATGCTCGGAGAATGCAAGAGTGTTATAACACTCTTGCAATAACACATCGCCGCGTACGACGTTGCCTGATTCATCCTTTGGCAGGGTGTGCCACAACGCATCCCACGCGCCGATATCCGACCATCCGGCTGAAAGCGGAATGATTGCGCCTGGCGGCAAGGTATCCGGATGAGTGGAAAGTGATTCCATCACGGCATAATCAATGGAATCGCCGGGGCAGGCAGCAAAGGCAGTTTTATCAATCCGGTGAAAATCACCATCTACTGATTCCGGCTGCCATGCAGCGCGGCAGGCATCCAGAATATTTTGACGGCAGGTATCAATGGCAGCAAGCCAGACAGATGTGCGCATCATGAACATGCCGCTGTTCCATAAATAGGAACCTTCTTGCAGATAATTCTGTGCCGTGACCAGATCTGGTTTTTCAACAAAGCGGGAGATCTGGAAAGTACCCGGTTCGTGTAGTGCAGTACCGTACTGAATATAGCCATAACCGGTTTCCGGCGTATCAGGCGTGATACCAAAAGTAACCAACATACCGCTTTCGGCAAGCAGTATACCCTTGTGAACAGCTGTCTGAAAGGCAGCTATATCTGTGATGACATGGTCAGATGGCATCACCAGCAAGATCGGATCATTCCCTTCTTGTATAGCAGCTAATGCCGCGATTGTCAGAGCAGGCGCAGTATTCCGCCCGAATGGTTCAAGAATGATCTTGCCGGTTTTACCGATAAGCCGAAGCTGCTCTGCAATCACAAAACGGTACTCCTCGTTGCACACAATGATGGGCGGTTGAATAACGATATCATCCAGCCCATCCAGGCGGCGCACGGTTTCCTGCAGCAGGGAATGCTGATCAACCAGCGGCAGTAATTGCTTGGGATATTGCTGGCGCGAAAGTGGCCATAGCCGTGTGCCTGAGCCACCGGAAAGAATGACTGGGGTAAGGGAATGTTTCATGCTTGCATCAGATTGGTTATGAAGAATAGGGCAGATTTTTGCTGACCATTCGAAATTTTGAATTCAGGGGCGATCCAATTCTCTGGTCAGTATTTCCACGATACGCCGTGCAGCATTGCCATCCCATAAATTCGGCCGGCGTCCCTGCTTGCCGCGTCCTTGTAAAATGTTGTCCACCGCAGACTGTATTCGTACTGGATCGGTTCCTGCCAGTGTGTTGGTACCTTCATCCACCGTGACTGGCCGTTCGGTATTTTCCCGGATGGTGACACAGGGAATTCCCAGGGCGGTAGTTTCTTCCTGCAAACCGCCACTATCAGTCAGAACAACGGTGGCATCCTTCCAGAGATGAAGAAAGGGCATGTAAGCCTGTGGGCCGATCAGTGTAATGTTGGGTCCCAGATCGATATTAAATTTTTTCAGATTGTTTTGTGTGCGCGGATGGGCCGGAAAGATGAGCGGAAGCTGCTTGGCGATCTGTTGCAATGCTTGGCTGATACGTTGCAGCGTTTCAGGGTAGTCTACATTGCTTGGTCGGTGCATGGTGACAACGCCATACGGGCGATCTTTCAGTGACGTTTTAAGTGGATTGGTCTCAAATCCGGAAGTGTCTACTCGGACAAGCTGTTCGACTTGGTAGAACAGATTATCCACCATAACATGGCCGACATAATGAATGGCTGAGGCCGGTTTTCCTTCTCGTAACAAATGCTGTTGTCCACTCGGCTCGGTCACAAAAAACCAGTCGGTAATACTATCTGTCACCAAGCGATTAATTTCCTCCGGCATGCACATATCGCCGCTGCGCAACCCTGCCTCGACATGCGCAACCGGAATGTGCAGTTTCTTGGCGACGATCGAACAGGCCAGGGTTGAATTGACATCGCCGACAACCAGTACCGCATCTGGTTGCTCTGCCAAGCAATATTCCTCGAAGGCGATCATTATTTTTGCTGTTTGCTGTGAATGGCTGCCACCGCCGGCTGCCATAAAGATATCTGGTTGCGGGATGCCCAGCTCCTCGAAAAAAACATCGTTCATTGCCCGGTCGTAATGCTGACCGGTGTGAACAATCTTGTAGGCCAATTTATCCTGCTGCTGCAAAGCGCGGACAATTGGCGCAATTTTCATAAAATTAGGGCGTGCACCAGCAATGAGATGAATTTTTTTCTGCATAATTTTTTCCGCGAGACAGAGACAATGAGCAGGATTGTAAACCTTGAAAACTTCCCGGGTTTCTTTATCTGCCAAAAGATAATTTTGATGCTACCAGTTTTCCTGGGAATCCTCTGAAAAACTGTCTACGTTGCCATCACTGCGTTAAAAACAGGCTCAAAATACTTATTTGTTGCTTGTAAACTGTATTTGCTCGGCGTAAGCGCCTCACCCTACGGGCCGGCCTCACGGCTGTTCGCTGCGCTTTGCTTGCATCACCTGTGGTTGCCTTGCTGACTGCCTCACTAATACTTTTAAAGGATACCTGATAGACAGCAAGTGGCCTTGACTGGATTGCTCCTGATTCAGAATCGTATCATGACAAGTCAGCAGGCAATACTTGAGAAATCTCTGAAAAACCACTGTATTTCACCATGATTGATGCGTTGCAACAGTGTCACGGGCCAAGGAAAACCTTGATGAGGATTACTGATGGTCTGGCTTGCTGAGGTACTCAAATATAAGATACACTCAAAATCAATCTTATAAATACTCTGCTCAGGAGAAGTATTCATGCCTGATCCTACGTTGTGTACTGAGGAAGATATCACACGCCTGATCCACGCTTTTTATACCCGGGTACGGGATGATGAAGCACTTGGTCCCATTTTCGACGCACATATTGATGACTGGAGCCTCCATCTGACCAGAATGGTGGATTTTTGGTCATCTATTTTGCGCGGTACTGATCGTTTTAGTGGTACGCCAATGCCCAAACATATAGCCCTGCCTGATCTGAATGCAGAGCTGTTTCAGCGCTGGCTCAAGCTGTTCCATAAAACCGCTGCTGAACAATCGAATCAGGCCATGGCTGAACAGATTTGTATGATGGCTGATCGCATCGCCCGCAGTCTGTGGATGGGTTATCAGATCAGTCATCATCCTGAGGTGATGCCTGTGGGGTTGCCTCATGGTTGAGTCATCACAAATCAGGAAGCAGCTGCCAGCGCCGCAATGGGCTGCTTTCCTCAGCCTGGGCTTTCGGCCACTGTATATTGCAGGCTGTTTCTGGGCAGCTATTTCGGTAGCACTATGGATATATGCACCCCAATGGCTGACGGGTGTGTTAGCTGGTATGCTCTGGCACGCACATGAAATGCTGTGGGGGTTCGTCGCCACTATTGCAGTAGGATTCCTGCTGACCGCTAGTGCTAATTGGACTGGCATCAATCCGTTGCACGGTCGTGCGCTAGGCGGGTTGACACTGTTGTGGATTGTGGCGCGAGCTGGTTTTTTGATGCCGGGATCGATAGCATTTGGTATCGCAACACTTTGTGAGCTGCTGTTTTTCGGCATAGCGGCACTGGCGCTGGGCCGAGTTATTTATCAAAAACGCAGCCAGCGTAATTACGGTATACCACTGCTTGTGCTGGGGCTAGGTGTGGCTGATGGCCTGTTTCTGTGGTTTATACAGGCAGGGGATTATGCTTTGTTGATGGAGAGTTTTCATGCCGGCCTGCTGTGCATGGCAGTGATCGCACTGTTGATTGCACGCCGGGTGATTCCATTTTTCGCTATGCGGGCAGTGCAGGGTTTGACGATCCCGATGCTTACCGGCAGTGGTCAATGGCAACTTGCAGCGAGCAT
This sequence comes from Nitrosomonas eutropha, assembly GCF_003201195.1. Lineage (GTDB taxonomy): Bacteria > Pseudomonadota > Gammaproteobacteria > Burkholderiales > Nitrosomonadaceae > Nitrosomonas > Nitrosomonas eutropha. Next base: position 3,727 of record NZ_QICQ01000016.1, on the reverse strand, counting down.
TTTCGCCATTGTGTTCTTGCTGTTAGGGTGGACCTCGGCAGCGGCAATCGCGCTGGCAGCCGCCGGGACTCTTGCTCTGTGGCAACTGCTTGCCTGGAAGCCGTGGGCCGTTCGACAGGTGCCATTATTGTGGATTCTTTATACTGGATACGCCGGGCTGGGTATTGGTTTGCTGGTTGCAGCCGCTTATTCTGCAGGCTGGATCTCCCGTGCTGCCTGGCCAGTGCATGTAATCGGCGTGGCAGGCTTTGCGATACTGATTATCGGCATGGTTACCCGTACTGCATTGGGTCACCTGGGGCGGCCATTACGTACTGATCGCAGCATGGTCATTTTGTATATGTTAATTATCACGGCTGCTGTACTGCGACTGGCGGCGCTGTTGCCAACTGCTTACGTGCCAGGCCTGTTGCATGGTTCGTCTGCGATCTGGATATCGGCCTTTGTACTTTACCTCTGGCGTTTTCTTCCAATGTTGATCCGGCCGCGTGCAGATCAATCGCCTCCGGTGATCAAGCCGGGAAATATTCCGGCACAGCCTCACTGATCGTTGAACGTATGAATATTCAACCAAGAGGATTCATGCAATGAGTTATGGCTTGTTGATAACGCTGCATTTGCTGGCTGCGATCGCTTTTGCGGGAACAGTATTTTTTGAAGTCGTCATGATCGAAGGTATACGCAAGCACCTGCCGCACGAAATCATGCGTGAGGTTGAACGCGCTATTGGTAACCGTGCTGTCAGGATCATGCCCTGGGTACTTCTGGTACTGTATTCCGCCGGAATAGGGATGGCCTGGCAACATCAGGCGACCCTGGCACAGCCTCTGGCCAGCAGTTTTGGACTGTTATTGAGTATCAAGATCATCTTGGCAATCAGCGTTTTCGGTCATTTCGTGACAGCCATGATATGGCGGAAGCGCGGTCTGCTGAACAGGCGGCGTTCACAGCGCTTACACCTGAGCATCTTCTGCCACGTACTGGCAATTGTCATCCTGGCGAAAGCCATGTTTTATCTACCCTGGTAACCAGGGCACTGCCTGCTTTATCAAGAGTTCCAGAGTGTTACTGAAGCTGGATGCAAGGCTTATAATATGACATTCAGTTCTTCAATCCTTCAGTCTGACCAGGAGAAGTTATGCCTTCATTTGATATCGTTTCTGAAGTTGATAAACAAGAAATTCGTAACGCGGTTGATCAGCTTAACAAGGAAGTTTCTGCCCGTTTTGATTTCAAGGGCTCGGATGCACGTGCCGAGCAGACCGACTATGAGCTTTATCTTTTTGCGGATGATGAATTCAAACTCGGTCAAGTGATGGATATTCTGATAGCCAAATTTACCAAGCGAGAGATTGATGTGCGCTGTCTGGATAAGGGGCAGGTTGAGAAAATAAGCGGTAACAAGGTAAAGCAAAAAATTACGGTTAAAACCGGAGTGGAAAGCGATCTGGCCAGAAAAATTGTCAAGCTGATCAAGGATAGCAAACTTAAAGTCCAGGCGAGCATTCAAGGTGAGGTTGTACGGGTAACTGGTGCAAAACGTGATGTTTTACAGGAAGTAATTCAGCTAGTGAAAGGCGGTATTACAGAATTGCCATTACAATTCCGTAATTTTCGGGATTGAACGTTCGGTTCGGTAACAGGTATCAATTATTCCTTCTTAAGATTACTACAATAAACGAGGCAGGAGTGCATGTTGCTGCAACTCCCGCTTTGGCCATCTATTTAGAAATTAGAAATAGTTCCACTGTACCTGGAATCTCACGACATCAGACTTGAATTGCTTGTCATATTTTAGATCAGTGCGGTTCATCATATGATAGACCGTTGTAAGTTCAACTGCCGGTGAAATCTGCCATTCTACCCCGAATTCCCAGTCTCTTACACGATCCTGAGGGGTATTATCCTGGAGTCTCAGTGCACCGTTATAGCGTTGCCATTTGACGAATGGAAGTAAGGTTCCCCAACGAAATCCATCGTATTTATACATTGCCTGAACATAGCCGCCGTTGAGGGAATGGTTGGCAATCGTTTTCTTATCGTCACTTAGGCTGGGACCATTTCCCCAGTTCCATTCAGCTTGTAAGCCAAAGGGCTGCGGATAAAGTATAGCGTGCACCCCGACACGTTCATCTCTGATACCTTTTTCAGGTACATCCGTAATCTTGGTTTTATCATATTTCGGAACATAGCGGCCGTGGTAAGCGGATGCGCCTACTTCAATAAGTTGGCCGTTTCCAAACTGGAACGGATAGGTGAGACGGCCTACGATGTGCACTCCGTTATTCAGGTCAACATTGTTGGGCCCCTGGCCACCAAAAGTACCAAAGGAAAACATACCGTAGTCACCCGTGCCTTTCAGTTTCTTCGCTGCTTTGAACCGCTCTTGTACATGAGTGGGCGTCCACATAAAGAATGCACCGATGTCTCGCTCATTACAACAGTCCATTGCATCGGTGCGGTCAAGTGCGAGACGCTCTGAGCTGGATTGTAGGCTTTCGAAGCCGAGCGGAATTTTTGATTGTCCGACCCTAACCCGATATTCCTTGCCTTTATCGAAGAATAGGTCACCATAAGCATCCCTTAAGATGGCGCTACTGGCAAGATCTGCCTGTAAGTAAAAATAGAGATAATCGGTAATATCCCCGGAAAGAGCCAGGCGCGCTCTTTTGATCAAGAAGGATGATTTATCCGGTCCGGCAGATTTGTCCTGCCAGTAGGATGCGCCATCATTGTCTCCCCACAGACTTTTTCCGTAGCGGAATTGTGTATAACCCTTGATGCTGATTCTTTCGTACCATTTTTTTTCTTCCTTGGGTTTTTCTGCAGAGGGTACAGGGGTTCTCGATGCATGTTTAATTTGTTCGTTTGTTTGTTTAGACTGCGTTTCTACACGCTGTTCGCTATCTTGTGCGGATCTGGTTTCAGCATGTCTGGTGGGTGATTCATCCGGTCTGGACTTTTCTTCGGCTGAGGATTTGGATACTGTTTCTTCCACCTGCTGGAATACGCCCAGCTTGATCCTGTTTTCACCCGGCTCTGCATAAAGCTGTTTGGTGACGGTATCCATGTAGAGGATAAGTTTTTCTGCGCAGACCGGAAGCGGAACAGACAAGGTGGGTAATACAAGAAATATGAGTAATGCAAATGACCTGATACTTGTAATTTTCGCCATCATTTGTTTGATTTTTATCCTCTTATTAAAGTATAGAAATATACGTCGATCACCATGACTGAGAATAGTAATTAAAATTATTCTTGTAGACTGTTTCAAAAATCGTGAGGATGTATTGATACAGTCGTCGGAATTATCCTGATAGCGAGTGACAGGCTAGTGACAGCCTGATGACTATTTTGTTACAGAAATTACGGGAAAATATCTGAATCCGGACAGGATTCCTGCAGCCGGGCGGGAGATCGCCTGGTGCAGGAAGATTAATGCTGAAGGATGAGTGGTAGAGGGGATTGCAAATAAAGAGAATGGAATAGAGCTACGTTATAGCTTTTGCATGTATCAGATTGATGCGTGGCCTAGGTTGTTTAGTCCCACGGTGTGCTGGAATGGATCAAAGATAAAACGATCTGGCTCATTTTTCCAGATTTTGCAGATGTATTCATAGGGTGTTAGGCCTTTGAGAGCTTTTAGTCTTTTGGCGAAGTTATAAGCCATCACAAAGCGATGGAGATGGGCCTTCAACTGATCGTGTGAGTCGTAATAATACCGTTT
>NZ_QICQ01000015.1 GCF_003201195.1 Nitrosomonas eutropha | reverse complement strand
CCCTCGGTCGGCAGCAAGGGCGACAGCTACGACAACGCGCTGGCAGAAACCATCAATGGGCTGTACAAAACAGAATTGATTCACAAGCGCGCCCCCTGGAAAACCAGGGAGGCCGTGGAGCTGGCAACGCTGGAATGGGTAGCCTGGTTCAACAACCAGCGGCTGCTGGAACCAATCGGTTACATCCCTCCCGCAGAAGCTGAGGTAAACTACTATAGGCAATTCGCCAGGGAAGCCATTCCGGTGGCTTGACTTTAACCAAACAGCCTCCTCAAAACCCGGGACGATTCATGCTGGCACTGGCCCAAGCACGGCGGAAGAATGGGCTGATGTAGAAGCATACATGGGCCTCTTCGAGCACTGCGAAGTCATGCTTAGCGAGAAGCTGATTGACCTAAAGACATTCAAGTCGATCTATGGGTACCGCGTAGCCAATATTTTGGAAAATGCTATGATTGTTGAGGAGAAGCTCATTGTCCGTCGAGACCATTGGGCGACTTTCCTGGCTCTCGTCCGCAGATTGGGTATGAATGAACCTCAATCTGCTGCATAACCAATCACTCAAGCCGACAACGGGCTTGCGGGTCTTGCTTCGTTCACGCTAAAGTGTTTCCTTGCCTCGTACGACCGCTGCGCTGCCCGTTGCGGCTTAGTTCAACCGTTAGGCCGCAGTAATTGACCTACTCACACCAGGAGTAACACTATGTCCAGCTCTATCCGTACTTGTCTCTGGTTCCGAGACGGGCGAGGCCGCGAAGCCGCAGAATTCTACTGCTCTCTGATCCCGGGAAGCCGAGTCGAGAGGACCTTTTCTGGCGATGCCGGAAATGGCCCTTTCTCGGTAATTGATTTCTCGCTCGGCGGGGTGCCTTACCAGATTCTCGACGCTGGGCCGCATTTCACCTTAACTGAGGCAGTATCGATTTCGGTCGAAACGGCCGATCAGGCCGAGACTGATCGACTGTGGACCGCGCTGACCGCAGATGGTGGCGAGGAAAGCGTCTGCGGCTGGCTGAAAGATCGCTACGGGGTTTCGTGGCAGATTTTCCCGAGAAGACTAACGGAATTGACGATGAATGCAGACAAGAATGTTTCTGCCAAAGCGATGGCAGCCATGATGAAGCAAAAGAAAATTGACATCGCTGCAATTGAAGCAGCAGCAGTTCGTGACTAGAAGTCCGCGGCCTAAAATTCATTCAAGGTTTTTACTTTGTGAGGAATCGTCCCATAAATCATCCCTCCGTAGTTGGTTATATGTTACACCAGCACACCGTGGGACTAAACATCCTAAGACCCTTAACTAAATATCTTTTAATAACTTTTAAATTCATTTTTATCACAAATTATTTTTTGCAACAGATCTGAAAACATGGCCCAGTTCATCAACAGCAAAGAAAGCATCGTCACCGAAGCCGTCGATGGCCTGATCGCGGCGTCTGGCGGTAAGCTGGCGCGGCTCGACGGCTATCCGCATATACGGGTGGTTGTACGCAATGACTGGGACAAGTCCAAGGTCGCGTTGATTTCGGGAGGTGGATCAGGCCACGAACCGGCACATGCGGGTTTCGTCGGGGAAGGGATGCTGACGGCTGCGGTGTGCGGCGACATCTTCGCCTCGCCGACAGTCGATGCAGTACTGGCAGGCATCCTTGCCGTGACAGGATCGTCCGGTTGCCTGCTCATCGTCAAGAATTATACCGGTGACCGATTGAATTTCGGGCTGGCGGCTGAGCGCGCTCGCCAGTTTGGCTTGATTGTCGAGATAGTTATCGTCGACGATGATGTGGCGTTGCCAGGCTTGCCCCAAGCCCGCGGCGTTGCTGGCACGCTTTTTGTCCACAAGATAGCCGGCGCGTTGGCCGAAAATGGTGCCGACTTGGCGCACGTCGCCGCGGCCGCACGCAAGGTTGTGTCAAAGACAAAAAGTATTGGCATGTCGCTCAGCACCTGCACCATCCCAGGTTCACCAAAGGAAGATCGCATCCCGCCCGGCATGGCCGAGCTTGGGCTTGGCATTCACGGTGAAGCCGGAGTTGAGCAGGTCGAGTTCAAGGGCGCGAGCGAAGCTGTCGCTGCCATGGTCGAGCACCTGTCAGTTGCAATGGAAGAAAAGCCGCATGTCGCTATGGTCAACAATCTCGGCGGCACGTCGATCATCGAGATGTCGATCATCCTCAACGAAATCCAGCGGTCAGCGATTGGCGAGCGGATAACCCACGTCATCGGGCCGGCGGCCATGATGACATCTCTCGACATGCACGGCTTTTCGATTTCGGTCTATCCTGCCGACGATACCGAGATCGCCCTGCTCAAGCAGCACACGCCGCTGGCAGCATGGCCGCGGGTCTCCCGGCTGGGCCAGGTCGCTATTCAGGCGCTTCCGGACGGCCTGACGCCTGTCGTTCCGATGCCCTCGCAGCACAAGCCGACCAGGGAGTTCCTGACCAGATGCTGCGAGGTTCTGATCGCCGCTGAGAACGACCTCAACGCGCTCGACGCGAAGTCAGGCGATGGCGACACCGGAAGCACGCTAGCCGGCGCGGCACGCGCCCTGATCAGCGCCATGGACCGATTGCCGCTTGCCGACCATACCCAACTCTATCGCGCTATTGGCTTGGAGCTTTCCAAAACCATGGGAGGCTCGTTCGGTGTGCTCCTCGCGATCTTCTTCGCCGCAACGGGCGACGCCGCGTCAAGCGGCTTGCCAATGTACGAAGCGTTGCAGGCCGGACTGCGGAGAATGCAGGAGATCGGCGGGGCACGTCCGGGTGACCGCACCATGGTCGATGCCCTTGCGCCGGCTCTTGATGCCCTGGAAGAGAGCCTGTCCGAAGCGGCGAAAGCCGCGCGTGCAGGTGCCGATCGCACTGCCCACATGAGTGTGGCGAATGTTGGTCGCGCTTCCTATGTCAATGCCAAGCATTTGGTCGGTCACGCTGATCCAGGTGCTGAGGCGGTCGCGCGACTGTTTGAACACTTGGCCTAATTTTAGATAGTAAGCATCTATTTAAAACATGTAATGAAACTACGTCACTATCAGATCCGCTGTCAGACGAATGAGATTGTTAACGTCCCAGGCCAAAATCCCTTGCCTGCTATTTCGAAGGTGGTACTGCTTTCTCATGAAACCTAATGCCTGAATTAAGCCGCGCCACGAAGCGACATCAGCTTATTGCCAGCCAGTCACTTCGTAACCTTTTTCACGTAAACAGCGGTTTACAAAATTCATATAGGCTGAAGCTGGCTGCGACGTACCAGAACCAAACATACCTGACAATAATCCCCAGGTAGCGCCGCTGGCAGCACCAACCATAGCGCCACGTCCGGGAGCACCAGCAATGGCTCCGCCAACTGCTCCACTGGCTGCGCCGGCGCCTGCACCAACAGCTGTTCTTCTTGCTGTATTGCCAGTGCTTCCGCTTCCTTCCCTTGCTCCGGCTGATTCAGCCAGTTGTCTGCATTCTCTGATATCCCGGTCTGCAATAGTTCTTCCGACAGACTGATAGTAAGCATTGGGATACAGCACAGGCTGATAGCTTGCACAGGCAGACAGTCCTGATAGTACTATTCCGATTCCCACTATTTTTCCTGATGTGCTGATCATAGTATTCCACTCCTGATTTCTGATATTAGCGTTCAACTGGTGTGATTTTGATTGTCTTAAGCTCTTTTCCCCGCTGAAATTGCAGCACTACTTTTTCTCCTGCTTTCATGGTTGTGAGAATAGCTGCATACGACTTCAGGTTGATGATGGGTTGTCCTGCCAGCTCAATCAAAATATCGCCCGGCTGTAGCTGCGCTTGTTGTGCCGGGGAATCGGCAATAATATCTTCCACTCGTACACCCTCCCCCTGCCAGGAAAAATCCGGCACGGTGCCAAGGATGATTTTACGTTTGGCATTTGTCTGCGCAGGCGTCTGTGTTAAACGGGATGGCTGTGTATCAAGCATGGCGGTCAGCGGCTCGATGCGATTGGCTAGATATTCAGCACCTTCTTTGAGAATGGCTGCCACTTTGATCAACCCGGCGGTATCGATTTTATCGACAGTATCGCCCGGCGCGTGGTAATCCTCGTGCGCGCCACCAAAGAACTGGACTGCTGGTATTCCCGCCTTGATGAAAGCTGCCTGATCGCTGGAACCAAAATCGCTCGCCACAGGGTTGACAGGAATACCGGTAACAAAACCGGCACCCCGGAAAACATGCACTAGCTCACGTGCCGTACCCGTGCCAAACAGCGTGACGGGGTTATTTCCCAGTCGGCCAACGGTATCCAGATTGAGCATGGCAATGATTTTTTCCGATGGATAACCGGATAATGGATTGTCAAGATAATGGGTTGAGCCCAGCAGACCGGCTTCTTCACCGGTAAAAGCAATAAAAATGATAGTACGTTGCGGTTGCCATTTGGTTGCAACCTGCCGTGCCAGTTCGAGCATGACGGCAATACCGCTGGCATTATCATCCGCACCATAATGAATCTTGCCACGATTGGCGGCGCGTACATCTGGCCAGCCCATACCAAGGTGATCATAATGCGCGCCAATCACCAGACTTTGCCCGTCCAGTTGCGGATTAGTGCCTGGCAGAATGCCGATGACGTTACGCAGTGCGATTTTGCCTTTGGGCACGCCAACATCCTGCTGCCAAGTCTGAAAATAGCTTTTACCTTCTCCTCCGGGTTGCAACCCTGCCTGCTGGAATTGTTGTGCAATATACTCCGCTACCTTATCCAGCTCTGGGCTGCCCAGCTCGCGCCCCTTGAATGCTTCGCTGGCCAGAAATGTAATATCCTTCAACATGCGACTTTCTGAAAACAACGGCGGCAATTCTGCCAATGCATGACGCGGTGCCAGTGTACCGACGTGATTCGAGGTAAACGTCGCGTTATCTTTTTGGGTGATCAGCTGCGTCAGCGGTGAATGGGTGATTGGCCATTGCCCCTTGCTGATGTTATTCAGCTCATCTCCTTCAAATACCAGATAGCTGTATTTGCGGTAATGCGGCAATTTTCTGGCCAGTTCTGCAATCGCTGCGGGCTGATCGGCTGCCACCCATAGCAGGGTTAAATCCGGATTGGTCGGTTGGCGTGTGGTCAGTACCACAGCGTGCCTGCTCTGTTGCCAGATTTTACCGCTTAGCTGCAGTGTGCCTTCTTTTCTGGCTACGCCTTGCTCTGCCAGGGAATCAATCAATTGGTTGCTGAACTTGTTTTGCCAGCCCAGAACCCAGATTGTGCGATCAGCAGGCAATGCTTGCAGTTGATCATCCCGGACAATTTCCAGCGAACCGGCTTGCGTTTTCTGCCAATTAGTGGCCAGCGATTGATAAGCTTGCATCAGTTCTTCACTGACGTTGGAAGGCAAGATCAGCAAGGGGGTTTCTGCACCAAAACCTTGCGATAAGGCGGAAGGAATCTCGCGATTATCCAAACGCCGGAATACATCAAACTGGGGATCAATATCAATACGTACCGGACGTGCCGGGAAATCCATTTCAATAACATTACCTGGCTGATCGATTTTAATTTGACTCTGTCGAGCAGCCGTTTCCCCTTCCAGATGAATTGCCACCGGCACACTCAATTGATAAGGAACACCTGGTTGGGTTTGCTTAACAACGGCTTTAAGCCTGAACCCATTGCCTACAGGTTCAGCCTGGGCGCTTTCCAGCAGCAGATCAGGCGCACCACTCTGATACACCCATTGCTGAAAGAACGAAGAAAAATCCCTGCCGGTTTGGGTATTAAAAGTTGTCAGCAGATCTTCAAACGTGGCTTGTTTGAACTGGTATTGCTGGTAGAAGGTGCGCAGCACCCGGGTAAAGTCTTGATCCCCCAGCTCCTGCCGCAACATGTGAAACAGCATCATGGTTTTGCCATAACCAATGGCTTCCGTACTGGGACTATGGCGCGAAGTAAACTGGACAATTGGAAAATCCTTTTCCTTGTTGACAAAATCAGCATATTTTTGCAACACATCGCGACGGTATTCTTCTCCCTTGCCACTCTGTTCGCTGACGAGATGATCGGCCAGATAAGCAGTCAATCCTTCTGACCAATTACCTTTGCGGTAATCAACAAATACGCCGTTACCCCAGTAGTTATGCAAAATTTCATGCGGATAGGAGGTATGCAGAATGAAAGGAAAACGCACGACTCGCGGTCCCAGCAAGGTAAACGAAGGCATGCCGTAACCGGTTTCCCAGAAGTTTTCGACCAGTGCAAACTTTGCATAGGGGTAAGGCCCGATCAGCTTGCTGTACATGGCGATGTATTGCCCGGTGGCATCCAGATATTTTTGTGCCAATGCCTCATCCGCGCTGCGTAGATAAACATAGGCCTCGACCGGCCCGGCTGTTTGCTGGTAACGCTGATAGCGCCCGGCAACCAGATAAATATCATCCTGCGGATGGTTTTCTTCCCAGATAACATGCCGGGTGGTTGCTGTGGTCTGCTCCTGCAACAGTTTTCCCTGGCTGACAACATCCCAACCGGCTGGCAGCTGAATATTCAGGTGAAATGACACCATATCTTCATCAAACCGGGGATACCAGGCAGTTGAGTTGGCCAGAAACACGCCTTCTTCCGAAATCAATCCAGGCGAATAGCTAAAGCTGCGTGCGTATTCCAGACTGGGATCACGCACTGCATGGTGAATCTGTCCGTTAAAAGCCAGTGAGAAAGATTCCTGCCCTGCCGGTAACGTTATAGTGTAACGCTTCAGCGGTACCGGGCCGGCATAGCCCGCAACCACATCAGCTGTTCGGGCGACAATATCTACTCCTTTATTTACTGTAACCGATAAACCCGCATGCAAGCTGAATTCCAGACGAGTAGCTGCTGTTGGATTGAGCACATGTTTTGGGACATGAATCTGATCCTTGACCTGAATTTTCGAGGTGTCCGGCGAGAGTATGATTTCCATCCGGTGGTGAAATGTCTGGTCATTAGCCAGCACAAGCACACTACAAAGCAGGTTGATAAAGATGAAGCAGCACAGGATAAAAAAACGGATTGGGAGTGTCATAACTGATTAAAAATTATCGGAAACTGAATTGAATAGCGAACCAGATCGTTCGGGCTGGTTTGATGATTCTTTATTATGATGCCCTTGTAACGGGTGGGTTCGCTTACCTTTGCTTATCTTTTTACGGGAACTATGCTTAAATGATTTTTATTTACTGACGAGGATTATGAACCAAATGAAAAATTTTACACAGCCAATCAACCTTTCCGGTGGCCTGCCATTTGCTCGTAATTTACTGGCAACCGCCTTTTTCTTGTTATGGCTCAGGCAGGAGCAGCCGGTTTCATTACCGATGCCAAACAAGTTTCGGGGCAGGAAGTCAGGTCAGGTGAAGGGTATTACCGTGCTGATGGTAACTGGCTGGTTTATCAGGCAGAAGTTGCTGGTGAGAATCCTTTTTACCAGATTTATCTGAAAAATCTTGCCAACGAGAATGTGCAGCAGATTTCACCTGGTATTGGCAAAACCACTTGTTCGTGGGTACATCCTTCCCAGGAGAAGGTGTTGTTTTCTTCAACCCATGACGATCCCGAAGCAAAAGCCAAGATGGTTGCTGAGATTGAGCAAAGAAAATCTGGCCAACGCAGGGCGTATGCCTGGGATTATGACGAATTCTATGATATCTATGAAGCCGATTTTGAAGGTAAAAATATCAAAAATCTCACCAATACCAAAGGATATGATGCAGAGGCTTCCTGGTCGCCAGATGGCAAGCTGATTGCATTTGCCTCCAACCGCCGGGCTTACAGCGAGCCGCTTACCGAAGAAGAAACTGCACTGTTCAACAATAACCCTTCTTCCCTAATCGATATTTACATCATGGATGCAGATGGTTCCAATGTAAAAAGACTGACGCATACCAACCGCTATGACGGTGGCCCGTTCTTCAGTCCGGATGGAAAAAGGATCGTCTGGCGTCGTTTCTCGGAAAATGGGCAAGAAGCAGAAATATTCACCATGAATATTGATGGATCGGATCAAAAGCAACTTACCCGGCTCAATAAAATGTCCTGGGCACCTTTTTACCACCCATCCAATCAGTACATTATTTTCGCAGCCAACGTTGAGGGGCACCGGAATTTTGAGCTCTACGTCGTTGATGTTGACAGCAAGAAAGAGCCCGTACGAGTAACAGAGGAAGAAGGATTTGATGGTCTACCGGTATTTACACCGGATGGCCAGTACATCACCTGGACCAGCGATCGCACACCTGATAAAAAAGGCCATCTTTTTCATGGCAAATGGAACCATGAAAAAGCACTGGAAAGTCTGGGGTTGAAATAAATAACTATTGGTTAAAATCAGTGGTTGTTTAGTCTGGCTGACAGTTGTAAAAAATAAAACTGTCAGCCAACGTCAACCCAGCCCGGCTTCAGAACTCATTTCCCCGGCTGCTATCAACTTCTTCCGGGCTTACCAAACTGCCAAGATTTCCCCAGGTATTTCTGATGTAGGAAACCACCCAGGCAATTTCATTGTCGCGAATGATGTGCTGGAAAGGCGGCATGCCGTAAGGGCGCGGATTACCCGCCGTGACGGGAGGAAACCCGCCATACAGCACGCTGCGAATGGTGTTGTGTGGTGAAGTCATAGTAACATTACGATTACCTGCCAGCGGTGGATAAATGCCCGGCACGCCTTCTCCTGATTCACCGTGACAACCTTGACAATGTTTTTCATATACCGGTTTCCCCAGTGCCAGATATTTGCTGACTCGTTCCGGCATGGGTGGGATTTTTTTCAGTGCCTCATTCCTGCTACGCTTCTCACCAATAGATTGCAAGTAAACCGCCATGGCACGTATATCTTCAGGAGACAGATATTGCAGGCTTTGCCGAACAACAGTGGCCATGGGGCCGGAAGTTACCGCATGCTTGTTTATACCGGTGGACAAAAGTTTGACGATTTCATCTATTGACCATTCCCCTACCCCCGCTTCCAATGGAGAAATCAGCGAAGGGGCATACCAGTAGGTCCCCATGATTTCACCCCCTGCCAGCTTGCTATCCTGAGTGGCACCCCATACATTGCGCGGGGTATGGCAGGCATTACAATGCCCAAGCCCTTGTACCAGGTAGTTACCGCGATTCCATTCTTCGCTTTTGGAATTATCCGGCTCATGCACCCCCTCCTTAAAGTACCATGTCCGCCACAGGAACAGCAGAAACTGGTTATCGTAGGGCGGGTTGATCTTGTGTGGCGGATTGGTCTGCGCAACCGGCTTCAATGAACGCAGATAAGCGAATATGGCATCTGCATCCTCGCGCGTGACCTTTGTATATTCGGTATAGGGAAAGACAGGGTACAGATAGCTGCCATCGCGCCCTTTCCCGAAATGAAGTGCCTGCCAGAAATCTTCACCACTCCAGCGACCAATGCCAGTTTCATTATCCGGCGTGATGTTTGGTGTTACAAATTCACCAAATGGTGTTTTCAGTGTACGTCCGCCAGCGTAAGGCTCTCCGCCTCGGGTCGTGTGGCAGCCCATGCAATTCGCAGCACGCGACAGATATTCGCCACGCTTAACTTGCTCAGCATCTGGGGCTGGAAACTGGTTTGCAGCAACAACTGACAATGGCAACAGTAGGCTCGCTGCAAAAATAATAGTTTGCCGTCTCCCGGTAAATTTGAATTTATTTGATAATTTCATTGGATAAAGCCCTCTCCAGATAAAATCGTATGACAACGCTGCATAAGTTCCGGAGTCAGCTCTTCCATTTCTGCGGGCTCACCCGTTACTGGCTGGGTAGGCAGCCACATGGCCAACGCATTTACTTCCTTCTGCGTCATTTTTTTGGCTATTTCAGACATACAATCTGGTGTTTGTCCACGCATGATTCCACCGTTGCGCCAGCCGCCAAATTGAGCAGCCAGATAGGCATGCGGCAAACCCAGCAAACTGGGAATAAAGGGTTTCGTCCCTGTTAATGCCTTACCGTGACAGGCACTACAGGCGGGAATATCCCGGTCAGGGTCGCCCGAATGAATCAGCGTTTCCACTGCCTGTGTTTCATCGGGTGAAAGTGTGTTTGCTGTCGGTTGTGGATAGGGATATTTCAGGGAGGAGAAATAATGGGCAATTTCAAGCAGATAGTCATCAGACATATTTTCCAGCAAAATCGCCATTGCTTGGTAATAACGTCGCCCATCACGGAAATTGCGCAACTGATTGAATAGATAACCAGCAGGTTTACCCGCGATACGCGGATAATATGCATCCCGCCCTGCTCTGTCCTCATCACCATGGCAAATAATACAAGGCTTGACACGCTGCTCCAGCGTATCAGGAATTTCAGATGCCCCCAGCTCTAGTGCATTGGCCGAGCCGACGATCGCCCATAATAGAATAAAAACAATAAATTTCATTTACACTCAACTGGTGAAAAGTTATCAAAATAAACGAAATACTCCTGCATTTTTATCTGAAAGTCCAGATTGGAATCAGGCCATTTTGCAGGATAGAAACACAAAGCCAACTATACTTTCAAAAGAACTGGTCAGTAATTACCTTGCTGCCTGGTACCAGATAAGGATTGATACAACCCGCTTGATCATGCTGCGTATTGGCAGCCAATCCAAGTCTGTTGCAACACTACTACAGGCAACCGGGAACCAGAATGCAGCGTATATCACCGCCTGTAACCCCGCCAGCCAAATGGTAACGCCTGAAGAAAATCAGTCTGCCACGATCCAGTTGTACAAGCAACTTGCCGGCTATTCAAAGCACCTATACCCGGGAGAGAGTATCGATCCCGCCGGAGAATGGCCTGCCGAAGCAGGTTTTCTCGCATTGGGGATCGATCTTGCCACAGCCAGAACAATCGGACATGCGTTTGGACAGAATGCAATCATCTGGATGAATACTGACGCAATCTCCCGATTAGTTTTACTGCGCTGAAGAGACAGTTTCCTCAACAAGGATGCTACGCTTCAACTCTTCTATTTCCGGCTCATTCAATGTTTCAGTTTCCAGTAATTGCACCGCAGTTTGATCAAGTAACGCTCGATTCATATCCAGAATTTTAATCGCACGCTCAAGCGCTTGATCGAGTAGTGTACGTACTGTCAGATCGATCTTGTGAGCGGTTTCCTCACTATAGTCACGGCTTTGTGGCATCGGGTAATTGGTTTGCAGATACGTCATTTGCTCCCGATCATAAACCACATTTCCGATTGCCTCGCTCATACCATAGCGCAACACCATCGCACGAGCGATATCAGTGGCACGTGCCAGATCATCGGAAGCGCCAGTGGAAATCTCACTGAATACCAGTTGCTCCGCCGCACGCCCACCCAGCAATACCGCCATCTTGTTTTCCAATTCCTTGCACGTCATAAGATAGCGATCCTCGGTGGGGCGTTGAATGGTGTAACCCAGCGCACCGATTCCGCGTGGAATAATCGAAACTTTATGTACTTCATCCGATCCAGGCAGAGCAAGCGCCACCAGGGTATGGCCCAGTTCGTGGTAGGCAACTGTACGCCTTTCGTCAGGATTAATCAGTCGGTTACGTTTTTCCAGACCGGCCACGATACGCTCGATTGCATTGTTAAAATCTTCCATGGCCACGGCTGTTGCATCACGTCGGGTCGCCAACAGCGCAGCTTCATTAATCAGATTAGCTAAATCTGCACCGGTAAAACCAGGCGTCAGCGCCGCTATCTGCTCGGTATTAACATCTGATGCCAACGTAATTTTACCAATGTGCACAGCCAGAATCTGTTGACGACCCTTTTTATCAGGCCGATCTACCAGTACCTGTCGATCAAAACGCCCGGCACGCAGCAAGGCAGCATCCAGGATTTCGGGACGATTAGTGGCTGCGAGCAAAACAATGCCGCCGGAAGGATCAAACCCATCCAACTCGGCTAACAATTGATTCAGTGTCTGTTCTTTTTCATCATGGCCACCAAATCCGCCTGCTCCGCGTGCACGCCCCAGTGCATCCAATTCATCGATGAAGATGATGGCGGGTGCCATCTGGCGTGCTTGCTCGAACAGATCACGCACTCTGGCGGCACCCACCCCGACGAACATTTCGACAAATTCTGAACCGGAAATCGAGAAGAACGGTACGCCTGCCTCCCCTGCCACCGCACGCGCCAATAAGGTTTTACCCGTGCCGGGTGGGCCAACCAGTAAAATACCTTTGGGCGCTCTTCCTCCTAATCGACTGTATTCAGAGGGATTTCTAAGGAAATTGACGATTTCCATCAATTCTTCCTTAGCCTCATCCACTCCGGCAACATTGGCAAAAGTGACTTTTGTTTCTTGCTCAACATAAACCTTGGCACGGCTTTTGCCAATCGACATCAACCCGCTTCCCATCATTCCTTTATTCATCCGCCGGATAATAAACAGCCAGATACCAATAAAAATTGCCATCGGCACTATCCAGGAAAGAATATCGCGCAACCAGGTGCTTTGC
Organism: Nitrosomonas eutropha; assembly: GCF_003201195.1. GTDB lineage: Bacteria > Pseudomonadota > Gammaproteobacteria > Burkholderiales > Nitrosomonadaceae > Nitrosomonas > Nitrosomonas eutropha. Next base: position 45,174 of record NZ_QICQ01000015.1, on the reverse strand, counting down.
ACCACGCCAGTATAGGTAACACTATGTTTGTCTAGCATCTCCGCCAGATCCGATTCAACCCGCGTGGTGACAAATTCGGTAAATTTCTCACCAGAAGTATCCTTGAGTTTGCCAAAGATCTGTTGATCAGTAATAGCTACTTCCGCTACCTTGTCCTCCTCCAGTAATGTCTGAAAGCGACTGTAGGGAATTGGCTCAATTTTTGTATATTGTGTGTAAAGATTTTGGATGAAGAGAATGCTGGTTACCGCGATCAACACATACCAGAAGTTAATCTGTGTCTTCTTATCCACCGGCGACTGGTTTTTCATGAATCCTCCTTTCTTTGTTTGTCTGATTTTATTTTTTCAGAAATCGGGTTCGCAAGTTGCTAAATCATACCCAATTTTGTCGATCTAAAACCGAGAAATGGTACACTTACCTTTCATCCGGCCTTTCGCAAAGAACTAGATTGCACGGCCGTGTCAGTCACATACAATGACTGCTTTCATCAAACTTCTCCTAAAAGGATGATCTCCGTCATGAAAACACATGCAGCAGTTGCCTGGCAGGCTGGCCAGCCCCTTACCATTGAAGAGGTTGATCTTGCCGCTCCGCGCGCGGGAGAGGTGCTGATTGAAGTTAAAGCCACGGGTATCTGCCATACTGATTACTACACACTTTCCGGCGCTGATCCGGAAGGCCTGTTCCCTGCAATTCTTGGCCACGAAGGTGCCGGAGTTGTGGTTGAAACGGGTACAGATGTCAAATCACTGCGCCCGGGTGATCATGTGATTCCCTTGTACACACCGGAATGTCGGGAATGCAAATCTTGTCTTTCGCGTAAAACCAACTTATGTCAGGCGATCCGTGCGACACAAGGGCGCGGCCTGATGCCGGACGGCACTTCGCGCTTCTCGCTCAACGGCAAACCCATTATGCACTATATGGGCACTTCAACTTTTTCTAATTACATCGTTGTCCCTGAGATTGCTCTGGCTAAGATTCGTGAAGATGCCCCTTTTGACAAAGCCTGCTACATCGGCTGCGGGGTGACCACCGGTATTGGTGCGGTATTGTTCACCGCCAAAGTAGAAACGGGTGCAAACGTCGCTGTATTCGGGCTAGGCGGCATCGGCCTGAATGTTATTCAGGGTGCGCGCATGGTCGGTGCGGACAAGATTATCGGAGTTGATATCAATCCGGAGCGGGAAGCATTAGGCCGACAATTCGGCATGACCCATTTCATCAACCCGAAGGAAGTAGAAAACGTGGTGGATGCAGTAATACAGCTGACGGATGGAGGTGCAGATTACAGCTTTGAATCTATCGGCAATACCACTGTTATGCGCCAAGCGCTGGAATGCACACACAGAGGCTGGGGGCGCAGTATCATTATTGGTGTAGCAGAAGCTGGCGCCGAGATCAGTACCCGCCCATTTCAGCTGGTGACTGGTAGAAAATGGGAGGGTACTGCTTTTGGTGGCGCACGTGGCCGCTCGGATGTACCACGTATTGTTGACTGGTATATGGAGGGAAAAATCAGTATTGATCCGCTGATTACACACACCCTGAAACTGGAAGACATCAACGAAGGTTTCAAATTGATGGAAGCCGGAAAATCTATTCGTTCTGTTGTAATTTACTGATGACTTAAAAAAATGACAATCAAACTGGAAATTCGCAGCCAGCACCGCTGTTTTGGTGGTCTTCAAAGTTATTATCAGCATCATTCAGAAATTATCGGCTTACCGATGCGCTTCTCAGTGTATGTGCCGCCCGAAGCCGGTGAGCAGCGTTTACCCGTACTGTTTTTTCTAGCCGGGCTGACCTGTACAGAAGAAACTTTCATGATTAAGGCCGGTGCACAACGTTATGCTGCCGAGCTCGGGCTGATGCTGGTCAGTATGGATACCAGCCCACGCAATACCGGCATTCCTGGTGAAGCGGATGATTGGGAATTTGGATCAGGCGCCGGGTTCTATCTTGATGCCATAGAATCCCCCTGGTCCAAATACTTTCACATGGAAAGCTATGTGACACAAGAGCTGTACAACATCATACTGGGTCAATTTCCAGTTGATCCGAAAAGTGTGGGAATTTCAGGACATTCAATGGGAGGACATGGTGCGTTAACCCTGGCGTTACGCCACCCTGAGCTGTACCAGTCAGTTTCTGCCTTTGCGCCGATAGCAGCCCCCATTCACTGCCCTTGGGGACAAAAGGCATTCAGTCGTTACCTGGGGAAATCGCCAGAAAGCTGGCATAAACACGATGCAACCGCTCTGATCGAATCTGGTCACCGACTACCAACCCCGTTAATTGATCAGGGACTAGACGATCCTTTTCTTGCTGAGCAATTACATCCCAGCTATTTTGAAGCCGCCTGTCAGCAAGCTGAACAGCCCATTATTTTGCGTCGCCATGCTGGCTATGATCACAGCTACTTTTTTATCAGCACTTTTATTGAAGATCATTTGCGACATCACCACACTTTCCTGACGTTGGATCCGGCTGATTCAGCAGGTTGATTCAATCTGGATTTTCTTGCTATATCTCATCGTCATTGTGCGACAGCGACAACCTCTCCCTCTCGCCTTTTCGAGCATGTTCGTGCGAAGCAATCCAGAGCGGTTACAACCGGGATAAGGATGGCCTGCTAATTGCTTTGCTTTATCCGCCGCCACACTACACTCGCAGCTGAGGCCTACGGATTTCACAATGACGATGCCATCCACCATCCTTAATACGGATAAGCGGCAAGTTTGATAAAAATGCCGCCATCTCCTCTACTGGCATGGCAGTTCATGGCTCCATCAAACTACAATGACATCTGGCAATGGGAAGCCGTTGAAATTGCTTGCATACGACGTTGTGTAAGCGCCTGCGTTGGGGATAAAAATGAAATCATCTTCCCGCACATCTTCAGGCAGCATCTCGTCGTGCATCAGCACATCCACAGAATCGCATGTCGGACCAGCAACTGACCAGGGAACCAAAGAACCATTGCGTTGAGTCAAGATTTCATAACGCAACCCTTCGCTTACCTCAATGATGCCACCGAAGATCCCTGCATCCCAATACATCCAGCGCTTGCCATTACGGGTCGCAGTACCGACCACGCGGCACACAAAACACGCTGAGTCGGATACCAGATAACGTCCAGGTTCTGCCATGATGCGAATATTTTGCGGCAAATCAGCAATGGCCTCGTTAATAACCTCGGCAATGATTTCAATGGATGGGATCGGCTTGACGTAACGCACCGGATAACCGCCACCCAGATTCAACAACCGGGGATTAAGACCGGCTTCGCGCATGCTGGCAAACACGGTTTTGGCACGTTCGATCCCAACCCGCCAGTTCTGTGGATTGCGGCATTGGGAACCCACATGAAAAGTAACACCTGCCAGATCCGCATTCAGCTTCACAGCTTCATCAATAATTTCGCGCACGTCTCCCAGATGTGTTCCAAATTTTCCTGCCAACGGCCAGTCGCTGCCGATATTGGGAGTGTCGATCCGCAAATAAAGCTTGGCATCCGCTTTGATGCTGACGATCTTGCGCAGCTCCTCAACGCTATCCAGCACGTACCACTCCACGCCTTTCGCAGCAGCATACTGGAGGTAGGCGCGTGATTTCATCGGATTGCTGTAAAAAATTTCGGCAGCCGGCACGCCAAAACCCATCAGGAGGTCAAGCTCGGCAATCGACGCGATTTCAAACCCAACGCCTTCTTCAATCAACGTTTTCAGCACGCGCGGATCAGGATTGGCTTTGGCTGCATAATGCGGATGTACGCGTGGCATGGCTGCCTTGAATCGTCGGGCTTTATTGCGAATGATGGCGGTATCCACCATCAGAAAAGGCTTCAGATAACCTTGTTTTAACTTGGCTTCCACCAAGGAGGGATCGATACTGATTTCAGGGTGAGTATCGAAAATGGCATTTTCTGTTTGTTGCTGTACGGCTGCGGATAGTTTTTTCATGAGGGTTTCTCCTGGAATCGCTACGTTTCGGGAATATGAATTTGAACCCAATCAGTTGGAACAAACAGGTTTATCTTGCTTCTCATGATGACCTCCTTATGGGCTGCTGGAATTTCTAAAGGCACGCATTATAGGCTTGATTTTTTCAGAATCAAGTATTTTTTTGCATTATTTTTATTAAAATAAACGATTAATAATCATCATCTTATATGACAGAAATTATCTTCATTATTTTTGATGGCTGTTTGCAAAGCCCAGCGACTTTATAAACAGCAATCTTCATCAGAAAAAAGAGCCAATTAACAACTTTTTATTGGGTTTTTCTGCCGACCAATTTATATTGGACAAGAAAATACAGGCAATATTTTTTCAGGGTACTTAATGCCTCGATTCGCCTGAAAAATAGTTTTCAGAAGAATCTTTTACGCAAAAGATTTGCACATGAGCAAGCGCAGGACTAATATTTTGAACAACCAGCTTTATAAGAGAGTTGGTATATCTAGATAAACCGGAAGGAGATCACGATGAAAAAAATTACCGGAGCAGCCATCTTCACCGCAACCATGTTTTTCTCGTTCAATAGTGCATTTGCTGGTAATGAAGGATTACCAGCAGATCAGGTAATTTCAGCCATTCAGGCAGCCGTTGCAGCAAACCCCGGAAATATCCACGAGGCTGAAGTTGAAAGAGAACAGGGAAAGCTGATCGTCGAGGTAAAAATCATCGACGCCAATGGTAAAAAAATCAAAGTAAAAATCGATCCGGCAAAAAATGCAGTCATCCCGAACAAATAACCTTGACTAACACCCCCCGATAAAACTGCTGCTGGATTTTTTCCCGCTGCAGGCATTCGCGCAATAACATCCTGCCTGTTATGGTAAGGCTCTGTCTTTGAGCCATCTGCACATAACTCCGTTATGGTGAATGTCGCAAACATGAAACAATCCAGCAGAGTTGGCAACCAAAAAATCAGACCATTATTCTCGCTCTCTCGTTGCAATCCTTCTACTGAATTCTGATTTTTTCATAAGAACCTGTTCAATATCTCACTGAAGGGCACATTACGGCGTTGAAATTGAACTGCATCCCTTGATCGAGATCTTGAATAGGTTCTAAGAATTGATTGAACTGACGGAAATCTTGTGCAATATATTCCCCGGTGGCACCATACCGCCTTTCATCCGGAGCCAGGAAAGCGGTGATGGATATAAACCATTGTATATACGGAAATCTGAATGACAGCTGCCTCATCCCTACACCCCCCTGCAATTCCACGCGTTGGTTTTGTATCACTTGGCTGCCCCAAGGCAACGGTTGATTCCGAACGTATCCTCACCTGCCTGCGAGCAGAGGGCTACCTGATCTCACCCAACTACGCCGATGCTGATCTGGTGGTCGTCAACACCTGCGGTTTTATTGATAGTGCCGTGGCGGAATCGCTGGAAACCATTGGCGAAGCACTGACTGAAAATGGCAAGGTGATTGTAACCGGCTGCCTGGGTGCAAAAGAGGATGTCATCCGGCAGGCGCACCCCAGCGTGCTGGCAGTAACCGGCCCGCAGGCAACCGAGGAAGTGATGGCCGCCATTCACCATCATTTACCCAAACCGCACGATCCTTATCTTGATCTGGTACCGCCACAGGGAATCAAGCTCACGCCGAAGCATTACGCCTATCTCAAAATTTCCGAAGGCTGCAATCATCATTGCACGTTCTGCATTATTCCCAGCATGCGCGGTGATCTGGTCAGTCGACCGGTGGGTGGTGTACTGCAGGAGGCGCAAAGTCTGGTCGAAGCTGGTGTCAAGGAATTGCTGATTATTTCCCAGGATACCAGTGCTTACGGGGTGGATATCAAATATCGCACCGGCTTCTGGCAAGGCAGACCCGTTCGCACTCGCATCACCGAACTGGCGAACGCACTGGGGGAATTCGGTATCTGGGTACGGCTGCACTATGTCTATCCCTATCCACATGTGGATGAACTGATCCCATTAATGGCAGAAGGCAAGCTCCTGCCTTATCTGGACATTCCTTTTCAGCACGCCAACAAACGCATACTCAAGCTGATGAAACGCCCAGCCAATAGTGAAAACGTACTGGTGCGCATTCAGCAGTGGCGCAAAACCTGCCCGGACATTGCTCTGCGCAGCACTTTTATTGTTGGTTTTCCGGGAGAAACCGAAGCAGAATTCGAGGAACTGCTCGCTTTTCTGGAAGAAGCACAACTGGATCGGGTGGGGGCATTTACCTATTCGCCGGTCAAAGGCGCGGCTGCCAATGTATTGCCTGATCATGTTCCTCCCGAAATCCAGCAAGAACGACTGGAAAGACTGATGCAACAGCAGGAAATCATTAGCAAACAACGCCTGGCTGTGAAAAAAGGCCAGCAGCTCAGGGTGCTGGTGGACACAGTTGATGAAGAAGGCGCCATCGCCAGAAGTTATGCCGATGCACCGGAAATTGACGGCGTTGTTTACATTAATGATGCCTCAACCCTTAAACCGGGTGACTGGGCAGATGTGCGCGTTACCGATACTGACATTCACGACCTGTGGACAGAGAAAATCTAACGCGAACAGTAAACTCCTGAATTGCTTCGGCGACTGTGCCTGCCCGCAAAAGTGGCATTTGTATCATTGCCACTTTTTCCTCAATCCTTACAAGGTGCTGTGTTGAAGCAACGCCGAGGCAATCCAGTACCGCGTTGACCAGCAACTGATTCTGCTTGAGTGGCTGTGCTTTTGCACGCCACTACTCGAAACCATTCCGTGTCATTGATTTGGCACAATGCCAAAGCCAAAATCCTCTCCAGCCTCACAACTTTTCCTATATTTCCTCGTATAAACCAGCCCCCTGGCTCTCCATACAAAATATCAATGGAGAAAACAAGCATTCAGGTTATCTCCTTATAACAAACAAATCACTATAAAAATTCCAGCAAGTATCAAGGCTTGTCAGAAAAATTTACAAGCAAAGAATTGTTCTACTTAGCCACCCCTGCAAATAGAACATATATCTATTAGTGTCATGCACTTATATCGCAAATAAAGTATTGGCATGTAATGTGCTTATTGTAAATCAAGGTTGTTCAGGATCGATGCCTCATTAGCCCTGATAGTCGATAGTGGTAACCAATTAAAAACAAAATTTTTAATCCGAAGGAGATTTACCTATGAAGAAAACACTTATTGCAGCAGCCTTATTTGCAGCAATTGGAACAGCGCATGCTGATCCAGTTACATTGACCTATACAGATACATTTGGAAATGAACAAGTAGGAACCCTTCCCAATAATTCGTCTTGGTCAGGAAACCCATGGAATCAGGGAAAACCTGTTCAAGGAAATGTATATGCGGGAGAATTCAAATTTAAAACATCTGAAGGATTAGATTTCTACGCATTCTGTGCTGATATTTTCCATACGCTAAAATCTGGAACCACATACCAAATGGATGCCCTGACAACGGGAAGCGTAGCTGGTATTGGTTCCTGGGAAATCGCCCGGATTGGTTACCTGTTCGATAATTATGGCGACTACCTTGACAATTCGGCAAATGGAAAAGAATTAACGGCATTCCAGCTCACCCTGTGGGAAATTCTGTTTGAAAACGGCAAAAACCAGGGCAATCAAAACGGAAACCCACTTTCAAAGGGCAACTTCAAGGTAGGAGGATTTGGTGATGCCGACGATCTGGCAAATGGATGGATAAAAGATATTTATGACAACACTCAAGATGGCACAAAAAGTGAGAAATATGATTTATTTTTCCTGACATCAAGCTCTACTTGTACTGAAAAATACACAAGTGGAAATAAAAAGGGACAATGTAAAAATGGAAAAATGACCCAAGATTCTCAAAACCTTATTTCCTGGACAGCCAAACCGGAGGATCCACAAGATCCAGCAGAGAATCCAAATGAAATACCCGAACCCATGCCATTGGTACTTCTAACTGCCGGTTTACTGGCATTAGGGTTCACCAGAAAGCTGCGCTGCTGCTAATCTACCATCAAGCCGGAGAATCTATCTCCGGCTTTCTAAAGTCATTTTTCAGGCGAAGCACTGCGTTGCATGGTACTCGCCCTTCCAACCTATTCGGTATATTTTGCAGGCACCCTCAATTCGGCCTGCGTCTCCAAAAAAAGAACACCCTCCATATATTGATTAATATCTACAACTCATAAGAAAATTGTCAATTTTTACAATCGACTGAACCCATTTTTCATAAAGAAGTCTCAACGGAAGTACATCAATCTGAGCCAGGAAATAACAACAGAAGGTTGCAATAAACATGACAGACATGAAGAACAGGATTGAAAGCAGGCTACAATCGTTACAGCCGCAGTTCCTGGAAGTATTTAATGAAAGCCATCGTCATAATGTCCCGGCAGGATCCGAATCTCATTTCAAGGTAACGGTTGTATCTGCTGCATTTGATGACAAACCGCTGGTGGCGCGTCACCGGCTGGTCAACGCCACGCTGACGGATGAGATTATTCGCTCCATTCACGCACTGGCGTTACACACATTCACTCCTGCGGAATGGCAGGAACGTCATGATGCAGCGCGCACATCCCCACCCTGCCTTGGTGGATCGGCTGCCGAATGAAACCGGGAGTGATAACCTCACGCCGCGAAAGTGGCCCATCAACTTTCAGAGAGGTTCTTATGCAAAAACTGTTAAATTTTCTGACACTTGCCTGCGTTCTGCTGCTCAGCGGCTGCGGCTACAACACCCTGCAATCGACTGATGAACAGATCAAATCAAGTTGGGCGGAAGTAATCAACCAGTATCAGCGCCGGGCAGATCTGATTCCGAATCTGGTCAATACGGTAAAAGGCTTTGCCACACAGGAAAAAGAAGTGTTGCTGGGAGTGACTGCCGCCCGTTCCAGAGCAGGCAGCATTCAGGCGACACCGGAACTGATCAACGATGCGGAAGCCTTTGCCCGTTTTCAGAACGCTCAGAGTGAGCTGACCGGTGCGCTTACCCGTTTGCTGGCGGTGGCAGAGAATTACCCGCAGCTCAAATCCAGTGCCAATTTCCGTGATCTGCAGGCACAGCTGGAAGGTACTGAAAATCGTATTGCGGTCGCCCGTAACCGTTACATCCAGGCAGTGCAGGAATATAACGTAACGGTTCGCTCCTTTCCGAGCAACCTGACTGCGATGCTGTTCGGGTTCCAGGTCAAACCCAACTTCACGGTGGAGAATGAACAAGCGATTGCTGTTCCGCCCACGGTGGAATTTGGTGCTCCGGTAACTGCTCAATAAATTGATTAAATAAGCAAGCATGTTGATTTTATTTACAGGAATCAAGCGGCATATCAGTTTGTCGTTTATAGCACTGTTATGTGTTGCTGCCACCGGGGTGCTGGCCGATGTTGCTATTCCTCCGCTTAAATCACATATTACCGATCTGACTGGAACGCTCACCAAAACAGAAATCACTCAACTGGAGCAACAACTAGCTAATTTTGAAGCAAAAAAAGGCAGTCAGATCGCCGTGCTAATTGTTCCCTCCACACAGCCTGAAACGATTGAGCAGTATTCAATTCGTGTGGTTGAGGCATGGAAACTCGGCCGCAAAGGAATCGATGATGGCGTATTGCTGCTGGTTGCCAAGAATGACAGAACCTTGCGGATTGAAACCGGCTACGGACTTGAAGGTGCATTACCGGATGCCATCGCTCGGCGCATCATAGACGAGGGAATTACTCCTGAATTCAAGCATGGTAATTTTTTTGGTGGATTACAGACAGGTATCAGGCAGATTATCAGTGTGATTGAAGGCGAACCTTTGCCTGTTCCTGCACGGCAGGCGAGAGAATCAGCCAGTATGAACCTTGTGCTGGAAAACATTATTCCCGTTTTATTTGTCATGCTGATGCTGGGCAGGATGCTGCAAGCCACGTTTGGGAGAATGACCGGTGCAACCATAACCAGCAGTATTGCAGGATTACTGATCTGGCTGATTTCCTCTTCACTGCTGATCGCTGTCCTAATTGCCATCGTGGCATTTGTTATCAGCCTGTTTGAGCAGACAGGGAGAATCATTCACCAAGGTGGGTTCAGGAGTGGGCGCAGAAACTGGCCTGGAGGGGGTGGTTTTTCTAGCGGTGGATTCCGTGGCGGGGGTGGCGGCTTTGGTGGTGGCGGCGCCTCGGGAAGATGGTAATCAGGAGAAATTAATGAATTTGATGCGCATCATCCGCCATCTCGTCACTGGTCAATCAGCCGTAAAACGTGCATTTCCACCGAATACGCTGAATACAATCAAGCAGGCAATTGCACGGTCTGAAACCACACATAGTGGCGAAATTGTTTTTGCAGTAGAAGCGGCGTTGGATATATCCCTGCTGTTGAAAAATCATTTCAGTCGTGAACGGGCCATTGATGTATTTTCCCTGTTGCGAGTCTGGGATACCGAACAGAACAATGGTGTGATGATTTATTTATTAATGGCAGATCACAGCGTGGAGATCATAGCAGATCGGGGCATTTACACTCGCATGGAACAGGCGGAATGGGACGCTGCTTGCCATACGATGGAAACTGCTTTCAGCCAGGGACAATTTGAACAGGGTATTCTCTCCGGAATTGATGTAATTACCAGAGTGCTACAGCAATACTTTCCAGCCAACAGCGCTGGCAAAAGAAAAAGCGAGCTTTCCGATTACCCGGTCGTGTTATAAATCCGTCTTCCACTTCCCTGAAAGACAGGTCAGCCGGATCAGAATAAATCCAATCGACTCTGGTTTTACCTTGGCTCACTACCTGATTCTATGCGCCTGCTGCACGACAGGAAGTTATAATATTGCTGTCTCTTGCTGTCGTTCTGTATACCTTCTATGTATCTGATAATGGCGATGGCCGTTGCATTACCGAAAATGAATCATAAACTCCAAGGCAGGTTATTCTGGCTACTCGGCAAGAACTTTCTGATTTTCTGAGCGAAGTCGAGCTGCGTGCATACAAGCAAGCGTTATTCGCGGTGCAGGATGAACACACTGCACTGGATATCGTGCAGGACTCAATGATGAAGCTGACCGAGAAGTATGCGCATAAACCGCCTGCCGAGCTCCCTCCCCTGTTTCAGCGCATTCTGCAAAATAAGATTCGTGATTATTATCGGCGACAGAAATCCCGTTCACTCTGGGTGACGTTGTTCTCAGCATTTATGCCTGCTTCAAGCGAAAAAGATACTGATGAATATTCCGATATTCCCGAATCTCTGTCACTGGCGCAGGATTTCGACCAGAAAAACAAACCCGGTACCGCAGCGGAGCAATCTCAACTGATCGAACTGATCAGCAAGGCGCTAGAAACTTTACCGCCACGTCAACGAGAGGCCTTCCTGTTGCGTTACTGGGAAGAGATGGATGTATCCGAAACAGCAAAAATCATGGATTGCTCGGAAGGAAGCGTAAAGACACATTGCTCCCGTGCGACACACACACTTGCCGCTATATTAGAGGGTAAAGGAGTCAAGCGATGAATAAAGAGGAAAAAACGGGGAGAACGATCGCAAGATTGCTGGATCACAGCTTGCGTGACATTACCCCAGGTACTCTGTACCAACTGCGAGCTGCACGCAGAGCCGCTTTGGAAAATTATCAACCAGCAGAAAAAATGCTGCATGCAGGCGCGGGAATATCAGCCCGGAACGGGTATCACTGGCTTGCCAATCATGCCGGCAAATTATTATTATCAGCCAGTTTTCTGCTGCTCCTAATAATTCATAACTACTGGCAGGTAAATTACAGGATTGAAGATAAATCAACAGCATCGCACGCCATATTCACTAATGATGCACCCGCCGAATTATTCAGTACCGAGGATACTGCCAATTTCGAAGAAGAGGAGGATGCTGACGATGGAACTTCTGATGAAACGCCTCCTCACGAAGCCGAAAATAACAATAATTCGGAAAATACGACTGATGTTTCAGCAACCGATGTCAATGAAGAAGCAAATTCTGGTGTGGCTACCGATTCCGTTTACCCCGGTGAAACTCAGGATCCTGACTGGATGGATGAACCTTCCGATAGCAAGGATGACAGGAATTCAGAAACAGATGTCGTCCCTGATGAAACCAGTGATGTTCAGGATTCTGAGGAAGTGGGAGACGCTCATGATGCAGAATCCCCGGATACAGATTCCGAAGACAGGGATACGCAGGATACAGAAACCGATAGCGAGATATCTGCCCCATAGCCCAACCAAGATATAATCCGGATTTGATCCGGCTGCTTCGGTTTCATCCCGGAAGATAAAATTTATTTCTGCTTAAGCACCCTACCCCAGCTAATGCACTCCAACACCAGCGATTTACTCCACCTTGTTCCTGCTGATTTCCCATCAGCCTGGAACAGGCAAATTGAGCCTACACTGATCAATCATGAACAGGTAATTGCCTGGCTGGAAACTGACCTCGATCATCAGTTACATTTTTCACCAGGGCTGATTGTGATTACCACCCGGCGGATTCTGGCTAGAATAGCGGGCGATGAGCACTGGCAGGCATGGCATTATCAACCAAATATGAAGCTAGCTTATCAGGATCACGCCGGGATTTGCAGCATCGAACTGTCTGACACCAGCGCCCGTCTGGCGCGCTGGTATTGCACATTGAGCAAACAACAGGCAGCGGATCAACTGATTATCCACTTTATCCGGCTGATTGATGCGCTTGATACCCAGGCAGCCCTGCCAGCAAAAGGGATGGCAGAACAAGCCAGCAGTAACCAGAATACCGCTGGCAACGATGACAGTAGTGAAGCGGCATACGCTCATCACGATCAGGAAGCAACCTCCACTCCACCCTCTACCTGGACATTGTTTCGCCTGTGGCGCTTTGCCAGACCGTACAAGTGGCAATTATTTACCGGTTTCATGCTAATGCTGGGCAGTACGGCTGCTGCATTGGTACCGCCCTATCTGACCATGCCACTGATGGATAATGTATTGATCCCTTATCAGAACGGCCATCCGATTAATGTTGATCTGGTGATATTTTATCTGTCCGGCTTGCTGGGAGCGGCAATAGTAGCCTGGATTCTTGGCTGGGCGCGCACCTATGTACTGGCCAGGATATCAGAGCGCATCGGCGCTGATTTGCGAACAACAACTTACGAACACCTGCTCAAACTTTCTCAAGCCTATTTCGGTGGGAAACGTACAGGGGATCTGATGGCGCGTATCGGTGCGGAAACCGACCGGATTAACCTGTTTCTTTCGCTCAATCTGCTTGATTTCGCCACGGATGTGCTCATGATCGTCCTGACCGTCATTATCCTGGTTTCAATCGACCCATGGCTCGCGCTTATTACCCTGCTCCCATTGCCGATCATTGCCTGGCTGATTCATCTGGTGCGTGATCGTTTGCGTGTCGGCTTTGAAAAAACCAATCGTGTCTGGGCCGAAGTCAATAATGTTCTGGCAGATACCCTGCCTGGCATCCGAGTGGTCAAGGCATTCGCGCAAGAAGTACGGGAGATCGAACGCTTCCGTGCAGTCAATCAGCGTAATGTGGAAATCAATGATCGTGTCAACAAAGTCTGGGCATTGTTTACCCCCACGGTAACCCTGCTGACAGAATGCGGTCTGCTGGTTGTGTGGATTTTCGGTATCTGGCAGGTATCACAAGATCACATCACCGTCGGGGTACTCACCGCTTTTCTGGCTTATATCGGTCGCTTCTATCTGCGGCTAGATTCAATGAGCCGGATCGTTTCTGCCACACAAAAGGCGGCGGCTGGAACCAAACGGATATTCGATATTCTCGATCACGTTTCCAGCGTGCCGGAACCGGTCAAGCCCGTTCATCTGCCAGCTATAAAAGGCCATATCGAGTTGCGTAATGTCGGTTTCCGTTACGGAACGCGCCGGGTGATACAAAATTTCAATTTTGCAATTGAACCAGGCGAGATGATCGGGCTGGTCGGGCACAGTGGCTCAGGCAAAAGCACACTCATCAACCTGATCTGCCGCTTTTATGATGTGACCGAGGGTGCCATCCTGATTGATGGTATCGATATCCGCTCATTGCCTATCGCGGATTATCGAAAACATATCGGGCTGGTACTGCAGGAACCTTTTCTTTTTTTCGGCACGATTGCCGAGAATATTGCCTATGGAAAACCCGATGCTTCTCGCAAGGAAATTATTACAGCGGCACGCGCTGCCCATGCCCATGAATTTATTTTGCGCCTGCCTTACGGTTATGATTCTCTGGTGGGCGAACGCGGCCAGGCACTCTCGGGTGGCGAAAGGCAGCGTATTTCCATCGCCCGGGCACTGCTAATCGACCCACACATCCTGATACTGGATGAAGCCACTTCATCTGTGGATACCCAGACGGAACAGGAAATTCAAGGGGCACTCGATAATCTTGTTTCCGGTCGGACAACCCTTGCCATTGCTCATCGCCTGTCAACCCTGCAGGAAGCAAACAGGCTGATCGTACTCGACCACGGCAAGATCGTGGAAACAGGCAATCATGCGGAACTCATGGCCTGCCAGGGACATTACTACCACCTTTATCAGTCACAGTCACGTAGCCCAGATAATGAAGAGTCCTCTGTTGAACCCGGTAACCTATCTGATATCAGGGGAAATCGTGTATGAAACTATCTGAATACAAACTGGAGAGGAATGCTTTCGGTCGGGTGGTAGCTATAGGCAAAGATCAGATCTACGAAAGTGTCATACCCGTACGTGCATTTCCAATTACTGCCGCGGATGAGGGAGTAGCTCTGGTCGATGGCCATGGCCATGAAGTGGCCTGGATTGATAATCTTGTTGAATTACAGGAATCAGAGCGAACTTTGATCGAAGAAGAACTTGCCAGCCGTGAATTCATGCCTGAGATAAAGCGCATTGACAAGGTTTCCAGCTTCGCAACCCCCAGCACCTGGCAAATACAAACAAATCGAGGGGAAACCAGCCTCATCCTCAAGGGAGAAGAAGATATCCGTCGGCTGTCGCTCGCTACATTACTGATCACCGACAGCCACGGCATTCACTTCCTGATTCGAGACCGGTTGATACTGGATCATCACAGCAACAGATTGCTGGATCGTTTTTTGTGAAACAAGACAAAAACAAGATTCCCGAATATCAACACATCAAGATTTTCTTTACCACACTGCTGCAATATTCCAAAAAGATAATACAGAGATCGTGTGGCCTGAATAATGGCGTTGACTGCGAGTCGTCCAAGTTCACCACGTACCAGCTGACAATCAAGCGTGAGCAGCTTAAAGCTGCACAACTGTGTGATCAGTAAACGGGAAAGATACTTTCAGCACCGTAAAGCATTCATAACTCACAATAAGTTTTCTCATCAGTTGCGCTTGCCCACTTGGCAAGCGTTTCTTCCAATGCTTTCAAGTATTCGATGTCAATCGGCTGTACACGCCGGATACATGTGAATATAAAACCTCTACAACCAACAGCAGTAGCAGTATAAGCTGCTGTGAATCCCCTTCCTGTGCGCTCACTCTCAGCAAGAAATGAGAGATATCCAAAAATTCCAGATTTCCTGTAAACCAATTGAATATGTCTCGCGTTAATTAGAGGGTGTACATTCGATTACTCACTCATGTTGATTCAATCCGATTTTCCCGCTTGCAGTAAAAAAGATTTTAGGTTTCTTGACATTCGTTATCTGAATGGTCCCAACATGTGGACGTACAACCCTGTTCTGGAGGCAATTGTTGATATCGGTGAGCTGGAGGATTATCCATCAGATACGATCCCTGGTTTTTATGAGCGCTTGTTAGCCTGGTTGCCATCCCTGATTGAACATCGCTGTAGCTATGGTGAGAGAGGTGGATTTTTACGACGGGTCAAGGAAGGAACCTGGCCCTGTCATATTCTTGAGCATGTGACGCTTGAATTGCAAAATCTTGCCGGGATGCAGGGAGGATTTGGCCGGGCGCGCGAAACCACGGAGCGGGGAGTTTATAAGGTAGTTGTCAGTGCGTGGCATGAGGAAATAACACTCAAAGCTTTGTATTTGGCGCGGGAACTGGTACTGGCCGCGATGGGGTTTGACCAGGAACAGCCAGTTTATGACGTAGAAAACGCTATTGGGCAGTTGCGTGACATGATTGATTCACTCTGGATCGGCCCTTCTACCGCTTGTATTGTCGATGCCGCCACAGCACGCAATATTCCGTTCATTCGTTTGCTGGATAAAGGCAATCTTATTCAGTTAGGGCAAGGGGCATGCAGTCGATATATCTGGACCGCAGAAACCGATCGGACCACCGCCATTGCTGAAAGTATTTCGCGTGACAAAGAACTGACCAAATCACTGTTGCGTGCTTGTGGCATACCGGTTCCGGAAGGGCGTATCGTGACTGATCCGGCAGATGCCTGGCTGGCCGCTGCAGATATTGGGTTGCCAGTTGTTGTCAAGCCCAGCGATGGCAATCACGGACGTGGGGTGTTTATTGAGTTGAGTACGCGCGAAGAAATTGAATCTGCTTTCTCTATTGCACAGCAGGAAGGCAGTGATGTGTTAGTTGAGCGCTATATTTCGGGAATCGAACATCGCTTGCTTATCGTTGGCGGACGAGTTATCGCCGCAGCACGGGGAGATTCCGCGCTTGTTACTGGTGATGGCGTTTCCACAATTGCAGAATTGATTGAAAATCAGGTCAATGCCGACCCGCGCCGGGGCACTACTGAAAATCACCCGCTCAATCTTGTCAAGCTGGATGATGCGGTCAAAATGGAACTCACGCATCAGGGCTGCACCTATGATTCTATCCTGCCTGCTGATTCAAAAATACGGGTACAGCGTAATGGCAATCACGCAATTGATGTCACCGATAGCATACACCCGGCCACTGCTGATCTGGCTGCGCTAGCTGCACGAGTCGTTGGTCTGGATATTGCCGGGATTGATCTGGTGGTGGAAGATATTTCACAGCCGCTTGCCGAGCAGGGAGGAGCCATTGTTGAAGTCAATGCCGG
The DNA here is from genome assembly GCF_003201195.1 of Nitrosomonas eutropha. Taxonomy (GTDB): domain Bacteria; phylum Pseudomonadota; class Gammaproteobacteria; order Burkholderiales; family Nitrosomonadaceae; genus Nitrosomonas; species Nitrosomonas eutropha. The sequence continues at coordinate 28,215 of NZ_QICQ01000015.1, read as the reverse complement.
TCCCGGTTTGCTAATGCATATCAAGCCCGCTATCGGCAAACCACAACCGGTTGGTGAAGCGATTATCAATCATTTGTTTCCGGATCAGAATCAGAGCCGTATTCCCATTGTCGGCATTACCGGCAGTCATGGCAAAACCACTATCGCCCGTCTTGTTGCCCGTCTGTTCATGCTTGCAAGTAAACGTACCGGTTTAGCATGCAGTAGTGGACTTTATCTCGACCACAAAAAAATTGATTACAACGACTGTGCCAATCACAAATCGGCTCGCCGTATTCTGATGAACCGTACTGTTGAAGCAGCCGTTTTTGAAAATGGTTTCAATAGCATGCTTGAGGAAGGATTAGCGTATGACAGTTGTCAGGTAGGTATTGTTACCCGAATTGAGCCCGCACAACATATTGGTTATCGGGGAATTGAAACACCTGAGCAGATTTTCAAGGTGCTGAGAACCCAGGTTGATGTGGTTTCTCCTACCGGAGGTAAAAAAGATGACATCTTGCCAGAGGCTATGCCGACAATCGGTACAGCTATTCTTGATGCGGAAGATCCTGTGCTAATCCGGATGGCAGATTTATGCCACGGTGAGGTCATTTACATCAGTCGTGATCCCGAATTGCCCACGATAAATACTCACCGGCGAGAGGGAACAGGGCCAACTCGTGGGAAACGGGTTGTTACTGTACGTAACCAGGAGATTCTGCTAATTGATGGTTCTACTGAAACACCCCTTGCCCGGCTGGATGAGCTGCGAGTAGAAACCGGTAATCATATCGTAGAAACGATACATCTTCTGGCGGGCGTTGGCGCTGGCTGGGCCTTGGGCATGTCGTCCGATCTCATTAAAACTGGTTTAACGGCCTTCTTGCAGGATCAGGAAGGCCATCCACCGATATATCAAACTCTCGAAGGTTAGATAATTTAAGGAAAGTATCCATGAAGGTATTACAAGTTCGTGCATTGCGGGGACCTAACGTCTGGGGTAAACATACCGCCATCGAAGCTACGCTAGATCTGGAACAGAATAAACATACGCCTAACACTATTTCCTCCCTGGAAGAGCGTTTATGTAACTATTTTCCGGATATTGTGCAGCTGCAGCCAATTAACTGGCAAGAGACAACACCAGCTAATATTCTGGTATTTATTGCACTGAAATTACAAAAACAGGTCGGCTGCCCCGTAAGCTTCAGTTGTGCGGTCAGAATGGCTGAACCGAATATTTGTCGTGTCGTCGTGGAATATACTGAGGAAGCCGTTGGAAGACTGGCATTTGAACAGGCTTTTGCGTTATATCAGGCAGCAGCAGAATCTGCCGCATTTGATGTTGCTGAAACAATAATCCGTTTACATGAACTGTACGAAGACGTCCGTCTGGGGCCCAGCACAAACTCGATCGTGCAGGCCGCTGTCCGACACAATATTCCATACCGTCGTCTGACTGACGGAAGTCTGGTTCAATTTGGCTGGGGAAGCCGGCAGCGGCGTATTCTGGCTTCTGAAAGCGATCAAACCAGCGTGGTGGCAGAATCCGTTGTGCAAGACAAGGATTTGACCAAGATACTTTTACGCGCAGCTGGCATTCCCGTTCCGACCGGGAGACCGGTGACCAGTGCTGATGATGCCTGGGTAGCAGCCTGCGAAATTGGTGCGCCCATCGTTGTCAAACCGCAGGATGGGAACCATGGTAGAGGAGTTACAGCCAATCTCACTGACCGAGATCAGATAAAAACTGCCTATCATGTTGCGGCAGAGGAAAGCAGCAGTATATTGGTTGAGCGTTACGTAAGCGGATACGATTACCGATTGCTGGTCGTAGGCAACAAGTTGGTTGCGGCAGCAAGACGTGATCCACCTCAGGTTGTCGGTGATGGTATTCATAATATTGCCTGGCTGGTGGATCAGATCAATAGCAACCCGTTGCGCAGCGAAGGCCATGCAAATCTGTTGACCAAAATTCATCTGGATGAAATTTCTCTTGCACACCTTGCGTCGCAAGGATTGAGCGCTACCTCTGTCCCTGAAAAAGAGGGGAAAATAGTATTGCGTAACAACGCCAATCTCTCTACCGGGGGGACAGCAAGGGATGTAACGGATGAAGTTCATCCGGATATTGCTGATTGCGCAGTGATGGCTGCTCGAATGGTTGGCATTGATATCTGTGGTATCGACGTAATATGCAGCAACATCTCGCGACCACTGGAAGAACAGGGTGGCGCAATCATCGAAATCAACGCTGCACCGGGTTTGCGCATGCATCTACAACCTTCATACGGCAAGCCACGCGCAGTAGGAGAAGCCATCATCAATCATCTGTTTACACAGGATGAAGATGCCCGTATTCCAGTGATCGCCGTAACCGGCACCAATGGAAAAACCACTACGGCACGCTTGATTGCCAACATACTGGAACACAACCGGATGCGGGTTGGTATTGCCTGCACGGATGGTGTATTTGTTAATAATCAGTGTGTAGATACGGGCGATTGTAGCGGCCCCAAGAGTGCCAGGAATATTCTGTTTCACCCCGATGTTGATGCTGCAGTACTGGAAACCGCACGTGGCGGTATTCTGCGTGAAGGTTTGGGTTTTGATTATTGTGATGTGGCGGTTGTCACAAATATTGGCCGGGGGGATCATCTTGGTCTGGCTAACATTAATACAGCCGAGGAATTGGCTGCTGTCAAACGCACTATCGTGGAAAACGTCAATCCGGAGAAAGGCGTTGCCGTGTTAAATGCTGACGATCCCCTGGTTCTCGGTATGGCAAGCCACTGCCCGGGTTCTGTCACATTCTTCTCCTGCAATAGCCGTCATCCGGTGATTCTGGAACAGCGCATCCAGGGAAAACGTGTAATCTACTTGGAAGAACAACATATTGTTGTAACGGAAGCCGGAACTGAACGACGAATATCACTCAGCAACATCCAGTTGACGAAGAATGGAATGATCAGCTTCCAGATTGAGAATGTCATGGCGGCTATCGGTGCAGGATTAGCATCCGGGCTGGATTGGTCAATTATTTGCGCAGGCTTGGCTGATTTTGTTAGTGATGCGCAGACTGTCCCAGGCAGATTTAATCTGTTTAATTATCGTGAAGCCACGCTAATTGCGGATTACGGACATAACCCGGATGCGATGGAAGCACTGATATGTGCCATTGATCATATCCCGGCCAAGAAACGTACAGTCGTCATCAGCGCAGCAGGAGATCGCCGAAATGAAGATATTCGGCTACAAACGCAGATTCTGGGTGATGTATTTGACGAAGTTGTTTTGTTTCAGGATAAATGCCAGCGTGGACGTGCTGATGGCGAAGTGCTTGGGTTATTGCGAGAAGGCCTGGAAAATGCAAAACGCGTACGCAAAGTCAGTGAAATTCGTGGTGAGTTCAAGGCGATTGATACCGCATTGACCAATCTGGAAGCCGGGGAGCTTTGCCTTATTCTGATCGATCAGGTGGAGCAGGCGCTTGGATACATCCACTCTCGTATTGCCGCTGATGCTCGTATTGCCGTTGCCTGACAATGACAAAAGAAAAACCGCCTGTGAAGCAATACTCGGAATTCAGGCGGTTTTATTATGCTGCTATCCTGAAGAGGATATTTCATGGAGCCCTGAAACACGCAGCCCCATGATGCTGCAGTTACGTAATGTTATTACAGAGTAGCTTATCTGACCAGGATATTGTCACCCTTGCCAGCTTCCGGATCAGCATCATCACTGAACATAATTACAGCGATTGCACCAGTCAATGCATGATTCATGGCATGGTCAACGATTGCATTAGCACCTGCAACTGGAGAAATCAGATCAAGCGTTGCCGCATCGCCTGGCCCAATTGTATAGGACTGCAATGCATACTGGACATTCTTGGGATTTCCACTGGGGTAGACATTTTCCCAGATCCCAGCGATAGGATGCAGTGAGGAAAACTCATTGGGTCCAGCGTTGACAAAGTAGATACGAACCCGCTCACCCGGCTTGGCTTGCAACCAGCGTGTCGCTTCCGGGTCATGTACCGGATCGTATTTGAAGACGCCGCCATTAAAAACGGCATTAGACCACTGATTCTTCATCATGGCTGTTTTGTCATCCGGATTTTCGTAGTGCTCGGCCTGAATCAGCACATATTCACGATCAGCCTTAGGCAAAGCATTCTCATCCTTCGGATCGACAATAATAACGCCATACATACCACGCGCAATATGCTGAATCATTGGATCCGAACCACAGTGATAAAAGAATACACCGGGATTATCAGCAGTAAAGGTGAATTTTTTTGTTTCGCCTGGTTTGACAGAATCAAAATCCGTCATTACATCCACTCTGGCGGCATGAAAATCCATGCTATGTGAGTTTTTATTGCTTTCTTCATTCACCAGAGTAAATTCGACTGTGTCACCTTCAGTAACACGCACAACCGGACCCGGTACAACACCGCCAAAGGTCCACGCATGATAGGTGCTGCCCTTATTATCGTAGGCCACATCTTTTTCCACTGCATGGATCGTGACCGGTACTGTTTTAGCTACAGCTTCTGCATGAAATCCTGGCAGGGCAACACTGGCTGCCAGCGCAGCAAAGCTTGCATTAAATAATTTTTTATATTTCATATTGTTTTTTCTTCCTCTACTTTATTTACAGATCAACTTTTAATTAATTTGAACCACACTTACAGATATGACGCAGGTAGGCGGCCAGCTGATCAACCTCTTCATCACTGAAAATTTCTCCCCAGGCTGGCATCAACACTGATTTATTGGCGGCAAGACCTCCTTTCTTGATTACTTCAATAATCTCGTCGTTGGGAATATCACCCATACCCTTTGGATCACTGTGATCGCGCGGCTGAACAGATATAAAAGTACTGTTAAGACCATTGCCATCACGGTCGGCACCATGGCATTGTGCACAATACGTATCGTAGAGTTTTTCGGCATGTTTAAACTGGTCATCCGCTGCAGAAGCTGGCGTAGCTAGTGATCCTAAAAAGATCAAACTCATTCCTGCAAGCAGTAAAACAGAACGACTGATATTCATTATTTACCCTCCTTTCCTTTCAGTTGAGCAATATAGCCGGTAAGATTCTGCAGATCCTGCTCGGAAATTTTGAGTTTTGGCATCCAGATACCCTTATCAATTTTCTGCGGATCTTTGATATAGCTGTAAATGAAATCAGGCTGTAAACGGTCACCGGCTGTTTCTAGACTCGAGCCAGACAATCCACCCTTTCCACCACCGATTGAATGGCAGGCATAACAGCCACGCAGTTTGGTGAAGAGCATTTTTGCCATTGGGGATGGTTTCTTGTCCGCATCGTATTTTCCTGTCTCAATCAATCCTTCTGGTCCTTTCAGGGCCATCAAGGCATCAGCAGCTGCTTCAGCATCGGCCTGTGCCAGTTTTGGATGTACCGTGAGCGTAGACTCATCCACAACATCCCCCTTATCGCCCTTCTTGATATGTTTGCGATAGAATTCACCAGCCGGGCGAATTCTGACCGGATCCTGCAGCCATTTCACTAGCCATGGCTTATTAAATTTAACTCCGGCGTAATAAAGATCCGGCCCTTTACGTTCCCACAAACGATCTAGGGAAGTATTTTCCGGCTGAGTCAGCGCATGGCAGGAAGCACATTGTGACTGCAGTATTGCGGAACCGTCCGCAGCAGAAGCTGTTAGCGATGATGCAAGAAAACCCGCACCAACCATCGCCGCAAGCAAATAGGCTTTCATCATATTTCTTCTCCTTTGGTTGTTGTGTTACACATACACATCATTCTTCGATGAGTTCTCCTTTGAAGACTTTCGAATTATGCATTCCGAAGTCTTTTTTCAGAGATTCTTCATAGTAGAAATCAGGTACAAATTTTTTGTCTTTCCATACATAGAAATCGTGGTCAAGTCCGACTTCCTCATACTCGATGGTTGTCATAATTCCACCGTCAGGCTTATCTCCATTGGTAGTATGCGTATCAACGTGATCATGTATCATCCATAAACCAGGGTTATCCATATTGATGATAACGTCATAACGCTCGCCCGGCCCAATAAGAACAGTGTCGGCCTTAATTGGACTTTCCAAAGGAAAACCATCCTTGAATACGATGTTAGAGATGTGGCCATGAGTATGAATGGAATGAACTTGATCACCTGCACCAAAGATGCGCAGCCTTATGACATCTCCTTTTTTGACTCGTATAGGTTGCGTTTCAGGAAAAGATTTGGCGTTAATCGTGTAATAATCGAATACATCTCCCGGAATACCGCCCTCACCCGGTTTGTTCGCCCAAGCTGATACCCAATCAGAAAGCATCATGATGTATTCTTTGGTTACTGTTTTCTCGATTGGAAGAGGATTCTTCGGCTCCACAATGAGTGGCCCCCACATGCCGCGCATGGTGACGTGTTCGTTCACATTGACGTGACAGTGGTACCACATGGTGCCGGAAGGTTCAGCCTTGAATTTGTAAGTAAACGTATCACCGGGCTCTATCGCATGCTGAGTGGCGTGAGGCACACCATCGTTCTGCCAGGTACCGCGCTGAAGCATGCCGTGCCAGTGGATGGTATGCGGCAGCGTGGTCATGTTGGTTACATTTACTACAACGTCATCGCCTTCCTTGACGTGAATAAGCGGCGCTGGAACCTGGCCATTGAAGGCAAATGTGTGAAAATCTCTCTTGCCGACTAGAACGATCCGGGTGTCTTCGATTGACATATCGAATTCACGTTTTTCGGCCCAGCTTGTTGCAGGAATCATCACCAGTGCATACAGTCCAATAACGATGCTGATGATGAATCGGTAATGCGAAAATATCGAATTTGAATTTCTCATAAATCGGTCCTTTTAGTGTATATTTAATACGCCTTTGATGCACAAAACTCTCTTACTTTTAGATACATACTGTGTTAATACCTCATCAGCACTTGATAGATCCCTCCTTACAGCGATAAAGATATATTTAAAATGTATCTTTGTGCGCATTTTACTTATATCAATCTAATTGTCAATAACTTTTATCGGGGGGAAAACGAAATAATCAGCCCGGTGCTCCCGGTATCTATGCTTTCCGGGCTAAAATAAAATGTGGGGGTATGTTGTCATCCGCGCCTATTATTAAAGGGGGTATGCCTCATGAAACTGACGAATTACAGTGATTACGCTTTGCGTATCCTGATTTATCTCGGTTTGAAAAGAGAGAAATTATCTACTATTACTGAAATATCCGATTGTTATCGCATTTCACGTAATCATGTCGTCAAGATCGTGCATCATCTGGGTCAGCTCGGTTACCTGGAAACGCTACGTGGAAAACACGGGGGTATCCGTCTGGCACGAGCACCTGAAATGATCAATATCGGTGAAGTCATGCGTCATACGGAAACTTCTATGGATCTCGTTGAATGCTTCAGCGATCAGAATGCATGTATTATCTGCGACAGTTGTGTGTTGCGCTCAATCATCGCGGAAGCGCTCGCGGCGTTCATGACCGTGCTTGATAGCTATACTCTGGCTGATCTGATGGTTCCCAAACGTCAATTAAAAAAGCAACTGCAAGTCATGGGAATGTTCGATAACCTAACGGATCAATCAAACTGAAAGTCATAAAATAGATCAACTGCGCTATCATCTCCTGCCCGGGTTACCACTGAAACATGAGGAAATAAACTGTAGGTCAGCTTGGCGACCCCGGCCGATGCGGAAGTCAACCCATGCTCGAAACTCAGGTAGGCGCGTGATGAAAGCCGTTTACCGATCATACCCACCTGGTCGGTTAAAGAACCGCCCTCCTGCTGCCGGATTGAAAAATCATCAATACCCAACCCTTGGGTAATACTGTCCAGAACACCCTCATCAGATCCTCCCAGAATGCTACCGGCTGCACTCAACAATAATCCGCTGTCCAGGCCGCTTTTATCGGTAGGTCGCCCCAGTACGATCCAGGACAGCTTCTCTGAATCGGGAACCTCGGGTTGTGATACCAGCTTGATTTTGGGTTGTCTCACTGTCCCTGTTATTTCTATGCCCGCTTCTACCTGCAAACCGCTACGCACCGCCAAGATATTGAGTCCTGGATTATCAAGCGGCCCATCAAAATTCACAATTCCACGCCGGACGAGCAAGTTCTGGCTGTATGCCCCAAAATGGGTGTCACGAGTTGCAATAGTTCCCACTGCATTGAGTAATCGTCCCGGTTCACTGTGCAGACGTAACTGTCCAACCAGCCGCCCCTCCAATCCTGAAGCACGCAGAAAGAACCGCTCTCCTAAATCCAGTGTTGCATCCAGATTTATTTTAAAAACCTGTGATTCTGGCTCGGAATCAGTCTTGCCCGTAATGATGATATCCTCTGCCAAGTTAGGCGTTCCGGCCTCCGGCTGCTTGATAAAGCCAACATCCGTCATGATTTTTCCGGTAACATCAAGCACGTTATCACTGAAACCAACCAAACTGGTTCCAGAAACGACGATCCAGCGATCTTCTTGTTGTGCAACAGGCAAATGATCAATTTCAATGGCAAGATTACTTTGCTGGTTATGGATATTCACACTACCATGCGCACTTAGCCGGCCAGACTTCTGCGTCAACTTCAGTCCTTTAAGCAATTTATCCTTCGTGGGTTTCTCAAGTGGCGCAGTAAAATTGAGCGTTTCAAGCAAAACTCTATCCTGGTTAAAATCCACAGCAAGCTTGCCTTCTTTTAATTGCAACCCCTGATCCAGCAGCGCAATCACCAATGCATCTCCTGTCACACTGCCCTGCAGCTCTGGTTGTTCAAGCGTTCCTGCCAGCCGAGCGTGTGCAGCAAGCTGACCTTCGCTACGCAGATTGTCACCTATAACCGAGCCGACCCAGGTGAGATCAGGCAGATTCAGGTGCAGATCTCCATTCAGTGGGGCATTTTTCTGAATTTCCCAGACAGAACCGGCTGGTTGCAACGGGACACTAACCCTCGCCGTGGCTTCGCCGACGTGCGCCCCGCGAATAACCAACTGTCCGTTTAGATTGTTATTTTCAGCTAGCAGATTGAATGCAAGCGTTTGTAAACCCAATGCAAACGGAGTTTCTGTCGGCAGGATAAAGTCCCCTTTTTCTCGCTGTACATGCAAACGCCCGGTTAATTGCCGATCAGCCGCAAACTGCCAATCTCCGCCCAGTTTCAGAGGTTCATAATTTTTTGGGGACAGCCCGCCCGATTGCAATGCAATACCGGAGAAATTACCCCGGGTAGACCATTGTTTGGGGGTCCAGTGTGCATCAAGAATATTAATATCGCCCGCAATAACCTTTATATGAGTATGCCCCAATACAACCGCCTCCGGACTGATCCGGACGCTTGGCTGAGTTACCAGATCGAGGGGTACCGAGCCAGTCAGAGCAAGTTTATTAATGATCCCATCCCATTGGAAATGCTGCGTATCTCCGGGACGGGTGATCAATCCTCCTTTTGCCTGAAATTGTGCTTCAGTCGTTTGGTCAATCTGGCTGTTGATCAATAGCTGGTGATTTGATTGAGTCCCATCCAGTCCAACTGATAATTGCTGCAAGAATATTTCTGTGCCTTTTTGATAGGCTCCTGTCTGGAGATCAAGTTGAATAACGGTTCCACGCAAACTGCCTTTGGCTTTGAGTTGGGCAAGTTGATGTTCTTCATGAAAATTGAAATGATTTGAATTAAGCTCAAATGCCACATCCGGACGATCAATCTTACCGCTTAGCTCAATCCGGGAATGCATATCGCCTTGCAGCCCGAATCCGATCTGAGTCAATCTGGGTGCGGCCAGTACCACTGACAGATGATCTTCTGCGTTTCCTAATGCCCCCTTTATCTCAAGCTGGTTATCCCCCAGATGCAAGCGGGCATCACTTTTAACCCGCCTGGATTGCAGCAAAGCCAAAGTTCCTTGGCCAGTCACTGGCTGGTTAGAGAAGTGACTTTGATCAATCGAGAAATTAATATTAGCAATCGGTTGTGGTGCCAGCTGCCCCCCCAGATTAAATTTGGCATTGAGATTGGAGGATGGCACATCAGCAAATGCAGAAATGTCAAACTGCTTGAGTAATCCCTCAAACGTAAAAGGCTGCGATTCATCCAGTTGTAATACACCGTGACCTGATAGACTGGAATCCCCTCGGGCGAGATCAAGTTTTTCGATGGTGATGACTGAAGCAGCACGCGCCAATGCCATATCTATATTCATTTGCAACACTTCATCACGCAACTTGATCATGCCATGCTGAACATCCTGATCGCCTGCAAAATGCAGATTTCCAGACAAATTTGCCGGATGTAAACCACTTTTTAAAGAGGCTGGATTCAATTGCCGGACTTGAATGTCTGCCTGCCCTGTTTTAGTGCTGATTTGCCAGTTGGCTTTTCCTGTCAGGCTACCAGGCGCAGCTTCCTGTTCAGACAAACGTAGCGCGATATCATCCAGATGAATGTCATCACCGGTAAATAAAAACTGTAAACGCATATCTTTCAATGGGATACCTTCCTGACCCAGTGGGCGTGCCATAGTATTACTAACAGTAATACGCCCTTCCAGGCGCTCAGCCTGGGTTTGCTCAAGATAACTGCGAATACTCAGATCAGCTTTGGGCAGATCTGGAGAAAAAACATGAGGATTCAGCCCATTGAATACCAGACGGGCATCAAGTAAAGGTAATTTATCAAAAGGATGAATGGTAAAAATGCCTGCCCCATTCAATTCACCATCCTTTACAGCCAGCTTTGCCCTTATCTGTTGTAAGTTACCACTCAGTTTAAGAACCGCATGACTTGGTTTATTATCAGCATTGACAGCATTCGCCCAACTGTAAAATACCAGTTGTGACGTCAGATCAAATGGTGGATTGGGAGCAATCTCCAGGTTACCCGCAATCTTTCCCTGCTCCAGTTCAAGTGCCAGTGTTTGCAGACGATGGCGTTTGCCATCACTGTCCAGCCGAAGGACAAGATCGGATATCTCCAGATCGGGCTGATCATTACCCAATGTATAAGTCTTGAGTGAGCGGATACCCAATTTTTCGATTACCATGCCGATTGGCAGCGACAGGCTTTCGGGTTGTGTAACTGGCTCTTCCTCTTCTTCAGATGGTGCACTATGTACTTCAACCGATTGAATGGTCAGCGCTTCAATCAAAAGATTACCCGTCAGCAAGCGTTGTGGTTGCCAGCGAAAATCCAGATTTTCTACCCGAGCATCCAGCCCATCATTTTTGAAAGTGATTGTTTGTGCATGAAAAGCATGCTGCAAACTGCCGGATATACCCGAAAATGTCAGCGCGCCATTCGTGGCCCGGGAAGCAGTTGCAAACAACCAGTGTAGGCCAGAAGAAGTAAAAACCAGCCAATACAAACCACTTGTCATGGCCGCCAGCATCAACGCTGCCAGCATCCCCGAAAACCATTTTCTGAAACGCCGTGGAGATTTCACAGAAGATTGCGATACCGGATTTTTGTTATTTATCTGATGATCCATATCAGAACGCCACTGCAATGGAGAAATGCACCCGTAATGTGCCGGTATCATGCCGCCGGGCCAGATCCAGTGCAAACGGGCCGGCCGGGCTGCGCCAGCGTGCACCCACCCCGTAACCTAGCGCTAGTTTAAAATCTTCCCACCTGTCTGCCGCATCACCTGCATCAACAAATGCCGCCCCGCCCCAGTCGTTCGAGAACCAGTGAACATATTCAGCTGTTCCAGTTGCCACAACACGTCCACCAACAATAGCATTTCCTTCACGCACGCCCAGACTCAGAAAATCGTAACCCCGGATAGATTGAATGCCCCCGGCGCGGAACAGGTATTCCTGCGGGATCCCCTGACGCGATGAAGCCAGGGTATAGCCAGCTTCTGCACGGAAATACAATGTATCCCGCCGGCCGACAGGAAACCACTGCTGATGCCGGAGGTAGCTGCGGACAAAGTTCCGATCAGACAGCACATAGCTGGAACCGCCACCCAGTCGCACCTCTGAAACAAAACCACTGTGAACATTTACCGGATCGTCAATATCGTGGTAGCGATACCATGAATCCAGCGCCAGGGTTTCATTCACGGTATTGGGTGCGCCAGAAGGTTCCCGTTCCTCGCGTTGCCAATTGATGCCCACTTTCAAAATGGAATGAGCCGTGGTTCGTATCCTGGAAAAATCCACACGCTGATTAAAGGTTTTCAGGTTTTTGATATCGGTCTTCTCGACGCGTACACCGGATGAATACCGATAACGATTGGCATCCGGCAAAGTATCTACTCTTGCAGAAAATGTCTGGCGTTTTTGTTCCAGGCGCAACAGGCTGCCCAGATTCCAGGCACGCCCCAAAAAATTGTAATCTTGATAATTGATTTCACCACGTGCGCCATTGTTGGAGCTGTAGCCAATGCCTGCACCAACGTGTTTGGATTTTGCCTCAGTCAATATGACTATTACCGGCACAGCCTCGTGCAAAGCGGGATCTGGTTTGATCGTAACAGCCGCCGAATTAAATAGCTGACTATTCTGCAGCGCCACCTGAAAAGCCAACAATTGATCCCGGCGATAGGGATCACCCGGGCGGAAAGGCATACTGTTTTGAATTACATCCGGTTGATAGCGTTCCAGACCAGTAATCTGCAGCTCTCCATAACGAAATGCCGGGCCGGAATCAATGATGATCGACAAGGTTGCCTGGGCGGTATCGGGATCCACTCTTGCATAACTCTCAACGATACGAGCAGTGGCATAATCTCTGTCCGCTACGTTGGAGAGTAAAGCAGATTTGGCATCTTCCCAGCGTGCACTGCGAAAAACCTTACCTGGCTTCAGCGTCCACCCGGCACGCAACTGCTCTACCCGTATATGCTGTTCGGGCTCATCTGCCGCCAGATTTCCCTGAAATTCGATGGACACAGCAGCGACACGTGTGCGGGGACCAGGTGTAACGCGCAATTCATACGCCTTATTATTTTCCCGTTCATTAAATTCGATTTCAGGGGTAAAGTACCCTTCTGTTGCCAGCAGCTCAGTGGATTCCTGTTTTATTTTACGTGCATAAGCCGCCTGACTGATTTCATCCTTGAATGGCTTGGCCGGAGGAGTAATATATTTTTCCAGCAGCTTTTTGGCAGTTGATGGTGCAATAATCGTCACTTCAACAGGATCCGATTTCTTTTCCTTTTCCGTATCCTTGCTAATGGCGGAAGCTGCCAAAGCGGTACCGCAGCAGGACAAATACAACAAACAGAGTAACAACAACCCAGCACGCCAATTACATTCTGCCTGATAAAAAAACTTGTCCAGCCTATTCATACAGGCGAAACAATATTTGAGCATATACCACGAATACATATCCTGTTTGCTTGAGACACTGGTATAAATTTTTGTGGCGAAAGGGAAATTCATGGATAGCAGGCTGCGATAAGTGGCACCCATTTTACAATAAGAGGACAACATGTCTGTATCAAGACTATTCCAGCAGGATTGTCGTGACTGCCCACGTCTGGCACAGCATCTGGATCAGGTTAAAACGGATCACCCAGATTATCATGCTCGGCCAGTTGCTCCCTTCGGAGATACTTCAGCAAAGTTGCTGATCATCGGGCTCGCACCCGGATTGCATGGCGCCAACCGGACCGGCCGTCCGTTTACCGGTGATTACGCTGGTATCCTACTGTATCAAACATTACATAAATTTGGTCTCGCCAACCGCAGCAAATCTGTTGCGGTTGGCGATGCACTTCGCCTGATTAACTGCCGGATAACCAATGCAGTCAAATGTTTACCACCTGCCAATAAACCACTACCGGCAGAAATACGACAGTGCAATATTTTTCTGGCATCTGAATTGCATGATTTTGTAAGTAATGGCGGGCAGGCATTACTGGCGCTGGGAACGGTTGCCCATCAGGCTACATTAACAGCATTGCGACTCCGAAAAACAGATTATCCCTTCAGTCACGGTGCTGTTCACCCTGTTGCAGGAAGATTGAGGCTTTATGACAGCTATCATTGCAGTCGCTACAATACCCAGACCAAACGCCTGACAGAACCCATGTTTGAACAGATTTTCGACAGAATTTGTCAGGATATGGCTGCAACTTGATAAATAACAGGAGAGTAAAGATGCCTTATGTAAATATCCGGCTGGCCGGTACGCTGACCAACGAACAAAAACAGCAGATCGCCACTGAAATTACCGACACGCTGGAACGTATCGCACACAAGCCTAAATCTTACGTTTATATTGCCTTTGATGAAATGCCGCATGAAAGCTGGGCAATCGGCGGCCGGCTGCTGGGCAGCGATAAGTAACAAGGTACCTGTCTTGCCGGATTCCTCTTTCGACGGTAAAGCGTTTGTTCTGACGCTCCCTTCTCAACCGGGCGTATATCGCATGCTGAATGCGGCCGGCGATGTGATTTATGTAGGCAAAGCCATTGATCTGCGGAAAAGGGTGTCATCCTATTTTCAAAAATCGAATCTGTCACCGCGTATTCAACTCATGGTATCGCAGATTACAGGGATTGAGACGACAGTCACCCGCTCCGAAGCGGAAGCGTTGCTGCTTGAAAACAACCTGATCAAAAGCCTTGCACCCCGCTACAACATCCTGTTCCGGGATGACAAATCCTACCCTTACCTGCTACTGACGAATCATGCTTTTCCCAGGCTGGCGTTTTATCGCGGTGCACTGGATAACCGTCATCAGTATTTTGGCCCATTTCCCAATGCAGGCGTGGTCAAATCCAGCATTCAGCTGCTGCAGAAAGTTTTTCGCCTGCGCACCTGTGAAAATTCGGTGTTTAATAATCGTACACGGCCATGCCTGCTTCACCAGATCAAGCGCTGCAGCGCACCATGCGTTAATCTGATCACCCCGGAAGCGTACCGGGAAGATGTCAACAGTGCAGCCCTGTTTCTGCAAGGCAAACAGGACGAAGTATTAAAAACCATAGAACAGAAAATGTTTGAGGCATCGGATCGACAAGCGTATGAACAGGCAGTACTGTTCCGTGACCAAATGCAGGCTTTACGCATGATTCAGGAAAAACAGTTTGTCGACAGCAGCAGAGCACTGGATGCTGATGTTATCGCCTGCACAACCGGGACAGACAAACATACTGTTGCGGTCAACCTGGTCATGATTCGCAGCGGACGACATCTGGGTGACAAAACCTTTTTCCCGCAGAACACACATGAAGACAGTATCAGCACGGTGCTGGAAGCTTTTGTCAGCCAACATTACCTGAATCGCAGCGTTCCACCACTGATCATCCTGGGTAAAAAAATCCGGGTGACACTCCTGCAAAAATTGCTATCTGAACAGGCTGGTCATAAAGTCACCCTGACGATCAATCCAATTGGAGAACGACGCAAGTGGCTGGACATGGCAACCGAAAATGCGCAACTGGCGCTACGGCAAAAACAGATCCAGCAAGCCAGCCAGGAAGATCGGTTGCAGGCACTGCAGGAGGTTTTGAATCTGCCAGGTCTGGCACGTATCGAATGTTTTGACATCAGCCATACCATGGGAGAAGCAACGATGGCCTCCTGCGTGGTGTATGACCATTATGCCATGCGTAACGGCGAATATCGGCGTTATAACATTACCGGCATCACGCCGGGAGATGACTATGCAGCGATGCGTGATGTACTACAACGACGCTACGCAAAGATAGCCATGGAAGAAGGCAAGCTACCCGATCTGATCCTGATTGATGGTGGCAAAGGGCAAATAGGCGTTGCCAGCGAAGTAATGATAGAACTGGGGCTCAATGATATTCCATTGGTAGGTGTGGCAAAAGGCGAAGCACGCAAGCCAGGACTGGAACAGCTGATCCTCCCCTGGCAGGAAGAAACCTTGCATCTGCCGAATGACCATCCGGCTCTACACCTTATCCAACAGATTCGTGATGAAGCGCACCGTTTTGCCATCCAGGGACATCGGGCAAAACGTGCCAAGACCCGTAAAACCTCCTCTCTTGAACAGATTGCCGGCATCGGCAGCAAACGCCGCCAGAATCTGCTCACCCGCTTTGGCGGACTTAAAGGCGTAAAAAATGCCAGTATCGAAGAATTACAGCAGACAGAAGGTGTCAGTCGGGCGCTGGCTGAAAAAATTTACCGGGAATTACGCTGACAAGGCGACTTAAACCCAGAAACTGCATCACCAACAGAAAGTTATTCTCGATGAAGTCGCACACGCCATTGCCAATAACCTAAGCTCTGATAAGGCCCTTCAGGCGTTCCTGGACATGACTCAATATCCCTCCTGATTTTCAACGCGATGTACTGGCTGGGCGTCAACCCGCCATTCAGCTCAATGTCGATGCAACACGTATGTCACAAGCCTTTATCGGCAGCGGTTATATTCAAAATATCGTTACTAATGAGGTCACGACATTCTCTCAAAGCCATCAAATTCTTCCTGCCTGGCCGGCCGAACTCGAAATACGTGCACGCTTTAACCCGAATCTGAACTCGGTATGGTTTGGCTCAGTGATGGAAGTTATCAACAGTATTACCATGCTGTCTATTATTCTCACTGGTGCGGCGCTAATCCGCGAACGTGAGCATGGCACTATCGAACATCTGCTGGTAATGCCACTGACATCCTTCGAGATCATGATGGCCAAAATCTGGTCGATGGGTCTAGTAGTCGCCATCGTGGCTACGGCTTCGATTGTCTTTGTCGTACAGGATTTGCTCAGCGTACCCATGAGCGCTCAATCGGGCTATTCGTCATTGGTATGACATTACATCTGTTTGCCACAACCTCAATGGGTATTTTTCTCGGCACGGTAGCGCGTTCGATGCCGCAAATGGGGTTGTTGATGATCATTATTCTACTGCCACTGCAAATGCTATCTGGTGGCATGACACCACGTGAAAGTATGCCTGAGGCAGTGCAGTACCTCATGCTCACAGCACCAACTACCCACTTTGTCTCCCTTGCCCAGGCTATTCTCTACCGTGGTGCAGGTTTCAGTATTATCTGGCCAGAATTTCTTGCTCTACTTGCAATTGGTATTATTTTTTTCATGCTGGCACTTACCCGCTTCCGCAAGACGATTAGTTCTATGGCATGATCAGAAACGAAAGAGACGAGAGATTATACCTACGGGACCAGAATCACTAAGCATGATACATCCTACCTTGCGGGAAGGAATTATCCATTCGCCCAGCCGATTGCCACTGGGGTCATCGAACGGCACCCTGGTTTCATGAACCCGCCTGCCAGGTGCCTGGCTGGCAATCAGAATACGGGCTGATGCATGCAATTGAAATACTGGTTTTGGTCTCAGCGGTAAAGGTTCAGTACATAAAGACACCAGCGCACCTGATGAATCAATGATATGAAATCATCCATATTGGTTTGATCTGCCGCAAAATGATTTGCTACTTACTATTAAAATCAGAAATAACACAAAAGTTTATGCCTGATTATGGCTTTGAGAAAGACAGAAATTCCAATTTTTTTCTATCTGTCATGAACATTTCTCTTGACAGGCATAAAAATATCCACATTTTTTACCTGAGTTGTTGACAACTCCTCAAACCCGCGTCAATACTGGCTGTAAACATAACATATTGTTTCTAATGAAAAAAATAAGTGTGCAAAATTTCAGCATATTTCAAAATCCTGTTTGAAAAGACACCCTTAAGGCAATCATCCTCAAGTTATACACAAACTTATCCACAGGAATTGTGGACAAGTTTGTACGTAATCGAAGCATAAATATTTAATAGATCGCCTGGATAAACTTTCTAAAAACACGCATCGCGATTGTTACAATCTCATTGATCTCAATTTTGTTGGGTTTATTGTTGATATGCTGCGTAAATTCCTGCTTTTTCTGCTCGTTCTCACAATGATTATCTTGGCTACTGCGTGGTTATTTCTTAGAGGCAGTCTGCCCGTTTATGAAGGAGATCTGCTGCTTCCCGGGTTAGCTGATACTGTAACGGTTGAACGGGATGCGCTCGGCACGGTGACACTAAGTGCTGAAAACAGGTTAGATCTGGCGCGTGGCCTGGGTTTCATTCATGCACAGGAACGCTTCTTTGAAATGGACTTGATGCGCCGCAAGGCCGCCGGAGAGCTGGCAGAGTTATTTGGTGGGGTTGCATTACCGGCTGATCGCAAGGCGCGTGGCTATCGGATGCGTGCCCGCGCACAGTCAATGCTGCAAAGGCTGCCGCAAGACCAGCTTCGTCTGCTTGAAGCCTATCGCGACGGAGTCAATACAGGGCTAAACAGTCTCAAAACCAAACAATTTGGTTATCTGCTTACACAAACGCTACCCCGACCCTGGCGTAGCGAAGACAGCCTGTTGATCGTGCTTGCCATGCACATAACACTGCAGGAAAACAGCATTGATCGTGAACTGGGGCTATCAATGATGCATGCCTCCTTGCCGGAATCTGCCTACCGTTTTCTGACTGCCAGCGGTGGAGAGTGGGATGCCGCCCTGGATGACAGCCAACTTGAATGGCCACCCTACCCTCCTGCTACCGATATTGATTTGCGCTCAATCAATCGACAAACTTTGTCAGGCAACAGCTTTCAGGAATTACCCATCATTGGCAGTAATGCTTTTGCAGTTGGGGGCGCTCTAACCAATGGCAGTGCACTGGTAGCCAATGACATGCATCTGTCTTTGCAGGTTCCCGGCTTGTGGTTCCGTACTCATCTAGTTTATCCGGATCCTTTGCACGCCCAGCGGAAGATTGATGTAATCGGCGTCAGCCTCCCCGGTAACCCGGTTATCGTTGCCGGTTCCAATCGTCATATTGCCTGGGGGTTTACTAATTCTTATGGAGATTTTGCCGACTGGGTCAGAGTCAAGCTCGATCTGGATAATCCTGCCCGTTATGCTGATCATGGTGAGTGGAAAGCAATCAAAGTATGGCAAGAAACGCTACATGTGCGTGATGCACCCGATGAACAGCTCGAAATCCATGAAACTGAGTGGGGCCCTATTCTTGCTAGAGATTATGACGGCACCCCTCTGGCGCTGGTCTGGACAGCTTTCCAGCCAGATGCTGTCAACCTTGATATCATTGAATTGGAGCAGGCAGATAGCTTGGAAGAAGCAGTTAGGATTGCGCAAAACATGGGCATTCCAGCACAAAATTTCATTGCAGGCAGTAGAAATGGCGATATCGCCTGGACAATTGCTGGCCGTATTCCTTTACGCACGGGCGGCTACGATGCAAATCTGCCCGCAGATTGGGGCCAACAGACAATTGGCTGGAGGGGCTGGCTTGCGCCTGCTGATTATCCGCTGGTGATCAATCCGCCAGGGACGCGACTCTGGAATGGCAATTCCAGAATGGTCGATGGTGCCTTGCTGAAAAAACTGGGGGATGGTGGATATGATCTCGGCGCACGCAGTCAGCAGATCCGCGATCAATTACATGCGCTCAATCATGTTGCACCAAAAGATCTGCTAGCCATACAGCTGGATGATCGCGCACTGCTGCTTGCTCGCTGGAAGCAGTTGTTGGAAGAAACATTGCAAAAAATCCCGTCAGCTGCGTGGAGCCGGGAAATGCAGCAAGCCTTGCGTGACTGGGATGGCCACGCTTCACCTCAGTCGGTAGCTTATCGCGTCGTACACAGTTTTCGTTACGCTGTTATGGAACATATTCTCAATGCCTTTGCGGCAATAGTGAGGCTCAATCACCCTGATTTTGTGCGGCCCCGCCTAAGCCAGGTTGAACATGCCGTCTGGAAGCTGATCAAGTATCGTCCACCACATTTATTGCCTCCCGGTGAGGATAGCTGGGAGGATATGCTCGCCGCTTGCGCACAACGTGTAACAGCATGGCTGCAAGCGCAACCAGGCGGCATTGCCGCGCGCAATTGGGGTGAAGAAAATACTGCCGCTATCCGGCATCCGCTCAGCCGCGCCCTGCCTACATGGATTGCTGCATGGCTGGATATGCCTGCAGATCAGTTGCCTGGAGATCACCATATGCCTCGTGTTCAGACACCAAATTTTGGTGCATCCCTGCGCTTTGTTGTTGCGCCTGGAGAGGAAGAGAATGGCTATTTTCAGATGCCGGGAGGACAAAGCGGCCATCCGCTCTCTCCTTATTACGGCAGCGGCCATTCTGATTGGGTGGCGGGGAATGCCAGCCCGTTTCTACCGGGACCACCACAACAAACTTTATATCTGCACGCCACCGAAGTTAAGCCATATCAATAAAATAACCTGGCTGAAACAGCAGCAAAAGTATCCTCCATCACCCTGGCTGGATACATTGCGTTACTCTAGTGGCTGGATACATTGCGTTACTCTAGTGGCATTTGAGTAATCAGCAAGTTACTGTTTTTTCCTGATCAATTCGATTTAGCTTAATATTTTCACAGTGATGTCGATAAAACTTACACAATTTAATGACAGCTTAATAGCCGCATTCTTTAAAGATAGCAGCATGCTGAAATCAGTTAAATTTGACTGAAGTTCTATTTTCAGCAGAAAGGCTGCTAGTTTTAATGTCAGTAAATTACGCATAAAACAGCAAAATTATTCCATATATTCATATTAAATTCACAATGACAGTCACGCTATGAAAGCAAATGAAATACAAAAAAAATTGCTTGTTGTGGAAGATGATCCCGGGCTCCAAAAACAATTGCGCTGGAGTTTTGATGATTGCAACGTGGCTGTTGCTTCCGATCGTGAAAGTGCGCTGGCACAAATCCGCCGACATGAACCCGCAGTCGTAACCATGGATCTTGGTTTGCCTCCTGATCCGGATGGGGCAACGGAAGGCCTGGCAACCTTGCAGCAGATTCTTGCATTGGCTCCCGACACCAAGGTTATTGTGCTGACCGGCAATCAGAATCATGAGAATGCGCTGAAAGCAATTGACATGGGTGCTTATGATTTTCATCAAAAACCCCTTGATGCGGGTGTACTTAATTTGATCGTAAATCGGGCCTTTTATCTGCACCGGTTACAAAGGGAAAATTATAAGCTGCGGCAAGCTGGCCTGATTTCATCAGTTCCTGGATTTATTACCGGAGATCCGGAAATAGCCAGAATTTGTCAACAGATTGAACGTATTGCATCTTCCGATGTTGCCGTCGCATTACTGGGCGAGAGCGGCACTGGAAAGGAAGTACTGGCTAAAGCACTTCACCTGCTCAGTGGCAGAAACAGTAAACGCATGGTTGCAGTAAATTGCGCAGCGATTCCGGAATCATTACTGGAAGCCGAATTGTTTGGTTACGAAAAAGGGGCTTTTACCAATGCTGCAAAACAGACTCTCGGTAAAATAGAAACCGCGCAAGGGGGCACATTTTTTCTGGATGAAGTTGGTGATCTGCCTCTCTCACTGCAGGCCAAGCTGCTAAGGTTTTTACAGGAACGCGTCATTGAACGCATTGGTGGCAGAGAAGAGATTCCGGTGGATGTGCGTATTATCTGTGCAACCCATCAGGATCTGAAGAAAATGATCGATGCCGGTACTTTCCGCGAAGATTTATTCTATCGGCTGTGCGAGATCAGCATTCATATACCGCCAGTGCGTGAACGCATTGGCGACGCTGTATTGCTTGCGCATCACTTCAAGAATCAATACCGTATCAAGGAAAAGCGCCAGACACTCAACTTCAGTCAGGATGCACTGAATGCAATCAGCAGCCACCGCTGGCCGGGTAATGTCCGAGAAATTGAAAACTGCATCAAACGTGCTGTCATCATGGCGGAGGGCTCCCAAATTACGGCCCAGGATCTGGGACTGCAATCAGCAGACAATCCTGAGCAACCCGCCACCCTGCGCGAAGTCCGGGAACAGGCAGAACGCGAAGTAGTCGCCAAGGCTTTGGCCCGGATGGATGGTAATATCGTTAAAGCTGCAGAACTGCTCGGCGTCACCCGGCCAACACTTTACGACCTGATGAATCGCCACGGACTTAAATAGCCTATAAAACCTACCAACCTCGTTATTACCCAGCCCACTCATGACTTCTCTTTTTCACGAACTGGTTTATCAGTCTGCCGATCGGAATATAGATTCTGTAGCTCTGATCGATCGGAAACGTCATTTATCTTATCCGGCGCTGGCCGAAGCAGTGCAATCATTCGCTGGTACCTTGCATACATTAGGGCTAAGCCGGGGAGAGCGTGTCGCCGTTTACCTTGAAAAACGGCTTGAAACGGTTATTGCCCTGTTTGGCACATCTGCCGCGGGAGGGGCATTTGTACCGGTCAACCCGTTGCTCAAAGCTGAACAGGTTGCCTATATTCTTAACGATTGCAACGTTAGAGTACTGGTCACTTCCGTTGATCGATTCAGCCTGCTCAACACGGCATTATCACAATGCCATGATTTGCATACTGTAATCACAGTTGATGAAGCACAAGAATCATCGTCAATACCCGGACTCAATGTCACTTCATGGGGACAAGCACAAATATCCTCTTCTGAAGCTGTACACTTGCCACGTTGCATCGACAGCGATATGGCGGCAATTTTGTATACTTCCGGCAGCACCGGCAAACCCAAAGGAGTGGTACTCTCCCACCGTAACCTGGTAATCGGCGCAAAAAGTGTTTCACAATATCTGAATAATCAATCGAATGATCGAATCCTTGCGGTACTGCCACTTAGCTTTGATTATGGATTGAGCCAGCTGAACACTGCGTTTTATGTAGGCGCTACTGCTATTTTGATGAATTATCTACTGCCACGCGACATTCTCTCCATCATCAAACGTGAGCAGATCACTGGGCTGGCGGCTGTTCCACCACTGTGGACACAACTGGCACAACTGGACTGGCAAGGTGTACAGACACTGCGTTACATCACCAATTCCGGGGGAGCCATGCCGCGAACCACCCTGGCACGTTTGCGCGAAGCACTGCCCAGTACAGAGATCTTTTTAATGTATGGTCTGACGGAGGCTTTTCGTTCAACCTATCTGCCGCCGGAAGAAGCGGATAAACGCCCGGATTCCATGGGCAAAGCAATTCCCAATGCTGAAGTTATGGTATTGCGGGAAGATGGCTCCCATTGCGCACCAGGTGAACCAGGCGAACTGGTGCACCGTGGGCCACTGGTCTCGCTGGGTTACTGGAACGATCCGGACAAAACGTCAGCTCGCTTTCGCCCCCTTGCTCCCCGTCAGTCCGGATTGACCATTCCCGAGCTGGCTGTCTGGTCAGGTGATACTGTGCGGATGGATGAAGAAGGCTATCTGTATTTTATTGGCCGGCGTGACGACATGATCAAAACCTCCGGTTACCGTGTCAGTCCGACAGAAATCGAGGAAGTTATCTATGCAACAGAAACAGTTGCAGAAACTGCTGCATTTGGAGCACCACACCCGACGCTTGGCCAGGCAATTGTTGTTATTGCCGTCCCCAAAACAGGAATCGAACTGAAACAGGATACCCTGATGGCTGCCTGCAAAAATCATTTACCTGCTTTTATGCAACCCGGTTTGATCGAGTTACGA
This sequence comes from Nitrosomonas eutropha, assembly GCF_003201195.1. Lineage (GTDB taxonomy): Bacteria > Pseudomonadota > Gammaproteobacteria > Burkholderiales > Nitrosomonadaceae > Nitrosomonas > Nitrosomonas eutropha. Next base: position 4,748 of record NZ_QICQ01000015.1, on the reverse strand, counting down.
CAGACCAGTCTACCGCGTAATCCAAATGGAAAGATCGATCGAAAGAGTCTGGCCAGTGAATTTCAGCAAGTTTTCCAAACAGAAGAAATATGACGACGAATCAACCTAAACATGCGCCGATGATACAGTTTCCGGTACAGGATCATTGTCTTGTCATCGGCGGCATTCCACTCACACGACTGGCTCAACGGATTGGAAGCACCCCTTTCTATGCCTACGATCGCCAGTTGATTTCCACACGTGTACAGTCTCTGAGACAACATCTGCCACCAGACATACTTCTGCACTATGCGATGAAGGCCAATCCAATGCCGGCGGTGGTACAGCACCTGGCAGGCCTGGTAGATGGAATTGATGTTGCCTCAGTTGGTGAAATGAAAGTGGCACTGGATGCAGGCGTGACTCCAGAGAATATCAGTTTCGCGGGCCCCGGCAAAAACCGTCAGGAACTGGCCTGTGCCATTGCCGCCGGCATTATTATTAATATGGAATCCGAACAGGAGCTGGAAACAATTGCTCAACTGGCAGACGAAACCGGTTTCCATCCTAAAGTCGCAGTACGGGTCAACCCTGATTTTGAGCTGAAATCTTCCGGAATGAGGATGGGAGGAGGCTCCAAACAATTCGGTATCGATGCCGAGCGCATCCCGGCCGTGTTGCAACGTATTGCGCAATTAAAACTAGATTTTGAGGGATTGCATATCTTCAGCGGCTCACAAAATCTCAGAGTGGAAGCCATTCAGGAAGCACACGAAAAGACACTGCAGCTCGGTTTACAGCTTGCGTCAACCTCACCCGTTCCAATACGCACAATCAACATCGGCGGTGGATTTGGCGTTCCTTATTTCCCCGGTGAAAATCCGCTCGATTTGAGTGCCGTTGGCACTAATCTGAAACAATTGCTGGCAGAAATCCCTGCTTCTTCCCCGAATATCCGGTTCGTGGTTGAGCTGGGGCGCTATATCGTGGCAGAAGCGGGTATTTATGTATGCCGTGTACTGGAAAAGAAACTATCAAGAGGGCAGGTTTTTCTTATTACCAATGGTGGTTTACATCATCATCTTGCCGCTTCAGGAAATTTTGGCCAGGTTATCCGCAAAAATTACCCTGTTGCGGTCGGAAATAAAATGTACATCAGTGAAACTGAAACTGCCTCAGTGGTCGGGCCACTTTGCACGCCACTGGATTTACTCGCCAACCAGATGGAACTGTCCAAAGCTGAACCCGGGGATCTGATCGTTGTTTTCCAGTCCGGCGCCTATGGATTAACAGCCAGTCCCACCTCTTTTCTTAGTCACCCTGCCCCGCTGGAAATACTGGCCTGAGAATCTGCTGCCAAACTGATACCTTTCTCTGCAATGATACAACATGCAAATCAAATAGCCATTGGTAACCAGTACAAGAAAGTAAATAAATTAAGTATACCCAGGTGCTATTATGACAGTAGCATTTAGGGACAATCCGGAAAGATGAGGAGATGATATGAGTGGTATATGTGGCTGGCTGAGTGTTAATCATTCGGCAATAGAGAATCAACAGGTTATTGATCGTATGACCCGTTTGCTGACTCGTTTTGACAGCAATCCTGCACAAACAACAGCACAAGGCAGCGCAGCCCTGTCTGTTGTTGCAAAAGCAAGCCATGCTCATCTCTATGAAAAAGATGGTTTGTTAGTTGGTATCTGGGGAAGGATAAAATCCCGGAATAAACAGCTGCAGGCAGATATTGATGTCAAAGGAATGGCTGCAGCGCTTGCAGATCTATGGTTGCAGAAAGGTGAAAAACTATTCTCTGATCTTGGCGGTGAATTCGTGTGCTGCATCGTGGATAGCCATGCCCGCAAAGTCGCACTGGCCATTGATCCACTGGGGACACATACGCTCTACTACCAACAGCTGGATAATGGAATCCTGTTTGGCTCCTCGGCTGATGTCCTGCTCACACATCCGCAGGCTAGCCAGGAAATCAATCCACAAGGGCTGCTCAACTACCTTTATTTTCACATGATCCCGGGACCTGGCACCATTTACCAGGCTCAACAGCGCCTGCTTCCTGGTGAATACTTATATTTTCATGATGGCCGTGCAGAAATCAATCACTACACGCAGGCTCAGTTTAATGAGGATATAAAGCGTCCGTTTCCAGAGCTTCAACAGGAATTTCTCTCGCTGCTTAGAAAAAGTGTCAGTGAAATAATACAAGATCAGAAAGCCGGAGCATTTCTAAGTGGAGGCACAGATAGCTCCACCCTGGCAGGGATACTGACGGAAGTTACCGGGGAACCAGCTAAAACCTATTCAATTGGTTTTGAGGCAACCGGTTATGACGAGATGTACTATGCACGAATTGCTGCCCGACATTTCTCGACAGATCATCACGAATACTATGTCACACCGGATGATGTAGTCGAAACCATCCCGCTGATCGCCTCGGTCTTTGATCAACCTTTTGGCAATGCATCGGCACTGCCAGCCTATTACTGTGCACGCATGGCCAGGAAAGATGGCCTGGATTTGTTGCTTGGGGGCGACGGTGGTGATGAATTGTTCGGCGGCAATGTGCGTTATGCAAAACAGTATATTTTTTCGCTGTATGACAAAATTCCAGCGCCCTTGAGAAACTATCTGCTCTCACCGCTTATCCTCTCTATTCCGCCCGATACCGGTCCTAAATTACTCCGCAAAGCACGTAGCTATGTCGCACAGGCCACTGTCCCCATGCCTCATCGGATGGAAACTTATAATCTATTAACACATTATGGCTTTGAGGCTGTATTTTCTCCAGAATTACTGGCACAGGTTAATACCGGGCAACCTGCGCAGTTGATCGAACAAACTTACCACGATACTTCTCACGCGCGTAGCCTGATTAACCGCATGCTTGCCTTCGATTGGAAATTTACGCTGGCAGACAACGATTTTCCCAAAGTAGTCCAGGCTTGTCGTCTGGGGGGTATGGAAGTAGCTTTTCCGTTTGCCAATGATGAAATGCTCGCTTTCTCTCTCGCTTTGGATCCGGATCTGAAGCTGAAGGGGACACAGCTGCGCTATTTCTTTAAACAGGCATTACGGGGATTTTTGCCGAATGAGATCATTGCCAAGCAAAAACAGGGGTTTGGCTTACCGTTTGGTGTCTGGCTGCAATCGCACAAACCGCTACGGGAAATTTCCGCAGATAGCCTGAGCGACCTCAAAGCTCGTAACATCATACGGAACGATTTCATCGATAAGCTACTTGATCAGCACCTTCACGAACACGCCAGCTACCATGGTACCATGGTGTGGCTGTTAATGATGTTGGAGTACTGGTTCAAACAGCATACCCGGTAAAAATTCAAGATTCATCCAATCATCACAAAAAACAACACAAAAAATATCATCAGCTTGTCATATTTTAGCGACGTAAGTATAGTTTAATGTGTCTTGTCCAGACGACACTATTATCCAGTTTATATTTTGTTGATTAACATTCTCGGAAATACGATTGATTGTCATGATGCAAGCAGCAAAATGCAAATAAAATATAAAGTCATATCGTTTATATATTCCCCGAATTGAAAATTGGCCTGAACAGTAAAATTCATCCTGATTAGCCAGCATTTTTGGCTCTGTTTTTTGTTTTAGACAAAACTTATAGTCAAGGGGAAATATGAATGATCTTGAAAAAGCTTTTCACCAATATTTTGAAATTGTGCATGCTAATACGCCGGAGCTGCTTAAAGAGGCTTTCGGCTTACGTTTTCGTATTTTGTGCGTATATAACGATATCTCTGGTTTCAATTCAGTAAATTATCCAGATAAACTGGAAAATGACGAATACGATAGTCGCTCTGCGCATCTCTTGCTGCGCCATCGGCCGACCGATACATTCATCGGAACCACTCGCCTGATTCTGCCTGATTTGCAACATCCAGAAAATAAACTGCCAACTGAACTGCATACCCAATTTTATCCTGAATTTCAGGTAGATCCATCATCTCGTAAACATACCGCTGAAATATCCCGCTTCGCCATACTGAGCGATTTTTTTAAACGTAAGAATGAACACTATACGCTGGCTGGACCTGTTGATATACCAACCCGACCTGCTGGCAAACCTCACGAACGACGTCGCTTTCCTCATCCGATGCTAGGGCTTGTCGTTGGAATTATACAAACATGTGCTCAGTATGAAATTTATTACTTACTTTCATCCATGGAACCAGCCTTGAACAAATTGTTGGGATTTTACGGCTTGCAATTGAATTCCATTGGCCCATCAACTGATTACCACGGACTTCGCAGCCCTTATCATGTCTGCCTGTTAGATGTTCTGGACAGAATTTACCGCGATCAGCGGACAATTTGGGAGCTTGTTACTGACCACGGAAATATCTGGCCGGCCGATCTGACTCTTCTGCGCCAACAAAACAGGCGACAACTCGCTGACTACGGTAGCGCTCGCATATCGGGAAACCAATAACATTCACCATTGTGACGGGAATTTTTACTTACTGCCTTCGGGGCACTCTTCTCCCCGCACTGCTAATTATGCTTTTTTTCACGGATAATGTTTTATCCTCTGATAACGCGGTTGAAGTAGTAGTCCATCCCGGCACCAATGTCAATTATCTTTCCAAGAATTTATTACGCTCTGTCTTTAGTATGCGCCTTAGAATCTGTTTATGATCTTCTGAGTATCAGTGCCATGAAGGCCAGATGAATAAACTGCAAGCTGGTGTTAAGTTTACGCTCACAATTTTTCCATA
>NZ_QICQ01000014.1 GCF_003201195.1 Nitrosomonas eutropha | reverse complement strand
TCGGTGCATCGTGGGTGAATTCCCGCTTCCGCCACTTCGCTACCGTTTTTGGATTAATCCCATGCCGCTTGGCCAGAACATTCAGACTCTCTTGACTATTTTGTATCGCTCGACGCACCGCCACTGTCGTGCGGGCGCTTCCGTGTAATATCTGTCCCATAAATCATCCCTCCGTAGCTGGTTATATGTTACACCGGCACACCGTGGGACTAAACAACTTGGCTATACCCCGGAAGAAGCATGTATTCCTGACTGGTGGATTTCACATTTACACCCGGATGACCGGGATCAGGCAGTGGCGCGCCAGTCAATTCTGATATCCGAGGGGCAACTGGTGCATGATTACCGTTTTTATCATCGAGACGGGCGGATCGTCTGGTTGCTGGATCAATTGCAGCTAATTCGGGATGCCGGTGACCGACCATATGAAGTTGTCGGTACCTGTCTGGATATCAGTGAACGAAAACGAACTGAACTGATCCGGCAAGCGCAGCAGTCAGCATTGGATCTGATTGTTACCAACCAGTCGCTTCCAGTAATTTTGAGTGATATCGCGAAGCATCTCGAAGCGATCAATCCCGACATGCTGGTTTCCATTTTGTTGCTGGATAAGCAAACAAAGCGCCTGAAGCTGGGAGCCGCACCCAGTTTGCCGGATGATTACAATGCGGCAGTCAACGGCCAGGAGATTGGTGAAGGGGTAGGTTCCTGTGGTACGGCTGCCTTCCGGGGTGAAACGGTCATCGTGTCTGATATTGATCATCATCCGCACTGGCAGCATTTTCTGGATTTGACACGCAAGGCTGATCTTCATGCTTGCTGGTCCCTGCCGTTCAAGGATGAGCACAATGATGTGCTGGGTATTTTTGCCATCTATCATCATATCGCGTGCGAACCATCGCCAAAGGATCTGGAACTGATCCGGGAATTTGCGTCCTTTACGGCGCTGGCCGTGCAAAAGGTTCGGGCAACAGAAGCTTTGCGACTTTCTGCCACGGTATTTGCATCCATCCGTGAAGGGGTCGTGATTACAGATCTGGAGCCACGTATCGTTGCAGTCAATCGGGCATACATGAGGATAACTGGCTACAGTGAGGAACAGGTGCTGGGCAAGAATCCCAAGATTATCAAATCAGGTCTCCACGACAAGACGTTTTACCAGGCAATGTGGGCTACCTTGAAGGCAACAGGGCACTGGAGTGGAGAGGTCTGGAATCGTCGCAAAAATGGTGAGATCTATCCACAATGGCTGACGATCAATGCGGTATGTATCGATTCATCCTGTTGTGATGAAAGCAATTCCTGTAATTATGTTGGTGTATTTACCGATATTTCTCAAATAAAACAATCTGAAGCACAACTGGCACAACTGGCGCATTACGATCCGTTGACTGGTTTGCCCAACCGGCTGTTGGCACAGTCACAGCTGCATCAAGCCATAGAGCGGGCGCAACGACATGGCCGGCTGGTTGGTGTGCTCTATATCGATCTTGATCGTTTCAAAAATGTTAACGATAGTCTGGGCCATCCAGTCGGAGATGAGCTGCTGATCAAACTGGCCGAGCGCATGAAGAAGCGGGTACGTGAAGAAGATACACTGGCACGCCTGGGCGGGGATGAATTTTTGCTGGTGCTGGAAGATGTCCGTGATCTGGGTGATCCAGCATTTGTTGCGCAAAGCCTGATCAATCTGCTTACTTCTCCGTTTGTGCTGCCTAGCGGGCATGAGATTTTTATTAATGCCAGTATCGGCATCAGTCTGTTCCCAGAGGATGCGAGCAATGCGACTGAGTTGATTCAGCATTCTGATATGGCTATGTATCAGGCAAAAAAAGAGGGCCGCAATACCTATCGCTATCATACGGAAGCTTTGAGCGTTGCGGCGAATGAGCGGCTGATTATGGAAAATCGTTTGCGTTACGCCCTCTCAGCTGAGGAGCTTATCTTGCATTATCAGCCGTTAGTAGATGCGCGTACCGGTTATGTGGTTGGGGTAGAAGCATTGGTGCGCTGGCAGCCGCCAGGAAAAGCCATGGTGCCACCAGGAAAATTTATACCCATTGCAGAAGAAACGGGCCTGATCGTGCCGCTGGGAGAATGGGTGTTACGCACCGCCTGCAAGCAGGCTCGTGCCTGGATTGATGCTGGTTTGTCCCCACTTGTTATGGCGGTTAACTTGTCGGTACGGCAATTCCAGTCAGAAAATCTGGTCGGCATGGTGCAGCGGATACTGGAAGAAACGCAGCTTCCGGCTGATTACCTGGAACTTGAATTGACCGAGAGCATGTTCATGGAGCATGTGGAACAGTCGATTGAAACGTTGAACAAATTGAAGACGCTTGGAGTTCACCTGGCGATTGATGATTTTGGTACGGGTTATTCATCATTGATTTATCTGAAGCGCTTTCCCATCGACAAGCTGAAAATTGATCAACGTTTTGTGCGTGATCTGGCGGATGATCACAATGATCGCGAAATTGCTGCAACGATTATCGCCATGGCGCGTGGGCTAAAGCTGGGTGTCCTGGCAGAAGGTATTGAATCAGAGGAGCAACTGGCTTTCCTGCGTCAGCAGGACTGTGATTATTATCAAGGATATCTGTTTCACCGGCCGGTACCGGCAATAGAACTAGAAGCCTGGTTGCGTGAGCATTCGGTGCCCAATAGATAGGCGTTACCGTAAATCTGGTTTTTCCGATATCCTCCATACTTTCTGCGATGAAAACAGATGAAGGATACGGAATCCTGATTCCTCAATGGAATGGAGGTGCGCCACAAGTGCCGCTGCACATCAAGTTCACCAGAGGGTATTTCTTGTCATTGGCCACCAGCCGGTTAACCCAGTCTTTCAAGTAAATATCGCCAGCACTTTTTTCAGTGTAGAAAACACCCGGGGCAAATGCATCCAGTAATCCAACGTGATAGGTTCCTGCGCTGATATAGTACTTCGAGTTGTTGTTGATCAGCGCATTGGCATTCAATGTGGCCAGCATTCTTAAATGCCACTCAACAGCGGTTATAGGTCCCACATCCGGCCACTGATTGGGATCATTAATTCCCTGATCTGTTTTTCTCATGATGTTGAGAAATAGCGTTTGAGCGCTATCCCAGGCAGTCGTGATATATGCAAACTTGCTTTTTGTGAAATGGCGCTCGATGCCAGTTGCCAGATTGGTGAAAAAATTAAGGGAATTATAGTTGCTAATCTGGCTGATGCCTGGTACCCAGGTTGCGAGCGTGTGTTCAGTACCCCATGGGCCATCAGGTTTGAAAACTGTGCCTAGAAAATTATTGGTAAGGACTCCTGTCCCTGCGTCGGAGAGGAGTGATATTTTCGTGTTACCCGGATAAATGCTATGTATCCGGGGAAAATTCATTAAGGCAGCATAAGCGCCTGCACTGGACCCTGATACCAGCACTTGCTTGGTATTCGATCGATCCGGTCTTTGTTTCAACCATTCACGCACGGCCATGAAGTTGTCAAAACCGCGGTGATGCACTATCACAGGACTTCCTCCACCAATAATCCCTAAAGGATCGATGTAAAATTCATCTTTGGAGCCGATATGTATATCACCTGTACAATAAGGAATAAAAACCATGTTCCAGTCTTTTAATGGATTATCTGGGCGCGTGTAATCCATTATCCCGCCCGCTCCTTCGGGGCTGTTTTCAGCCGCAAGTGAAGGATTATAGGCAGGCCGGGTTGTTGGGGTGACCGGGGTAGTCAGCGAAGTCAGACAGGTTGCACCATTCCAGCAGGCGCCCCCACCATTAAAATAAATGAGTGTTTGCGGCTTGGTACCTTTCCGGTAGTAAAAATGAAACTGCTCCTGTGGATCAGTTGGATCACTGAATGCACAACCAGGTTGAATATCTTTATAGTTACCGTCATCATCCAGAATGGTTTGTGCGGACACTTTCACTTCTTCCCACCCTGCCGCATACACTCCCGGAAAAAAGAAAAGTAATAATATAGAAATTAAGGTAATTCGACTGTATTTCAACATCTTACCCTCCCTGCTTTATTTAAGGTGGACTTGTTATTTATATTCTTCTTCACGACCATCACCTGTATGGCTGTTAGTATTCATAGTAATACAAAGTCATAAATTCCGGAAAGATATGATAGATCATGAGCTTATTATTCTTCATCCCTGATTGATATGCAGAGAGAGTTCCAATCACGGATCATCCTCCTGCATGCACTCACAAGCATATGGAAAATTGTGCAAGACTAGCGTATCCGCAATAACGAATATGGATTTATTCTGGAGTTCCTTTAAGATTGCCTGCATGTTATCCGGCCAACAGCCGGCACTCCAGTTTATTTTGAAAGAGGAAAATGTAATGAAGCGAGAAACACTTGCCATTCATGGTGGTTTTGCCGGTGATCCACAGACACATTCGGTCGCAGTTCCTATTTATCAGACCACCAGCTACTATTTTGACGATACCCAGCATGGGGCAGATCTGTTTGATCTCAAGGTACAAGGGAATATCTACACGCGCATCATGAACCCGACTACTGCTGTGCTGGAAGAAAGAGTGGCATTACTGGAAGGGGGAGTGGGGGCGCTGGCGCTGGCTTCCGGCATGGCGGCTATTACGGCCTGTGTCCAGACGCTGGCCAGGGCGGGCGATAACATCATTTCCACCAGCCAGGTTTATGGCGGAACCTACAATTTCTTTTGTCATACACTGCCCAATCAGGGAATTGAAGTGCGCATGGTGGATGGCCGTAATCCGGCTGCTTTTGCAGATGCGATCGATGACAAGACCAGGATGGTTTTTTGTGAATCGATTGGCAACCCGGCCGGTAATGTGGTGGACATTGCTGCATTGGCTGAAGCGGCACACACGGCGGGTGTGCCGCTGGTCGTGGATAACACTGTGGCTTCCCCGGCATTGTGCCGTCCCTTTGAACATGGCGCCGATATTGTTGTCCATGCGCTGACAAAATACATGGGTGGTCACGGTACCAGCATTGGCGGAATCATTGTGGATTCCGGCAAATTTCCCTGGAAAGACAGTCCGCGTTTTCCACAATTCAACAAGCCTGATCCCAGCTATCACGGCGTGGTATATGTGGATGCATTTGGCCCGGCTGCGTTTATTGGTCGTGCGCGCGTTGTTCCGTTGCGCAACATGGGCGCGGCTATTTCTCCCTTTAATTCCTTCCTGATCCTGCAAGGAATTGAAACGCTACCACTGAGAATGGAGCGCCACTGTTTCAATGCTTTGGAGATTGCACGTTACTTGAAAGCACACCCAAAAGTTGGCTGGGTTAACTTTGCCGGTCTTGAAGACAGCCGCGACTATGTTTTGGCACAAAAATACATGGATGGCGGTATTCCATCATCAATTCTAAGCTTTGGCATTAAAGGTGGGCGTGATGCCTGTGCTCGCTTCATGGACAAGCTCGGGCTGATTAAACGACTGGTAAATATCGGGGACGCCAAAACGCTGGCCTGCCACCCGGCTACCACGACTCACCGCCAACTTAATGATGAAGAGCTGGCCAAAGCTGGTGTCAGTATCGATTTGGTACGTTTGTGCGTCGGCATTGAGCATATTGATGATCTGATTGCCGATATAGACCAGGCCTTTCAGGAAGAAGTGTGAGTATTTGTTTTTGTTGTATTACGTTGCTCGTCTGAAAGTGCGCTACGCAAGGTTTTGCTGGTGTCATCGGCTGGTGGGGTTCTGGCCGGTTTTATACGTGGGGCAGTAAACCCCGCTAATACAATGTAGAGCGCAAACAGGAAGGCAATACTCCAGGTTGATGCAGCTACTGTCAGTAATATTTCCCGGTAGCTGCTAAAATCTGCCACCATACGTGTGATCGCGGCGATTGACATGAATCCGGTCATGACCACGATAAACGTGATGCGTGAAGGATATTGTTTGATGTGCAGCAGCGTGACACGCACGATAACGTTTGTTGCCAGCGTACCCAGTGCGCCGACGGTAATGGCGTGCACGGCGGTGCTGAAATGGTTGCCGCTATTCAGTTTTGTCCACCCCAGCAGGATCAGGCCCAGTGCCAACCAGCCGTAGCCCAGCCCGAGACAGAGCAGATCCGGGCGTGCCCGACAGTGCCATAATTGCCAGCGGAACAGGCGGATGCCTGCCAGCATTCCACTGCTGATCAGCAGAACACCGGAAAGTGACGCTGCAATAGGGGCCAGAATGTATGCAGCGGCAATGGTAAGAATCAACCCGGCTTCGATATTGGGCTGCACTCTCGCAGTCAGCTCCATGCCCTGGCGATAGAATTCCCCCGCAGCAGCGGGTGCCAGCATACGGCCGCCGATAAATAACATCAGCAACGCGAACAATTGTAGGCTTTCATTGATTAAATAACGATGCAGCAGATATGCATCCAGCCGCCCGGCCAGCAGGATTACGGTTGTGAGGGCGCAGATTAAACCGAGCAAAGGAACAAGTGAGCGGTTACGCCATTTTTTAGCAGCCCACAGGCGGGGAAGCAACTGTCGAGCGAGCAGGATAGCAAACAGCGCGTTGAATGCCAAAGTTGGCCAGGCAAAGGGAGCAATCAGGTCAGCAACTCTTGCCAGCAGCCAGAAGCCCAGAAACCAGACCAGCCGCCGGGCGGGCATGGGGCCCAATAAGTAGCCGGCAATCAGTGCCGGAGCCAGGCCGAACAACATTTCAAACGCATGCCCTGCTGGCATGACTAGTATGACCGGTCCGTAACTATACCTGGCCAGTATGGTTAGCGGGATGATTAATATCGCATGCAGGCACGCTGCCGTAAAAAACCACTGATGAGCGTATGCCTTGGTTTCTCCTGGGAAAAACCGTGAGAATAGATTTCCTGATTGTGCACTATTCATTTTTATATTGGCTGGCTGCTGCAAACCGGTTTGCAGAAAATAGAATACGACAAAAGGAAGAGGTGCCTGTGTTGTGGAGAGGTGATGGATTGGCTGTGTTTCAGTCGTTATGTGTTCGCGCCTGAGTGATCCGGCTGCCAGGAGGCACACTGCGTGTCAGCCAGACATTGCCACCAATGGTGGAGCCTTTGCCGATAGTAATACGCCCCAGAATAGTCGCTCCCGCATAAATGACAACATCATCTTCAACAATAGGGTGGCGGTCGATTCCCTTTACCAGCGAACCGTGTTCATCCACCTGAAAACTTTTTGCACCGAGAGTCACCGCCTGGTACAAGCGCACGTTGTTGCCAATGACCGTGGTTTCACCAATAACGACGCCGGTGCCATGGTCAATAAAGAAGCTTCCGCCGATTTGGGCACCCGGATGGATTTCTATGCCGGTTTGTGAATGAGCGATTTCAGAAATCATGCGTGCGATCAGTGGGGTTCCCAACTGATACAGTTCATGCGCCAGCCGATGCCAGGTAATGGCGGCGACGCCGGGATAGCATACCAGCACTTCATCGATCCCGCGGGCAGCCGGATCACCTTCATAGGCAGCGAGCACATCATCATCGAGCAGTCGACGGATTACGGGCAGCCGTTTGGCGAACGTTTGGGTGATTTTCGTTGCTTGTGCGTAAGTTTCTTGATCGAGTTCTTCGGTTCCTGAATTGAAGTGCAGTTCGTGCTGAATCTGGATCAGCAAGGCGCGTAACGTTGAATTCAGGATATGGCCAACATAATGATCAACGCCTTCCACCGCCAGATCGGATGGGCCGAGGCGGTTAGGGAATAATGCTGTTCGCAGACCTTCAATAATTCCGGCCAACACTTTGCGGGAAGGCAGCCGGGGCGGTCTGAGATGTCCTTGTCGGTTGATCAGTGCAGTAGTGCGTACATCCCGTAATTCAGCTACCACGTCGTTGATCTGCAAGTGTGTGCTTTTCAACAGTAAATCACCTGCCCCATTGATATCTGTCACAATACCTCCCCGTTTCTTATTGTGGACACTTCTAAAATTGGCTCTTCAGGCGATCGTGGCGTTGTATGCCTTGCCGCCTTGTCTGTTTATTGGGTATGTTTCGTTGTTGCGCTCTGTGTGCTTTTATCTTGCACTACCGGATTTTCAGGGGTGTCCTTGTGATCAAAGGACACCCCTGAATTAATAGCCGAGAATTGATACCCGGAATAAACCTGCTAGTAATATCTGGATGAACCTGACCCGTTGGCAGCAGAGCTGGAGAAACAGGAGGTCTATTGTACCTGCCCGCATTACTTTTTCTACTATGAGATTTCTGGCTTTTTTATGAGTCTGTGTTTCAATGGGGTTACATGTTTTAATGATCTTGTCATCATTATGTGTCAGGAGGAAAGCAACTGATGGATCAATATCTATTATATGGCGACATTGGTGGAACCAAAACCTTGTTGCGCTCTGCTGTGATCAAGAATGAGGAAGTTGAGCTTCATTATGAGCATCGTTACGATAGTCGTCAGTACGGTGATTTTGACAGTATTCTGGAAGATTTCTTAAAGCAATCTGACTGTCAGCCGGTTGCTGTCTGTCTGGCAGTCGCCGGGCCGATTGTTGATCAACAGGTGCGCCTGACCAATTTGCCCTGGACAATCAATGCCTCCGCCCTTGCGGAAAAATTTTCAATTTCTGCTGTGAAAATTGTCAATGATTTTGAGGGGATGGCAGCTTCTATCGAAGTACTGCCGCAGGATGATCTGGTTATGCTGCAAGCCGGGGAACCTTCTTCTTCTGCGATGCGTGTTGTACTGGGGGCGGGTACCGGGATGGGAGTTGCTTGGTTGATCAAGCGTGGACGATTTTACGAACCGCTTGCCACCGAAGCAGGTCATGTTGATTTTGCACCGACCAGCGCCATTCAGATTGAATTGCTCAGATATCTGATGACAAAGTATCAGAGGGTTTCAATTGAACGATTGCTTTCTGGTCAGGGATTGACTCACATTTTTAATTTTTTGCAAGCTGATGCGGCAGCTGGCGCTCACTTGAAAAGTATTGAACTGGATGCTGATGATGGCGCAACCGTTACTCGGCTGGCTTTCGAGCACCAATATCCGATTGCTCTAAAAGCGCTTGATCTGTTTGCCGAGATTTATGGTGCTTATGCAGGCAATCTGGCGCTGACAGGGTTATGCCGGGGTGGCGTCTATATTGCAGGCGGCATCGCGCCGCGCATTATCCAAATTTTGCAACAACCCGGTTTTATCCAGGCATTCTGCAACAAAGGGCGATACAGTGAACTGGTGCGCGAGATTCCGGTTTATGTGGTGATGAATCCGAAAGCTGGTTTGCTGGGTGCCGGGTTGCTCGCACAGCGCATGCTGCATCAGTCAACGATATCTCTTGCGGAATAACCGGGATTGGCTGAATGAGTAGTTATGAAAGCCTGATCGCAACACTGGCCTTGACCATGGGGAGTTCCTGGGCAAGCGGGATAAATCTGTATGCTGCGTTGCTGATACTCGGCCTGGGCGGCGTCACTGGCAATATTGCTTTGCCGTATGAACTGGCAGTACTGGAAAATCCCTTTATTATCGGGGCGGCAGGTACCATGTATCTTGTTCAATTTTTTGCTGACAAGATACCGGGTGTGGATAGCATTTCAGATGCTCTGCATACCTTCGTGCGTATCCCGGCGGGTGCCATGCTGGCAGCAGGGGCAGTGGGGGATGTTTCTCCCGCCTTGGAAATTGCAGCGGGCATACTCGGTGGCGGTGCAGCGACAACCAGCCATGCTGCCAAAACCGGCACACGTCTGATGATCAACACCTCGCCCGAACCCGTATCTAACTGGACTGCCTCGATCAGTGAAGATTTAATAGTGATTGGTGGGCTGTGGACAGCCCTAAATCATCCGATATTGTTTCTGATCTTGTTTATTATATTTGTTGGCTTGGCAATCTGGTTGTTGCCAAAACTATGGAAGCTGATCAGGGCATTGCTGATAAAAACAGCCCGATTTCTGAGGATCATATCTCCTCCTGTAGTGGCTGATGATGATACTCCGGGGGGATAAAAAGTCTTTTTAGGCTTTTGGAGATTGATTGATCAGTTGATCAGTTACCTATATCTACTATCTCACTGCGGAAAATGAAGTACACCGCACCAAGGATGCACAGCCCCGCCCAGAGATAATCAAGCTTTAGCGGTTCTTCCATATAGAGCAAGCTGAAAGGCACGAATACAGACAGGGTGATGACTTCCTGCAGGATTTTGAGCTGCCCGAGGGATAAAACACTGAACCCGATGCGGTTTGCCGGTACCTGTAACATATATTCGAAGAAGGCGATTCCCCAGCTGATAAGGGCTGCCACCAGCCATGGTTTACTGCTTAAATCCTTTAGATGCGCATACCAGGCAAATGTCATGAAGACGTTGCTGATAGAGAGCAATACGACTGTAAGCCAAATTTCGCGCATGATGAAATTCGGTGTCTAACTAATCCGTTTCGAACAATTCTACCGGTCTGGATTGCATTAGCTGTACAAACGGTATGGCTGGATCAGGGGATGCAATGAGCTGATCAACCAGTTGTCTTTTTTCTTTCCCTGTAATGACCAGTATGATGCGGCTACTGTTGATAAGTGCCTGCAAGCTCAGGCTGATACGCGGGGAAGGTGCAGCAGGAGGTGTAGCAGCCTGGCACAGATTAGCTGAATTCATATCTAGCGTCATGCCAGGAAACAGAGAGGCAATATGGCCGTCTGCCCCCAGGCCAAGGATGATCAGACTGAATGGCAAGGGTAACCCGGCCAGGCGCATATCGAGGTCAGCAATTGCCTCATCAGGGTGAGCGTGTTTGGTTTTGAGGGAGATAAAATGAGGCTGTTGCTGCATGTGTTGCAGGAAATGCTCACGCACTAGCCGTTCGTTGGATTGCTCGCTGGTTGGTTCTACCCAGCGTTCATCGCTTAGCGTTACAAAGACGTGTTGCCAGGGGAGGTTTATTTGTGCCAGCCGAGGAAGGTAAACAGTGGGTGTTCTTCCACCAGGTACCACCAGACTGGCTTGGCCGTGCTGTGTGATTGCATTACGTAATGTGACGGCAACTGATTCTGCCAATGCTTCAGATAACGAGGGAAGATCATTGAAAACGTGACGTTCGATCAAGTGGTTAGTGGCCATAGGTCAGGAATAATTTCAACTGATTTAGGAAAAGGATTGTCATCGCCTGGGCGGACGCGACCAAGAAATATAACGCCGTTCTGCTGGGCACTTTCATAATCCACCAGTGCATCGCCGACCATCAGCACGCGCTCAGGATCAAGCGGGTGGGCTGACAAAATATCTGCCACCAGCGCTTCCTTGAGTCGGGGAGAGCCGTGTACCCTGGTGAAGTAGCGTGACAGGTTGCGCCGTTCAACAATTGTGCGCAGTTCATTTTCCGGCGTACCGGAAGCAACGAATAATGGAATCTGGTTTACCATTTTATCCAGTAGTGTTTCCGCTCCGGCTACCGCTTGACAGGCAATGACTGCATTCATGACCAGTTCGGAAAATCGCCGATCCAGTTCCTGCTCTTCTTCCTTGGTAAGGGGAGGGTTATTTAGCAGATTTTGCTGGAAATAATGAAATTTGAGATAGCGTGACATACCGCCGTTGGTGCGGTGATAATCTACTGCGGCCTGTGCGATCGTTTCACCATGATGGCGATACAGTTCAGCAAAGGCCTGTGCCTTGATATCCCCGGATTCCACGATGACACCATCGAAATCAAAGATAATGGCTTGCCAGTAGTCAGTCGGGCGGCTTGTTATGTTCATGCCTGATTATACTGCGGAAGAAGGGGTTGCATCTTCTTCCTGGCCATGATTGATCTGCTGGTGAATTTCCTGGATACAGTCGAGCAATCCCTGCCCAAGATCAACATGCTCATTGAGTACCAGTTTGCGGCCAACACGGGGCTGAAATGCATACGGCGTAATCTGGTAATGATGCCCTGGTTTGTCCTGATCCAAATGCAGAGCGACATCCCACGGCATCATTTCCGAGATCATGGTCATAACGTCGCGGATGCGCATTTTTTCCTGGCCGGTCAGAATCAGGTGGCGGTTGGCAAATTCCGAAGCAAGTACTTGTACGCTCATGCGGGCGGCGTCTTCGACATGAATGTATTCCCGGATGGATTCCCCACTGCCGTGATAGGTGATGGAATGTTGTTGTACGGCCTCGTGCAGCATGCGATAGATACCGTTGCGTTTGTCCGAACGTCGGCCATAGAGCGATCCATAGCGCAGAATGGTGTATTCCAGTCCGTAGCGTTCATGATAGGTTTCAGTGAAACGTTCGGCTGCCTGTTTGCTGGCGCGATAGAACGAGCCGGATTCAGAGTAAACGTAAATGCTGCTGGCAAAGATAAAACGGCGTACACCCGCCAGTCGGGCTGATTCGAGTGCATGCATGTTACCGATGACATTGATGCTGGCTGTGGCCAGAGGCTTATCATTGGCCTCATCAATATCAGCGATGGCGGCAAAATTATAGACAACCGCAGCACCCTGAACGGCGTTGGATACCTGGTTGATATCCATCAGATCACCAATGATCATTTCCTGATCAGGCCGCCGGAACGGGGAAAGATGGCGATCGAACAGACGCACCTGATAGCCTGCATTGGACAGGGCATCGGCAACGTGGCTGCCCAGAAAGCCGCCTGCACCCAGTACAACTGCAATTTGCCCCGGCTGTATTGCTTCACTCATTGATCAAACCTGCCTCGACCATTCCCCGCCACAAATTTTCAGCCGCTTCGATTTCCATGCGCTGCCGTGTTTCTCGCGCAAGTGATCCGATATGAGAAGTCAGTATCGCCCGTTTGCATTCGCGCAGAGGTCCTTGGTAGGGCTCCTGTTCGAAGCTGTCTAGTGCAGCCGCTTCAATGTGCCCTGAATTGAGCGCTGTGCATAAAGCGGTTTCATCGACCAATCCGCCACGGGCGGCGTTGATAAAGATTGTTCCGGGTTGCATATGCGCAATGGCTTCGGCATTAATTAAATGGCGAACATCCGGAGAGTAGGGCAAGTGGAGTGTCACAATATCAGCCTGTTCGAGCAAAGTATTCAATGAAACGAGTTCGATGCCGCCGGGTGCTTGCTGCAGATGAGGGTCATGTGCGATGACCTTTGCCTCGAATGCCTGACATAGTTTAGCAACCCGTCGGCCAATATGTCCCAGGCCAACAATGCCCACTGTGCGTGCAGCCAGCAGCCGTCCCTGTGTGCGTGGCCATTCACCTTTGCGTACGGAACGATCAGTGTGATTGATCTGGCGCAGGCAATCAAGCATCAGCCCTAGTGTCAGTTCTGCAACAGCCTGAGCGGGCGCTTCAGGGGTATTGGAAACCTTGATGTTTCTTTGCTGGGCAGCTTTCAGATCAACACTATCCATGCCAGTGCCGCAACGTGCAATGACACGCAAAGCACTGGCGCTTGTCAACACATGTTCTGTCAGCGGCTCAACTCCCGCCAGCAGGGCGACGGTATCCGTGCTGAGTAAATCAATAATTTCATCTTCGGCGAGCTTGCGCCGGTAAGGATTGCCGGTGACGGTGAAGCCTTGTGCCTGCAGTCGCTGTATGGCGGGGTTGTGATCAAAATCGAAAGAGGAAGTGGAAACGACGATCTTGCTCATGAAGATGTTCTGATCATGTTCAGATGGGTGCGGCAAAGGGAATCAAGCATGCGGATATCAAGGCTGTATCCCAGAAATGAAAATCCCTGTTTGATCCGTTGTTGCAGCGCAGCTGTGTCGGGTTCAACGACATGGATGCCACCTGCTTTGTGATGGTGGATACCAGCTTGCAATACTTGCTGAATGGCTGCCTGTACATCAGGATGATCCAGCTCACCCGGTTGCCCCATTGATCCAGATAGATCATAAGGGCCGATGATGTAAGCATCAATGCCGGGAGTGGACAGAATGGCATCGATGTTTTCAATAGCGCGGATATGCTCAATCATCACGATGACAACCGCATTGTCACGCAACCATTGCCGGTATGCCTGAAAACTTGTGCCATAGCCCTGAGCACGCGCTAACCCTACACCACGGGTTCCTTCAGGCGGATAATAAACAGCATCGATTGCAGCGCGAGCATCTTCTGCAGATTTGATCATCGGCACCATGATTCCGGTTGCACCGGCATCCATGACGCGTTTGATCTGATCGGGATGGTTGGAGGTCAATCGTACGATTGCCGGACATTGTTGGCTATCTAGCACTTGAATAAGTGCTTGTACTTCGCTCAGCTCCAGTACGCTGTGTTCGGTATCCAGTACCAGCCAGTCAAAACCGGCTTTGGCCATGATCTCAGCAATTGAGGGGTGTCCGAGCGTGATCCATGAGCCAATGGTCAGTTCATGATGGGTGAGACGGGCTTTCAGTGACATAAGCGCTCCAGTTAGATTCTTTGATATTTGCCCAGTAGCGGATCATTAGCCATCAGCTGCGCAACACGGGCCAGATCTGCCTCGGTATCAACTGCCTGCGTATCGTATTCAGTTTCCACCATCCTGACGCGGCGGCCGTGTTCCAGCAGGCGCAGCATATCAATTGATTCGAGGCATTCCAGTGGGGTGGGCGATAACTGGCTGTATTCGAGCAGACAGGTGCGTGTAAAAGGAATGATACAGACCTGCTTGTAAGTGGCAGTTGCTCCAAAGCCACCTGGAGCCAATGTCGGAATCGGCTGACGGGTCATATATAACGCATTTCCCTGCTGATCCGTAACCACTTTGATGGTGTTGGGGCTGCGAAAATCGGCTTCATCGTCGATTCGCTTCGTCAGATTGACGCATTCCAGTTTGGGATCATTGTGGAAAGGTGCGATGGCGGTGTCGATCATGGAAGGATGTGTCATCGGTTCATCTCCCTGCACCATGACGATCAGATCAGCATCGGTGTGTGCGGTTGCTTCCGCGATGCGGTCACTGGCCCGTTCGTGGCTGTCTGCAGTCATGATGACGGGTGCTCCGAAAGCGGTTGCTGCCTGCCGGATGGCTTCGTCACAGGTGGCGATATAAGTTGCGCTCAGCGATTTGCTCATGGCAACACGCTGGTAAACATGCTCCAGCATGGTGCAGTCCAGCAGCTGCGCTAACGGTTTTCCGGGAAAACGCGAAGAATCCATGCGTGCCGGAATGATGGCGATTGTTTTCATAGTTATGGGAAAAGTGACTGGTTAAATATGCAGATATGATGGGGCGAATAAAATATTTTTTGCAGTGCGTGCTGCGGCTGGTTTGCTGGATTCATAGGTATTATGCGCTGTGTATAATGCCACTTTGCAGTCAACCTTAATCCTTCCTTGTCAATATTTTGCATAATAACACAGGTTTATTTGGCAGCTCTTTCGGCTATTGCTTGGCTGAATAGGCTGTTGAACAATGCAACCATTATGGCAAAAGGTCATCTGGGTTCTGTTGTCCTGTGACTGCTGCTGATACATACCGGAGACAGAGGATGATAGATATCAGGAAATTTGCAATACCTGCTGACAAAACAATAGATGTCGTTATTCCGGTTTATAACGCTCCCGATTGGACACGGCGCTGTATTGATTCCATTGTCGCGCATCTTAATCAATCCATTAGACGCATTATCGTTCAGGATGATGCGTCTGGCCACGAAACGAGGGAGATGCTGGATAACCTGTCGTATGATTGTGTTGACGTTCACCATGCGGAGAAAAACCAGGGCTTTGGTATTTCAGTAAATGCAGCCGTCAATCGATCTGACGCTTCCTATGTATTTATTCTTAACTCAGACACCGAAGTCAGCCAGGATTTCCTGCCGTTGTTATGCACAGCCTTTACTGCTGATCCTGAATTAGCGGCTATTGTTCCTGCCGGTAACAGTTACGCCCAATATGATCTTGGGCGCTATATGCTGCGGGAAGCAGGCTATATACCCAATTACTATCTTCGTGGACACGCCATACTAATCCGCCGTGATGTTTTTCAGGAAATCGGAGGCTTCGACCCAGCATTTGGGCGAGGTTATTATGAAGATATTGATCTTGGCCGCCGGCTTGATCTTCACGGATGGCGTTTCGGCATACATCCTGGTGTCTGTATTTATCATAAGAGAAGGGGTTCGTTTGGTAATGGACGATCACAGAAGCAACTTTCACGACGTAACCGTGCCTTTTATCTTTCACGTTACCCTGATGCACGACAAAATATCCTGCTGTTTTCGACTAACGGATCACTTGTAAATTTTCCTTCGTCTGTTCTGGTTACAATTGAAAATGTATTTCGTAAAGGAGGTTATGTACATTGGTTTACCTCGGCGCGATCACCCACGTTGCTATGTCTGCAAATGTATAGTCAGCCGCTGCGCTTAACCGCGGTAATCTGGACAACATTTAGAAACTGGTGGCGTGCGGACAGACGTATCTCGGCTATCTGGATGATGGATGATATCCCGTTTTTATTACGCACCTTACTAATCGTCTGGGGTCGTGTGTTCAGGCTGGAAGTCAAAAAGCTATCATTTGATGAATCTCCTCTTTCTTTTGAGGGAGCAATATTAAAGAAGTAACTGTAATATCGTTAGAATAGGGAAGCATTGTAAATGCTCGTCAACCGGTTGACTTGAAAGGATTTATTTTGAGTAGTGGGATTGTATTGAGTTGGCGTGAGTTGCTGGTGCGGTTTGTATTGGTGTTTTTTTGTCTTGCACTTTGGCCCAGTGGGTTGGTGTATTGGGGAATAGGTTTGCTGGTTGTTGCCTGGCTGGTGGATGGAGGATTATCCAGATTTCCTGATCTGTTAAAAGAGCCTTTAATACAAGGCGTTCTTGTTTTTTGTGGGGTATGGGGAGTTGGCTTGCTCTGGAGTGATTTTTCTGTATCCCTTACAGGGAAATGGGAAAAATATTTTATTCTGCTGATAATTATCCCATTCTTTTCATTGTTAAATAAAGAGCGTTTACCTTGGGTGACGGGGGCGCTGATTAGTGGTTATCTGGGAGTGGTTGTGTTGGGTGGCTATCAGTATGCAGTACTTGGTGAGCAAGGAATTTCTTTGTTTGGTATGTCTTATTTGAATTTCTCATCCGCACTAGGAATCGGCGTTATTTTGGCTGTTTATGGTGGATGGGTTACTTTGTCCAGAATGCGCTGGTTTTTATCGGCTTTGTTATGGATAACCGCTTTGTTGTTGCTATTTCTTCAGTTTCGTGAGAATGCAAGAGGTATATTGCTCTCAACCGTAATGATACTCTTGTTAATGTTTTGTCTGCGTTATCAAGTAAAAGGTAAAGTGTTAGCGAGTTACCTAGCTTCAATTATTGCAGTAACTGTATTGTTCGCTGCGAGCAGTGATGTTTTTCATAAAAGACTGGAAGCAATCGGCTCAGATCTTCAATTATTTCAGCAAGGGCATTACCAAACCAGCGTAGGTTATCGGCTGGCAATCTGGGATATTGGTTTGCACGGTCTTGTTGACGCTCCTGTCATAGGGCATGGTTCTGGCATGGCGAAGCATTATCTCCAAAATAGTTTTATGTCCTATAAAGAAGGGATTTACCAGGATTTGCCTGAGTTTCATGAAGCAAAACATTTCCATAATGAACTAATTGAAATTGGCGTACATCTGGGATTGCTTGGTATATTGGCTTTTATATTCTTATTATGGTGCTGGTTCAAAACATTCAAGCAACATCAGATGGCTTTATTGGGTGGTGCAATTGTGTGTTTCACTTTTCTGTCCGGTTTGACTGATACTTTCTTACTATACAGCAGAATTCCACCATTTTTGCTCGCAGTGACGGCCATAGCTGTTTGCTGGCAGAGGTATGAAGGAAGCCTTGATCTAATCGATCGAAAGAGTCCGCAAATCAAGGGTGGAATTCGTAAACGTTCCAGTATGGCTCGATAATGCCAATCCTGCAGCCACCGGTCGTTGATAATCCAGATGGATTGATCCCTGTTAATCCGATGATTGAACATTATATGTACACTCTGACAGAGCAGTTTGATCATCCCATCCTCGATGAGATGGAAGCATTTGCCCGGGTGAGAAATTTCCCGATTGTAGGCAGGCTCGTTGGGATCTCGCTGGAAATCCTCGCAAAAATGATAGGTGCACATAGAGTTTTTGAGTTTGGCAGCGGGTACGGGTATTCCGCCTATTGGTTTGGCAAGGCAGTTGGACCTGATGGCCAAATTGTCTGTACAGACAGCAATCCGGTTAATCAGGAAAGGGCAGAGCAATATCTCGCTGCCGTTGGAATATGGGAGCGGGTGAAATTTTGCACGGGCTATGCTCAGGATATATTTGCACAGACTGATGGGATGTTCGATATCTGCTACAACGATGCGGATAAAGGAGGATATCCGGATATCTGGCGCATGGCCAAAGAACGTATCCGCCCTGGTGGGTTATATATTGCCGACAACGTATTATGGCGTGGGCGAGTGGCCGTGGATGGCTCTGCAGATATTAAACCAGGCTGGACTGAAGCAATCAGAGAGCATAATCAGCTAATTTGTAAGGATCCGGAGTTTGATGCCTTTATCAATCCAACGCGTGATGGCGTTATCGTGGCGCGCAGAAAAATGGCATAATACAGCTTTGAATTATTTGTCTTTCTATTATTAATCAGTAAGGAGAACTTTTATGCAGATCCATGTGTACGATACCTATGTCAAATCCAAGCGCGGACACACTATGCATTTTGATGTGTTTACTGATGTAAGGGATGATAAGAAAGCGATTGAATTTGCCAAGGAATGGCTTGCTTCGATTGGAGAAGAGGATGCGACGGTAACCAGTGAGGAATGTCGTTTTTGCCACAGCCAGAAAGCACCTGATGAGGTGATTGAAGCGATCAAGCAGAAAGGATATTACATTTATAAAATGGAAGGGTGTGATTAGCAGATTATCGGCGAGTCGAAGTATTGCGATAATTATGGAGCTTTATACGATGAGATGGATATTCGCAAAAATACTGATACTGTCAGCTTCAGCTGTTTTTTTTATGACGAGTATTGCAGCGCATGCGGCTGAACCAAAATCAATCGGAGAATTTGGTGATTGGATCGCCTATGTGTACATGGAGGAAAGTAACAAGGTTTGTTATATGGTCAGCACACCCAGTAAGGAGGAAGGTAACTATACCAAGCGCGGGAGTGTTTATGCGCTGATCACCCATCGTCCCGCTGAGAAGAGCAAAAATGTGTTCAGTTTCGTTGCGGGTTACTCATTTAAACCAAACAGCGAGGTGACAGTCAGTATCGGCGGCCAGCGTTTCAAATTGTTTACTCAGAATGAAACTGCCTGGGCACCCGATTCAGCAACAGATAACAAACTGATGTCAGCGATACGCGGGGGCAATCAGATGGTGGTTAACGGGGTTTCTGCGCAGGGGACGGCAACAACTGATACTTTCGGTTTAAAAGGATCAAGTGCGGCTTATGCTGCCATTTCCAGGGAATGCGGAATTAAATGAGGCGGTTATGGGCGATAGAATAACTATTTATCAAAAACCCACCTGCAGTAAATGCCATGAAGCATTAACTATTCTTAAGGAGAGTGGTAATGAATTCGACAGTATTAATTACTACGATACCCGACTGACCATCGACATGTTGCGCGAGATTGTTCGTAAGTTGGGTATTCCAGCAAGAGGTTTGCTGCGTGCGGATGAGCCACTTGCTAAGGGTTCGGAATCAGCGAATGATGAGGAATTATTACAACTGATGGCGGCCAATCCTGATCTGATTCAGCGCCCAATTGTGATTCGCGGGGATAGTGCGGTACTGGGGCGACCCCCTGAGAAGATAAAAAAGTTACTAGGTGGTTGAAGGTTCAATTTTCGGAGCACAGGCAATTAGAATTGCCTGCGCTCCGAAGTCTGGTGGTTAATCTGCAGCAACACTTCTTTGTTGAATTCTGCGTGCAGGTAACTTTTCCCGGATTCTTGCAGCTTTGCCGGTTCTATCTCTCAGGTAATAGAGTTTTGCTCGACGTACTGCACCGCGCCGTTTGACTTCCATGCTTGCAATGAGAGGGGAGTAAGTCTGAAATGTGCGTTCTACTGCCTCTCCACTGGATATTTTTCTCACAATAAATGAAGAATTGAGTCCACGGTTGCGTTTGGCGATAACGACCCCTTCAAAGGCCTGGGTACGTTTACGATCACCTTCTACGACATTTACGTTGACCACGAGTGTATCGCCCGGCGAAAAATCGGGAATTATTTTCCCCAGCCTTTCTATTTCTTCACGTTCCAGTTGTTCGATCAAGTTCATTTCGTTGCTCCTGTTCTTTTATTGTATCTGTCGCCTGGTTGGTAATCGTCAAACATTGTAATTGCTTAAACTCCTCCAGTAATTCCTTTTCCTTGCCAGGGAGGCCTTCTGGATATTTTTCTGCTAACAAATCAGGCCTTTTTAGCCAAGTTCTACCAATTGCCTGTTGCAGGCGCCAGCGCTCTATTTTTGCGTGGTCACCGGACAACAGCACTTCGGGTACTGGTTTTTCTTTATAGATATCGGGCCGGGTATAGTGTGGATATTCCAGCAAATGATCAACGTGGGAATCTTGGCTGGCTGATTGCGTATCACCCAATGCGCCAGGTAATTGCCTGATCACCGCATCAATTAAGACCATGGCCGCCAGCTCCCCACCAGAAATTACGTAATCCCCGATTGAAATTTCTTCGTCTACCTGATCTTCTATTAATCTTTCATCAATTCCTTCGTAACGACCACAGAGCAATATGACTCCATCTAGTTTGGAAATCTGCAGAATTTTTTTATGATCCAATCGCTTGCCCTGAGGGGAAAGGTAAATGACGCTGGTTCTGCTGGTTCCATTCCTGGTCTGCCGAATTTTTGCATCTGTGATGGCCAGATCCAGCGGTTCAGCCATCATGATCATGCCAGGACCTCCACCATAAGGTGCATCATCTACCGTCCGATAACGGTTTGTGGCATAGTCGCGAGGGTTCCAGGTATGCAGACGATATAAGTTATTTTTTTTTGCTCTGCCTGTTACTCCGTGTTGTGTGACAGCATCAAACATGTCGGGCAACAACGTAATGACGTCAAATTCAAACGGCATCATACAAAATTCAATAATCTAGCTCCCAATCCACCATGATTTGTCGTGATCTCATATCTACTTGCCTGACAACCTGATCTACAAAAGGAATCAATTCTTCTTTGCCGCCGGGGAGCTGAATGCGCAATACGTCATTTGCCCCTGTTTCAAATAAGCCGGCCACAGTTCCGATAAATTCACCTTGCGTGTTAACAACACTGATTCCAATCAAATCTGACCAATAGTATCCCTCTTTGCCATCTTCTGATAGTTGAGGCAGTTGACTGCGTGGTACGGCAATCAGCCACCCCTTCAGCCCAGAGGCATTCGTCCGGTCGCTATATTCTTCCAACGTAATAATCAGCAAGCTGTCGTGAACAGAGAAAGAGGTTGGATGTACTATTTGCCAGCTTTTCTCATCATTGCTGAGCCACCACACAGGATATTCCATCAATCCATCAATGTGTTCGGTGAAGGGAGTAACCTTGATCTGGCCTCTAATCCCGTGTGGGCCAATAACTCTACCCAACACAACCATTAACTCCTCGTTTATGAGAAGCCCGGCTTCACTCTGATGGCTAGGCGGGTTTTTGCTGTCTGCCAAACTGTTTAACGAGCCTGGAGACGGTACTGGATAGCTGTGCTCCTTGGGATTGCCAGTGGTTCAGGCGATCCATCTGAATACGCAAACTTTCTTCGCCACCCGTAGCCCGAGGGTTGTAGAATCCCACGCGTTCTATAAATTTTCCGTCCCGATGGCGACGGGAATCGGCCACTACCATATTGTAAAAAGGACGCTTCTTAGCACCACCTCGTGCCAGTCTTACTACTACCATGTTGCCCCTTGTATAAAGTGGTTATTTGTTAACTAAAACCTGTAATTCTATGGCAATTTTCATATACTTAGCAAGCAATAAATTAAATTGCAATCCGGTGGCTATGTACTATGTATTTAAAAAGGGATCGGCCAAATTAAGGTAATCGGTGATATTAATATAATCATTCAAGTAAAAGTGTATCGTGAACAATACAATGGTTTGATTCTAATAAGGTAGCTGTAAAAGTCATGAAAAATTCAGATCATAGTTATTACTTGATTAAAGAGCTACTTGCAGAGGCCAATCGTTGCGTGGCATGTGGATTGTGTTTGCCGCATTGTCCTACTTATCACCTGACGCATTCCGAGGCGGATTCTCCGCGAGGACGTATTGCACTGATGAGTGGGGTTGCTAATAAGCACATTCCATTGAATGAGAGATTTGTTCAGCATATGGATCGCTGTCTTACTTGTCGTGCCTGCGAGAGTGTGTGTCCAAGTAACGTCGCCTATGGCCGCTTGATTAATAATGCGCGTGCCATGATTCATGAAAACTCATCCTTTGTTCAAAAAGAAAATCGAAGTGGAAAGAGTTGGTTGAGGGATTTGCTGGAACGAGAGCTGGTTGCGAAATCTGCTCGATTTGACATATTGCGGCCAGCGTTGCGTCTATTGGTCAGGAGTGGTTTGCTGTCGTTGTTGTTACGGTTGAATGTACTGAAAAGAAATGCCCTGGCTCAGTCTCTGCTATTTCTGGCAACACGCAATCTACCGGGGCAAATATGGCGTGGCTCATACCCGGCTAAGGGTTTTCTGCGCGGTGAGGTGGCGTTGTTTCTGGGTTGTGTTGCAAGGCTGGTTGATACCGAAACACTGCTTTCAACCATATCTATATTGAACCAGCTGGGTTATACAGTGCATGTGCCAAGTGCACAAACGTGTTGTGGAGCGCTTTATCAACATAGTGGTCAGGTTGATGCAGCAATGTCGCTGGCTCAACAAAATCTCCGTGCTTTTGAGGGGTTGAATATTCAGGCAATTATCAGTACTGCTTCCGGTTGTGGTGTTCAATTGGCAGAATATTCGTCACGATTAGAAGATGCCGGGTTTTCTGTGCCGGTAATGGATATTGGTCAGTTTCTCGATGCACGGGTATGGGATGAAATCAGTTTTGTGCCCTTGTCGCGAAAAATAGCGGTGCATGAGCCTTGTACGTTGCGTAATACACTGCGTGCTTCAGGCTATCTGTATTCTGTGCTGCAACATATTCCGGGAATTGAAGTAGTGGAACTACCTGGTAACGATCGGTGTTGCGGCGCGGCCGGTACCTATTTTCTTGATCAGCCAGAATTTGCAGGAGCTTTGCTTGATGAAAAATTACAAACTTTCGAACAGACCAGGGCTGATTGCCTGGTGACGGCGAATATCGGTTGTGCCTTGCATATTGCTAACGGGTTGGTGAGAAAAGGGAAAAATATAGAGGTTTTGCATCCGGTAACGTTGCTTGCTCGGCAAATGCGTATAAAATGAAAAGTAGATTGTTCTGGCTCAAGACGGGAAAAAGAGATTAGTGGAGGAATTTTATGTTGAATGTTGATAAATTGATTATTGGTTTTGATAACGCTCTGCGTACATTACTGGCTCCTGCAGCTACTTTGCGTCCTATTCCGGGGAAGGATCTGCCTGAGAATGAGTTGAGTAAGATTGAGAAACGTGAATCTGCAGCACTGATGCGTATCAATCATGTCGGTGAGGTCTGTGCCCAGGCGCTTTATCAGGGACAGGCACTGACGGCACGCAATGAACAGGTGCGTCAAGCGCTGGATCAGGCTGCACGTGAGGAAACGGAACATCTTGCCTGGACAGAGCGCCGAATTGCGGAGCTGGGCGGGCATAAAAGTTTTCTGAATCCGTTGTGGTATGGAGGATCCTTTGCGCTGGGATTGGTGGCAGGTGTGCTTGGAGATAAATGGAATCTCGGTTTTCTGGCTGAGACAGAGCGTCAGGTTGAAGCGCATCTGGCAGACCATTTACAGCGATTGCCTCATCAGGATGTTCGCAGCCGGGCCATCGTGTCACAGATGAAAGTCGATGAAGCATGCCATGCTACCATGGCGGTTTCGTATGGAGGCGGCCCATTGCCTGTGCCGATTAAAGCTGTCATGAAATTCAGCTCTGGAATCATGACACGTACTGCATACTGGGTATAGGTACGGTAAATTTTTATAGATGTCACAATCGCAATGCAAGCCATCAACCTGACCGATCATTTTCTGATTGCTATGCCGAGATTGGAGGATTCATTCTTTGCCAAAACGTTAACCTATATTTGCGAGCATAATGAACAAGGTGCTTTGGGCCTGGTTGTGAATCGATCGACTGATTTATCGGTAGAAAAACTGCTGACGCAATTAGGTATGTCCCCTCAGGATCCCGCTCTTTCCAATCTGCCGGTATTGTTGGGGGGTCCGGTGCAAGTCGATAACGGATTTGTATTGCACGAACCGGTTGGAGCATGGAGGTTTACGTTGTCTTCCAATGTGGTGACTGGTCTGACTGCTTCTATTGATATTTTGCAAGCAGTTGCTGATTGTCAGGGGCCAGAGAAAATCCTGGTTGCACTTGGTTATTCAGGTTGGGCGGCTGGGCAACTCGAACAGGAGCTGGCGCAGAATGCCTGGCTGACTGTACCCGCTCAATCCCGGATATTGTTTGAACTCTCTTTTGAAGAGCGACTACCTGCTGCCATGAAATTGCTGGGGATTGATTTTTTCAATTTGTCCAATGAAGTTGGTCATGCCTGATTCTGCCGAAGAAACTATATCTGACATGGCAAGCGTTATTTTATCCGGCACTGTGCTTGCTTTCGATTTTGGTGTGCGACGTATAGGGGTGGCTATTGGCGAATATGAATTGCGATTAGCTCATCCTTTGATGACAATTGATCAGGCGATGACTAAGCCCCGTTTTGAAAAGATTGCCGAATTAATCGAGACATGGCAACCGGTTTTGCTGGTGGTGGGGTTATCGGTTCATGCTGATGGTGCTGAACATGAGATAACCCGATTATGCCAACGTTTTGCGAGGCGACTGGAAGGACGATTCGGAATTCCAGTGGTGATGGAAGACGAGCGTTATACGACAGCGATTGCTCGTTTAACGTTGGAAGAAGTAGGCATTACAGGCAGAAAACAGCGGCCAATGCTTGATCAGATTGCAGCACAACATATCCTTCAAACTTTCTTTGATTCATCTCATGCAGCTTCCTGATGCCGAACAGCTACTGACACTGCTTATCGAAAAAATCCGATTGGATGTCACTGATAAAACGACTATTGTGGGTATTCATACCGGGGGGGCCTGGCTGGCTAGGCGTATTCATCAGGCATTGAAGATCACGCAGCCGGTAGGGGTGCTGGATATTTCTTTTTACCGTGATGATTACAGTAAAATCGGCCTTCATCCACAGGTCAGACCTTCTCAGCTCCCTTTTGAAGCTGAAAATAGTCGCATCATTCTGGTGGATGATGTGCTCTATACAGGTAGAACCATCCGTGCTGCGATAAATGAATTGTTTGATTACGGTCGGCCAGCCAGTATCCATCTGGCTGTTCTGGTGGATCGTGGCGGACGGGAGTTGCCGATTGCTGCACGGTATACAGGAGCCGTACTGACTTTGCCGGAAAGCAGCATGCTTGAACTGAGACAGGCGGATGATGGAAAACTGAGCCTGGATTTGCGTAGCATAGTAACTGAGTAATGCATATTCTGGGAGCCCACCAGCAGATTACCTCCCTTGTACTTTCATCAATATTGCCGGTCTGCTTTAAATCGCGGATTATGCTGTTGTTATCCAGATGACTCGGACTGTTTTGTGCGAAAAGATTTTATTTGTTGATATTTAAAACAAATATGTATTGTTGTAATTCTTTCGGAATTCCTGCGTAATGAGTATACATCCGCAGTTGAATAAAAATGGGGAGCTGCAGCATCTGCTTACGACAGAGGGGTTACCTGTTACGATTTTGCGCCATATCCTTGATACAGCGGAATCATTCACTGGTGTGACAGAGCGGGATGTCAAGAAAATTCCTCTGCTGCGAGGCAAATCGGTATTCAACCTGTTTTTTGAGCCGAGTACCCGCACTCGCACAACTTTCGAAATTGCGGCAAAACGCCTTTCAGCGGATGTAATCAATCTTAGTATGGCAGTTTCATCCCAGACCAAAGGGGAAACTTTACTGGATACGGTGAACAACCTGTCTGCCATGCATGCAGATATGTTTGTGGTACGCCACAACCAGAGTGGTGCAGCGCATCTGATCGCTCGTCATGTCGGCCCGGAAATTCATGTTATTAATGCCGGTGACGGATGGCATGCGCACCCTACGCAGGCATTGCTTGATATGTTTACCATCCGTCGTTACAAACAGGATTTTCATACACTGCGTGTGGCAATTATTGGAGATATTCTGCATTCCCGAGTGGCGCGTTCACAGATTCACGCACTGACAACACTGGGAGTACCGGAAATCCGTGTTATTGCACCCAAGACGTTGTTGCCGGCCCGGGTTGAGCGGCTTGGTGTGCATGTTTACCACAACATGACACAAGGCTTGAAAGATGTAGATGTGCTGATGATGCTGCGATTGCAGCATGAACGTATGGAATCTGCGCATTTACCCAGCACCGAAGAATATTTCAAGTATTACGGACTAACACCGGGAAAACTTTTGTTGGCCAGATCTGATGCGATTGTGATGCACCCTGGTCCGATGAATCGCGGTGTGGAAATTGATTCGGAGGTGGCTGACGGTTCTCAATCGGTCATTCTACCCCAGGTAGGTTTTGGTATTGCTGTTCGCATGGCAGTC
This sequence comes from Nitrosomonas eutropha, assembly GCF_003201195.1. Classification (GTDB taxonomy): domain Bacteria; phylum Pseudomonadota; class Gammaproteobacteria; order Burkholderiales; family Nitrosomonadaceae; genus Nitrosomonas; species Nitrosomonas eutropha. The sequence goes on along the minus strand of NZ_QICQ01000014.1, from coordinate 40,197 downwards.
ATGTCGATTCTCGCTGGAAATTAACGCTCGTATCCTCTATGCATATTTGTATCCAAAATGGCCGTCTGATTGACCCTGACAGCGGTATGGATCGTATTGGCGATCTTTATCTGGCTGAAGGCAGGATTATATCAATCGATTCCCGGCCTGAACATTTTCATGACGATCGGGAGATTGATGCAAGCGGATTGGTTGTATGCCCCGGTTTGGTTGATTTATCCGCACGTTTGCGCGAACCTGGGCTTGAGTATATGGCCACCCTGGAGTCGGAGCTGGAAGCCGCAGTAGCGGGAGGAGTAACCAGCCTCGCGTGCCCCCCGGATACAGATCCACCATTGGATGAACCGGGTCTGGTGGAGATGCTGAAGCATCGTGCGCGTAATCTTGATCGGGCACGAGTCTACCCGGTAGGAGCGCTGACTCAAGGACTTAAAGGTGAACGATTAACGGAAATGGTTGAGTTGCATGATGCCGGGTGTGTTGCTTTTAGCCAGGCAGATGCACCGATTGCCAACCTGCATGTATTGATGCGAGCCATGCAGTATGCTGCCACTTTCGGTTTCAAAGTCTGGTTGCGCCCTCAGGATATGTATCTGGCCAATCATGGTGTTGCCCATGATGGGGAGGTTGCCACTCGTTTAGGATTGCCAGCAATACCTGTATGTGCGGAGACAATTGCGCTCACGGATATTTTGTCCCTGATGAAAGAAACTGGTGCCAGCGCACATCTATGCCGTATTTCCAGTGCCGAGGGCGTAGCGCTGGTACGTGCAGCCAAGCAGCAAGGTTTGCCGCTAACTTGTGATGTTTCCATCCACCATGTACATCTGGTTGATATGGATATTGGCTTTTTTGATGCGAACTGTCATCTTATGCCACCACTCAGAGGTCTGGCGGACAGGGATGCATTACGCGCAGGGCTGATGGATGGGGCGATTGATACGATCTGCTCGGATCATGCACCCGTGGATGATGATGCCAAGCTGCTACCCTTTGCCCAGGCCGAAACTGGCGCAACCGGATTGGAGCTGTTGCTGCCGCTTACGCTGAAATGGGCAATGGAAAGCAGATTATCATTACCAGAAGCGCTGGCAAGAATTACATCGTATCCGGCTCGTATACTGGGAATTGATGCCGGGCGATTGGTGGCAGGTGCTCCAGCTGATTTATGTATTTTTGATCCTGATGCGTACTGGGTTGTCAGTAATGCTGAGTTGAAAAGTCAGGGCAAGAATACACCTTTTCTTGGAATGGAGCTATGTGGTCGCACCCGGTTTACGTTGATTAGCGGGCATGTTGTGTATGGCTAGTAGCACATATGCCTGAAGCCTATAGATTTCATCCAGATCATATTGAAATCAGGATGATTCGATAACTAACAAAATACCCTGAGACCGCACATTAATAATAAACCCTTTGAATATATAACTGATATGAAGAACCCGTTACTTGATTTTTCCACGTTGCCACATTATGAGGAAATCCGAAATGAACATATTGCGCCAGCCATAGATGAGCTATTGCGTGATTGCCGTGCAGTGATGAATGCAGTCAAAAATACATCGGAAGTCCCGAATTGGCAGGATTTTGTGCAACCAATGGTGGATGTGAATGAACGTCTGTCGCGTGCATGGGGGCAGGTGACACATTTGAATGCAGTCATGAATAATCCGGAGTTGCGTGAAATCTATAATGCCAATCTGCCGCGTGTTACGCAGTACTATGCTGAGTTATCACAAGACCCAGTATTATTTGAGAAATTTAAGCAATTGCGAACAGATTCGGCGTTCAATAATTTGAGTCAGGCACGCAGGAAAATTGTAGAAAACCAATTGCGAGATTTTCGGTTGGGGGGGGCTGAATTATCACCTGAAGATAAAGCACGGTTTATGCAAATTCAAGAAGAGCTGTCAGCATTGAGTGCAAAATTCAGTGATAACCTGCTTGATGCAACCAATGCATTTTTCTTGTTGATAGAAAACCGGAGTGAGCTGGCCGGGATTCCGGAAGATATATTGCAGGCAGCCAGTGAAGCAGCAGCTAAAGATACCTTAATTACTGTGCCGAGCTGGAAATTTACGCTACATGCTCCATCCTATCTGCCGGTTATGCAGTACGCAGATAACCGTAGTTTGCGCGAACAGATGTACCGGGCATATACAACGCGAGCCAGTGAGCTTGAAGTCAGTCCAGATCAGACTGTGAAGCGTGACAACATGCCTTTGATCGAACAGATCCTGCGTTTGCGTCAGGAAGAAGCCAAATTGCTAGGTTATGATTGCTATGCGCAGGTATCTCTTGCCCCCAAGATGGCAGAAACACCGCAGCAGGTGCTGGATTTTTTGAATGAACTGGCTGCTAAAGCGAGACCCTATGCGGAAAGAGATCTGGTGGAACTACGTCAGTTTGCAGCTGATAAACTAAAGCTGACCCAACTTGAGGCGTGGGATATTGCCTATGTTAGTGAAAAGCTGCGGATCGAGCGTTATGCTTTTTCTGATCAGGAAGTCAAGCAATATTTTCCAGAAAACAAGGTGTTATCCGGTATGTTCGGGTTGGTGGAAACGCTGTACGGGATACATATCAGTGAAGCAGAGCAGGCGCGTAATGTTCAGCGTTGGCACCAGGATGTAAGGTTTTTCGATATTACTGACGGTGAAGGCGATGTGTTGGGACAATTCTATCTGGATCTTTATGCTCGTCCTGGCAAGCGTGGAGGAGCGTGGATGGATGATGCCGTAACGCGGCGACGAATTGAGGTGCCAGAAATCGGCCGTTCTGAAATCCAGGTGCCAGTTGCTTACCTCACCTGTAATTTTTCTGCGCCGGTGACGATCAATGGCCATTTGCGCCCTGCGTTGTTTACGCATGATGAGGTCATTACACTGTTTCACGAGTTTGGTCATGGATTGCACCACTTGCTGACGCAGATGGATGAACTGGGGGTTTCCGGTATTAACGGCGTCGAGTGGGATGCGGTCGAACTGCCAAGCCAGTTCATGGAGAACTTTTGCTGGGAATGGGAGGTGTTGCGCGATATGGCTGCGCATGTGGAAACTGGTGATTCGTTACCGCGCACATTATTCGACAAGATGCTCGCAGCCAAGAATTTTCAGAGCGGTCTTCAAACTTTACGTCAGATCGAATTTGCCTTGTTTGACATGCATCTGCACACTGATTTTGATCCGCTGGGCAGCGAGACCGTGTTGCAGCGTCTGGATAAAATCCGTCAGCAGGTAGCAGTTATTATTCCGCCAGCTTTCCACCGGTTTCCGAGCAGCTTTGGACATATATTTGCTGGGGGTTATGCAGCTGGTTATTACAGCTATAAATGGGCAGAAGTATTGTCTGCCGATGCTTATAGCCTGTTTGAGGAAAATGGTGTTGGCCAAGTGGTTAATGCGAAGACTGGCGAGCGTTTCTGGCATGAAATTCTTGCTGTAGGCGGTAGCCGTCCTGCGCTTGAGTCATTTGTTGCGTTTCGCGGACGCGAGCCAAAAATTGATGCGCTATTGCGCCATCATGGGATGGTGGTTTGAGTAATTTTTGTATCTTTGGCGTGTTCAATATTGTTGTCAAATAATCTAGTGAGAAGCTTTGCCGAAAACAGTAGTGCTATTTCTCTGACAGGTAGCGCAATGCTCAGTGTAAAGGGCGAGCAGTTTCTGGAAAAGCTCCCGTACTCATGTATAATTAACTTTAGCGGTGCGGAATCAATTCGAACCGCTTTTTTTCTGTCTGTCTGCGTTTTGCTACAAATCATTGGGGAGTCCTGTGTCTAACCGTCCGCGCGCTGTACTCGTTTTGGCTGATGGTACTGCTTTTCATGGGGACTCAATTGGTGCCGAAGGTGTGGCTACCGGGGAAGTGGCCTTCAATACGGCTATGACCGGCTACCAGGAAATTCTTACCGATCCGTCTTACTGCCGTCAGATTGTTACACTGACTTATCCGCATATTGGCAATACCGGTGTTAATGACGAAGATATTGAATCTACGATAGATTCCAAAGTCATTCATGTGGCAGGGTTGGTGATTCGAGATTTGCCGCTCATTGCCAGCAGTTGGCGCAGTCGCCAATTATTGCCAGATTTTCTCAAGCAGCATAATGTTCCAGCGATTGCCGAGATCGATACTCGTAAGCTCACACGTATTTTAAGAATCAAAGGTGCTCAGGCAGGTTGCATCATGGCTGGTCATATCGATGAAATCGAGGCTTTACAACAAGCACGGACTTTTCCCGGTCTGACTGGAATGGATCTGGCGCGCGTGGTTAGCTGTAACCAATCATGGGAATTCAGTGAAGGGGAATGGGATCCGAAAACAGGCTATCAGACTGTAAGTGAGCGTCAATACCGGGTTGTTGTGTTGGATTTTGGTGTCAAGCGTACGATTTTGCGTAAACTAGTTGAGCGAGGTTGTCACGTTATTGTCTATCCTGCTCAAACGCGGATTGAGGAGATTCTTGCTGCCAAACCTGATGGAGTAGTGCTTTCCAATGGCCCGGGTGATCCGGAAGCCTGTGGTTATGCGATTGCTACTACACGTGCATTGCTGGAAAGTGGAGTTCCTGTATTTGGAATTTGTCTGGGCCATCAGCTGGTTGCTTTAGCGATTGGTGCCAAAACGATCAAGATGCGATTTGGTCATCATGGTGCTAATCACCCGGTGTTGGATGTTGATAGCAATCGGGTGATGATTACCAGCCAGAATCACGGGTTTGCAGTCGCTACCGACACCTTACCTGCTAATGCACGCGTTACTCATCATTCATTGTTCGACGGGAGTCTTCAGGGTTTCGAACTGACAGATCATCCTGTTTTCTGTTTCCAAGGACATCCTGAAGCAAGTCCAGGTCCTCAGGATGTTGATTATTTATTCAGTCGTTTCGTCAGTCGGATGGCGGAAAACAAGCAACCAGCCTAAGTCATCAGAACAATCTTCTACTTAAATGCCTAAGCGTACCGATCTGAAATCCATCCTCATTATTGGTGCCGGGCCGATTGTTATCGGTCAGGCATGTGAATTTGACTATTCTGGTGTGCAGGCCTGCCGGGCATTACGAGAAGAAGGTTATCGTGTCATTCTGATCAATTCCAATCCGGCGACGATCATGACTGATCCGGAGTTGACCGATGCTACCTATATAGAACCGATTACTTGGCAGGTAGTAGAAAAGGTAATCGAGATAGAACGACCGGATGCATTACTGCCGACTATGGGTGGGCAAACTGCACTTAATTGTGCTTTGGACCTGGTTCGACATGGCGTACTGGAAAAATACGGTGTGGTACTTATTGGCGCTTCTCGTGAAGCCATTGATATGGCGGAGGATCGTGAGAAATTTAAGCAGGCGATGACGCGGATAGGGTTGCAATCGGCGCGTTCTGCTATGGCGCACAGTATGGAAGAAGCCATGCGGGCGCAAGCAGTGATTGGTTACCCGGTAATTATCCGACCTTCTTTTACGTTAGGGGGGAGTGGTGGCGGTATTGCCTATAATCGGGAAGAATTTGTAGAGATCTGTGAGCGTGGCCTGGAGGCTTCACCCACACGGGAATTGTTGATCGAAGAATCTGTTATCGGCTGGAAAGAATTTGAAATGGAAGTTATCCGTGATAAACAGGATAACTGCATCATTGTCTGCGCCATCGAGAATGTTGATCCTATGGGTGTTCATACGGGCGATTCGATCACTGTTGCACCTGCCCAGACACTGACAGACAAAGAATATCAGCGCATGCGTGATGCTTCCATTGCGGTGCTTAGGGAGATCGGAGTGGAAACGGGTGGTTCCAACGTCCAGTTTGCCATTAATCCTGAAAATGGAAACATGCTTGTGATCGAAATGAATCCACGGGTATCACGTTCATCTGCGCTGGCTTCGAAAGCGACGGGTTTTCCTATTGCCAAGGTTGCAGCCAAATTGGCGGTTGGTTATACACTTAATGAGCTGGGTAACGATATAGCAGATGGTGTTATTCCGGCCTCGTTTGAGCCGACTATTGATTATGTGGTAACCAAGGTGCCGCGTTTTGCGTTCGAGAAGTTTCCACAGGCGAATGATCGTCTGACGACACAAATGAAATCAGTAGGTGAGGTCATGGCGATTGGCCGCACTTTTCAGGAGTCACTACAGAAGGCATTGCGCGGATTAGAAACCGGTGTGGATGGATTGGATGAAAAAACTGCAGATACCGAGATCATTAAAGCTGAATTGGGCCACCCGGGGCCAGAACGGTTATGGTATGTTGCTGATGCCTTCCGTTGCAATGTTCCTTTTGATGAGGTTCATGCGCTTACCCGAATTGACCCCTGGTTTCTGGTGCAGATTGAGGATCTGGTAAGGCAAGAGCAAGCACTTACGGGCAGGCAGCTGGCTACGCTAGACCGGAGCGAACTGCGCCAATTGAAGCGCAGTGGCTTCTCGGATCGGCGTTTGGCGGTGCTGCTTGATACAAGCCAAAGCAAGGTGCGTGCCAGACGACATCAGCTGGACTTGCGCCCGGTCTACAAGCGAGTAGATACTTGTGCAGCCGAATTTGATACGCAGACAGCCTACATGTACTCAACCTATGAGGAAGAGTGCGAATCTCGCCCATCTGATAAAAAGAAAATCATGGTACTGGGCGGTGGGCCGAATCGTATCGGTCAGGGTATTGAATTTGATTATTGTTGTGTACACGCAGCCTTGGCATTGCGTGAAGACCAGTATGAAACAATCATGATTAACTGTAATCCGGAAACCGTTTCAACGGATTATGATGTTTCGGATCGGCTGTATTTTGAGCCCCTTACGCTTGAAGATGTGCTGGAAATTGTCGCAGTAGAAAAACCGGTTGGTGTCATTGTGCAATATGGCGGTCAGACTCCGCTGAAGCTGGCGCGTGAGCTGGAAGAAAATGAAGTGCCTATTATTGGTACAAGCCCGGATATGATTGACTGTGCCGAGGATCGTGAGCGATTCCAGGCGATGCTGCAGGGTTTGGGGCTTAAGCAACCTCCTAATTTTACCGCGCGTACTCCAGAAACAGCTTTGGCAGCAGCGGATAATATCGGTTATCCACTTGTCGTCAGACCAAGCTATGTATTGGGCGGACGCGCTATGGAAATTGTGCATGAGGCGCGTGATCTGGAGCGTTATATGCAGGAAGCCGTGAAGGTATCCAATGATTCACCCGTGCTGTTGGATCATTATCTTAACAATGCGATTGAGGTGGATGTTGATGCGATTTTTGACGGAGAAACCGTTCTGGTAGGCGGGATTATGGAACATATTGAGCAGGCTGGCGTTCATTCTGGCGACTCTGCCTGTTCGTTACCTCCTTTTAGTCTTTCCACTTCTTTGCAAGATGAGTTGCGTAGGCAAACCGGGGCCATGGCACGTGCGCTGAATGTCAGAGGGCTGATGAACATACAGTTCGCCATACAGGATAATGTTGTATATGTACTGGAAGTTAACCCCAGAGCATCGCGCACAGTTCCCTTTGTTTCTAAAGCGACCGGTTTGCAGCTGGCTAAAATTGCGGCCCGTTGTATGGCGGGAAGAACATTGGCTGATCAGGGTATTACCAGAGAAGTCCACCTAGCCCATTTTTCAGTAAAAGAGGCTGTTTTCCCATTTGCTAAGTTTTCAGGAGTCGATACCATACTTGGGCCGGAGATGAAATCGACTGGTGAGGTAATGGGAATCGGTAAAACCTTTGCAGAAGCATTTTTCAAATCACAACTTGCAGCAGGTGTTCAATTACCTGTTTCAGGCAATGTGTTTATCAGTGTCAGGGATGGTGACAAGCCGGAGGTTGTTTCGATCGCTGCGAGATTGATCAAACTGGGATTTTCGCTTTATGCTACGAAAGGTACGGCATACAGCCTATCTCAGGCTGGATTGCCAGTTGTGACTGTCAATAAAGTGGCTGAGGGCCGGCCGCATATTGTAGATATGATCAAGAATGATGAAATCTCTCTGATCCTCAATACAGTCTCCAATAAGAGGAGTGCTGTGCGTGACTCATATTCGATTCGGCGTGCCGCTTTACAGGCCAGAACGACTTATTACACAACGGTAGCTGGTGCGCGTGCCGCCTGTACAGGCATGGCAAATTGCCAGGAGTTGCGGGTTTATCGTTTGCAAAATCTTGTCTCCTAGGCAACAATACTCTTCAAGTTTTATGAATTCCTGCTTAAAGCTATTTCTGGAAATTAATCCCTTGCTTCTTCAATCAGATGTGGCTATGAATTCATAATTTGTAACATTAAAATGATTCGTTATTATTTAACAGATTCAACAGATTCTGTTTTTTATTGTTTTTCATAGAAAGAGAAATTAAGTTATGAATGCTATTCCAATTACGCAATCTGGTGCAGAGAAGTTGCGTGCTGAGTTGCATGAAATGAAGACTGTTCATCGTCCTGCAATAATTGCTGCTATTGCAGAAGCTCGTTCCCATGGAGATTTGTCCGAGAATGCTGAATATGATGCTGCAAAAGAAAAGCAGGGATTCATAGAAGGACGTATTGCGGAGTTGGAAAGTAAGCTATCTAATGCTCAGATTATTAATCCTGCGGCATTGAATGCAGATGGTGCATGTGTATTTGGCGCAACTGTTGATCTCGTGGATCTGGATACTAATACAGCAGTTACCTATCAGGTTGTGGGAGATGATGAAGCTGATATTAAGGAAGGCAAAATCTCTATCAGCTCTCCTATTGCGCGGGCATTAATTGGTAAATATGCGGGAGATGTGGCTGAAGTTCAAGCTCCTGGTGGTATCCGGGAATATGAAATATTGGATGTTAAATATATTTGAGTATCAGTCTCTTGTTAATCTTCAGAAATTAAAGTGGGTATACCATCTCTGGCTTGAATTGCTGACTCCAGAGCTTGTTGGTCGATTTTGATATTCCGTGTCATTCTACCGTCAGTATCCTTCGATGTTCTTTCAAAGAATTCCAAAATTGTGCGATGGATTTCCTGTTCAAAGTCGAGAGGTGTAATATTTTCTTCCTCCAGTGGTGGGTGAAGCTCGATGTATAAGAGATCACCCTGCCATCCCAGTTTGATAGGCTGATTGACTATTTGTACCGGCGTGCCTGTAGGAATAAGATTAAACAGTTCCTCGATATCTTCCGGATATAGACGCATGCAGCCATGTGTGACACGCATCCCTACACCAAGCGGCTTGTTGGTGCCGTGGATGAGGTATCCAGGCAAGCCCAGATAGAGTGCATATTTCCCGAGAGGGTTGTCCGGTCCGGCTGGAACGACATCCAATAACGGAGGTCTGCCTTCCTCTATTGCTTCTTTCCGGAGTGATTGGGGGGGGGTCCATGTAGGGTCTTTTTGTTTTCTGACGATAGTGGTTTTGCCCAGCGGTGTGTTCCAATCCATCCTGCCAATACTGACAGGATGAGTAATAATCTCTGGTTTCTGCCCTTTTATTGGTTTGGGGAAATAATAAAGCCGCATTTCTGGTAGATTTATTACAAGTCCGGTACGTTCAGCCTGAGGAATGATAAAGCGCAGTGGCAAAATAACTTTTGCCCCTTCTTCAGGCAGCCAGCGATTTACATTGGGGTTGGCCAGCATCATTTCATCTTGGCCAATGTCATAACGGCGCGCCACATCGAGTAGAGTTTCAGAGCGACTGGCTGTGACTGTCTGAATTTGCCCAAGAATGTCTATGTCATCGGGTGGGCGTACCCAGCTGCCAGCATAAACACAAGGCATGAGTGACAACATCATGAACAGTAGCAATAAGCTGATTCTAAGTGTCTGTATATTTTGTTGTTTCATTTTATATCGTGTTGTTTGCCTGAGGGTGATAGCATCATTAAGTTTATTTCCGTTTGAATAGCAGGTTGGTTATTTTACCTATACTGGCCGAATATTTAGAAGCATCAGATTAGTTATAAAAATTTATGACATCGTCTATATGATATTCGCGAGAATACTACAAATGAGTATGTACAGATGTATCTGTTTAACGTTGATGAATCGCGGTAAATCTAACTACTGAAGGAGTTTTTAATCAAGCCCTTTGCAAGACATTACAGAAAAATTCGTGAGGAATGGACTCCATGGATGGATCCGTGATATTGCGCTGGTTATGAATATGAATTTATTGCCTTCGTTGCAGCAGTCATCCCATTCCACAGAACGCAGTGTGTGACCAGTGTGACCATATAGATGAACCAAGTAAGCATGCTGCGTAAACGTTTATTTTGGAAGTGACTGTTGCTATAAAACAACACTAAATTCGGTGTTGTCTTGACAGTTAAACAGCGCTTCTATAAGCTCGCAGCCCATACATATCATGAAGTGAATACGGTGCGTGGAGCAAGATAGGCTTTTGATTATCTTGGCTAAATTAATTAATTCTTTAGTGTGCGCATTCGATCTATTCAGCAAATTGGCCATAAAATATTTCTAGGGGAAGATTTTGAGTTCGATAATAGCCAAATTGGATGTTCTGCCGGCGCAAGAAGGTAATTCCCTATCTTCCGAAGCAGGTGTTGTTTCGGCAACGCCCACAATTAATTTGTTGAGCCAGAGAAGAGCTGATTTTACAACATTGGTGGAGTCGCTTGAGTACGCAGCACAAGGAGAAACTGGACATAACTTCTATGACGCAAAAGGTAATCTCAAGTCTGTACTTACATATAAAAATTTATGCGCTAATGCAAAAATAATTGCAAGACGGCTGTCTGGCCTTGGGCTGGCACGCAACAGCCGCGTTGCTCTGATCGCTGATACTACTCCGGAGTTTGTTGAGCTGTTTTTTGCCTGCCGGTTTGCGGGCCTTGTTCCATTTGCCATGCCGGTGCCCGTTAATCTTGGTAGCCGTGCGATTTATGTACAGCAGTTAAAAGGGATGCTTGGGGGCAGTGGGGCAAGCGTTGCAATAGCTAATCTTGATTTTATTGAGTTTCTCAATGAGGTAGTTGAGAGTCTGGGAAGCAGTGAACTCAAATGGAGTGGCACACCTGAGCAATTGAATCTACTACCTGAAGCTGATGTGGCGCTTTCTCCAAATACCCCGGATGAAACGGCTTATCTGCAATTTACTTCCGGCAGTACTCGTTTGCCGAGAGGAGTAGTTATTACTGAGCGGGCTTTAATGACTAATCTGCGTGGTATCGTTTGCAATGGTCTTGATGTGAGACCCGGTGATCGATGCGCTTCGTGGCTGCCTTTTTACCATGATATGGGTTTGGTTGGCTTGGTGTTGGCTCCTTTGGCTGCCCAGTTATCCGTTGATTATTTGGCAACCCGGGATTTCGCTGTTCGTCCTTTGCAATGGCTTAAATTGATCAGTCGTAATCGCTGTACTATTGCCTTTAGTCAGCCTTTTGGTCTCAAGTTATGCACTTTGCGCGCACGCGATTCTGATTTAATGGATCTGGACTTAAGTTGCTGGCGTGCCGCTGGTGTTGGGGCTGAGATGATCCGGCTCGATACATTGAAAAGTTTTTCAGCCAAGTTTTCAGCAGCGGGATTTAATGAAGATGCTTTCTTGCCTTGTTATGGTCTGGCTGAATCTACTTTGGCTGTGTCTTTCCCTGATATCAATCAGGGGGTGAAAAGTTTACGTGTAGATGCCAAGACTTTGATCGAAAAAAAGATAGCAGTAAGAGTTCAGGCAGATGGCAGGAAATTTAATGAGTTTGTGAATTGCGGACGTCCGTTGCCAGGCCATGAAATCAGAGTTGTCGATGACACTGATCAGGAAGTACCCCATTTGATGGTGGGTAGTATTCTAGTTAAAGGGGAAAGTGTGATGAATGGCTACTTTAACAACGCAGAAGAGACTGCCAGAGCGATCAGATCAGATGGATGGTTAGATACTGGAGATATTGGTTTTCTGTTTGAAGGTGATTTATATATCACAGGGAGACGAACAGATGTCATTATTGTTAATGGTAGAAATATTCGAGCGCAGGATGTGGAAGAGCTGGCTGAACAGCAGCCAGAAGTCAGAACCCGTGAAGCTTCTGCTTTTGGAATCAGCGATGAAAATGGCTCGACGTCAGTCGTTTTGGTTGTGGAATGCAGGCTGGCTTCAGCAGTAGATCGACAAGCACTCATTAACAGGCTTCAGCAGATGGTATATATGGCATTTGGGGTAAGTTGTTTGGTTGAGCTGGTGCCCCCACATACTTTGCCACGGACATCTTCAGGAAAATTATCGCGCTTTGCGGCACGACAGGGGTTTTTGCGGCGTACAAATATGGAACAACCTGCTGCTACCAGTTATACAGTCGGCTAATAGAATAGCTAATCCTTCATCAGTAAAATCTGCTTATTTCTTTAGGGGAAGGAGTCAAAAGATTTCTTCTCGCATCCGGTAGTACTTTATGGTTAGAACTGTTGCAGTAACAGGTGCTACAGGATTTATTGGCCGCATACTTATTGCTAAGTTGGCTGAATCTGGATGGAAAATCCGTGCATTGGCAAGATGTATATCTTCACAAAAAGATAGTCCATTCATAGAGTGGATTTCTGGAGATCTTGGTTGTAATAATGCGTTGCGTGACCTTGTTTCTGGCGCTGAAGCTGTTATACATTGTGCCGGTGTAGTCAAAGGAAAATCTTGGGATGATTTCTACCAGACCAATGTAATTGGAACGAGAAATATATTACGGGTAGCTTCTGACTCAACTTCTTGCTCAAGATTTTTACACATTTCTTCTCTGGCAGCGCGTGAACCACTTCTTTCCTGGTATGCACGAAGCAAATTTGAGGCCGAAGAACAAATCCCGAGATTTTCTGGACGGTTAGCATCTGTTATATACAGGCCAGCTGCAGTTTACGGCCCTGGTGACAAAGCGATGCTACCTTTTTTTCGATCTATGCGATACGGTATACTCCCTGTTCCTGGAAATCCGGATAATCGTTTCGGCTTGATACATGTTGATGATTTGGTTGCTGCTATTTATTGCTGGCTTGAGACAACCCGTCCCGTGGGCGGTATTTATGCAATTGATGACGGCACATCAGATGGGTACAACTATACATCGATAGCCATGATTGCACAGCAAGTTCTAGGGAAGCCGGTACGTTGTTTCCAGATACCGGCAAGCAGTATATGTATGTTGGCTCGTTTTAATTTGTGGTTGGCTCATCTTTTGAATTACGCTCCAATGCTGACACCAGGAAAGGTGATGGAACTTCAGCATTCTGACTGGACCTGTGATATTTCTTTCCTGAGGAAAGAGCTAGTTGGTTGGCATCCGACAATCAAGTTACAAACAGCCTTGCCATCACTTGTCAAAATGTAACAATATTTATTCCTGAAGCATTCGAAAATACTTCATGCGACAATACGCGACTTTCATGTTTCTCGATCCGGAAATAAATTTGTTCATATACACTGTTCCGAGATTGATCTCATGTCTAAAATAACCCAAACACAAATTACTGGACTGCTTTGTCAGCGTCTGGCTTGTTTTACAGATGTTGAAGCAGAGATATCTCCAGAAACTAATCTCATTACACATCTTGCGATTGATTCAGTCAAACTGTTGAATCTCATAATGGAAATTGAAGATCAGTTCGATATCTCAGTTCCGTTGAATGCACTTGTGGATGTCCTGACGGTTCAGGATCTTGCCAATCTGATTTATAAAATTAAATCATCATCATAATGAATCTGCTGGAAAAACTTGATGCAGCTGCAGCAGCAAGGAAAGCACAATTACCCGAGGGGCTCGCTGCTTTTGGTATCCCCATAGATGAATCCTACTCTGCGACGGAAGCCAGAATCGGGGAGCGTCGAGTATTAATGCTGGGTACGAACAACTATCTTGGGCTCAGCTTTTCTTCTGAATGCAGAGAGGCTGCTCATAAGGCTATTGATCGGGAAGGTACTGGTACCACCGGTTCACGTATGGCCAATGGTAATTATTACGGGCATCGGGCGCTGGAACGCGAGTTGGCAGAGTTTTATCACTGCCGCGAATGTATTGTTTTTACAACAGGCTATCAAGCTAATCTGGGAACTATTTCTGGGTTGGCGGGGGTTGGTGATGTTGTGCTGATTGATGGGGATGCACATGCCAGTATCTATGATGGATGTATTCTAAGTGGAGCGGATGTTATCCGTTTTCGCCATAATGATGTAGTCGATCTTGAGAAACGCCTTCGCAGGCTGGGTGATCGCAGCCGTAATACACTGATCGTTATTGAGGGTATTTACAGCATGCTGGGTGATCAGGCTCCTCTGGCTGAGATCGTGAAATTGAAAAATGTCTACCAGAGCACTCTGCTACTTGATGAGGCGCATTCACTCGGTGTTCTTGGAGAAACCGGGCAGGGGTTGGTAGAAAAAGCCAGGATGATTGACGAAGTTGATTTTATAACTGGAACTTTTAGTAAAAGTCTGTGTGGTATCGGCGGCTTTTGCGTCAGTAATCATCCCCAGCTTAATCAGCTTCGGTATATAAGCCATCCGTACATATTTACAGCTTCCCCTTCCCCAGCAACAATTGCTTCCACACGTGCTGCTTTGAAGTTGTTGCGTGATGGGTATTCATTACGTGAACAGCTATGGAGGAATGCTCACCAGCTTTATTCCTGCCTTAAAGAAACTGGGTATTGTCTGGGCCCAGAGCCCGGACCTATAGTAGCCGTTTTACTTGACAGCCCTAAACAGGCGCTGACCCTGTGGAACGGATTGATGGCGCACGATATCTATGTAAATTTGGTGTTGCCTCCTGCTGCTCCGGAAGGAAAATCATTGGTACGTTGCAGCATTAATGCGGCGCATACTGCTGAACAAATTGGCCGGGTTTGTGAGACCTTCTCTAAACTGTATCCAGCTGTGACGCAGTGAGTGGATGCGATTACTAAATTTAGATCCTGTAATGACAAGAATTCTTGGTTAATGATTGATAGGATTGTACCGGACTGGCCTTCTCCCGCAAATGTTCGCGCCATGTTTACCACCCGTAATGTTGGGAGGGTTACGACTGAAAAAAGAGCTTACACTGGCTTGAATCTGGCGGTTCATGTTGATGATAATCCACACGTTGTTCAACTAAATCGAAACCAGTTGCGTCAATATTTACCCGATCATCCCCGCTGGTTGACCCAGGTTCATGGTTCCAGGGCAATTTGGGTAGATTCTGATAGTGAAGCGCTGGAGGGGGATGCTGCAATGAGCCGATATCCCGGAGTGGTATGTGCAGTTCTGGTGGCGGATTGTCTCCCGGTATTATTGTGTGACATGGCAGGTAGTGTAGTGGGCGTTGCCCATGCCGGGTGGCGTGGGTTGGCCAAGGGAATTATCGAAAACACAGTTCAGGCATTACGCGAATTCAGCCATAGTGATCAAATAATCGCATGGCTTGGTCCGGCAATCAGTTCACAGCACTTTGAAGTCGGTGACGAGGTGCGAACGACATTTACCGAGTATGATTGTCAGGCAGCGCGGGCATTTTTTCCAGGAAAAGAAAAAGGAAAATGGTATGCAGATCTTTTTGAACTGGCACGCCAAAGGCTGTCTCATGCCGGGGTCTCCCAAATCTATGGTGGTAATTTGTGTACGTACAGCAATCCTGAAAAGTTTTATTCGTACCGTCGTGATGGTAAAACGGGAAGGATGGCTGGTTTATTGTGGATGACGCAGTTTCCTGATAAGTAATTCTTGTTTAATACCCGCCAAGATGGGAGCATGTGAAGTAACACGCCTGTTTTACAGTTCCTGAGCATGGATTTACCTAAAAGATCTTGACGAATTTTCTTCCTTACTAATGCTCGATTGCACATAATCCGTGAGCGATATAGTGTGCCTGTTCTGCATATTTCTGACCCATCTGGAAACATAATTTATGTCGGTGTTAGCCTGGATTGTGCTTGCCAGCGTAGCAAGTGGTTTGCTGAGCATTGGACTTGCAGCATTATTTGCTTTAAATGTCCGTAGTGATAAATGGATCAATATACTGATTTCATATGCTATCGGCGCGCTTCTTGGAGCGGCATTTCTGAATGCGTTACCTGAAGCATTGGAGCTCACTGATACACCGAAACAACTGACGTTTATTTTGTTACTTGGTATTCTTGTTTTTTTTATTCTGGAAAAACTTTTGTTATGGCGCCATTGCCATTTATCAGAATGTGAAGCACATGAGCCCACATCGCAGGTAGTTTCTACAGCTGGCAGAGGTGTAGTAGGTGTTCACGATCACGGCCGCAGTGGCATGATGATTATACTGGGTGACACTTTTCATAATTTTGTAGATGGTATCCTGATTGCAACAGCCTTTATGGCTGATATTCAATTGGGAATGGTTACGGCTATTGCGATTACTGCACATGAGATTCCACAAGAAGCAGGGGATTTTATTATTTTGCTCAATTCAGGGTTTACACGAGCGGGAGCACTCTGGTCTAACCTGCTATCCAGCACAGCAACTGTGTTTGGAGGGTTGCTGGGGTATTTTATGCTGAATCAATTGGATCATCTGATTGCTCCAATACTTGCTATTGCTGCAGCAAGCATGATTTATGTAGCAATGTCGGATCTGATTCCCAGCTTGCATAAGCGTCCCGAGATCGGTGCAACTGTTCAACAGGTCACGCTTATCGTTCTGGGGATCAGTACGATATGGTTGATAGGGCTATTTTTTGGCCATAATCACTAAGCGCGGCTACCTGTTTTCTACAGAAGCAGATGTTGATGATGGAGTGAGATTATTGCCGCGATATCCTTCTGCAGTACGATAATAGAGAGTACGCAATAAAACGCCATCATGTCGATAGATTTCACGAGTATTCGTACTTCCAGGTTTTATCAGTATTCTTTCAAAATTTCCTTCGGCCGAGCCTGATTCTAATGCCTGCCGTTTCATTCCAATCAGCAGAATGGACCGGTTAGTAGGGGATTCGGACGGGTACCAAAAACTGTACATGGCCGCGTGTTCGCCAAACAGATTGCGGGATCGGATATCAAGGGCAGGGTGATTATTATTGTAAAACGCAAGCGCACTGGCTATTGACCATTTGCTCATGCCGACCACAATTGGTGCTTCTCCTGTTGTTTGCCTGATTTCATCAGCAATTTTTTCGACTTCTGCTGTGGTTTCCCTCCAGAAATAATGCTCGCTCAGAAATTGATAAGGGAGTCCAGGTATTCCCAGCGTGACATAATGCAAAATGAAGGCGTAGGTCAGTAATGACACGGTGATCATTGGCTGCCAGGCAGCGCTCAGCCATCCCGAGATATTCTTGAATATATTCTTTTGTCCGATCATCCAGGCCATGGTGGGTATCAACGCTAACCAGAGTGGACCAGTCCAGTGGAAGCGCAAAGAACCGAAGGTACTGGCTATCAGAAAGACCATTAGTGGAACCCCAGTGAATACGCCAATGAAAAGAGATTTACGGGTTGTCTGGGGGTAGCTCAGAAAAACTGAACGCAATGCAAGTACCGCTGCGGCCAGTCCAACTGGCGTAAGCATAATTGCAATTTGAAGTATTAACTTAGGCGTTGCAAATTCGTGGTGTGTTTTGCCAACTCTATTGGTCTGAAACAGGAAGGAAGCCCAGTCATTTTCCATATTCCAGATGATCACGGGGCTGAACAATATCAGCGCAATTAATACAGCTACATAGGGATGTGGGCGCAAGAGCCAGCGGCGCGCAACTGGATCCAGGATAGCGAAAACCAGTGCAGCGATGCCAAGCAGTCCAAGTGTGTATTTGGACAGAATCCCAAGACCGAAAGCAATACCTACCCCGAGCCATGCTCGATTCTGATTTGCGAGCAAGGCTCGCTCCATGTAGTAAAGTGTGGCTGCCCAAGCAGCAACCAGTGGTGCATCTGGTGTCATTGCCAGTCCTGCTGCAAAGCCAAAAGGTACGATGGCAAGCAGCAATACTGAGCGCATAGCGGTAGATTTATCGTAGAGGTTGCGTGCAAGGGCGTATAAATAAGCCATTGCGATCAATCCGCACAAGAAGGCGCCGATTCTTACTCCAAATTCATTCTGGCCAGCCAGCGCGGTTCCCAGCCAGATCAACCAGGCCACCATCGGCGGATGATCAAAAAAGCTCAAATCCATATGTTGTGCGTATTGCCAGTAATAAGCTTCATCGGGGATTAGCTGCGCCACACTCATGTAAACCAGGCGCAACAGGATGACGAAACAGACAATACCTACGGCAGCAATGCGCCATCGCGTATCGGTAGAAACAGCGGGCTTGGTTCGTGGGAATACGTAAAAAGCAGATCCAAGGTAATTTACAATAGCTGTCGCGATAATCGCAGGGAAAATAGCCCATTCAGTTGATATGTTCCAGGTATAGACCAGCCAGGCCAGAACGGCTCCTCTCAGGAGCATTGCAAATATTCCAACGATCAGAAAGCGAGAGAACTGGCTCCAATGTAAATGTCCTGAATGCTGCAGCCGGAATGACCATTTGGTATTCAAAGCATAGTTGAAGCTGGCTGCTGCGATGAAACTGGAAATATGTGCGGTTGCCAGACTGATACCCTGCCCGGTCATCCATTGAAAAATTAATACATCGACAAAGACACCTAAAAATCCAACCATGGCAAAGCGGCTTGCTGTGTAGAAAGAGACGGTGCCACCAGCCAGTGTAATGAGTTGCTGCAGATAAGTAAGATGATGTGAAAGGGAGAGCTTGGAGCTTCCGTGCAGTCGATTGTGAAAGTGGATCGGGATTTCTTTTACACGCAGCTGTTCACGCCCTGTCATCAGCAGTTCCAGTAGGATTTTATAGCCGCGAGCATTTTCTGTAATATTTTTGATCAGCTCCTTTCGGAAAGCAAAGAAGCCCGAAGTTGCGTCATTTACATCACAAATAGTGCGTGCAAGCCAGCCCCCTGCCCGGGACAGCCAGAGACGATAGAAAGGCCAGCCGATAGTATCGCCACCAGCTATGTAACGACTGCCGATCGTTATGTCGTGAGTGCCATCCAGAATCGGCTGGATCAGTGAGGCCAATCGTTCTGGCGGATGGCTCAAATCAGCATCCATGACTGCAATGACTTCATACTTGGCGGCTGCTGTTCCGTCGAGAATAGAAGCAGTTAGATCGGGCCGTGCATGCCTTTCAATCAAATGTACGTTATGAGTGTTTTGCCATTTTCTGACTTTGTCAGGAGTGCCATCCGTGGAACTGTCATCCACGATAATGACTTCAAACTGATCTCCCAAGTTATCATGAGAGAAAATACTCGTTAGTAGGAGGTCGATATTTCCAGCTTCGTTCAGGGTAGGAATAATGAGTGAAAATTGCATGTTAAGCTCAAGTTATTCCCGGGGCCTGTTGACATGGGTTTAGAGTTGGCTTCCCGGGGGGTGACAACGTATTAGAGAAAGATCATCTTGATTCAGGATCAGGATATTCTATGGACGATTTTTCTGGTATTTCAGAACAGCACGGTTATGTTCTTCAAGCGTAGATGAGAAGTGCGAAGTTCCGTCACCTTTGGCAACAAAGTAGAGCTTATCAGTAATAGCAGGGTTAAAAGCTGCCCGGATGGAAGCCAGTCCCGGCATGGCAATGGGGGTGGGGGGCAGGCCGGGCCGGGTATAGGTATTGTATGCATGATCGGTCTGCAGATCGATCTTGCGCAGATTCCCACCGAACTTATCTCCCATGCCATAAATTACTGTTGGATCAGTCTGGAGTTTCATGTTGTGGCGTAAACGATTGACAAACACACCTGCAATCCAGGCGCGCTCATTGTCTCTTCCCGTTTCTTTCTCTATGATCGAAGCAAGAATCAGGCCTTCATACTGGTTCTTCAACGGGAGTGATTTTTGTCTTGAAATCCATTCTGTTTCAAGGTGTCGCTGCATGGCATGGTAGGCACGTTTCAGAATTGTCAGATCGCTGCTGTTTTTGGTAAAAAAATAAGTATCCGGAAAAAAAATGCCCTCGACTCCTGGTTCTTTTGCCCCGATTAGCTCCAGTAGTTTTAAATTGCTGAATTCGCTTGATACATGATGGATAGCCGGGTGTTCATCCAGTACTTTTCTAAATTGCGAGAAAGTCCATCCCTCAAGAAAAGTAATCGTATGTTGCTTGACTCTTCCCTGAGTCAGGTATTCCAGCAGATCCAGTGGTGACAAATTTTGGGTAAGCTCATATTCACCCGCTTTGAGCGATGCGTTATATCCTGTCATGTGTGCAAGAAGTATGAAAGACCATGCATTAGGGAGAATATCCGCATCGGTTAATTGTTGAGCGATATTACGCAGACTACCTCGGGGTTCAATTGAAAACTCGCAGGGTATGACTGGAAGTTCTACTGGTGTTGTGACCAGGCGGTAGAACCATATGGAAAATAGCGTGCTGACAACCAGAATGACTAAAAGAACGAAACTCAGAAGTCGTAGTGAACGTGTCGATTCAGGCATGTCAGTACACTCAGGTATTCGGTTAACTGATCATGCCAGATATTTCCCCGGAAAGCATAATCAGTTATTCTCATATGTATTTCGATTATTCCCAAATACCACATCCCAGAAACACGGGAAATGATATTCAGGTTTTTCGAAAGACTAATGTACCGTTAGTTCCACCAAATCCGAATGAGTTTGACAGCGCGGTGTCAATTTTCATTTCTCTGGCAGTGTTGGGTACATAATCCAGATCACATTCGGGATCAGGCTCATCAAGATTAATGGTGGGTGGAGCAATCTGATGGAAAATGGCCAGAGTAGAGAAAATTGCTTCCACACCTCCTGCCGCACCCAGCAAATGCCCGGTCATCGATTTAGTGGAACTGATTGCCAGGCTTCCGGCGTGTGCTCCAAAGCAACGTTTGACTGCAACTGTTTCTGCAATGTCGCCCAAAGGCGTTGATGTTCCGTGTGCATTGATATAGTGGATATCTTCCAGATTCAACTGCGCGTCAGATAATGCGTTCTTCATGCAGCGAGCGGCACCTTCACCATCTTCACAGGGGGCTGTCATATGATAAGCATCCGCACTCATGCCGAATCCGGCCAGCTCCGCATAAATCTTTGCGCCACGTTTTTTGGCGTGTTCCATCTCTTCCAGAACCAGGATGCCTGCACCTTCTCCCAAGACAAATCCGTCTCTTTTGAGATCCCATGGCCGGCTTGCTGTCGCCGGATCGTCATTGTTTGATGACAGGGCGCGGGCGGAGGCAAATCCCCCAACAGCCAGCGGAGTTATGCATGATTCTGCACCACCACAGATCATAATATCCGCGTCACCGTGCTCAATCATTCTGGCAGAGCTGCCAATGCAGTGTGTAGCGGTGGTGCAGGCAGTAACAATGGCAAGATTGGGCCCTTTATACCCAAACATGATGGATAAATTACCGGCCACCATGTTGATAATGGTGCTGGGGATAAAGAAGGGAGAGATTTTTCGGGGGCCACCCGCATGATAGGCTGCGTTGGTATTTTCAATCATGGGCAGGCCACCGATTCCGGAGCCGATATTAACACCGATACGCTCAGCATCGAATCGAGTTACATCACTGATTCCGGCATCCTTGACAGCTTGAATAGCCGCTGCCATCCCGTACTGGATAAAAATATCCATACGGCGTGCTTCCTTGGCAGAGAGATACTCTGTTATCTCGAATTCTTTGACCTCCCCAGCAATTTTTGAGGAAAAATCTGATGTATCAAAATGTGTGATTTGTGTAATACCGGATTTCCCGGCAATTACGTTTCCCCATGCTTCGGGAACCGTATTGCCGATAGGTGAGACAATGCCTAACCCGGTAATGGCTATTTTACGCTTGGACAAAACGACTCCGCTGAATCATTGAAAAAAATTATTCTTACTGAGTTGTATTAGCAGCTACGAAATCAATAGCCTCTTGAACTGTATTGATTTTTTCGGCTTGTTCATCAGGAATTTCGCATTCAAATTCTTCTTCCAGTGCCATGACGAGTTCAACTGTATCAAGTGAATCCGCTCCCAGATCGTTGACGAAAGAGGATTCGTTCTTAACTTCTGACTCGTTAACACCTAGCTGCTCGGCTACAATTTTCTTGATACGCTGTTCTATTTCAGTAATTTCCATTGAATACCCATCCTTATCAGGTAAAAAACTCTCGCAAGTTTAACAAATTTCAAACAACCGGCAAAATCTACCCGGTCATATAGGCCAGATGCCATTTACTGCTACAAAAAAATAATGAATGTTCCATAATCTTGAAAGGGTTTGCTAAAAATATCAGAAATCAGGTCATTCCATATACATTCCACCGTTTACATGTAGTGTGGCTCCAGTAATATAGTCTGCAGCTGGGGAGGCTAGGAAAACAACAGCCGCAGCAACATCTTCCGGACGACCCAATCTCCCAAGAGGGATATGCTGGATGAGTGATTGCTGCAGATCTGATGAGAGCGAACGGGTCATGTCGGTATCTATAAACCCCGGGGCTACACAGTTTACGGTAATGTTTCTGCTACCAATTTCTTTTGCAAGCGATTTGCTGAAGCCCATCATTCCAGCCTTGGCCGCTGCATAATTGGTCTGCCCGGGATTCCCGGTAGTACCGACTACTGACGAGATATTAATAATGCGGCCACTGCGTGCTTTCATCATGGCGCGCAGGACAGCGCGGCTTAAACAAAACACGGATTTTAAGTTGGTCTGCAAGACACTATCCCATTCGTCATCCTTCATGCGGGCAAGCAGGTTGTCACGCGTAATACCGGCGTTGTTGACCAGTATTGCAA
This sequence comes from Nitrosomonas eutropha, assembly GCF_003201195.1. Lineage (GTDB taxonomy): Bacteria > Pseudomonadota > Gammaproteobacteria > Burkholderiales > Nitrosomonadaceae > Nitrosomonas > Nitrosomonas eutropha. The sequence goes on along the minus strand of NZ_QICQ01000014.1, from coordinate 17,495 downwards.
CATCACCCAACGATTTTTGTATGGTTTCAATACCATTATTAATATGCTCGATATTGCTAACATCCATAACCAGACCCATACCTGATACATGAGCCTCACCCAGATACTGATTGATATGGTCAGCTCCGCTCTCGGAAGTTGCAGTGCCAATAACAGTTGCACCGTACTTTCCCAGCTCCAGAGCGATAGCTTTACCGATGCCGCGACTCGCTCCTGTTACCAGTGTAATTTTATGTTCCAGTATCATTCCGAGAGTTTATGAATTGATGGAAGGGTTATTTCTAATGATGTATTACTGACGTACTATTTCAACGTTCCTACCGTTTTGAGAAAGGAGTTAGAATCAGTTAGTGCAATATTCTCCAGATTCTTATCAATGCGTCGCGTCAGTCCGGATAACACTTTGCCTGGACCACACTCCACAACATGTCTTACACCTAGTCCCGCAAGGGCTTGAATTGTCTCTGTCCAGCGAACCGGATTATCGAGCTGGTGCGCAAGTATCTCACGAATAGAAGCTATTTCTGGGTGCTGCTGGACATCGACGTTGTGCAAAACAGGAATCCGGGGAGGTTGGAATGTGATTTTTTCCAGCAGAAGTGCAAATTTCTCGGCTGCTGGTTGCATGAGTGAGCAGTGTGAAGGAATACTCATTGGCAGTATAACCGCCAGTTTTGCTCCTTTTGATTTTGCGAGTGTTACTGCTTGTGCAATTGCCTGAGAATGGCCAGCGATGACGACCTGGCCTGGGGCATTGAAGTTCGCTGGTTCCAGTGATGTATCTGGCAGCATATTTATTACTTCAGCGCATACTGAAGAAATGGTGTCATTATCCAGCCCGACAATGGCTGCCATGCCTCCTGTTCCTTCGGGAACAGTTTCTTGCATGACTTCTGCGCGATGACGAACCAATTTCAGGGCATCACCCAAACTAAGCGATTCGGCAGCTACCAGCGCAGCATATTCGCCAAGACTATGACCGGCCAGATAATGTGGTTGGGTACCTCCTGCCTGCTGCCATGCACGGTAGATGGCCACGTCAGCGGTTAACATGACAGGCTGGGTATTGGTTGTGAGATTCAAAGTGTCTGCTGGTCCGTTACTGGCTAACGACCACAGATCCTGTTGCAGAATATCTGATGCTTCATTGAACGTCTCACGTATTGATGGAAGTTCTGAATAACCATCCATCATACCGACTGACTGAGATCCCTGCCCGGGAAAAATAAAAGCAATCTTCATGTTTTACCAGCGTACCAGAACTGATCCCCAGGTGAATCCACCTCCCACACCTTCCAGCACAACATGCTGGCCTGACTGGACACGCCCGTCTCGAACTGCCTGATCCAGTGCCAGCGGCACAGAAGCAGCTGAAGTATTGCCATGTTGTGTAACAGTCACTACTACCTTCTCTTCAGGTATACCCAGCTTTTTCGCTGTTGAGGTGATAATACGGATATTGGCCTGATGAGGGATCAGCCAGTCGATATCGGAAGATTGTAGATCATTTGCATGCAATGCTTCTAGTACCGCTTCTTCCAGGACTTTAACGGCAAATTTGAATACCGTGCTGCCTTCCATTGTGATGAAGGGTGTGCCTTGTATCTTTCCGGAATGAATAGAGGCAGGGGCTGAAAGAACCTGACTATAGCTTCCATCTGCGTGTAAATGGGATGAGAGAATTCCCGGTTTTTGATCCCGGGTAAGAACTACCGCACCTGCGCCATCTCCAAACAGAACACAAGTGCTGCGGTCGTTCCAATCCATAATCCGGGAATATACTTCGCTGCCAACTATCAGTGCGTTACGGGATTTTCCGGAGCTGACGAACATATCCGCTGTAGCCAAGGCATAAATAAACCCACTACAGACGGCCTGAACATCAAATGCAGGGCTACCAGATATGCCGAGTTTATTTTGCAGAATACAAGCTGTGCTTGGGAAAATCATATCCGGCGTTGTGGTTGCAACAATTACCAGATCAATATCACTTGCCTGAATACCTGCAGCCTCGATGGCATTTCGACTGGCCTCCAAAGCAAGGTCGCTGGCCATCTGGCCCGGCGCAGCAATATGACGTTGTTTGATGCCAGTCCGTGCCTGTATCCATTCATCACTGGTATCAACCATGGATTCAAGCTCCAGGTTGGTCAGGATTTTTTCCGGCAGATAGCTTCCGGTACCAATTATGCGTGAATACATAGCCATGTTCAGTTGCTCACTCTACTGATGCCGGTTGTGTAATGTTTTGCTCAATGTTGTATCGCAGTGTTTCAATATGTTCGACAATGCGTCGCAAGGTGCCACCGCGTATTTCATCTACAGCACGTTTGATGGCGCAGCGAAATGCAAAGCTATCGGCAGATCCGTGACTTTTTATGACAGTACCACGCAATCCCAGCAGACTGGCGCCATTGTACTGTCGATGATCAACGCGCCGCCTGAAGGCATTGATTACCGGCAGAGCTACCAACCCTGCTAGCTTGCTGAATAAAGAGCGTCTGAATTCCTCACGCAGGTAGCTGGCCAGCATCTGAGCCAATCCTTCCGAAGTCTTGAGCGCGACATTGCCAACGAAACCATCGCATACTACGACGTTGGTCGTCCCGCGATAAATATCATCCCCCTCAATGTTGCCGTAAAAATTCAGGCCGCTGCTACGGAATAATCCCGCTGCCTGTTTGACGACATCATTACCCTTGATATCTTCCTCACCAATATTTAAGAGTCCAATACTTGGATTGGGCTTGTTCTCGACAGATGAAACCAGTGTTGCACCCATTACACCAAACTGGAACAGGTGTTCAGCCGTGCAGTTGACATTAGCCCCCAGATCCAGCACATAGGTATGTCCTGAAATAGTAGGCAGAACGACTGCCAATGCGGGGCGATCTATTCCCGGGATGGTTTTGAGTACAAAGCGTGAGGTTGCCAGCAATGCTCCCGTATTTCCTGCGCTGATGCATGCTTGCGCCTCACCGTTTTTGACCAGGTTAAGCGCTACACGCATGGAAGAGTCTTTTTTGTTGCGTAGAGCGATAGCCGGATGTTCATCCATACCAACGATCTCGCTTGCCGGATACAGCCTGAGTCGCGAGTCAGGCGATATGTTAAGCGCATTCAATTCCTTCGTGAGGATCTCTGGCCTGCCAACCAGGATAATGTTGGTGTCGCGGTCATGACGCAGATATTCAACAGCCGACGGGACCGTGACATGCGGGCCGTGATCACCACCCATGCAATCAATTGCTACTGTTATGCTCACGTGTCAAAAAGGGGTGGGCGGCAGATATGATGAAGAACCAGCTGGGGTCATCAATCGTCGTTTTTAGTTTTAATTACTTTTTTCCCACGGTAAAAACCGTTCGGGCTGATGTGATGCCGTAAATGTGTTTCTCCGGTAGTCGGCTCGATCGCGAGTGGCGGGTTGGTTAATGCATCATGGGAACGATGCATCCCGCGCTTGGAAGGAGATTTCTTATTTTGTTGTACAGCCATAATTTAACTCCCAAAAATATCAATTTAGTGTGTTCGTTTCAACGATGCCAATATGGTAAAAGGATGCTCTTTTGCGGTGGTTGCATGTATTCCGGTTTCGGTTGACAGGCAGCACCCGGTATCCTGATGACGAGGAGATATCGGCAGGCCAAGAATGACTTCGTCCTCTACCAGAGTTAGAACACTCAGTTCGTTCGCAGCATAAATCGCATCCACAAAAATATCTTCGTCATAACGTGACAGCTCATCTGCACTTCTGGCCAGAAGCAGTCCTGTTTCCAGATCAAGTTCATATTCCATTTTCCCCAGGCAGCGCTGGCAATTTAAAGCAACGCTTCCGCTGACTGATATTTTCAGCATAGGCCTGTTGTGCTCATCAAACAGCCCGGAGATCAGATAGACTAGCTCTCCTGATGTATTTGCCAGATAACTGTACAGTCGTTCAAGGTTAACTAAAGGGATGCTTCCTTGAAGGAATCTGTTGCTGCGGACAAAATCCAGCGTATTGATAACAAGTTGGTCAGACATAAGGCGCGCATGTTATATTTTTTATGGAAAAGTGTCAAAATTACCAATCAGTATACTACTATAATATTTTGAAAAGTCGCACTATTTACCCCCGGCTTGTGCTGGGTTCCAGCTCGGTTTATCGGCGTGAACTGCTTCAGCATTTACAAATCCCTTTTGAAACCGCAAATCCGGCCATTGATGAGTCTGCCTTGCCTGAAGAGACGCCGGATGTGACAGCACTGCGCCTGGCAAAAGAAAAGGCGTATGCATTGGTAAAGCAGTTTCCTGATGCACTCATTATCACGGCGGATCAGGTTGCTACGTTGGATAAAATACAATTGGGCAAACCACTGAATCATGAAAATGCTGTTCGGCAGCTGCGCTTGATGCGTGGCAGGGAGGTTGTTTTTCATACGGCGCTATGTTTATTTAACAGTCGTACAGCTTGTCTGCAAGCGCGTATTGTTCCTTGCTCGGTGAAGTATCGTGAGTTAAATGATGATCAGATTGAACGTTATCTCGCGAGAGAACAGCCTTACCATTGTGCGGGCAGTGCAAAATCGGAAGGATTGGGTATTGCCCTGATCGAACGTATAACCGGGGAAGATCCCAATGCGTTGATCGGGTTACCGTTAATAGCGCTGGTAGAGATGTTAATGATGGAAGGCGTGGAGATACTGTAACCACTTGGGCTTTTACTTGAGAAAGCCGAATGGTTTTTCTGGTTTTCTCCTGTTAATCCTGAGATGACGGATACTCGAATTTACGTGTTAGTGTTATATTACCAGCTGTTAAATTGATGTATGCCAATATTTTTCAAATGAATAAACCTCTTGCTGCCAGATTCATCGTTCTGACATTTCTTGTCAGCATGCTGGCAAATACATTTGGATGGTCATTCAACAGTAAGATATTCGCACACGAACTGGCTCATCTGCATCACGGGGAGTTGTTTCTGATGTATCCCGATAAACATCTTGAGTTACATCAAACGCTTGATAGCACCATAGATTGGGATGCTGCTACCCATTTGTGCCTGCATGCTGCCGGCCAGTTTCAACCTTTCTATTTGCACCCGGCTTTGCAGATAGTCACTGTTGCAACCAGGGAGGTGATGGTCGAAAGTGTAGTTAACGCTTTCCCGGAATCGGTTCCTGATCCTTTTTTTCGTCCGCCCCGCTTTTTCTCCTGAGTCAATTTTTTACCGGTATGGCGGTTTCGGCATGCCGGATGATTATCTGGATGCCGTCCGACGCTGTTGCAGAAACAGTCTTGTATTTTGAATATTGAGGTTGTTTTCGTGATATCCGGTGTGTACTTACGGCATGACTGTTCATGGGGAATCATCGTGATTGAGTATCAGACAGCGAAGGCAATATTGCGACAACTTCGTACAAGGCAGATGGTGCTGGTCTTTGCATCATTCTTTGCGGGAATTATACCTATCTTGGGGCATGGTATGGCTTATGCCGATACTCATCCAGTCATCAATATATCGGCTGAGAAAGGTGAGGATCTGACCTTGCGTCAGGCGTTGCAGCAGGTTTTGCAGAATAATCCTGAACTGGCAGCTTTTTCCAGAGAAGTGGCTGCTTATGAAGGGACAAAATTACAGGCCGGTTTGCTGAAAAATCCTGAATTCAGTGTTGGGGCAGAAAGTATTGATTCCTCTAACCCGAATATAGAAAGGTTTACAACTTTCCGTATCAGTCAGTTGATTGAGCTTGGTGGTAAGCGATCTGCCCGGGTGAATGTGGCAACACTGGGGCAGGAGCTGGCCGATCAGGCTTATGCTGCCAAACGGTTGGAAGTTGTTGCCCGTACTGCTAATGCTTTTATTGATGTGCTGGAAAATCAGGTGCATGTAAGCGTGATGGACGACACTTTGCGTCTGATGCAAAAGGCAATGAAAACAGTTGTGAAACGGGTCGAAGCGGGGAAAGCGCCGCCTATTGAAGCTACTCGTTCAAAGGTAGCATTATCCGCTGCGAGTATTGAACTGGAACAGGGTAGGCGCAATTTGTCAGCGGCGCGGGCAAAGTTGGCGCTTCTCTGGGGGGAGGCGGAGCCGCGCTTCGGCCAGGCCTTGGGAGAACTGGAATCATTTGTTGAGATACCGGAATTTGATCAGCTGGTAAAACGCCTTGAAGAAAACCCGATTATGCTGCAAAGCCTTAAAAATATCGCGCAGCGTGAGGCGATGGTCGAGTTGCAAAAAGCGAATAAAATTCCTGATGTAACAGTTGGTGCAGGTATTCAGCGCTATTTCAGTCTAAACAAGACTACTGCTGTGCTGGATATATCTATTCCTATTCCAATTTTCGATCGTAATCAGGGAAATGAATTGGAAGCCCGCCAGCGCCTGAATAAAGCAATGGATGAACGCGCGTCCGTTGAATTGCAACTTAGAACAGAATTTGCACGTAACTACGAGAATCTGCTGGCTGCCCGGAATGAGATTCGGGTATTGCATGATGAGGTGTTGCCGGGTGCGCAGAATGCCTTTGAGATTACCAATCGGGGTTACCAGCTGGGTAAATTCAGTTTTCTGGAAATGCTGGATACCCAGCGCGCTTTTTTCCAGAATCGTATTCTTTATGTGCGGGCACTGGCCAATTATCAACGTCTGGTCAATATCATCGAGCAGTTGATTGCAGCACCGCTTGCTGATTCAGCTGCAGATTACACAAAGCTCAATACTCAAGGGAAGGAGCGTAATCAATGAACGTTAGCGGACGATTACCCATTGTGGCAGTTATTCTGGTTGGCATTTTGCTAGGGGCGTTGCTTTTGATCCAGGATAAATTCAGGCTGCCGGATGCTGAAGAGTCATCTCATTCTTTTGCAGGGACAACTGAACATCAATCAACAATCGGACCGAAGGGCGGGGAGCTGTTCTCGGAAGATGATTTAAGCCTTGAGTTGACTATTCATGAGAGTGGCACGTTTCCACAATTCAGGCTCTATCCATATCGACAGAAACAACCACTGGCACCGACTGAAGTAAAGGTAACGATTGTATTGTCCCGTCTTGGCAGGCCGGCGCAACTGTTTCACTTCAGGCCGGAAAGTGACTATCTGGTTAGCGATCAGGAAGTGGGAGAACCTCATTCTTTCGAGCTGATCATTGTCGCTGAATATCAGGGCAAGACCTATCGCTGGCATCACAGCGAGGTTGAGGCGCGTGTAGAAATGTCCGATACGGCGATGCAAAGCAACGGTATTGAACTGGCCACAGCTGGTCCTGCCGCCATTCACTCTAAAATTACGCTGCCGGGCGAAATTATTTTCAATGAACATCATATCGTGCATGTCGTGCCGCGTTTGCCCGGCATGGTGGTGTCGATTAAACGCCATCACGGACAAAGAGTGAAAAAGGGAGAGGTACTTGCGATCATGGAAAGTGCCATGCTGGCCGATTTGCGCAGTCAATACCTGCTTGCCCGCAAGCGCTTGGTGCTGGCACAAACAATTTATGATCGGGAAGAGCAGTTGTGGCGGGAAAAAATCACAGCAAAACAGGATTACCTTGTGGCACAACAGCAACGGGAAGAAGCCAGCATAGCAACCCAGCTGGCAGCCGAGCGCTTGCGAGCGCTGGGCGTACAACCAGAATCCGGGTTGTCTTGGGAAAATATTGCGCATTATAAAATCCGTTCTCCTATTTCCGGGATTGTCATTGATGAAGCAATTGTTACAGGAGAGGTCGTCAAGGAGGATAAGACTGCGTATATCGTTGCTGACATTTCCACAGTCTGGGCGGCTGTCAGGGTATTCCCCCGGAATCTGCATCAGGTTCACATAGGTCAGCAGGCTGTCATCCGGGCAAATGCCTATGATTTGACGCGGGAAGGTAAGGTAATTTACGTGACGACACTGCTTGACGAGCAAACACGCACAGCTATTGCCCGGGTGCAGCTCGATAATCGGGATGAACAATGGCGCCCTGGCATGTTCGTCAAGGCCGATTTGCAGACCGAAGCAGTCGAAGTCCCGGTGGCGGTGTCGCTGGAAGCGATACAGACACTGAATGACCAGTCGGTAGTGTTTGGTCGCTACGGAGAGTATTTCGAAATGCGTCCGCTCAAACTAGGCCGCAGCGATAGCCAGATGGCTGAGGTAGTCGAAGGCTTGTTTGCAGGCGAAGACTACGCAGCGAGTAACAGCTTCATCATTAAATCAGAGCTGGGGAAGGCTGGAGCAGTACATGAGCATTGAGGAAACATGGGTTGATCGTCTGCGTAACCGGGCCATATTGCCTGTTTTCTGTTTTATCTTGTTTTTGGCGGCAACATTGAGCGGAGATACTACTCATGTTTGAACATATTCTACATGTCGTGATTCGCCATCGCGGATTGGTGTTGTTGGCCGTTCTGGCTATGGCCGTGCTGGGTTTGCATAGCTACCAGCGATTGCCGATTGATGCCGTGCCTGACATTACCAATGTGCAGGTGCAGATCAATACGGCCGCACCCGGCTATTCACCCATGGAAGTCGAGCAACGCATTACTTTCCCGGTAGAAACCATTATGGCAGGGTTGCCCGGGCTGGATTACACACGCTCATTGTCTCGCTACGGGTTATCCCAGGTAACGGTGATATTTCAGGATGGAACCGACATTCATTTTGCCCGTCAATTGGTCGGTCAGCGTATCCAGGAGGCGAAAGGGCAATTGCCGGTTGGTGTCGAGCCGGTAATGGGGCCTGTTTCCACTGGCTTAGGGGAAATATTCATGTGGACGGTCGAAAGTATTGCGGGCGCGCGTAAACCGGATGGCGCACTCTATACATCCACTGATCTGCGTGAAATTCAGGACTGGATCATCCGGCCGCAATTACGCATGGTGAAAGGGGTGACAGAGATCAACACCATCGGCGGATTCGTCAAGCAATATCACGTCACACCCTATCCGGAAAAACTCATCGCTTATGGCCTGACCCTGCAGGAAATTGTTACTGCACTGGAGCGCAACAACCTCAATCTGGGGGCGGGTTACATCGAGAAGCGTGGCGAGCAGTACCTGGTACGTTTACCGGGGCAGGTTACCAATCTGGATGAGATTGGCGAGATTACGCTGGGTAGTAGGCAAGGTACGCCGCTGCACATCAAGGATGTGGCTGATATCCTGATTGGCAAGGAGTTGCGTACAGGTGCTGCTACCCGTAATAGTGAAGAGGTGGTGCTGGGAACTGCCCATATGCTGATCGGAGAGAATAGCCGTACCGTAGCGCATGCAGTTGCCAATAAACTGATGGAAATTAACCGTTCGCTGCCAGCTGGAGTGGTGGCTGTTCCGGTGTACGATCGAACCACGTTGATTGATGGCACGATTCATACCGTGGCCAGTAATCTGGTTGAAGGGGCCTCTCTTGTGATCGTTGTCTTGTTCCTGTTTCTGGGCAATATTCGTGCGGCGATAATTGCCGCACTCGTTATCCCGTTATCGATGCTGTTTACATTTAGCGGCATGGCGGCTAATCACGTCAGCGCTAATCTGATGAGTTTGGGCGCACTGGATTTCGGCATTATCGTGGATGGCGTTATCGTCATCATTGAGAACTGTATCCGCTGTTTTTCCCAGGAACAAGCCAGGTTGGGACGGACGTTAAGCCGGGAAGAACGACTGAAACTGGTTTTCACAGCAACTCAGCAGGTAAGGCGTGCGCTGATTTACGGACAGGTGATCATCATGATCGTCTATCTGCCGATTTTTGCCTTGTCTGGTGTCGAAGGTAAGATGTTTCATCCCATGGCGTTTACTGTGGTGGCAGCATTGCTGGGTGCGTTGATTCTATCGGTGACTTTTGTACCGGCAGCGATAGCCCTGTTTCTGACTGGCAAAGTGGCAGAAAAGGAAAGCTGGATCGTTGTGTGGTGTAAACGCTTCTATCAGCCGATGCTCGCGACAGTTATGTGCAATCAGGGCCTAACCATTACCGTTGCTGCAGTCATCATGGTTTTATCGATATTATTGGTAACCCGCCTGGGCAGCGAATTTGTACCTAACCTGAATGAAGGGGATATTGCGTTGCACGCGATCCGGATTCCCGGGACGAGCCTTTCTACTGCTATCACCATGCAAAGCGAGTTGGAAAAAGTAATCCAATCGTTTCCTGAAGTGGAGCGGGTATTTAGCAAGATTGGAACGGCAGAGGTTGCAACGGATCCGATGCCTCCCAGTGTGGCTGATATTTTTGTCATGCTAAAACCGCGATCGGAATGGTCTGGCCGCTACCGGACCAAGGATGAGCTGATTGCTGCAATGGAAAAGGCAGTATTGCAGGTACCAGGGAACAATTATGAATTTACCCAGCCGGTTGAAATGCGTTTCAATGAGTTGATCGCCGGTGTGAGAGCCGATGTGGCGATCAAGGTATTCGGCGACGATCTGGATAAGTTGTTCGCTGTGGGGAAACGTATTGAAGCGTTGGTGGCAACCGTGCCAGGTGCTGCGGATGTGAAAGTGGAACAAGTAACCGGATTGCCGGTATTGTCTATTCAAGCCAATCGCACAAATATCTCACGTTATGGTTTGAATGTTGCAGATGTGCAAGATACTGTGGCCATTGCGGTTGGTGGCAAAAGCGCAGGCTTGATTTTTGAAGGAGATCGCCGCTTTGAGCTGCAGGTGCGGCTACCCGAATCATTGCGTACGGATATTGAAGCATTACGCTACCTGCCGATTGGTCTGCCGGTTCAGTCTGGGGTGCAGGAGGGGATGCTGGCTGGCCAGATGCCATCAGCTGGATCAGCTGCCTTTGTGACGCTGGGCGAGGTGGCCGATTTTGAAATTGCGCAGGGGCCAAACCAGATCAGCCGTGAGAACGGGAAGCGGCGGGTGGTGGTATCTGCCAATGTGCGCGGGCGTGATCTTGGTTCCTTCGTCAAGGAAGCGCAGACGCTGGTGAATGAAGAAATACAGATTCCCCCAGGGTATTGGCTGGCGTGGGGGGGGCAGTTTGAACAAATGATTTCAGCTGCGGAACGTCTGCAAATTGTGGTGCCGGTCGCGCTAACGCTGATTTTTGTTGTGCTCTACATTGTGTTCGGTAATTTTCGGGATGGCATGCTGGTATTTACCGGCGTGCCATTCGCACTGACAGGTGGAATACTGGCTTTATGGTTGCGTGATATTCCGCTGTCTATTTCTGCTGGAATCGGATTTATCGCCCTGTCAGGAATTGCAGTGATGAACGGGCTGGTCATGCTGACATTTATCCGGGAATTGCGTCAGAATGGGCATGCGCTGATGGATGCTGTCCAAACTGGTGCACTGACACGGCTGCGGCCAGTATTGATGACTGCGCTCACCGATGCAGTTGGCTTCATTCCCATGGCGCTAGCAACCGGTCTGGGTGCAGAAGTGCAGCGTCCATTGGCTACAGTGGTGATCGGTGGCATCCTTTCCTCGACTATCCTGACATTACTGGTGTTGCCAGTGTTGTACCATATGCTTTACAAACACTGGGGAACGGATCATCAGCTAAAAACAGAAATGCTGCTGGCTGCAAAAGCCGGATGAGGTTATTTCCGACGGATCTATTGTTGAGACAAGTTGCCATTTTTTGAAACATTTGGGTGTCGAGTTTTTTTACATCTCGGTGAGCCAGGAATTTTTTAGATAGGTAAATAAATTTATCTTTTTGTTTTTTATGATATAAAAAATACTGTTTGGATATGGCATGAAATATGCTTGTTTATAGAATTAAAGACATATTAAGAACTTATTTTTTGCCGGCTATTGTTATACTGGCAACTGATTTTTCCTGAAACTTTGCATGAGAGGTGACTGAACATGTCGGAAAAAAATATACCGGAACAATTGAAACAGGATGCAGCTAGTAAACAGACGACGGCTGCTCTTCTTTCCCAACCGGCTCGCAGACGATTGCTCAAAAGTACTGTTGCCATTCCCGTCATCATGACCTTACATAGCGGGGCAGCACTGGCACGGACGAGTAATCTGGTAGGCGCGGTTACAGATCTGGATTCGGCGGCGAAGAAGATGAATGATCTGGAACAAGCACGAATCGTGTGTGTCAATCCCGGAGATGGTCCTATTGAAGAAAGTAGCTCCACTTATGATTTAGGCATGAATCCGACAGCAGCCTTGGGTGATGCATCGCAAGATTTGGCAACACAGGCAGAGAATTGCCAAACAGGCGGAGGCATTCTGATTTCAGTGACTGCGTTTCAATCTCTTCAAGGCAGAGGTTTTTTCAGCGATTTATAATAATTGGCAATAGTGGTAAATTGAATGAATAGCTGGTATTCATCTCATTTTTCGTCACTGTATATAGAAAACTGGGATGGTGAATTTACCGTGTTCCAGCCTGAATCCGGGAAAACCCATTTTTTGAATGAAATGGGGTTGCATATTCTGACGATACTTGATGGCTCTCCCCTCAGGCTCAATACAATCTGTCAGGAGTTATCAGTACATTTTTCATTACAGCCTGATACTCAATTTTTCGGGAAAATTGCCCAGACCTTACAGCGTTATGAGGCGCTAGGGCTGATCGAGAGGGTAAAAGAAAACGAGTGAAGGTCGAACAGCTTTCACTGGATGAATTGCGTGTATTGCTTGCTGGCCAAGGTCTGCGGGTAAAGATGGGTCCGTTCAACCTATCTGTTCAAACCCGGTTACCATCACTTATTCATCAGCTTCACCAGATGTATGCTCACTATTCACTGGCGGATGAGGACGAGATTGTTGAATTTCATGTCCGAGTCATTCCCAAGCGCTCGATCAGACAGCCATTTGCGCGATTGATCCGATTCGAAGTTGATGGCCGCTCCCCGTTTCCGCCTGTTTCCGTAGAGCAGGCACTGGCGACCCTGGAATGGGGAGTGAATCTTGTCATTGCCATGCGCATCAATCATCTGTTGCTGTTTCATTCTGCCGCAGTGGAACGTAACGGCCATGTGCTACTGCTGCCGGCTTGGCCGGGCAGCGGCAAGACAACTTTGAGCGCTATGCTCATGCACCGTGGTTATCGTCTGTTTTCTGATGAATTCGGACTGATGGCTCCTGAAATCGGTGATTTTTTTCCACTTCCCCGGCTGATGCCGCTCAAAAATCAATCCATTAAAATCATTCGTGATTATCTGCCAGAAGCCATACTGGGGCCAGAAATACCTGGCACATTAAAGGGCACGGTTGCGCATATACGTCCACCGCAAGAAAGTATTGAGCGGGTAGATGAGGCTGCCCAACCCCGCTGGATTGTTTTCCCGAAATGGGTAGCTGGTGCTGCTTTGCGGCTGGAGTCTTTGCCACAATCCGAGGCGTTTCTGTTGCTTGCAACAAACGCATTCAACTACGAAGTGCTGGGGGAAACTGCATTTGATGCGGTGACGCGACTGGTTCGGAGCTGCGAGTGTCGCAAACTGGTGTATTCCGATTTTGACAGTGCATTGGCTGCATTGGATGAACTGACCGATGGCTGAGTTTAAGGTTGATACCAGGCTGGATCATCACCAGTTACTGCTGGAAGCGATTATCCGGCCTGCTGTCCTGATCGATTACAGTAATTCGCAATGGGAGTTGCTGTTGCGAGTGGCAAGACGCGCAAAGTTGCTTGGTTACCTTGCTGCCTGGCTGGAAAAAGATGGATTGCTGGATAAAATTCCGCAGCGAGCTGTCAATCTGTTGCGCTCCAGTTTGATTCAGGTAAAAAAACAGCAGCAATCGGTAAATTGGGAGTTGAGTCGAATACTGTGGGCGCTCGATGGCCGAGAGATCCTGATCATCGTACTTAAAGGCATGGCGTATCAGCTACAAGATTTGCCGAACGCTGCCGGGCGCATCTTTGCTGATCTGGATTTACTGGTTTCGAAGGAAGCTCTTGGTCAGATTGAATCTGTGCTGTCGGAAAAAGGCTGGCAGCACCACGCGCTCACCAATTATGATGAACGCTATTACCGTGAATGGAGCCATGAAATTCCTGCGTTGGTGCATCCTGAGCGCGGGGTTGAGGTGGATGTGCATCACACGCTTTCCTCACCGCTGGGCAATCTGAAAATTGATCCGCTACCGTTCCAGGAAGCAGCGATCAAAGTGGAGGATGAAGGTGTTTATGTGCTGAGTCCGGAAGACATGCTGTTACACTGCGCAGTCAATCTGTTTCAGAACAATGAATTGGCCGATGATCTACGTCACTTGCTGGATTTTCATGAAATTTTGCAATTTTTCAGCCAGCAACAGTTGTCTTTCCAGGAGAAGCTGATCAATCGCGCCAACCGGCTTGGGCTGGGTAGACCGCTTTTTTACAGCCTCTATTTTAGTCGTTTATTACTGCACTCATCGGTTCCGGATCAACTGAAAAAACGGTTAAATCATCAACCTGGCTGGCTGGCATTACGCATCATGCATAATTGCGTGCCGCTGGCGTTGCTGCCGCAACATCCTGATCAGCCATCAAAACGGGCGGAACTCGCGCGTTTGTTGCTCTACTTGCGCAGCCACTGGCTGCGCATGCCGTTGTATCGCCTGTTGCCACATCTGATCTACAAGTTTTATTTGTCAGTATTTCCTGGTAAGAGCGCTCGTGCCAGGCGGAACGGGTGATTCTGGAAAATTACAGCAAAAAAAGTGTTGCCAGCCCCAGAAAAATGAAAAATCCTCCACTATCAGTGACGGCAGTAATCATGACACTGGAGCCAAGTGCTGGATCACGCCCCAGTTTTTTGCGTGTCAGCGGGATGAGTACCCCGACAAATGCAGCGAGAAGGAGGTTTAACAGCATGGCAAGCGACATTACCAGGCCGAGCTGTATATTCTGATAGATGGCATAAGTAAATACCCCTACGAGCCCTCCCCAGACGATACCATTAACGATACTGACACTGATTTCCTTGGTGATCAGTTTGAGGGTGCTGCCTTGACTGACCTGCCCCAGTGCAAGGGCGCGCACGATCATGGTGATCGTTTGATTGCCGGAGTTACCGCCAACACCGGCTACGATAGGCATCAGGGCAGCCAGTGCAACCAGTTTTTCAATTGAATTTTCAAAAAGTCCGATCACGCGGGAAGCAAAGAATGCTGTAACCAGATTGATCGCTAGCCAGGCCCACCGGTTGCGGACACTTTTCCAGACGGGAGCGAATAAATCTTCTTCTTCGCTTAACCCGACCTGATTGCGTGCTTCAAGATCAGCCTTTTCACGCATGAAATCAATGACCGCATTAACAGTTACTCTGCCTAGCAGCTTTCCTTCCGGGGAAACAACTGCAGCTGTTATCAGATCGTAACGTTCAAATGCATCTGTTGCCTGTTCAGCCTTATCATCTGGAAGGAATTTGACTGTTTTAGGCGTCATGACTTCAGTTACGGTGGTGTTTGGATCGCTAACCAGCAATCGGTTCAACAACAGAGTTCCTTGCAGGTGTTCGTTACGATCAACTACAAACAGCTGATCGGTGTGATCCGGCAATTCACCAAGTCGGCGTAAATAGCGGAGAACAACCTCGATACGCACATTTCCACGTACGATAATGACATCAAAATCCATCAGCGCGCCCACTGCATCTTCAGAGAAGGACATGGCTGCACGCAGTTGCTCACGTTCTTCCATGGGCAATGCCCGGAAAACATCTTCCATGACGTCGCTGGGCAAATCCGGTGCCAGATCGGCAATTTCGTCTGCATCCAGCTGCTCTGCCGCGGCAACCAGCTCCTCGCTGTCCATATCCTCGATCAGCGTCTGGCGAACGGCATCGGAGACTTCGAGCAGTACCTCACCATCATGCTCAGCCTTGACAAATCTCCAGACGATCAAGCGATCTTCGAGTGGGATCATCTCCAGAATACGGGCAATATCTGCCGGATGAAGTTTATCCAGCGCTCCACGTAGATTGGCGAGATTCTGTTTTTGTATGATTGATTCAATCAATTCTGGCTCTGGGGTATCCTGCAGACGAACGAAACCTTCTACCAGTTTGTATCTTTGCAGTAGGGAGATAATTTTCTGCAGTTTGCTTTCCAGGTTTTCGTCCTGATTTTCGTGATGTTCTTCAGTCATGGCTGAACCGGTAATCGTGTTTGTTGGCTGGAAGCCGTTATAAGAATCAATGAAGTGCGCGTATCAGCTGCATGATTATTTGATATCAGAAATATCAGTTGAGAAATGGGCAAGGAAAAATGACTCCGTGAAGTTTCTCGGGATGTCCGGAATGCTATCGGCAGTAAAGATAAACAATCCCTGTTTCTGCCTTCATTATTGGTTGCAGTCAGGTACCAGTGGCAAAAATACCGGGTTTTCTCGCGAACGCAATAATTATTGCAGCGCAAAACACATCAGCTGCGAGGTACAGAGAAGACAGGGAAGCTGACATTGTTTGGGCTCGATAGCACGCCCGTAACTGCTTTTTATTTTAGCATGGAATTTTTACGGGACAGTTACACAACAGGCAGTGTGGTTTGTTACTGCTGTGTTTTTTTCTTGATTGCTATGGCCCTGTTCCCATTTCACATTGGTAACCACAGGAAGGTACAAACCATAGCCACGAGGCTTTCGTGGTTTTGTTTGAATTTATCAAAGCACAGGACCACCGCCCGGCACTGTTTCAACCGTGCGAAAATATTTTTTACCAGGTGTCGGTACCGGTATAGTCCTCGCTCCGGATCTGCATTATCTGTTTTGGAGTTACCCCTTCCCTGGAATGACTGCCTTGGCACCTTGTTGTTCGCTTTGATCGTGAATGGCCTAACTGTCATAGTCCTTTGTCTGCGATAATGGATTGAGCCGCGCCCAGCCTGGAGCGCAAAGCCAATGCGTGTGTGCAATCATTGATCTGACTACCGGTAATATCGAATGCGATGGGGGAAGTCCGTGGGTATCTACCGCCATGTGAATTTTGCACCGCCCCGGCTTTTTCCGACTGCCTTATCCTTACCGCTCACACTGTGCTGGTGAGCCTTGATAGCTACCATCGATAAAAACCCGCTCCATGTCCGGCTCAACCACCAGAGCCTGAAA
Organism: Nitrosomonas eutropha; assembly: GCF_003201195.1. Classification (GTDB taxonomy): domain Bacteria; phylum Pseudomonadota; class Gammaproteobacteria; order Burkholderiales; family Nitrosomonadaceae; genus Nitrosomonas; species Nitrosomonas eutropha. Next base: position 506 of record NZ_QICQ01000014.1, on the reverse strand, counting down.
TACCTTGAGCCATTTTCCGCTGGCAGATCAGGCGGTGAATCGTTTATAAACCTTGCTCCAGCTCCCGAATGAACCGGTACCACTGCGGTACAGTATGCCTTCGACAGTCATACAGCAAATCTTGCTTGTTGTAGAGGTGATTGTGAAGCAAAATGGTCAGTGGCTTTGACCAGAGCTCAGCATTGGGCAGTAATCGGGGCATTGCAAGTTCGTATTGTTGGTGAGAGCTACGAAGATACGAGCTTACTTCTTTAAATCAATATTGAGATCAAATAGGAACAGACCCTAGATGTTTAGTCCCACGGTGTGCTGGTGTAACATATAACCAGCTACGGAGGGATGATTTATGGGACAGATATTACACGGAAGCGCCCGCACGACAGCGGCGGTGCGTCGAGCGATACAAAATAGTCAAGAGAGTCTGAATGTTCTGGCCAAGCGGCATGGGATTAATCCAAAAACGGTAGCGAAGTGGCGGAAGCGGGAATTCACCCACGATGCACCGA